>JBGTGR010000076.1:0-86222 GCA_041746655.1 Elainellales cyanobacterium | reverse complement strand
TCTCCTATTCGTAGGTTTTGGCGTGGTGAGGAATCCCCGCACCTTCAGGTCGGGGAGGATGTCAACTGGCACTCACTACTACTGTTTTACTGAATGACCACAAGCATGACCACACAGCCTAGCGATCTGGAAGCTCAATTGACGGCCCTGCGGCAAGAGGCGCAGCAGGCGATCGCCGCTGTTGCAAATCTGGAGGAACTGGAACAGCAGCGGATCAAATATCTGGGTAAAAAAGGGCAGCTCTCTCAAGTTTTGGGCGGGATGGGCCGATTGGATGCTGCTGAGCGTCCTCGAATTGGGGCGCTAGCCAACGAGGTGAAGGAAGCGCTGCAAGGAGACTTAGATCAAAAGCGATCGGCACTGCAAGCGGCTCAAATTGAAGCTAGACTCACCGCAGAAACTCTGGATGTAACCATGCCGGGCACCTACCGTCCGCAGGGCCATGCTCATCCCATTACCAGCACGATCGAACGAGCGCTAGATATCTTCGTGGGTCTGGGCTATACCGTTGCCCAAGGGCCAGAGATGGAAACAGACTACTACAACTTTGAGGCGCTCAATTTCCCGCCCGATCACCCAGCCCGCGACGCGCAGGATACGTTCAACTTGCCGGAAGGAAATTTGCTGCGGACGCACACCTCTTCGGTGCAGATCCACTACATGGAGAATAATGATCCGCCGATTCGGATTGCGTCGCCGGGGCGGTGTTATCGCCGCGATACAGTGGATGCGACCCATACGGCGGTGTTCCATCAGATTGAGATTTTGGCCATCGATGAGGGGCTGACGTTTACGGATCTGCGCGGTACGGTGAAGGTCTTCCTGGAACAGATGTTTGGCGATTTGCCGATTCGTTTTCGTCCCAGCTTTTTCCCGTTTACGGAGCCTTCTGCGGAGGTTGATTTACAGTGGCGGGGCCGCTGGCTGGAGGTAATGGGCTGCGGGATGGTTGATCCCAATGTGTTGAAGGCGGTTGGCTACGATCCTGAGGTTTATACAGGGTTTGCGGCTGGCTTTGGAGTGGAGCGATTGGCGCAGGTGCAGCACCAGCTAGATGATATTCGTCGGCTGTATACGAGTGATTTGCGGTTTTTGCGGCAGTTTTAGTTACAGCGAAAGGAGTTGAACTGTAAGGAGTTGAGCTGTGGGTTTGTAAAAACTGCGTGGCGGCGATCGCATCTAGAGGTTTGCTAAACCAATAGCCTTGCATTTCTTTGCAGTGGAGCGATCGCAGCCGTTCCATCTGTTCTATTGTTTCGACGCCTTCGGCAACGACATTCAGGTTGAGGCCTCGACCAAGGGTAATAATGGCGGTGATGATGGCTAGATCTTCGGGTTGGTCGGTGAGATCTTGGACGAAGGATTGGTCGATCTTGAGGGTATGTAGCGGAAATTGCTTGAGATAGCTGAGGGAGGCATAGCCCGTACCAAAGTCATCGACTGAGATGCGTACGCCCATGTCTCGCAGTTCTTTCAGAATGGCTTGGGTAAACTCAACGTTCTGCATGGTGGCGGTTTCAGTGATCTCTAGCTCTAGGAAATGAGGCTCTAGGCCGATTTCTGCTAAGACGGTTGCGACTTGATGGGCAAGCTGCGGTTGCTGAAACTGGCGCGCTGATAGGTTGACAGCGATTCGCAGTGAAGAGAGGCCCATTTCATGCCAGGTTTTGGCTTGCTCGCAGGCGACCCGCAGCACCCATTCGCCAATAGGTTCGATTAGGCCGTTTTCTTCGGCGAGGGCGATGAAGGTGCGGGGAGAGACGATTCCCAGGGTCGGATGCTGCCAACGCAGGAGGGCTTCCATTTGCGTGACCTCTCCTGTTGCGACGTTGATTTGGGGCTGATAGTAGACCACAAACTCCTTGCGCTCTAAGGCATGGTGGAGACTATTATCGAGTGCAAGCCGTTCGGAAGCCTGGGAGCTGATGATCGCGGTGTGAAACTGATAGTGGTTGCGGCCTTGCTCCTTGACGCGATAGAGGGCTGCATCAGCATTTTTCAGCAGGGTTTGAGCATCTTTGCCATCTTGGGGGTAGAGCGCAATGCCAATGCTGCTGGTCACATAGAGTTCATGGCCGTTTAAGAGAAATGTGGGCTTCATTGCATCTAAGATGCGCTGGGCGATTTTGGCAACGTCGTCCACACTGTTCACCAGCGGAAGTAATAACGTAAATTCGTCGCCCCCCCAACGGGCAATCATGTCGCTATCGCGCAGGCAGCCCACAAGGCGTTGGGTTGCGGTTTGCAGCAGTTGATCACCGATCGCATGACCCAAGGTATCGTTGATTGTTTTAAATCGGTCTAGATCTAAAAACATCACGGCGAGGGTTTCTTGTTCAAGTTCGGCTTGGGCGAGAGATTGCTGGAGGCGTTCGTTAAACAAGACGCGGTTGGGTAAGCCCGTCAGTAAATCGTGAAAGGCTTGGTAGCGAATCACTTCTTCGTTCCAGTGGCGCTGGAGAACACCTCCAATGCTGGCGGCGATCGCCTTTAGGATCAATTCTTCGCTGCGCGACCAGTCGCGTTCGGTCTGGCAATCATCAAAGCCAATCAGCCCCCAAAAGTGATCTTCAACAAAAATCGGCACCATCAAAATGGATAAAATTTTGTCTCGGCCCAACAGTTCTTGTTCGGACTGCGACATCTGGCGTGTGATGCCGCCGACTGACTGCCCCACCGAAAAAGCACTATACCAATGGGTCAGACCAAACGTGCTGTAGGGTTGATTTTGCCAGTGAGCCCCCTGAATACTAGGCAGAATTTCGGGCCTAGTCCATTCGTAGCGCATGCTGATCGCGATTTCCCCAGTGGCAAGGTGAGGATGATTTTCGTAAATGTAGACCCGATCAACACCTGCCGCCGTTCCTAAGATGGCTAGGGCTTGGGCGATCGCCTGCCGATAGTCTGACTCGGTGAGAAGGTGGCGAGTTGCATCTGCAACACCTTGCAAGAGGGCATCTCGACGGCGCAGCGTAATCTCTGCCTGTTTGCGCTCTGTGATATCGGCCACAATGCCCTCATAGCCCAGCAGTCGCCCCTCTGCATCTCGCATGGCACGAGCATTTTCAGAAATCCAGATCTTGCTGCCATCCCGGCGATAAACTTCGGACTCAAACCCCCACACGGCATCTTGGTCTTGCAACAAATGACTAAACTCAATGCGGCGAGTTGAATCAACGTAGAGCTGATGCTGAATATCGGTTAGGGTCTCGATCAGCGCGGTAGGAGACTCATAGCCATAAATCTTGACCAACATGGGGTTGACCATGATATAGCGCCCCTCTGGCGTGGTCTGAAACATGCCTTCTACAGCGTTTTCAAAGATACCGCGATATTTTTCTTCGGCCCGCCGCAGGGCTTCCTCTGCGTGCTTGCGTTCAGTAATGTCGGAAATAAAGCCTTCTAGCCCCAGAATCTGTCCTTCTGCATCAAAAACACCATACCCCTGCTCCCACAGCCATTTTTCTTCGCCCGTTTTAGTCCGGATGCGGTACTCCGTCACGTAGGGTCGCTTGTGGGCGATCGCCTCATTAATCTGCACCAAGACCATTGACAGGTCATCTGGATGGGTCAGGTCATTGTAGGTAACGTGTCGATGCGGTCCGACGAGTTCTTTCTGGTGATATCCGAGCAGGCTCAAACAGCCTTCGCTCAGATAAGACATGGACCAGTCAGGGTCGCTAGCGCAGGTAAACACAATGCCAGGGAGAGAATCGATCAACCGCGTTAGCCGCCGTTGGCTTTCACTCAGTGCCGCTTCGGTCTGCTTGAGTTGCATCACAGCACCGAGCTGAGCGGCGATCGCCACAACCTCTTCCACAAGCACTTTATCTTCTGCGTGAGCTTCGGCCATAAAAAACACGAGTACCGCCAGCACCCGTTTTTTGGCCCGAATCGGCACCCCCAACCCAGCCCGCAGCCCCGCTTGCTTGGCAGCTTCCGCCCTGAGGAAAATAATTTCTGGCACCACAGAAACATCAGGATGCCACTCTGGCAGTCCACTCGCCCACACCCGCCCCGGCAGACCTTCCCCAAGCGCAAAAGTCTGCTCCCGACTAAACTCCCGAAACGAGCAAAGCTGAGAATTTTGGACATACCCAATCGGACTACACTCCAACCTCAAGCCATCGGCAGTCGGGAGCCAAACTTCTCCAAAGCTCCAGCCCGTCACCTCACAAACCTGCCGCAGCACAACCTCTAGAGCCGCATCAAAATCCGAAGACTCACTGATGGCGATAATCATGGACTGTAACAGTTGATTCTCAGCCTGTCTGACGATTTGCTGCAAGAGGTGGGAGATCTCATCCCCGTCAGCCCTTTCAGCTAGCTCATGCAGAAACTCCTGTAGACGAGACATACTCCTTGGAGACATCCCGTCTGCAACCCGGAGATCAGAGGGTGGTGGGTCATGGGACATATGCGGCATATCTGTTGTCAAGGTTGATGAGAATAAGCAGATGCAGCCACTAGATGTGCTTTAAGGCACAAACATAACTCTTTATTAAAGCTGGAGGGCCTCTGACCTTTCAGCAACAAGCTACACAAAATCTAGACAGATCCGCAAGAACCAAATCTGCTGCATCTGCTTTTTGGTACCTGATTGGTTCTAGACAGCACTACGACTGCTGCAACGCTGCAACGTCGTCTCTACTAGGCTGCATTGGGCCTAGATACCGTTCGAGGTAAGGCGAAAACACCTCATAAATTAAGGTGAGGGGCTGGCCATGATGCCAAAATAAATAGTGCCGTCCCCAAAATGGCCCCGTCTGTCCTAAAGCCGCTTCTAGCGCTGGAGAATGACCATAGCAAACACCCTGAATCTCCCGATATAGCTCGGTTCGCAGCTGAGCCAAGCTAGCCCAAATCGGGAGCGAGCGGTTTTGCAGATATTCGTCTACATGACTGGCTTCCCACCAAGACGCTGCATAGGCCAATCGCTGACCTGAAGCCGTCCGCAACCATACTTGGCGTCGCAGTCGAGGTTCGGGAACGACCTGCAAAATCTCAGGCGCACCATCCGGATCGTCCCCAATCCAAGACATATCAATCACATCAACTCCTGTCGGTTCTCCGGTCAACAGTTGCAAATGTCGGGTGGGGGAACCGTCTCCCAACAACAGCATCTGCCAAGCAGGCGAGAGCTGGTGGTGTGGCAACCCTTTTTGCACGACCACCTCATCACCCTGCCAGAGAGGATCTAATGTATACCAAGATTGAGGCAGTACGGTGCCTTGAGGGGGTTGAAAGGTTGAGGCCAAGGTATTTACAAAACTTTATCTTCTATAATACCTGCATCATAATACGGGTACACCCAATCTGCAGGAGATTTGCATGGGACTCGATTGCTAGCCTCGACGCTAGTCCCGGCGTTAGTAAAAAGATCATGCGGATGGCGAGACTCGAACTCGCAAGGCTTTCGCCACACGCCCCTCAAGCGTGCGTGTCTACCGATTCCACCACATCCGCGTGTTTTTTGGGTCATAGAGCGCTCTGTTTCGCCTTATTGACTCCGATTTATAAGGATAAACCATAAAGGCGTCAGATTGCACGGCTTCAGAAATTATTTTTGGGGTTGTGGTTAGAGTCGCCATGCCAAGCTATCTTCAATCACGACTTAATCGCGAATGGATTGAGGAATCAGCTTCAGCAAGATGGCATAGAGCACCGCCGCCACAATGATGCCGTTAATAGGCGCTATGCCTAAGT
Source organism: Elainellales cyanobacterium (assembly GCA_041746655.1). Lineage (GTDB taxonomy): Bacteria > Cyanobacteriota > Cyanobacteriia > Elainellales > Elainellaceae > JBGTGR01. The sequence goes on along the minus strand of JBGTGR010000076.1, from coordinate 80,516 downwards.
TGGCGTTTCCAGAGACATAGGCTACCCCCGACGCCACCAGGTAGGCAATTACGCCGGCCCAATTGAAGGCCGGAATGCGAGCGTCCAACGAAGGAAACTCACCCCGATGCCGAAACCAAAAGTCCATCATGATGATGCCGCCTACTGGAGGAATCACCGCACCCAAAAAGATCAGATAAGGAATCAGCGAATCATAAATGCCAGCTAGCGCAAACACCAACGCGAGGGTTGCCCCACCCAGCACAAAGTAGGTGCGTTTGCTGATCCGAAACATGTTGGCCCCCGCGACCGAAAAGGCATAGATAGTATTGTCTTGCGTTGTCCAAACGTTCAAAATCAGCAAAATTAGGCCACCCACCAAAATGCCTTGCTGAGCCATTGCCTGCACAATGTCTTGACTTCCATACACCAGCGTACAAAAGGCTCCAGCAAAGACCAGCAGACCATTAACGAGAAAAAAGGCAAACAAAGTACTGATCACAGCGCTGCGCCCTGAGTTGGCAAAACGGCTCCAGTTGGTGGACTGCGTTCCGCCAGAGATGAATGTGCCAATCACAACGGTCAGGGCTGAACCAAATCCGAGCGGTTGGGTCGGGGCGATCGCCTGCAACTCCGCCAAACTGCCCCCATCGCCAACCGCTAACGTCAGGCTCACAGCAATCAAGATCAGCATGGCTGGAACGGCCAGACGGCTAAGCCAATCCATCGCGGTGTAGCCAAAGTAGGCTGTGGCACAAAAAGCATAGGTGAAGAGCACCACCACCAGCCAATTGAGCGACTCAGGCAAACCAATCAGCTGATTGAGCGCTTGGGCAACAAAGGCATTGGTGACGGCATACCAGCCAATCTGGGTGAAGCCTAAAATAAAGTCAACCCAGCGTGACCCTACATTGCCAAAGCTAAAGCGAGCCATTAACACCGTTGTCAGACCACTTTTGGAGGCAATAAAGCCTAGTGTGGCGCAATAAGTTCCCAAAATCAGGTTGCCAATCAGCACCAACCACAGGATGTCGGTAAACCCAAACGCAGTACCAATCGTGCCTCCGGCAAATAGGGTGGTGGAGGTCAGGGCAAACCCCATCAGCAGCGGAGCCAATGACCAGATAGGTTTACGGGCATCTATCGGAACGGCACTGAGGGGATAGTCTTCTCTCGCCTGCGATCGATCTACGCTTCGCGCTCTCGCCAGTATGCTCATACACCCCAGCCTTTCATTTAGTTTTATATCTGTGCTAGGAGATATTCTCAGATTTGTCGCAGAACTGAAGAGTGTCGTAGGCAACCAAGTGTCGTTTAAGTGTTGTAGATTTGGCGATCGCCCCAAATCTACACCTTGATTTTTTGGCGCAGGCGCTTGCATCTTCAGGCAGAACAGCAGCTTTTTACTTCATGCTAGAATGCTGAAAATTCAAGCAAGTCAGCCTAATTTGATCCTGATTTCTGGCCCTTCAAGCCAGAGTACAACCGGGATTGAAGCGGAGGAACCAGTTCACTGGGGCGCATCTTGGCAAGCCTGATCGATGATGTCATGTCATAGATTCAGAGCGCCAAGAGGGACATCTCTCAGTCCTAGCCCGTCAGCTAACTTCGTCGGCAATGAGAGGAGACTGAGATTCAGCATTTTAACAATGTCTTGAACTCGTCAGTGTCCTTGGCTGGTATCGCAACGGCTTGCTTACTTCACCCGCCTTGACTCTGGAGACAGTTCAATGGACTCAATATTAGGGCTACCACTGCCTGTTACAGACCCGATTTTGATCTTCGGGATATGCATGGTCGTGATTTTAGCGGCACCGCTGCTGTTTGAGCGATTACGGTTGCCGGGGCTCATCGGGCCGATTGTAGCCGGAGTCGTATTGGGCTCCAGTGTGCTGAATGTGTTGGAGCGGGGGCAGGCAATTGAGTTGCTGGGTAATGTGGGCCTGCTCTACATCATGTTTTTGTCAGGGCTGGAGATCAACATGTCTCAGTTTCGCAAAAATCGCGATCGCAGCCTAGTTTTTGGCATTATCACCTTCACCATTCCCCAACTTGCCGGAACTTTAATCTTTCGGTATCTATTGGGGTTTGGCTGGGCCGCATCCATTCTGATTGCCAGCATGTTTGCTTCCCATACGCTGGTGGCCTATCCGATCATTAGTCGCCTTGGCATCACGAAAAATGACGCCGTTGTCACGACAGTTGGCGGCACGATTCTCACAGACACAGTGGCACTACTGGTGCTGGTTGTCGTCGCCAGGGGGTTTGAAGGCGAACTCACCACCATGTTTTGGATCACATTGGCGTTGGCGATCACGATCTATGTGGCAGCGGTGGTTTATCTCCTGCCGCCTTTGGCGCGATGGTTTTTTCGCAATGTGTCCGATGGCGGCAAAAGTGAATTTATCTTTGTGCTGGCGGTCGTCTTCATTGGAGCTTACTTGGCCCGTGCCGTTGGGACTGAAGCCATTCTAGGGGCGTTTTTGGTAGGGCTAACGCTGAATCGGCTGATTCCAGAACGAAGTCGCCTCATGAACCGGATTCAGTTCTTTGGCGAAACGTTTATCATTCCATTTTTCCTGATTTTTATTGGGCTGCTGGTCGATGTCTCAGTGTTGGCAAGTGGCCTGACGGCTTGGGTCGTGATGATTTCGATGCTGTCTACCAACGTGGGGACGAAATGGATCTCGGCAGGCATTACGCAACGACTCTATAACTATTCCAGTGCTCAGGGCTGGGTGATTTTTGGGCTATCTACTTGCGAAGCCGCTGCAACACTGGCTGCAACCTTGGTGGGCTATGAGCTAGGCATCATTGGAGATGATGTTTTAAACGGGGTTGTTTTAATGATTTTTGCCACCTGTATTTTGGGGCCGTGGGTGGTAGATCGATTTGGTCGGGAGGTGGCCCGCCAACAGGAAGAACAGCTCTATGAGCCGCGCAGCGCTCCGCAACGGATTTTGGTACCGCTGGCAAACCCCTCTACGAGCGAAACGCTGGTCAACATTGCGGCGATGCTGCGAGACAACAAATCGGAGGAAAGTGTATTTCCTCTCACCGTTGTCGCGGAGGAAATGGCGGCTGAAAATACGGAAATCAATGTTGCGGCGGCTGAAAGATTGTTGGCCCATGCGGTGGTGCATGCGGCGGAGATGGATGTTCCGGTCAATCCGGTGACTCGCGTCGCTCGAAATCCGGCCTCTGGAATTGTGGAAGCGGCAACCGAGCGGCGGGTCAGCGATATTGTGATTGGCTGGAATGGGGCGCGCTCTGCTCAACAACGCATTTTTGGCACCGTCATTGACCAGATGTTGGAGCAGTCTACCCAACAGGTGTGGGTCTGCAAACTCGATCATCCGATTGCTACCTTTCAACGGTTGGTAGTCGTGCTGCCGCCCCTGGTTGACCACAATCCGGGTTTTTATGAAGCCGTGCGATCGCTCAAACACCTGGCATCTCAACTCGGAGCCTCTCTACAGGTATTGGTGATCAAAGACGATGCGGAGCGGTTCCGGCAGCATTTTAACGAAGTGCCGATCGAGGTTGCGGTTGGATTTATGCAAGTTGCGTCTTGGCAAGGACTTCGTGCTACGTTGCAGGACTTTCCCAGCGACAGCAATTTGGTGGTACAAGTTAGCGCCCGTGAAGGAACGATTGCCTACGAGCGATCGCTAGAACGAGTGCCCCAGATGTTGGCCGACTCCAATGCGAGCTTCCTGGTACTCTATCCGTCCGAAAGAGATGTCCGTGGTTTTGCCGCGATTCAGCCGCAAGGCTTGCCGGATATCTTGACCGAAGAGCGGGTGCTGCTCGATCTGACCGCACCTTCCTACGAAAAAACGGTTGATGCGCTCCTGAGTACGGCGATCGCCCACAGTGACGCCCGACATGGCTCGGTGTTGAAATCTCTGGTTTACGACGAAATTGGCTATGCCAGCGAAATTTTGCCCGGTGTGATTATCTCTCACGCTCGGGTGCCAGAGCTAAAGGAAACCAAGATGTTTTTGGGCATCCATCGCAAGGGCGTAGAGCACGATCGGGTAGAGCAACCTGTATATGTCGTGATTCTGCTGCTCAGCCCTGCCCAGCGCACCACCCAAGACCACCTAGCCCAGCTTGCTGCCATTGCCCGATATTTTAGCCAGGTTGAAAACTTAGACGAACTGATTGACTGTCGCAGCGTCAATGAACTGCGGGCCTGGTTTGATCAACGCCGGACTTTGCAAGTCTAGAATTTTCACCTATCATCACCGGATATCACCGGACATCACATTACATCACCGGACGCAGATCGCTTTTGATAGCGGCCTGCGCCTACTTTTCCTAGCCAGCGATCGCCATCGACCAAAAGCTGACCTCGCAAAAAAACCTTCTCGACCTTGCCTGTCACCTGGCGTCCTTCAAACAACGAGTAATCTACGTTGGAATGATGGGTGCTAGCGCTGAGGGTATGGGTTTTGAGAGGGTCGAACAGCACGAGGTCGGCGTCACTGCCGATGGCGATCGCCCCTTTGCGAGGAAACAATCCAAACATCTTGGCGGGAGCCGTTGAAACGAGCTGCACAAAGCGATTCAGCGAAATCTTGCCCGCACTGACGCCGCCATCAAACAACAGCGAGAGCCGAAACTCGACGCCCGGTGCCCCATTCGGAATTTTGGAAAAGTCATCTTTGCCCAGCTGCTTAGATTGATGAATGCCGTAGGGGTTTTCATTGAAGCAGAACGGGCAGTGATCGGTAGCCACGACTTGCAGATCGTCAAACTTCAGTCCTCGCCAGAGCGCATGTTGACATTCATGATCGCGCAGGGGCGGTGTCATCACATATTTGGCGCTGTCAAAGCCGGGACGCTCATATTCTTCGTGAGTCAAAAACAGGTAGTGAGGGCAAGTTTCGGCAAAGGCATGAATGCCGCGATCGCGCGCCTCCACCACCGCATCCAAGGCTTCTTTGGCCGAGAGATGCACAATATAAACTGGGACTTCCGCCAGTTCGGCCAACCGAATCACCCGATGAGTCGCTTCTCCTTCCAGGATGCGAGGTCGAGTTAGGGCGTGATATTTCGGAGAAGTGTTGCCCTGAGCTAAGGCTTCTTCAATCAGTACTTGAATCACACTGCCATTTTCGGCATGAAGATTGACCATGCCGCCATGCAACCCCACCGCCCGCATGGTCTTAAAAATAGAGGCATCATCCACCATCAGCACGCCGGGGTAGGCCATATACATCTTGAAGCTAGACACGCCGTCCTGGTTGATCAGGTCAGGAAGTTCGGATAAAGCTTCTGGGGTGACATCGGTGATGATGCTGTGAAAGGCGTAGTCCACACAAGCTTGGGGTTCGGCTGACGCTAAGCGTTGATCTAGCGCTTGTTTGGGGCTGCCGCCCTTGACCTGTTGAGCAAAGTCAACAATGGTGGTGGTGCCGCCAAAGGCTGCCGATCGCGTCCCGGTTTCAAAGCTGTCGCAGGTGCGAACCTCTGGCCCCATCGGCGTTTCCATGTGGGTATGCACATCAACCCCACCCGGCATGACAAGCAACCCTGACGCATCATGCAGTTCAGCACCAGGCCGATCAATATGACGGGCGATCGCCTCAATTCGTCCTTCTTGAATCAGAATATCTGCGACATAATCATCAACCGCCGTAACGATTCGTCCACTCTTAATCAGCACCTCAGACACGATAGCTTAACTCCTATTTTGGAACACCCCTAACCCCTTTAAACAGCCCACTTATCATCAAATTTAGTCGGTTTTGAATTTGCTTGACCTGCAATTTCAAACTTAAGATTGGCTGATTAATTAAACCAAAAAATCAAGCACATAAAGCCAACAAAATTATTAAAGAATTGTCTTGAAAAGCATTTTAAGAAGTGTTTGGGCGAAACCTTAAAAATCCCTTCTATTTCAGCAATTGAATGTATCCAGAAGTACAATTTTCCTTTCTGGAAACCTTTTAACTGACTATTGCAGGCCCAGGCTGTTCTGAAGCAAATTTGCGCCCTGACTATGTCTAATCCATCTGTGTCTAATCCATCTGTTTCGACGCATCCGGCAATAATTGGAACGGAACCCTTCCAGCCCCAAATGGCCAGTGGATCTCAAGACCTGATGGCGGCCAATGCTCAGGGGGTCAGGTTGAGATCGGTCACAAAGCAGTATGACTCCTTTGTCGCGGTTGAAAATATCAGTCTGGATGTTCCGACGGGCTCCTACTGCTGTCTGTTGGGGCCGAGTGGCTGTGGTAAAACCAGTACCCTCCGGATGATTGCGGGGCATGAGGCTGTGACGAGTGGGGAGGTGTTGATTGGCGATCGCCGCGTCAACGATCTACCACCTGCCAAGCGCAACACCGCGATGGTGTTTCAAAACTATGCGCTCTTTCCGCACAAAACGGTTTGGCAGAATGTGGAATTTGGGCTAAAGATGCGGGGCACCCAGAGAGGCGATCGCACCCAGCGAGTCAACGAGATGCTAGAGGTCGTTGGCCTGAGCAAATTTGCCGACCGCAAGCCCAGTATGCTCAGTGGCGGACAGCAGCAGCGAGTGGCCCTAGCCCGTGCCCTAGTGACAAGACCACAAGTTTTGCTTTTGGATGAGCCTCTGAGCGCCCTCGATGAATCGCTGCGGGTCAAAACTCGCGCCGAGCTGCGAAAACTTCAGCGGCAGTTTGGCATGACCTTCATTCAAGTCACCCATGCTCAGGATGAAGCCTTTTCCCTGGCCGATCAGATCGTCGTCATGGATCACGGCCACATCGACCAGGTTGGCACTCCTACCGAAATCTTTAGTGCTCCAGCTTCCCGCTTTGTCGCCCGTTTTGTCGGAGACAACAACATTTTTGTCGGCAAGGTAACGAGCGTAGTGCCAGCAGGTCAGGGTAGCGTCATCCAATTGGAGGTCGATGGCATCGGAACCCTCTTTTGTCGAGGTCAAACGGCTGATGTGGGTATGACTGCCGCCTGCTGCATTCGGGCCGATAGCCTAACCCTTGATGTGACATCTACCCGTGCCTCAAGCTCTAACCAGCTACTAGCCCGCGTCAGCATGATTGAGTTTACAGGCTATGTCACCCGTGTTTCGCTGATTGTCGTAGCCACAGGCGAAGAGGTGCTCTACAAGGTTCGTACTACCGACTGGCTGACTCAACCGCTTGCTGAAGGGCAGCAGGTGACGTTGAGCTGGTCAACGGAGGACTGTATTTTCCTCCCACACTAGACAGGTTGCGCGAGGGGGCGATCGCCGCTTTCAAGCCGCCACAACCTCTCTCCCGTCATCTGTCAAACGCTCCAATCCACCCTCCAATTAAACGACCCTTTGAAGCAGGAGAAACTATGTCCAACATTACTCGTCGCCAACTTTTAAGAACGGGATTAGCAGCGGGAGCACTCGTCACTGCAACGCAATGTGCGCGCAACAATGCCCCATTAGGAACCCCCAACAATCCCGCCACTGGGCCGACGGTAAACACCAACCAAATTAAAGATGTCACCCTTCGTTTCATCGGCACAGGCGTCTCCCAAATCAACGAAATTCGGGAGAAGGCCGAGGAAGATCTGGGCTTTAAGCTAGAAATGCGGGCGCTGAGCACTGAGGAAAACAATCAGATCGCCATTACCCAGCCCGGACAATATGACATCTTTGATGGAGAATTTTTTAGCCTGCCGCTCGTTGTACCCGCTGGCAATCTGCAACCCATCGACGTTAGCCGAGTGAACGACTTCGATAAAATCGTCCCCGTTTTCACCACTGGCAAACTCTACGACGGAGCCAGAGTGAATGAATCTCAGGGCACCGCACCCCATCGCGTCATGTTCCTGACCGGACAAGACTCGACTCAATTTGCGTCTGAACCCACTGGCTGGGCCACCCTAATTCCGTTCCAATACAACGCCGATACGCTGGGCTATCGTCCTGACTTGGTGGGCCGCGAGATTGAGAGCTGGGGTGAGCTATTCAATGACGAGTTTCGGGGTAAGACCTCGATTCTAGATATCCCTTCTATTGGCATCATGGATGCGGCGATGGTGGTTGAAGCCTTGGGGCTGATGACCTTTGGCGATAAAGGCAACATGACCAAGCCAGAGCTAGACCAGATCACCAACCTTCTGATTGAACGCAAGCGGGCCGGACAATTTCGTGCCTTCTGGAAAACCTTTGATGAGTCAGTCAACCTAATGTCGTCAGGAGAGGTGGTGTTGCAGTCGATGTGGTCTCCCGCTGTGACAGCCGTCAAATCGCGCGGGATTAACTGCGTCTATGCGCCTTTGCGGGAAGGATATCGGGCCTGGGGCGGTGGCATTGGCTTTTCTCGCAGTCTCTCCGGCATTGAGTTAGATGCAGCCTATGAATATCTCAATTGGATGCTAGATGGTTGGGTGGGAGCCTTCTTGGGACGGCAGGGCTACTACAGCGCCATTCCTGAAAACGCCAAGAAATATATGTCTGAAGCCGAGTGGGCCTTCTGGTATGAGGGCCAACCTGCCTCTGAACCCATGATTGACCCCTTTGGCACCCAGCTTGAACCCGAAGGCGCAGTTCGGGACGGTGGTACTTTTGACGAGCGGATGGGCAATGTGGTGGTCTGGAATTCCACGATGGATGAGCAAACTTATCTCGTCCAGAAATGGAACGAATTCATCGCCGCCTAACTGCCAAATTGAGTTGCGATCGCCCACCCTCTGCACCCACAAACCATCATGCTCAAGGGCTGGAAATCCGTTGAACCTTACCTGCTAGTTGCACCTCAGACGCTGGTATTTCTGCTGTTTTTGGTGTTTCCCATTTTCACCATCATCGTGGTCAGCTTTTGGGAATTTACCGGATATTCCATGACGCCGGGATTCACCCTAGACAATTACCTAAACATCTTTAGATCTCAGGTTTCCCTCGCCACCTACCTCAACACGTTTAAGTTTGTGGGCCTGGTCTGGTTCTTTTCTCTAGCAATTGGTTTTCCGGTTGCCTATTTTCTGGCTTTTTATATCAACAGCCTGCGCTGGCAAATCATCTTGTTTTTGGTCTGCACGATTCCCTTCTGGACCTCCAACATTATTCGGATGATTTCCTGGATTCCATTTCTAGGTCGAGAAGGTTTGCTCAACCAGTTTTTGATGGGCATGGGTCTGACGCAGCAACCGATGGATATCTTTTTGTTTTCCAACTTTGCCGTTGTGCTGGCAATGGTGCATCTCTATACGCTGTTTATGATTGTGCCGATCTTCAACAGCCTGATGCGAATCGACCGCAATCTGATTGCTGCAGCGGAGGATGCTGGCGCTTCTGGTTTTCAGGTCTTAAAGGAAGTCATCGCGCCGCTTTCGTTTCCAGGGGTGGCAATCGGCTCCATTTTTGTCGTGACGATGACGATGGGTGAGTTTGTGACGGTGCGCCTGATGAGCGGCGGGCAGGCGGCCTCCGTGGGCTATCTGATTCGCAACCAAATTGGCAGCTTGCAATATCCGCTGGCCGCCGCCAATGCCGTGATTTTGCTCATCGTCACAATGGTGCTGATCGTGGCAATTCTGCGTATTGTCGATATTCGCAAGGAGCTGTAGACGATGGGACTCAAGCGGCGATCGCCCTCGTTTTACCTACTGGCAGCCTTCTTTACGCTATTCGTGCTGTTCCTATATGGCCCGATGTTTTCAATCTTCATCCTGTCACTCCAAGGGCCAGATGGGGCGCTGACGTTTCCAGTTCGCAGCTTTGGCTTTCATTGGATCTGGGCCTTGTTTCAGCAGCAGCGCATTGGCGACTTTGTCGGATCTTTCCAGCGATCTTTTCAGCTCGGCATTCTGGCGATGGGGCTATCGGTGATCATTAGCGTCATGTCGGGTTTGGCGTTCCGAAAGCGATTTCGGGGTTCTCGGTTTGTGTTTTACCTCACCATTTCCAGCCTGATTGTCCCTAGCATTTTGGTTTCTTTGGGCATTGGCATCGCCTTTAATCTGATGGGTTGGCAGACCCAATGGTATAGTTCAGCGCTAGGAGGACACCTCACCTGGACATTGCCCTTTGCCTTCCTGATTATGATTGGTGTCTTCAATCGCTTCAATCCGGCCTATGAGGAAGCGGCCCGTGATCTGGGAGCCGGAGATTTTCAGACCTTCAAAGAAATTATTCTGCCGCTGATTGGCCCTAGCCTGATCGGGGTCGCTTTGTTTGGCTTTACCCTGTCCTATGATGAATTTGCCCGCACCTCTCTGATCGCTGGCGGCAGAAACACTTTGCCCTTGGAAATCTTTGGTATGACGACAAACGTCACTTCTCCAGCTCTCTATGCCCTGGGGACAGTGACGACGGTGTTCTCATTTGGCGTGATTGCGATCGCCTTTGCCGCCTTTAGTTTCTTTTCCCGCCGCCAGCAATAAATCTGAGCCGCTAGAGTGCTTTCCCCCTATCAGATTGGTGTCGCCTCCTATCCCTTCCGTGGGAGTCACGGGGAGGGGCCATTTCTAGCTGCAGGTTGATTTAGGGCGGAGTAGAAATCGCTAAAATTGAGGCAAGGTCATGATTTCGGCAGCATGGTTATTTAGATAGCCAGTGCGTAGAAAGCTGCGTATGACTGATTTTAGACCATTCGAATGAATCTCAAACTTAGCGAGGATACATTTATGAGAAGCTTTGTTAGTACATCCAAGAAGTTAGCCGGAGCTGGCGTCTTAGCATTAGGTCTGGCCGTGCTTCCCTCTGCAATGCCTGCTGCAGCGACTACTACACCCGGAACGGGCACAACCACTACACCAGGAACCATTACACCTGGAACGACTACGACCCCTGGGATCACAGCAACCCAGCCAACTCAAGCCGAGGTAGATGCACTCAACCAGCGAGTGACTGAGCTTGAGAATGATACAGACTGGGGCTGGCTGGGTCTGATCGGTCTGGCAGGTTTGTTTGGATTGGCTGGCCGCAACAAGCGGGATGAGCCCGTACGCTACCAAGAGCCTACCGTTACCACTCGCCCTGGCTATCGCGAGTAATTTTAGCCGCTGCGCCGCGACGTAGCGCCTCACGCAGATATTTGCAAAGCAGATATTCTTGAGGTAGGTTTATCCATTTTGCTAGGAAGGCAGGGTGGATAAGCCGTTTTTCTGTTGAGAGAAATTGTTATTGGGGTTGGATCGCTCCCCTAAATAAAATCACCGTTTGGTGGCTGTTGCGGGCAATCATTTCAGGGATGTTGCCCTTCACCACCTGCATCAACAAACTTTCTCGACTGGCCCCCAGCATGATCACATCACAGCGTTCTTTTTCAGCCAGATCGATCACCGAGTCGGGAACCGAATAGCTCCAGACCGGACGGCCCAAAATTCTGGCAGGAATGCGATCGCTCAACTGTTGAACTGCATTTTGCAACAAGCTGACATCTGTAACAGACTTCGGTGTATCAAACACCTGCATAACGAGCACCTCCAACTTCTGGCTGAGGGGCATCAGACTGGGCAGCAATGAGAGCGCTTGTTGAGCATTGGGACCACCCGCAATTGGAACTAGCCAGCGGTTGAAAGTTTCGGCGGCACTCAGCTTCACCAAAATCACCTCACAACCAGCCTGTCGAATCACCGTATCCACCGCATCTCCAAAAACTCGACCGGGAGTGGTCGTATTCCCTTTCCACCCCATCAAAATCAAATCAATATGCCGCTCCTGAATCGCTTCTAGCATCGCCTCTGCCGCTGCATGGCCGACGCGAATTTGGGTATGGGTGGGAATGCCTAACTTGCGGCCCATCTGCTCTGCCTGCCGGAGCAACCGCCGACTCGTCGTAGTGTTGACGGCTGTTGCAGAGGGTGAGTTGCCGCGCGGAATTGTGATGACCTGTAGGCACTCTAGCTCGTAGTGACGATCGTGGGCGATCGCCAGAGCCATCCGCAACAAAACAGGAGCCGTTTTGGGATTGCTCAAGGGCACCAGCAACCGACCTCGCCCCGTTGCAGGCGATCGCGTTTGGTAAACCACATAGGACGGTTCGGGTTGGGGGCCAAATTGCTGAGCCTCACCGCTCAATCGGTCAGATTCGGCCCGAATGATGTCGGCACGGGTAATGATGCCCAGCAGCCTAGAGCCTTCCGTGACCGGTAAGCGACTTAGCTTAAATCGGTTGAGTAAATACAAGACGTGGGTCAGACAGTCTGAAGGATGCACAGTGACGGGTTGAGGCGTCATAACATCGCGTAGCAAGACCTCATCCTGAGGGGGACGGCGGGAAATATCGGCCAAATCTGTTTGAGTGACGATGCCTACTAACATGCCATCGTCTACCACTGGAAAGCCTCGGTGGTGCGATCGCGAAAAAGCCTGCATCGCCTCACTCAGCGTCAGCTGGCTTGACAGCGTTTCTACCCGTCGTTGCATTAGCGTTGCAGCAGTCAGGCTAGTCCAAAGTTCTTCCTGGGCATCCGGTTTATCTAGCTCAATCCCATTTAGTGCTAGCAACCGCGTATAAATCGAACCGCTAGCAAACAAATCCGAGATGAGATAGGCCACAACGGAGCCAATCATTAAGGGCAAAACCAAATTGAAGTCCATCGTCATTTCAAAGACAATCACGATGGCCGTAATCGGCACCCGCGTCACCGCACTAAAAAAAGCGCCCATACCCGCTAAGGCGTAGGTCGAAGTAGGCCCGATTCCGGCAGGGACACCCAGCGGAATGCCCACCAACACCTCCAAGCCATGGGCAGAGCCCCCCACCAAATACCCCAAAGCCGAGCCTAAAATCAGAGCGGGCGCAAAAATCCCCCCCGGAGCACCAGCACCGTAGGCAACCAGCGTCAATACAAACTTGACGGCAAAGACCAACAGCGTAAACTGCCAGGTGGCTCCTCCCGTAATCAAAAACTCCCGCAGCCCAGTATTATCGCGAAACGCCACGGGCAACAGCATCGCTACAATGCCAGAAATTAGTCCTGCCAAACCGATCGCCCAAGGCAAAGACCACCTCAAAATCTGGCGATTGAACGTCAGGCTGACAAAAATTCCTTGGCTAAACAGAGCACCCAACAGCCCCGCCAACAGCCCCAAAATCAGGAAAAATGGGACATCCTGCAACGAGAAACCAGACTGGAGGGTCGTCATATCTAGCGTCAGACTCAGACCCTGCCCCCCCAACAAACGAGATACCACAGCCCCGACAAAGGAAGCCAAAATCGCAGTGCCCAGGGTTAGCCCAGAAAAATCTTGCAGAAACTCCTCTACCACAAACAACACCCCGGCAATGGGTGCGTTAAATCCTGCGGCCAATCCTGCGGCGGCTCCCGCTGCCAACAGTTGACGGCGATATTCGGGCGAAGTCGGAATCCAACGGCTGAGCTGAGCGGCGAGGGCTGCACCAATCTGCACAGTTGGTCCTTGCCGACCTAGATTCAGACCCGACCCAATTACCAAAATTACGCTGACCAGCTTGACGATCGCCACCCGCAGATTTAAGGCGATGGGAACATTGGCCAAGGCGGCCTTGACTTGGGGAATGCCACTACCTGCCGCTTCGGGAGCCAAACGCTCAGTTAGGAAGCCAGCCAACCACCCTCCTACCAATCCCATCACCGGAAGCACAATCCAGGCTGGAAACTGGTAGGCCGTCTGCACACGCCATCCACCCAACCATCCTACAGACCACTTCAACGAGACAGCGGCTAACCCTGAAACCAGTCCAATGACACAAGCTTCAAAGATGGCAAGGCGTTTTGAGCTGATGAAAAAATGGCGAAGCTGGTTAGGGAGGGAGAAAGACCGCATGGGACTTGAATCGCGCAGGCTAAGTTATTTTTAACACCCGTATCTACGTCGCTTCTCCGTAGATCTCAGTCTGGAGAAACTTTAAGCTATACCTGAATTTGGCTTAAGCCGTGATTTGGCGGCCTTAGGAGATCGCCCCCAACCCCCAGGAAAGCAGACTAAGATAGCCCAAAGGCTGTAGCAATCGTACTCCTGCTCTATGTCCCCCCCTGTCACCGCCAGCGCCAAGAAAGGGGAAAGTTTAAGTAACTTCAAGATTGTTAATTTCATTACATTTTATGTAATAAGTAGCCATAGATAAGCTGACTGTGGAATCTTATACATAGCTCCAGATTATCTCTACTTTTCTCATTTAATTTTCTATGTATAGGCAGGTACTATACATGGATTTCAAGTTGCTTTCGGATCCCCCGCCCCCTGATCGCGCTAGCAAGGTACTCGCCTCATCCCCTCACCCATGCAGGTTAGGAGTCCATATGATTATGAGTTCGGACCATCTTCTCGCTCGGCTATGTGGTTGCAAGCCGCATCGCCTGATCCAACCGCGACCAGAGCTTGCTTCTACAGATTATTCCCAAGGGCAAGCGCGAGCAGAAGTCTTGTGCAGAAATCAACAGTTTCTGCCGGAAACCGATCTAGAGTCGGGCTCTCTTCACCATTCCCATCCTCAACCACACGAGCCGCAGGTCAACCGCGAAAGGTTACTCAGTGGTATTGCCCAGCGCATTCGCCAATCGCTGGATCTAGATGAAATTTTGATCACAACGGTGACTGAAATTCAGCAATTTCTTCAGGCCGATCGCGTTCTGGTCTATCGCCTCTGGCCCGATGGGAGTGGGAGTGCGGTTACAGAAGCCGTTGTCCCAGGCTGGCCCGTCATTCTCCATCGCACGTTTCCCCAAGAGGTCTTTCCTGCCGAGTTTCAGCAGCACTATTCTCAGGGACATATGCGAGCGATCGCCGATGTCGAGCAGGCCGAAATTTCTCCCTGTTTAGTTGAGTTTTTGCAGCAGTTTGCAGTCAAGGCAAAGCTGATAGTCCCTATTTTGCAAGGTTCTAGCCTCTGGGGATTGCTGATTGCCCATCAGTGCCAGCAGCCACGCCAGTGGCAAGCCGCAGAAATTGATCTCATGCAGCAGTTGGCGACTCAAGTGGCGATCGCCATTCAACAAGCTCAACTCTATCAGCAGGTGCGAGATCTCAACGCCAACCTGGAGGCTCAGGTACAAGAGCGAACCGCCCAGCTCAAACAGGCGCTCGACTTTGAAGCAACGCTCAAGCGGATCACCGATAAAGTGCGGGATAGCCTGGATGAGCATCAAATTTTGCAAACCGTGGTGCAAGAGTTGGGCCAGACGCTAGACGTGTCTTCTTGCAATACAGCTCTCTATGGTGACGACCTCAGCTTGTTGAAGGCAAGCTATGAATATACTCACCCTGATTTGCAAATTTCAGAGCTGATCTTGCCCTTCGGTCAGTTCCCCCAGATTTATCAGCAACTTCAGCAGGGCGAATGTTTTCAGCTCTGCACGCAAATCCCGCAGACCCAGACTTGGGCGACGCTGCTGCTCTGCTCCATCTTTGACAACGATCGCGCCTTAGGCGATCTGCTACTGCTAAATCGCAAAGAGCAGTCGTTTAATGAGCTAGAACTTCGGCTCGTTCAGCAGGTGGCTAACCAATGTGCGATCGCCATTCGTCAGGCTCGACTCCACCAAGCCGCCCAAAGCCAGGTGCGCGAACTCGAAAAGCTGAACCAGCTCAAAGATGATTTTCTGAGCACGGTGTCACATGAGCTGCGATCGCCCGTTTGCAATATGAAAATGGCTCTGCAAATGCTGGCTGTTGCCAATCCTGAACCGAGCGATCGCTTCTCTCGCTACCTCAACATCTTGGATGATGAGTGCGATCGCGAGATTAACCTGATCAACGACTTGTTAGACCTGCAGCGGCTTGAAGCAGGCACACAGCCCTCCGAAAGCGGAGCCATTGAGCTTTCGATTTGGCTAGACCATCTGGCTGAGCCGTTCCAGGAGAGAGCTCGCCAGCGCCAGCAAGCCTTAAAGCTACAGATTCCTAGCAAGCTGCCCCTCTTGATCTCTGATCCTTACAATCTAGAGCGCGTCATCACTGAGCTACTCAACAATGCCTGCAAATACACGCCCCCTGGCGAAAGCATTACGCTGGCGGCCAAGGCTGAATCCGGCATTATCCAGCTCAAGATCTGTAACTCTGGCATTGAAATTCCCAAAGTTGAACTCTCCCGCATTTTCGACAAATTTTATCGAGTGCCCAACGCCGATCGCTGGAAGCAAGGTGGTACCGGCCTAGGACTGGCCCTTGTGCGGAAGCTGACTGAGCTATTGGGGGGACGAGTTTGGGTTGAGAGCGGCTGCGGTCAGACCTGCTTCACAGTCGAGCTACCCATCCGCAATCGCACTGTCACGGTCAGTTCTCTCTGTTCGGTTAATTTTTCGGAGAGTTTCTCAAACGATTTCTCAAGCGATTTCTCAGAACCTGACTAAAAAGAGGAACCGGGTTGAGTTAGAAACTCCGCTTCTGCAGGCAGATGCTCTCGCCCTAAGATCAGGTTGCGGTGCGGAAATCGTCCAAAGCGCTCAATCACCTTGAGATGGCGGATTGCGTAATCCAGCACATCTTCAAACTCTGGATGCTGTGCGTGCAGTTGCCGAAACAGGTTGACAGATTGAATCTGGTGGTTGAGGTTTTCGCTATGCTCGAACGGCAAGTAAACAAAAATGCGCTGGATTGGTTCTAACTGCATGTCAAAGCTGTGGGCGATCGCCTCTTTGGCCACAGCTAGAGCTTGTGGATCGGTGGCAAATGCTTGGGGCGATCGCCGAAATAAATTCCGTGGAAACTGATCGAGCAGCAAAATCAACGCCAGACAACCCTGAGGAGACTGCTGCCACTCCCCAAAACCACCCGCTGCCGCCTGTTGGTAATCAGACAAAAACCGAGCGCGAACCTCTTGGTCAAATTCCGGTTTCTTGCTAAACCAGAGCTGACGACGCTTTTGATAGCTCGCATCGTCAGACCCTGGTTCTCCAAACCAGAAGGTCAGGATCGCTTTGACTTGCTCCACTGGAGACATAAATCCGGGTGAGAAGAAGTTGAGTACTAATTGTCGGCAGGAGTTGAGGCAGGAGGCGTAGACCATTCAAACTGGCTAGGCTGGCGCAGCATCTCAAGTTGCCGAGACCGAAAATCTGATGCCTCAGTGTCCAGACTTTCCCGCTGTTGGCGATTAAAGTCAGAGAAACTAGCTGGATTACCCAAGGTAGAGCGGTGGATCAAGTTAAACAGTCCCCGCATTTGGCCATCCCCAGAACCAGAAAATGGGTCGGTGCTACTGTCTTGGGTCCGGAATCCTTCCAACGGATCAGCCCCAAGTGTTTGAGCCAGGGCAGGACTTGCCATCGTCAAAGCAGCCCCTGCTGCAACCGATGCCCCAAACGCCATCCAGACGAGAGATTTTAAGTTAAAAGACATAGAATCAGCCACTGTTTTGCTAGAAATTTTACTAGAGATTAGAATCGTTCAGATCAGGATAAATCAGTCAGCTAAGTCTGTCATTGAGACAGGCAGCTAAGGTAGGCAGCTAAGTCTGTCAGCTAAACAACCATATCAGCGATATCACTGCTCTAGCGCTGAGGAGATACCATGACGAAATGACGAAATTAGCAGCAGAGTTGCTCCTGATATTCCCGATATTTTAACCAAAGCGGTTAGACAAAGCTGCGCTTGAGAACGGATCGAATGCTGAGTAGGGCGATCGCCGCAAACGCGGCCAAGACCCCCAAGGACATGGCAATCGTAATCTCAGCAAAGGGAGCGTGCATCACAACGCTATTTAACGACCAGCTGGGATGGATGTAGAGATAGCGAATTGGCTCGATCGCGTAGGTGAGCGGATTGAGACTTGCCACCACTTGCAGCCATTGGGGCATAAATTCCAGCGGAGCCAGAGCCGTACTCGAAAATAGCAGCGGCAGGTTCGTTACGAAGATTACCGCAATCAGCTCAATATGACCCGGCAGCGCAAAAGCCAGTCCCAAACTCAGCGCCGTCACACCCAGCACCAACAGCAGCACAATGCCAGCCACAAGCCCCAACCCGAGCGGATCGGGCAAGCCTGCGCCCAAAACAGCGCTCAGCCCCACGATCGCCACCGTCTGAATCATACTCAGCGTGGCAATAAAAATGGCCGACGCCAGCACAATCGAAAACCGAGACGCTAAAGGCGCAACTAGCAGGCGGTTGAGAAAGCCAAACTCCCGATCAAACATCACAGGCAGACCCGCATTGAGCGCTCCGCCAAATGCCGTAAACACAATGATGCCCGCTCCCAAAAACTGGCCATAGTTGGCGCTTTCCCCAAACAGACCTTGCGGTACATTTTGAAACAGCGCCCCAAACAGCAACAACCACATCATCGGTTGCAGAATGCCTGCAATGAGAGTAGAGGGACGGCGCTGCAGCTGAATGAACAGGCGGCGAGTTAAGGCCAAGGTTTCTTGCACAAACTCTCCGGAGAAGAAACCGGGCGGAGGCGTCATGGCCACCTCACCTGCTGGACGAAGCTGGGCGTCACTCCGGTTGGCAGAAGGGGGAGTAATTGTCTGACTCATCTAAAACGTCCTCTCAGTATCGGTCCTACAGTGCTATCTCTAATGAAATGATCAGTGAAATGAACTGACCAAAATGGGCTGGGCCAAAAGTTTAGTTTTGTTTTTAAACTAGCGCATTCTGGGCGATCGCTAGCGGTCTCCCCGCAAAAATGCTAAAAGGCATTGCAGTACAGTGCCCCAAAATTCACCAAGTCCAGTTCTTCCGCGAAATCCAAATATGAGCCAGCTATTAAAAAGGTGGGTAAACCGTTGGGTGAGCAATATCAAGCCTTGATTTGAATTTTGAGATCTGAAGCTGATCTGAGGCAGTAAATACAGCAAACTTTTTGAATAAAAAGTGATCCAAAAGAAATTATTGAGCGCTTAAAGCTACCAACAAATTAATAGCCGCCGCCGCCAAAAAGTTACCTCAGGAGAACTATTTGCCATACGAATCAATATGGCAACCCCCAAAGGAATGAACTTTAAGCCCTTGAAGTTTCATTACTTTGTGGAGTTTTATGACAAAAATGTGTCATTTTATACGTACCCTCATCAATATCACTTTCTCATGCCTCCCAGGGAATACTTTAGATAAGATTTAGGATTTGCTCAAAAATCAATGTATAAAACGCCCCCAGGGTTCTGGCAAGGTGAAGATAATGATGGCCGACAAGATATTTGCTCACGAACAGTCACTACTACAAGCAACAACCTGTATTCAAAACCTTCTCAACTTTAATGAAACTTTAGAGATTGTCGTTCAGCAGATTCAAAGATTTCTAAACATCGATCGAATTAAGATTTATCGATTTTCAAATGATGGCAGCGGAGAAGTCATTGCCGAATCTGTTAACTTGCAGCGATTGCCTTCTCTGTTAGGGCTACATTTCCCAGCCAAAGATATTCCATCCTATGCTCGTGAACAGTTCACCACAGGGCGTCAACGTGTCATTGTCGATGTGGCTGCGAGGCGAAAAACCTTAGGCAAGGTCAACTCTTGGAATCTAGAGCGCAACGAGGCTGAGCGGGATATTCGCTATACGTCTGTAGCTCCTTGTCACGTCCAATATCTACTAGCAATGGGCGTGGTTTCATCCCTGTCGGTTCCAATTTTCTATGAAGATGAACTGTGGGGTTTACTAGTCGCTCACCATAGCGATCCGCGTCACTATACAGAGCTTGAACTACAAACCATTCAGCTATTGAGCAATCAGGTTTCGATTGCGGTGGCCCAATCGATGCTGATGGCCCAAGCCCAGGAGCAGGTCAGGCAGGAGCAGGCTCTTCAACAAATTCGTTATCGGCTTAGTACAGCAACGCATCTGCCAGAGATTTGGCCAACCGTGTTGCAAGAAAGTGTTGATGTGTTGGGAGGAGATAGTGGTCGCCTTTACATTGCGGCAGGACAAACAAAGGTAGCTGCTCAAATTTATACCTGCGGAGAGCAACCTGCCCGACATTGCCTGGAAGAGTACGGCCCGTGGAAACAGTGGGTGATGCCTTCCCTGCAGAACGAGAGGGAGGGGTCGCTGCCACAGACGGCTATTGACTGCTTGCCAGATTCGTTGCCGATCATCGGGGCGATCGCCGATTTTGCTCGCTCGCCGCAGTTCCAACCCTTAGCAGAGCTGTTTACCACGACCGAAATTCAGTCTGTTCTAGTGGTGCCGCTACAGTATCGAGATCAACACGTCGGCTATCTAACCATTTTTCGCAAAGCCTGTGAAGTGAGCACGCTGTGGGCAGGAGCTTCTGATCAAGACCATCGCAATCAGGGGCCACGTCAATCTTTTGCAGCTTGGTGCGAAGTTAAGCAGCGGGTGCCTAGCTGGAGTAGTGCCGATCTTGGATTGGCTCAAAGCCTAGGGCGGCAGTACTACATGGCCATCATTCAGCAGGAGCTAGAGTATTTAACTCAACATCAAGCCTCCTACGATGTCGTCACTCGCCTGCCCAACTGGATGCTGTTTGAGCAAAAACTAGCTTTGGCGCTGATCCAAACCCAGCAAGCTGGAGATATGTTGGCCGTGGCTACGCTCAATATCGGGCGCTTTAAAACGGTAAATGATACGTTTGGCCATGCCGGTGGCAATTATTTGCTGCAGTCTATCTCAGAACGACTGCGCGACTATTTACTGTCTTATCTCCACGACAACACACTTTCGCCTTTTTTGGCGCGCTGGCATGGAGACGGATTTATTTTACTGTTGCCCAATCTCTACAGCGCAGAAGATATTCACAAGGCCGCGCATTGTTTGCTGTCGAGTTTTGAGGAGCCTTTTTGCTTTCAGGGGCAAGAACTGTACCTAACGGCCAATTTGGGCATCGCGTTGGCTCCCTACGATGGCGAAACGGCAGACATTTTGGTTAAGCACGCGGAGGCCGCCCTGCATCAGGCCAGACGGAGTGGACAGCAAACTTACCAGATTTATGCCCCAGAAATGACGGCCCAAAATCTGGAGCGACTGACGCTAGAGGCAGATCTGCATCGGGCGCTAGAGCGGGATGAGTTTTTCCTGGAGTACCAACCTCAGCTTGATCTCAAAACGGGACAAATCACTGGGCTGGAAGCTCTAGTGCGCTGGCAGCATCCTCGTCGGGGTCTTTTGCCCCCCGGAGAGTTTATTTCGATCGCCGAAGAAATTGGACTGATTGTGGCGCTCGGAGAGTGGGTTTTGCGAGCCGCCTGTTTGCAGTACCGAAGCTGGCAACTGGCCGGGGTGCCGCCCGTGCATATCAGTGTGAATCTGTCGGCCAAGCAGTTTCAAGATTGCTACCTGCTCCAAAATATTGCTCAGATTTTGCAGGAAACTGAGATGCCGCCGCAGTTGCTGGAGCTGGAAATCACAGAAAATACTGTTGTGCATGATGTCGAGCATGCGATCGCCACCCTCCAGCAGCTCAAGGATATGGGGATTCGCATTGCCATTGATGACTTTGGCATGGGCTATTCGTCGTTTGGCGTCCTCAAACACTTTCCCTTAGATATTCTCAAAATTGATAAGTCGTTCATTCAGGATTTAGAACATAATCCTAGCGATGCGGCGATCGCCACGGCTATTGTTGCGTTGGCCCAGGGCCTCAACCTGCAAGTATTGGCCGAAGGGGTAGAAACTGAGGCGGCGCTTGAGTTTTTGCAATCGATCCAGTGTGACCTGATCCAGGGCTATCTGATCAGCCGCCCCCTCCAGTCTGATGCCGTGGTTAAGCTGCTCGTTAACTCCTCGACTCATCTCAGCACCTCATCTTACTGGCCGCTGAAAAACTTAGCGATCGCCCCCACCCAACTGGACCAACCCGGTCTAGTCCAAGGCTTGCAGTCTCTCGCGACAGCGGCAACCGAGCATTCTCTGATTGCCACTCGACAGGAGCTAGCTCACAAAATTTTGGAATACGAGCAGCTTAAGCAAGAAGTCTTGCAGCAAACCCAGCGCGAGCAGCTTGTCATGGAGATTGCCCTCAAGATCAGGCAGTCTCTCGATCTCAATGAGATCCTCAACACCACCGTCACCGAAGTTCGTCAGCTGCTGCAAACCGATCGGGTCATTCTCTATCGGTTTAACTCCGATTGGAGCGGTCATGTCGTGGTTGAATCGGTCTCTCCAGACTACCAAACCATTTTGGGAGAGAAAGTTGACGATCCTTGTTTTCGCGATCGCTTCGTCAAATATTATCGCCAGGGCCGAATTCGAGCCATTGAAAATATCTATGAAGCAGATCTAGCCCCCTGTCATATAGAGGTGCTGGCTCGATATCAGGTGAAAGCCAATCTGGTGGTTCCTGTCATCCACCAAGATCAACTGTGGGGATTAATGATTGCCCATCACTGTCAGGGCAGCCGCACCTGGGAACCTCATGAAATTACGCTGTTGAGTGAATTGGCGACTCAGGCGGCGATCGCCATCCATCAGGGAGAGCTTTATGGCCATCTGAAGGAAACCAATCGACGGTTAGAAATGATTTCTACCCAAGACGGCCTCACCCAGCTAGCCAATCGACGTCGATTTGATCAATATCTGCGAGAAGAATGGCGTCGCGCCGCCCGCAGCCAGACTCCCATCTCCTTAATTCTTTGCGATATTGACTACTTCAAGGCCTACAACGACACCTATGGGCATCCCAGCGGAGATATTTGTCTCCAACAGGTTTCATCAGCCCTGAAACAAGGGGTTAAACGTCCGGCTGATTTGGTTGCCCGCTATGGTGGAGAAGAGTTTGCCATCATTTTGCCCAACACGTTCCCCGAAGGAGCCGCCCGAGTCGCGGAAGAAATGCGGGTGAGGGTCCGGGCCTTAGGGATCAACCATAGCGCCTCGCCATTACAGTGCCTTACCCTCAGCCTGGGTCTTTCGGGTATCATTCCTGGCGACGAAGACTCCCCCACCGAACTGATTGCCTTAGCCGATCGAGCGCTTTATCAAGCTAAAGCAGAAGGACGCGATCGCCTCAGTTGGACTCCAATGAGCACAGGTTGACCTTCTGGCAGGATAGAATACCTTCCGCCCATCAGCTCGACTAGGGCGGCTTATCTCATGTTTTGCTTTCGTTCTTTTTTAGGATCGCGGGTCCCAGCGGCAGCGAGTTCGGCATCTAGGAGGGTTTTGCCTGTGGCCGCCAGATAGACATCATCCAAGCTGGGGCGCGCCTGAGAGATGCCAAAGGTGGGAAGTCCCGATTCTTTAAGAGCTTGCTGAATGGTGAGCAGCGCTTCGCTTTGGGGATCGACGACTAGATTGAGGGAGTTGCCCTGGGCTTCGTTGATGATGACCTCTTGCACAAAGGGAAAATTGGCCAGTAGGGTTCTGGCGTTTTCGGCTTCGTCGTTGGGAGTAAATTCACGGATGCGGAGGGTGATGCGATCGCCCCCGACCCGATCTTTAAGCTCAGAAGGCGTACCCGTTGCAATCACCACACCCTGATCGATAATGGCAACGCGATCCGCCAAGGCATCAACTTCTTCCAGGTAGTGACTGGTAATCAAAACCGTCGTGCCGCTGTCGCGCAACTGCCGCAAAAATTGCCAAATTGCGGTTCGGCTCTCGATGTCTAACCCAACCGTAGGCTCATCCAACACCAAAACATTGGGCTGATGGAGCAGGCCTGCCGCCAAGTCCAGCCGCTTGCGAATGCCGCCGGAGTAGTTGCCCGTGCGCTTGTCAGCCCAGTCTTTTAGCCCCAACAGCGAGATCATTTGATTGATTCGCTCCTGCGCCTCTGGGCGAGGCAGGTGATAGAGAGCCGCCTGTAGCTGAAGCAGCTCTCGTCCTGTCAAAACCTTATCGAGCGCGACTTCCTGCGCCACATAGCCCAACAGTTGGCGGGCCACCCGAGGATTTTCTAGCACCGAGACACCGGAAACCTCTACCCGGCCAGCATCTGGAGTAGACAACGTACAGAGGCAGCGAAGTGTCGTGGTTTTTCCAGCGCCATTGGGACCCAGCAACCCAAAAATTTCTCCCGGTTCGACCTGGAGAGTTACGTCTTTGACGGCTTCAACCTGGCCGTAGTATTTCTGGAGTTTTTCAATAAAAACAGCAGGAGCCATATTGCACTTACGTTCCGCGACTGATACAAATCTCAGTTTTCATTGTCTTTCATTTTTTATTGTCTTTTATGTTTCACTGTCTTTCATTTTTCACTGTCTTTCATTTTTCGACTCATGCTCCACTGGAGTTCAGGCAGGATGAGGGGATCGGTGCATCCCCATTTCACCTATCTAGAGCATGAGGTTTAGGGCATGAGGCTGGCTGGCAGCGCCGTCACCATCATCTCGAGGTTGTCTGCGATCGCACTACTGATTTGATGGGTCAGGGGCAAGCTATCGATCGCCATCCCAGCGCAGAGCAGCATCATGTACAGGATGGAGTACTTGAACAGCGATCGCGCCAGTTGCAAATCTTCGGGCGCTTGGAGCAAAGCCCAAGCTTTGGCAGCAAATACACCGCCCAACAGCAGTGCGATCCCCATATAGACGGCACCCATTACATGCAGCGGATAAACCAGCAGGAGCGTAACAGGCAACAACAGCAGCGTATAAATCCAGATCTGCTTAGCTGTCGGAGCTTCACCCGCCACAACAGGCAGCATCGGCACACCGACTTTGGCATAATCTTCCCGAATCATCATGGCCAAAGCCCAAAAGTGGGGAGGCGTCCAAAGGAAGACGATGGCAAAAAAGACCCAGGCTGCCCAGCTCAGCTCACCCGTAACAGCCGCC
Organism: Elainellales cyanobacterium; assembly: GCA_041746655.1. Taxonomy (GTDB): domain Bacteria; phylum Cyanobacteriota; class Cyanobacteriia; order Elainellales; family Elainellaceae; genus JBGTGR01. The sequence goes on along the minus strand of JBGTGR010000076.1, from coordinate 55,942 downwards.
CAACCGACTAAAGGCGGAATTGCACCTGCCGCACCGCCAATCACAATATTTTGGGTGCTGTGACGCTTGAGCCAGTGGGTGTAGACCAGCACGTAGGCGACGATCCCCGACATGGCGAGTAGGGCACTCAGCAGATTGGCAAAGACCGTTAGCAGCGTAAAAGACAGGATAGCGAGGGCGATCGCAAACACCAACGCATCACGAGGCTGAACCCGACCCGACGGCAGGGGCCGATGCCGAGTCCGTTCCATCTTGTAGTCGATGTCGCGATCATAGAGGCAGTTAATCGTGTTGGCAGAAGCCGCCGCAAACGTCCCACTCAGCAACGTTACCAACAGCAACAGGGGATCAACCTGACCTTCTGCGGCCATCCACATACTGCCTGCCGTCGTAATCAACAGCAGCAGAATGATCCGGGGCTTGGTAAGCTGCCAGTAGCTTTGAATCACTTGCCACAAGTTTTCGTGGTGGCGGGACGCACGGGTGCCAATAGTGTCTTGCATTATATCTTCCTAAAAATTTCGTAGGGCTGAGGGCAGCCAAAGTGAAGTGGGTGAAGCGCTAAGGTGCAAGGTTGAGAGTTGTCAGTCTTGGGGGAGATCAGCCTTCGTCTCCTCGATTTATTTCCCTTCCGTCACAACCTGGCTCGCAATCTGGCGATCGCGCAAGGCCAGTACCGTAAAACAAACCAAAGTCCCCAGTAGGCTTGCCCCTACTAGCTGATGAGTCACCGTCAGGGGTTCTACCTGGAGGTGCAGATAGAAGGTCGCAACGCCCAACCCCACCTGGGCAAGGAGCAGAATTCCGGCTGTGTGCGCTAGTTTTCGGAGGGCCGGATGCAGGGCGGGGGTACGCCGCGCCATAAAAATGACAATTAGGGTGGATAAGCTAGCTGGAACGACGCCAATTAGGTGACTATTCATGACGCTGCAAAGGCGTGACCCCGTTAGACACTGATGCAACGCCCATTGAGAGCCCACCAGCGCGCCCGACAAGCTTTGTAGATAAATTAAAAGTGCAGCTGTCAGGCTTACCCAGGGCAGTTTTGCAACCGTTCCGGTGCCTTGGTAGGGCAACAACAGAGTGCCGATGACCAAGATTGTGGTGAAGAAGAGGAGGGCGGTGCCAAGGTGCGCCGTCACAATGTCAAACCGCAACAGCTCTGTCACGGTAAGTCCACCCAGTAACCCTTGAAAGACAATTAATCCTAGCGCCAGGGTGGAGGCCCAGGGGAGCCAGGTAGGAACCGATTGACGATGCCACCAACTGAGGCTGGCGAGGGCGATCGCCAACAGGCCAATCAAAGCCGCATCCAGGCGGTGAAACCATTCTAGGAACACTTGTAGGTTCATCTGCTGGCTCGGAATCAGCGTCCCGTAGCACAACGGCCAATCTGGACAAGCCAAACCTGCATTCATCACTCGCGTAGCACTGCCAATCGCCATCAGGATTAGCGTGGCGATCGCAATCTTCCAGATCAGCTTGCGAATTTGGGCTGGAGGGCCAGACGCAACCGTCGCAGAGGGAGAAGCGGCAACAGAGGCAGATGAGGCACGAAACACGGAGTCAGTCATCTGCTACGCCTCCTTGACAAGACGACACCTTGAAAGTCATTGAATGCAAATACCCGCGTAAGTATCAACTCAACCCGACAAGACTCAGTGAATACCAAAGTTCACCAATTTCGGAGTACCAACCGCAGTGGTAGTCACAGAATCGTTGGGGTGCTCTAGTTACTACTTTAATGACGCAGCTCAGGGATGGTGAAACTTTTGGGATTTCTTCGGATTGTAACTTTGGCTTACACTCCGACAATTTCTTTTGTTTTCCTTATCTATCTGTAACAAAAAGTCACATTTAACGGCCCTACCATCCCAGCCGTTTTGCATCTTCCTCAAATCTCACTCCGATCTCAAAGAGATCCCGAAGAGATCCCAAAGAAAATCCTAAGGATAAATCAAAAATATACCCCGAATCGCTTGAGCTGCTTTAACGTGGTAAATGACCGAACTCAGAGGGTGTCCCAAAACCAGCTTGCCGTGTAGTTGTGCTTTCTTGTCAAGCTTTGGGCTGGCGATCGCATTAGTGTCCCCAACTCATATCTCATTGATCAAGTCGTGATGGGATGGCCATGATGTGATTAATGTCACTCATCCAATGTCACTCACCCCAGTGAAGCCATCCTTTAGATAGATGGGTTTGCTATTAGCCTATGATTCACTTGCTGGATTCAAGAGGTTAAAGCTCCGCTGAGCACGGTCTGAATTTATCGACGCATCATTCGATTCGATTCGAAGAATCTAAATCTTTGCGGATGTTTTTGGGGCTTGTGTCTGAATCCCCCTTACCCTGATTCGCAAGCATGAGACTCCGTAGCCTAGACCTTGCAGATATCCTGACTCGCCGTGAAAATTCCAAGTAACATCATCACTCTGATTGCGGGCATCCTTTTGACCCTGGTTAGCCTCTGGTACGGTCAGAACAACAACCTACTCCCCGTCGCGGCTTCGGATGAAGCCGTTCTGGTAGATGGATTGTTTAACGCCATGATGACCGTCTCTGTCGGCATTTTTTTGCTGGTTCAGGGCATATTAGTTTTTTGCTTTATTAGCTTCCGTCGTCGCCCAGATGACACCACAGATGGTCCGCCCATTCATGGCAACGTTCCGCTCGAGATCGTTTGGACCGCCATTCCCGCCGTGATCGTCCTGATCATTGGGATCTACAGCTTCGACATCTACAAATCGATGGGAGGATTTGATCCCAACGCGGCGGCTGATCCAGGCGTGACTCAAATCGCGATGGCTGGGGGCGAAGGCGAATCAACAGGCCTAGGGCTGTTCGGTGCCGATGCCTCTAGTGCAAAACCCCGCCAGCCTCATCACCATCACGTCGCACTTGGGATTGGAGCCTTTCCAGGCGATGAAGGGAAGCCTGCAGACTTGAGTGTCAACGTGACAGGACTACAATATGCCTGGCTTTTTAACTATGGAGCCAGCGGCGTGACGGCTGGAGAGTTGCACCTCCCCGTCGATCGAGAGGTTCAGCTCACCATTACGGCCCAGGATGTCATCCATGCATTTTGGCTGCCCGAGTTTCGTCTAAAGCAGGATGCTATTCCCGGTCGTCCTGCCGAGCTGCGCTTCTTGCCCAAAAGAATAGGCACGTATCCGGTGATCTGTGCGGAGTTGTGTGGTGCTTATCATGGCGCAATGAACACCAAAGTCTTTGTTGAATCTCAGGAAGATTTTGATAGCTGGTTGCAGTCCCAAATTGCTCAGAAAGAGTCTGATCAAACCGTTGCGGTAAATTTGGGCGATCGCACCGTTGGCGATCGCCTCGCCCCCTACGTCAGCGACCTCGGGATCAACGCCGACACCCTCCAACAGCTCCACCCAGCCCACCATCACCAAGCCGCTGCAGAGCCAGTTGAGAATCTAACGCCATCCGCCTAAGCGGGCTGAGCTGCTCCTACGGCAGCAGGATGTTTTCTGCGTCGCGAGAATTTGAAGAACAAGCTACCTATGACACAAAAAGCAGACTGGAAATCGACCACCGAACCCAATCCTCATGGTGCTTCACCTGCGGAACGGAAGTGGCGCGATTACTTTACATTTAATACCGACCATAAAGTGATCGGGATTCAGTATCTCGTTACATCCTTCATTTTCTATATCATTGGGGGCTCTCTAGCAGCGGCGATCCGCACAGAGTTGGCCACCCCAGCCTCCGATTTTGTCAGCCCAGAGTTTTATAACAACCTGTTGACAATGCACGGCACCATCATGATCTTTCTGTGGATCATTCCAGCCGGGGCAGGCTTGGCCAACTACCTGATTCCCCTGATGATTGGGGCGCGGGATATGGCCTTCCCGAAGCTCAATGCCGTAGCCTTTTGGATGATCCCCCCCGCTGGGCTAGTGCTCGTCAGCAGTTTCTTGTTTGACGCGCCCCAAGCGGGTTGGACGTCCTACCCCCCCCTCAGTTTGATCTCCGGCAAAGTGGGAGAAGGCATCTGGATTTTTAGCCTGCTGGTGTTGGGAACGTCTTCGATCTTGGGCGGGATTAACTTCCTGGTCACAATCCTAAAGATGCGGATTCCTAGCATGGGCATCAACGACATGCCGCTGTTTTGCTGGTCGATGCTAGCCACTTCAGGGCTGATCTTGATTGGAACGCCAGTGTTGGCCGGTGCTTTGATCTTGTTGGCCTTTGACTTGTTGGCAGGAACGGCCTTTTTCAACCCCACGGGCGGCGGCGATCCGATCGTCTACCAGCACATGTTCTGGTTTTACTCCCACCCAGCGGTGTACATCATGGCGCTGCCGCTGTTTGGGGCCATATCAGATATTTTGCCCGTCCATGCTCGCAAGCCGATTTTTGGATATCGGGCGATCGCCTATTCCAGCCTAGCCATCAGCTTTATCGGCCTCATCGTCTGGGCACACCACATGTTTACCAGTGGCACCCCCGCATGGCTGCGCATGTTCTTCATGATCTTCACCATGATCATCGCCGTGCCGACCGGAATCAAAATCTTTGGTTGGCTCGCCACCATTTGGGGCGGAAAAATCCAATTCAACAGCGCCATGCTGTTTGCGATGGGCTTTATTTCCACCTTCGTGATTGGCGGCATCAGCGGCGTCATGTTGGCGGCGGTTCCCTTCGATATCCACGTTCACGACACCTACTTTGTCGTAGCTCACCTGCACTATGTCCTGTTTGGGGGGAGTGTATTCGGGATTTATTCAGCTGTCTATCACTGGTTTCCCAAAATTACAGGCCGCATGGTCAACGAAAATTGGGGCCGGGTTCACTTCGTTTTGACCTTTATTGGCATGAACCTCACCTTCATGCCCATGCACCAACTCGGCATGATGGGCATGAACCGCCGAATTGCTATGTATGACCCGCAGTTCACCAATCTCAACGTCATTGCCACTATCGGCTCCTATATTCTGGCCGTTTCCACCATTCCGTTCTTGGTCAACGCTTGCTGGAGTTGGATTGCAGGTCAAAAAGCGGAAGGCAACCCCTGGAATGCTCTGACGTTGGAGTGGCAAACCACGTCTCCGCCCCCAATTGAGAATTTTGAGGTCCTGCCCGTGCTGACCAGTGGTCCTTACGATTATGGAATGGGCGATCGCAATCCTGATCAAGCCATGCCCGAATCTCAGGCCAACACCCCGGCCTTGTCGGGTGGCCCACCCGTATCGTAATCCGGATCGTGATCAGAGACACGCCTCCCTCCTCGCCCCCACCCCCTCTATCCGTAGCACCATAAGGCCGTAGCACCATAGGGATTTATGCAAGGTTCAACCGTTGACCCCGCTAAGACTGAACTCAATTATCATCATGAGGCTGGCACAGCCCATCATGAAGAGCATCCTGATCATCGGATGTTTGGCCTGATTGTGTTCCTGGTCGCAGAGAGCATGATCTTTGCTGGGCTGTTCGTCGCCTATTTAACGTTTCGCTCGGTGAGTCCGGCTTGGCCCCCCGAAGGAACGCCAGAGCGCGAGCTATTGCTTCCCGGCATCAACACACTGATCTTGATCGCCAGCAGCTTTGTGATTCATCGCGGCGATACGGCAGTCAAGAAGAATGATGCAGCAGGTCTGCGCCTCTGGTTCGGCGCTACGATCGCCATGGGAGCAGTTTTCCTGGCAGGCCAAATTTACGAATACAACCACCTCGAATTTGGCCTCAAGACCAATCTCTACGCCAGTACCTTCTACGTACTGACTGGATTTCACGGTCTGCATGTTTTCCTAGGACTGTGCCTGATGTTGGCAGTCCTGTGGCGATCGCGCACCGCAGACCACTACTCCACCGAACATCACTTTGGCGTTGAAGCCACCGAGATTTACTGGCACTTCGTCGATGTGATCTGGATCGTTCTATTCCTTTTGCTCTACATTCTCTAGCGGCTTTGTCAGAAAGCACCGCTTCAGGCAAAGCTCAAAGCACTACTCAGAGCGCTACTTAAAGCACTACGTGCTGACCCCCTTCTGGGGGTTTTCTATTTTTAAAATTCCCTGATCCGATTCGTAGGGAGCGGTAGGCTAGGGAAGAAGCAAGATACGGAAAGACTGCTGCATTTGGTTTGCATTTAATGAATATCAACCTATCCCCCATTCGCCATCCGCCTCTACTGCGGCTCTTGGTGCTGATTGTCATGACCGTTTCGCTGCTGACGGGTTGTGCGCTGCCTCGTGTGAGCGCAGAAGAGCGGCTATTTTTAGATCTGTCGCTGGAGTTTTTGGGAGAATACCAGCTACCGAAGCAGGCTTTTGAAGATACTCCGGTGGGTGGGCTGTCTGCAATTACTTATGATCGACAGCGCGATCGCTTTTATGCCGTATCTGACGATCGCAGCGATCGCGCTCCGGCTCGGTTTTATACCCTGAAGCTAGATTTACAGACCGATGAGACTAGCATTACGGGAATTGAGCAGATTGAGATAGAAGGAGTCACCTTCCTCAAAAATGAAGCGGGCGAACTGTATGCAGCAGGCACGATTGACCCTGAAGGAGTTGCGCTTTCACCGCGACAGTCGGTTTTCATTTCGAGTGAAGGCGTAGCCAGAGAAGGGATTCCGCCTTTTGTAGATGAGTTTGATCTCGCGTCTGGGGCATGGCAGAAAAGTTTGCCCATTCCATCTCGTTACACCCCCCAAGAGATCGAAGGAGAGCAATTTGGCGTTCAAGACAACCTTGCCTTTGAAGCTCTGACGCTCAATCCAGGCGGGTTTAGCTCTGCATGGCTTGAGCCGTTTCGACTATTTGTCGCGACGGAGTCAGCCCTACACCAAGACCTCCCCGATCCAGCCAAACTCTCGGCAGCAGAACCCACGGCAGAACAGCTAGAGCGACCTGTTCCGGCTCGCTTTTTACACTATCTGATTGGTGATCAGCTGCCTACGCTCATTTCTGAGCACATGTACCCCATTGATCCACTGCCGACGTGGGCGATCGTCAACGGCCTAACCGAATTGCTGGTTTTAGATCAGGGAGGCCATTTTCTAGGATTAGAGCGATCGCTAGGTCTGACCGGATTTGGGGCTCGTCTTTACCAGGCGGCAACCGGCGGTGCCACCGATACTTCAGGGATTCCCAGCCTCAGCGGCGCACTAGAAGGACTACAGCCGATTCGGAAGCAGTTACTGCTAGACCTGAGCGAGATAGGAATCACACTAGACAACTTAGAAGGTATGACATTAGGCCCCCAACTCCCCGATGGCAGTCAAAGCCTATTGCTCATCAGTGACGACAATTTTCATGAGTCCCAGGTCAACCAATTTTTACTGTTTCGTCTACGAGGAATTCGAGCCAGCTAGGTTAGATGAATTAAAGCCCTGATTGATAACCAATTGGATATCAAAAAGCAGAGAAATTGTCCAAAGATTTTTCCTAAATTGTGACTCGTTTGATTGAAGATCATGATATTGGGGTTCGGGTTTCACCTATCCCGTTGAGTTGGCGAAGTGCTTTTCTCTGCGATAGGCTCAAGATCTGACCCGCATTCTTGACGGGTTTATCTGCTTGCGATCGCCCCCTCTTCTAGTGTGTTCTCCGCCCATTCATGTGGATTGATTCTCTGCCATGCAACCACCTATTCCCGCTGGGTCTATTTTGCAAAATCGCTACCATATCCTCAGTGTCTTAGGGCAAGGAGGGTTTGGTCGCACCTACCTGGCAGAGGATCAAGGGCGGTTTAGCGAGCGCTGTACGCTCAAAGAATTCATCCCCACCCAGGGCAGCTCAGACACCTTAAACAAAGCCCGAGAATTATTCCAGCGTGAAGCCTCCATCCTGTACCAGATTCAGCATCCCCAGATTCCTCAGTTTCGAGCCACCTTCGAGGAAAACGAGCGGCTGTTCTTGGTGCGCGACTATGTAGATGGAAAGACTTACCACCAGATTTTAGAAGAGCGCAAAGCCCAAGGGCAGCGGTTTTCAGAAACAGAAATTTTGCAGCTTTTGCAGCGGCTTTTACCCGTGCTAGCCCACATTCACAGCAAGGGCATCATTCATCGCGACATCGCTCCCGACAACATTATTTTGCGCCAGCCGGATCAACTCCCCGTGTTGATTGATTTTGGTGTGGTCAAAGAAATTGCTACGCGGGTCCAGGTCCCCCAAACTGCGACCCAATCCACCACAGTCGGAAAGTTGGGCTATGCCCCTAGTGAGCAAATGCAGGCGGGACGCGCTTATCCAAGTAGCGATCTTTATGCTCTAGCCGTCACAGCCGTCGTGTTGCTAACTGGGCAAGAGCCTCAGACGCTATACAACGACGCCAACTTAAGCTGGGATTGGCAGCGTTGGGCGACGGCAAGCCCTGGGTTTGCTCAGATCGTGAATCGGATGTTGAGTTCTCGACCGGGCGATCGCTATCAGTCAGTTAGCGAAGTCGCCCAAGCTCTCCAAAACCTCTCCAACCCAGCCGCAACACCTCCCACCGTTTCAGCCGCCTCACCACCTGCACCCAACCCTACTGAAAATCTATCGCACATGCAGACCGTGGCAGTGGGCCGCCGTCCAGATCCACTGCCCAAGAGCGCAGCCGTACCGCAGCGAGCAGCCCCAGTGATTCCGCCCACTACTGAAAAGACCGTTTGGGAGAATCCTTGGGCGGTGGTCGGAATTGGTACAGCATTGGCAGTCGTGACCGGAATTGGTTCTTGGGCGGTAGTGAGTGCCGTTTTCAATGCGTCAACCTCGCCCACCCCGACGCCCACCCCAACCGAAACAGTGACCCCGACCCCCACCCCGACCGTGTCACCCGTCGAGTACAGCCAGCGGCTAAACATTGGCCCAGGAGACTCAACCACGGTTGAAGGCAACTTGCGGGCCAACGAAACTGTCATTTATATCATTTCAGCCGAACAGGGTGAAACGCTTGATGCCTCCTTGGTTGGAGAAGGAGTATTGCTCAGTGTTTTAGCCCCTGACCGCACTTTGATCAGTCAACGGGCCGATCGCGTCCTGAGCTGGCAAGGCGCTGTAGATTTCACCGGAGATTATTATGTTCGGCTCCGGCCTGTGCAGGGAGTCGCCCAAAGTGACTATCAGCTCAATGTAGGTCTAGAGACCGCTCCAGCACCGACCCCAACGCCCACCCCAACGCCAACGCCGACGCCGACGCCCACCCCAACGCCCACTGTTGATACTCAGCGGCTAAGTTTTCCAGTCGGGCCGGAGGGGATCCGCGTTTCGGGAACGAGTAGTGCAACCACTCAGAAGCGGTATCTGGTGAATGTTGAGACAAACCAGGTGCTGAATGTGGAAATTCAGGAGGGGGCCGTAACGCTAAATGTTCGCTATCCGGATGGTCAGCTGATTGAGGATGCGGAAGGTTTGGTCTTGTGGCAGGGGCAAGTACCCGAAAGCGGCAGCTATCAAATTGACGTAGTTGCAACTCAGCCCACAAACTTTACTCTAGATGTCAGCGTTTACGATTTGGAGTAACACTTGAACGCATTACTGATTGCAGGGTCGGATACAGGCGCAGGCAAAACGGTCTTAACCACAGCACTGGCCGCTTACTGGCAAACCTATTGCTCGGCTCAGAGTCTGGCGATCATGAAGCCGATTCAGTCGGGGGAGGGCGATCGCGAGCTTTATCACCAGCTTTTTTCGGGGCAATCTCTGACCGAGATCACGCCGCTCTACTTTCAGGCTCCCTTAGCGCCACCGATTGCGGCAGAGCGGGAAGGGCGCGAGATCGAGTTGGGAAAAGCCTGGCAGCAGTTTCAACTCTTGATGGAGACGCGAGACTTTGTGTTGGTAGAGTCTCTAGGTGGGTTGGGATCTCCTATCACCCGCGAAACCATCGTTGCTGACTTGGCCTGGGATTGGCGACTGCCAACGGTGCTGGTTGTTCCGGTGCGGTTGGGGGCGATCGCCCAAGCTGTCGCCAATGTGGCACTAGCCCGACAGTCCCGCGTGCACCTCAAGGGCATTGTCCTCAGCTGTGTTCAGCCCTGCACAGAGCAAGAGATTGCCGATTGGGCTCCAGCCGATCTGATTCAATCGCTCACGCAAACACCTGTCCTGGGATGCCTTCCGCATGTAAAAGATCCGACTGATCTGGTCGAGCTGGCTCAAGTTGCCTCCAACCTAAACCTGGAGCAATTTTTGCCGGTCGAAATGGCTTTTTATGGAGTGGCAGCCTCTTCCTAACAGATCAGGTAAGTTAAGGATAGCGGCTTCTACAGGCCACATTTCTAACGATCAATCCCCTCGCTCCTATTCAGAGTCATGGTTTCTACGTCCTTAAGCCCGCTTCCAGTCGATCAATCTCGAATCCGACCTGCAATTCAGGCGCTGCAGGCAGAATTGGTGGGCTGGCGGCGATCGCTCCATCAGCGACCCGAGCTAGGATTTCGAGAAGAGCAAACCGCTGCTTTTGTGGCTCAGAAGCTCCAGGAGTGGGGAATTGAGCATCAAACAGGGATAGCCAAGACGGGCGTTGTCGCTGTCGTTGCGGGTCATCGACCGGGTCCAGTTTTGGCCATTCGGGCCGATATAGATGCGCTGCCGATTCAAGAAGAAAACGAGGTGGCCTACCGATCGCAGCACGACGGGATCATGCATGCCTGCGGTCATGATGGCCATACGGCGATCGCCCTTGGCACGGCCTACTATCTCTCTCAGCACCGAGACGAGTTTGCCGGAACGGTTAAGTTTATTTTCCAGCCAGCCGAGGAAGGGCCGGGTGGGGCCAAACCGATGATTGAGGCGGGCGTGCTGAAAAATCCGGATGTTGATGCCATCATTGGGCTACACATCTGGAATAATCTGCCGCTGGGTACGGTCGGCGTCCGAGAAGGCGCGCTCATGGCTGCGGTTGAGCTGTTTGACTGCACCATTCAAGGCCGAGGTGGACACGGAGCCTTGCCGCACCAAACCATTGATGCCATTGTGGTTAGCGCTCAGATTGTGAATGCCTTGCAAACCATCGTGGCGCGCAATGTCGATCCGCTCAAGGCAGGCGTTGTCACGGTGGGCAAACTTCAGGCTGGACATGCCTGCAATATCATTGCGGATACGGCGGAAATGAGTGGCACCGTTCGCTATTTTGATCCGAGCCTAGAAAACTTCTTTGCAGAGCGGGTTGAAGCCATTATTGCCGGAGTTTGCCAGAGTCATGGCGCAAGCTACAGCTTGAACTACCAAAAGCTGTATCCACCTGTGATTAACAATGGGGCGATCGCCCAGTTGGTTCGTTCCATTACCGAAAATGTGATTGAAACCCCCGTCGGAATTGTGCCGGAATGTCAGACAATGGGCGGTGAGGATATGTCTTTCTTTTTGCAAGAAGTTCCGGGCTGCTACTTTTTCCTAGGGTCGGCCAATCTCAACCGAGGTCTGGCGTATCCCCATCACCATCCTCGCTTTGATTTTGACGAAACGGTTTTGGGTCTGGGAGTAGAAATCTTTGTCCGTTGTGTGGAAAAATTTTGTGCGATCGCATCTGAACAGGCAAGCTAACCCATGAGAAAGCGAAATCGGCTCTGGCTCATCGCGTTAACGGTGCTCACCGTTCTAGGACTCCTACTCTGGAAACAGCAACTTCTGGCAGTCTCTTCTCTTCGTCCTGCGCTCATTGCCCAGGCTCCGCCACCGCCGCCGCCGCCAGCTTTCCCAGAGGCTCCAGACGAGGAACCCGCCGCAGAACCAGATGCTTCTGCGCCAGATGGCGAGCCAGATACTCCTGTGCCAGATGGCGAAACGATCGCGCCGCCGCCGACTCTTCCCATAGCACCTCCTGTGCCGCCTCCGGTGATTTTGCCTGCCCCCTCTTTGCCCATTAGCGGCAGCTATCGCGATCCGGGCGATCGCTTCCAGATTGCCATCCTAGACGGCTACCGAGTCAGTTCAGTAGGCAACGCTCCGCTGATTGAAGCCTCAGATGGGCGTCTGGCCTATACCATTGTGACGGTGGCTCGCCCTCCCATATCAGCTCCTCAGCCCGCTCTCATGACCAGCAATGAGTTTGTGCAAATGGCCCGTGAGATGTTTCAGCGCGGTGAAGGTTTGCAGATTACTGAATTTCAGCCCTTGGCTCAGGGCGGTGTGCAAATGTTTTGGAACGGCACCCTCACCATTGGGGGTCGCGCCCAACCCATGCAGGGAGCCATCGTGGCCCAACAGGCTCCTGCAAATGTCTTCTTGCTGTTGGTAGCCGCAACCGAAATAGGAGCCGAACAGGTCCCGGATGCGATCGCCACCTTAGTCAGCAGTCTGGAGCTACTCTAACCCCACCATGACTAATCTGGACTCCGAAATTTACCGTCTCATCGACTTGATGCCTGCCTCCGGGCGCATGTGGTGCAAACTCGTCAGCACTCCTGGGCAAGCCACCCTGATCAGCACTGACTTCCCCATGCCCTGGACCCGCAGTCGGCAAATTTTGATCAACTTCGATCTCTGGAGTCAGTTGCCTCGCCCTCAGCGAGATCTGCTCCTTCTGCGGACGGTGAGTTGGCTAACTGAAATCAAGTGGTTTAAACCCGATATCTATCAGGGTGTCGTGCTAGCAGGCGTCGTGGGCACCCTGGTCGAAGCCGCTCAAGGCGATGTTGTGGGCATCGTGGCGGCAGGCGGACTCACCACGCTGGCAGGTGTGCGAATCTGGCGCAGCAACCGCAGTTCTCAGGTCGAGCTGATTGCAGATGAGGCTGCCATTCGGGTAGCGCAACGCCGGGGTTATTCAGAAGCCGATGCCGCGCGGCACCTCATGGCGGCAATTGAGTCTGCGGCCCAAATTGAAGGCCGACCTAGCCTCAGTTTTAATGAACTGCTGCGATCGCAAAATCTGAGGGCGATCGCCGGACTCTCCACCGTCAACATCCCTGAAACACTCCGTTAGGAATGACTTGGACAGTCCCTCCGTCAAGAGAAGTAACCCGCAAACCAAAACCTCTCCATCCAGAAGCACATTGACGAATCGAAAAGTCCAGTGCTAGCTTAATTGAGAACTACATAAAGTAGGTCAGCCTAGTCCAACATCCCACGTTTTGTAGCGTGACGTCGGAGCGGAGGAACCAAATCTTGGGGCTAATCTGAATTAGGTATGTCTAGAAGCGAGCAAAAGCTGGTTTCTAAAGCCACCTAAATCAATCAGAAGGACACCTCTCAGTCCTAGCCCGTCAGCTAACTCCGTCGGCATTGAGGGGAGACTGAAGAATCAGCATTTTAACCACTGCTTGATTCCTTTCAGTGTCCTTGAATCGGTGTAGGGATTTCCCCCTACGGTACTGTTGCCGTTCTAGACTCTGGGGAGCTTACTCTAGTGTTTCAGCTAAATATAGGGGCGATCGCCGTTGCCGGACAGGCCGCGTGGAGACGTGCGAAACCTGTTTTTATCCAGGATGCTGTGCTGCTGCCTGCTGCGGGTTTCGCTGGGCTGATTGTATTGTGGTGGATCGTTGCCACCTTCAGAAGCGAACTGATGCCAACGCCCTGGCAAGCATTGATCGCAAATTTAGATTACATCCTGCACCCTTTTTACCGCCGAGGGCCAGGAAACTTGGGAATTGGTTGGCTATTGCTGGCGAGTTTGAGACGGGTTCTGATTGGATTCAGTTTGGGTGCCGTAGTTGCGATTCCAGTTGGCTTTCTGCTTGGGATGTCAAAAAAGGCCATGATGGCGCTCAATCCAGTCGTACAGATTTTGAAGCCCGTGTCGCCGCTAGCTTGGTTGCCGATCGCCCTCGCTATCTTCAACCTCGCCAACCCTTCGGCCATCTTCGTCATCTTTATCACCTCCCTGTGGCCCACCATTATCAACACCTCCCTAGGGGTTTCGAGCGTTTCCAAAGACTATCTCGATGTGGCGCGAGTTTTAGAAATGCCTCGCTGGCGGCAAATCATCAAAATCATTTGGCCTGCCAGCCTCCCCTACGTGTTTACAGGGCTGCGGATTAGCTTGGGGATTGCCTGGTTAGTCATCGTTGCGGTGGAAATGCTCACCGGAGGCATCGGCATCGGCTTTTTTGTCTGGGATTCCTGGAACCGACTGAATTTAAGCTCTGTATTTCTGGCGGTGCTCGTAATTGGCCTAACAGGATTGATCTTAGATTTCGCACTCGGCAAGCTGCAAGAGTGGGTCACCCACCGTCCCGCCGCTCGAACCGAAGTCTAGCCAGAGATCTCATCTTTCCAAAGACTAGAAATCACCCTTTCTTAAGGGCACTGTTTTATCTGCAATAAGTTAAACCGCTACCGCTTGGCACACACTAGACCAGGCAAGGAAGCTGAGCATGGAACATCTTTTCTCCAATCAATGGAATCGACGTCAGTTTATTAAGCGATTTGGTGCGACAGCAGCTGGGTTGGCGATCGCCTCCTGCACAGATCGATCAAGCCATAATTCTCCAATCTTGACGCCCGCAGCCCAGGCTGTTGATCAAGTGGTTGATCCTAGAACATTAGAAAAGCCCAACCTCACCGTTGGTTATGTTCCGGTGAATGATTGTGCGCCGTTTGCGATCGCCGCCGAGAAAGGCTTCTTTCATAAGTACGGCCTCAACGTCACACTCAACCGGGAAGCCAGCTGGGCCACCTCTCGCGATGGCATTATCTTTGGCCGTTTGGATGCTTCCCCAGTCGTATCTGGTGCCGTGACCAATGCGCGAGCCGGAGCAGAAGGAGCCCGTCGTGCCCCCCTCTGTGCCGCCATGACCATTCACCGCCACGGCAACGCCATGACCATGAACCAGGCCATGTGGGAAAACGGACTTCGGCCCTGGCAAGAATACAACGGCAACCTAGAAGCCTTTGGTCAAGACTTCCGCCGCCACTTTGACAGCATTCCTAGCGATCGCCGAGTTTGGGCAGTTGTACTGAGTTCCGCCATTTACGAATACTTTATTCGTTATCTCGCTGCCGCCGCCGGAATCGACCCGCTAGAGCAGTTTCGCATCATTATCACGCCCCCGCCCCAAATGGTGTCCAACATCCGCATTGGCGCAATGGAAGCCTACATGGTGGCAGAACCCTGGAACACAAGGGCCATCAGCGGCAACGAAGGCGTCGGTTTCACCTTCGCTCAAGGGCGAGAAATCTGGAACGGGCATCCCGACCGAGTCCTGGGCGTCATGGAATCCTTCATCGAAGAAAATCCTAAAACCTATCGCTCGCTCATCATGGCGATGATTGAAGCTTGCCGATATTGCGGAAATCCTGCCAATCGCGACGAAGTTGCCAAAATCATCACAGGCGTGTCCTACACCGCCGCAAAACCCAGAACCTGTCAAACCCCTGCCAGCATCACCGCAGACAACATTAACGGTTTGCCTGACTGCATCACCAAATTCACAGGCGCAGCTATCATCGGCAACTACAACTACGGCGGATTCGATGACCAACCCCGCATTGTAGACGCACCTGATGAAACCACGATCTTCTTCAACATGCCGTCTACAGTCTCAGCCGTGCCCAACGACCACTCCACCTTTATGTGGCAGTCGCAAAGCATATGGCTGATGACTCAAGCCGCTCGCTGGGGACAAATTCCTGAAGTCCCCCAGAATGCCGAAGAGATTGCCAGACAGGCGTGGCGGACAGATCTCTATCGAGAAATTGCGACCGACATGGGCATCGAATGTCCAGCCGATGATTACAAAGTCGAGCCGCCAGAAGCCTTTATCGACAACATTGGCTTTGATCCAAGTGATCCTGTGGGCTATCTCAATCGTTTCGAAATCCGGGCTAACCGACCGCAAAGAATTTATCTCTCATAACAGGCTCTCTCTTGAATGGCTCTTTCTGCAAGGACTGAGCCCAATGTTCCCCTGGCTTAATTGCAGAACCCCACAAAACCACATTAGGAGTTCATTCATGGTTAAACCCAATCTACAGCTCAACAATTCTGCTTATCAGACTGCTCCCGATCGCGGCTTTCTAGTCATTGAAGATATCGTCAAAGCCTATCCCCAAACGGATGGGGGAGAAACAGTCGTTTTAGACAACATCAACCTCACCATTGGTGAAGACGAATATATCTCAGTAATTGGCCATTCCGGTTGCGGCAAGTCTACCTTGCTCAAAATGGTGGCGGGTCTAGAACGCCCTACTTCCGGCTCCGTGCGGCTAGAAGGACGCGAAATTCGCAAACCGGGTGCAGAGAGAATGATGGTATTCCAACACTATTCGCTGCTGCCCTGGTTGACCGTCCGAGACAACATTCGGCTGGCAGTAGACGAAGTCCTAGATCATGCCTCCCCGGCTCAAAAAAAGCAAATCGTGAACGAGCATCTGGCGATGGTCAATCTCAACGCGGCAGCGGATAAATATCCAGACGAAATCTCAGGCGGCATGAAGCAGCGGGTTGGGATTGCTAGAGCATTGGCGATTCGGCCCAAAGTACTGCTGATGGACGAGCCGTTTGGAGCCCTGGATGCCCTAACTCGCGGCAAACTGCAGCGACAGGTTCTCGATATTTGGGAAAACCATCGTCAAGCCGTCATGATGATTACCCACGATGTAGACGAAGCCTTATATATGTCCGATCGCATCGTCATGATGACCAACGGCCCCCATGCCCAAATTGGCGAAATTTTGAAGGTGCCCTTTCCCCATCCCCGCAATTTAAAGGAGTTGCGTGAGCTGCCAGAATATTACGAGCTCCGCAACCACATCCTCAACTTCCTCGATCAAAACTTCGGGGAATGATCAAACCCATCCCGCTAAAAGTGCCGTCCCAGCAACCGCTGTCTTACCCCTTCGGCAATCTTTTGGCCCAAATATTCTGGAATTAAGTTCTCGTTGGGGCCTAGCAGGTAGAGAATCAGCCGGGTGCGTCCTCGCCAGACCAGCAGATTAGCGTTGACCACCAGCAAATCTTCCTGCCAGATGGCGTACATCACCTTGTAAAACAGCCCCGGCTGGTTATCTGCCTCAATCAGCAAAGCAGGTAGGTGAAACACTGGGTCTACATAAAACTCAGTTTCAACCTGTTCTAGCCCTGCATCGAGGTTAAACTCGACCGCCAACATTTCTTCGACCTCAAATCGTCCGGCCAATGCCTCCTGAACCGCCCGACAGACATTTTCCGCTGTCTTGTCAGTCAAAGCTTTGCCGCCCCGCGATACAACCAGCTTGATGAACACCAGCATGGGGGGATAGATCTGCCCATAGAGGCTTAAGCTATGGATCGTTAAACCATAGGCTGCCAAAACCCCAAAAATATCGCTTAGCAAAAAAGACTGGTTGCGGTAAGCAAAGTGCAGCGCGCTCTTATTTCCCTCGGGTTTGAGCTCAATCACAGCCTGCCGAGTTTTGTAAAGTTGATAGGCAAGCCTTAGGTTTTGTAACTGAATCTCGCTGCTGACAAATTGCTCATAAAATTGGGGAAACGCTCGGTTGAAGCGCTTCAGCAGTTCTAATGTGGATGATTTTAAACCCGGAGCCATATTTTGGAATTAACCTTGCCAACCAGGTCAAAGAGAGGGATGCAAAGACTGAGAAGCAGCTATGGGATGGGAAACCCCGACCTTAAGCCAATTTCTCACAAATCGAACTGCTCATCCTGCGTACAACTAAATTTTTCCCTACCTGCTGGATGATTTATCACATTCAAAGGGATGTAAGAAGGATCGAGAGATATACTAGCTAATACTGCCACTTATCGTTCATTACCTTCACCACGCCTGCATGGGTTTCTGGAAAAGCTTATTCAGTTCTGCTGACGCGACTGCCGCACCCAGATCAGTACCGACTGAGGGGCATATTGCTCAAGGGGTGGCAGCAACTGATGGTCCGCGTATTTTTTTTAGCACCGATCGAGACATCGACCTCTACGAGTTGGAGGAGCTTTGTGATGCGGTAGGCTGGTCGCGTCGCCCGTTGCGTAAAGTCAAGAAAGCGATTCAACATAGTTTCCTGGTTGTGTCGATGTGGGAACAGCGGGGAGCGCAAAAGCGGTTAATCGGCTTTTCGCGTGCAACCTCTGACCATGCCTTCAATGCCACCATTTGGGATGTGGTAGTCCACCCTGATTTTCAGACGAAAGGGCTAGGAAAAGCTCTGATGAAGCATGTGATCAAAAAGCTACGCAGTGAGGACATTAGCAACATCACCCTTTTCGCTGACCCTCAGGTTGTTGATTTCTACCGCCGACTTGGGTTTATGTCTGATCCAGAGGGTATCAAGGGGATGTTTTGGTATCCTGACTAGGGTCAAACGCTAGGGCCTGCTGGCACTCTGGCTAATCAGACGGGCCTGTTGAATCCATTCTGAAACTTCATTGAGAGATGGACACAGATCTCGCTGCTGGAACATGGCTACCTGAAGTTTGAGGATCTGCTGATGTAGCCGAGGTAAAGACATCTGGCCAAGCTGCTCTGGAGAGATGATGCCAGCATGGAGGAGCAGGCCACAGTGCTGACACCCAACGCTAGGCACCCGAGCAAGATTGGCTAAGGCCGCCCATTTGTTAATGTGCTGAATATGAGTTTGCAGCTGGGTAGCAAGCTGTTGTCTCTGTGCCGAAGTTTGGGTCACATGAAAGAGCTGTAGGGTTGAGGTGATACCGTGCTGAATCAGCTTGTCTTGATCTTCAGGGTGAAGGCCAGGTAGCTGGCTGATACTCCAATTTTTGGGACGGAGGTGTCCCGATTGAGACGGTCGAGTCGTTCTCATCGCGATTAGTTTAGTTGAGGGCTCTCTCTTCATCTTAGAGACTGGGGTCAAAAGCATCGCAAAAGATTTGCTGCAACAAATGTTAAAAGCAAGCTATACTAAATCTTGTTGAAAAGCGCCGGGATGTAGCGCAGCTTGGTAGCGCGCCTGCTTTGGGAGCAGGATGTCGCAGGTTCGAATCCTGTCATCCCGATTACAGTCACAGAAAGAAGTCAAGGACGCCTGAAATGGCTCTACTTTTGCTGTGTAATGGTTTTAATGCATGTCGAAAGTGCTGGCCTCTTGGAACAACAGCAGATTGCTACATCCGAGACTTGGAACTATTTGAATGAGGTTAAGTCATTGAAGGATGAAAAGTTAAGGAAGTCAGGTAGTTAAACGCTGCTTTCGATCAGTATTGTCTA
This sequence comes from Elainellales cyanobacterium, assembly GCA_041746655.1. Classification (GTDB taxonomy): domain Bacteria; phylum Cyanobacteriota; class Cyanobacteriia; order Elainellales; family Elainellaceae; genus JBGTGR01. The sequence goes on along the minus strand of JBGTGR010000076.1, from coordinate 36,885 downwards.
TGGCATTCGTTGGTATCCGTTTAGGCTGGCAGGATCTGCAAAGTTACTGGAAATATAACGATGCAGGGTTGAGCCCCTAGGTTTTACACTTTCGCAAACAAAGTTATTCAGATAAGGTTGAAAGCTAAGTTCTTTGATCTGGCCCCTCTGACTGACGACATTTTGATGAGGCTGAAAAGTCTACAAGGCTAAACGGGTTCAATGAACCCATTCTCAGTCAACCCCGGCAGGCTAATTTCTAACCGTTGGGTTGTCCCCTTAACTTGTGTGTTGGTGACAATGTGAGCGATCGCTCACCGTTGATGATCTGGATCCCCGTGTTACTCAGGAGCAGTTATGAAATCATTAATTCGCTGGAGCGCAACGTTTGGTGTAGTAGGGAGTGTTTTGGCAAGCTCTCTGCTAGTGGGTGGCCTGCAGGCTCTAGCATTGACCGCTGAGCAGGTGGTAGAAAGGCTGCGTCCCGTTCCTGTTTTTGCGATTACAGATTCACAGGGATCGCCTCTGGTTGCATCTCCCAGTGAAGGTCAAAATACTTCGCCTGTTGCAGGTGTCTTCATCAGTCGCCAGGATGCTCAAGCGTTTCTTACCAGCCTTCAGGCAGACAATCCTGAGTTGGCTAGTGGTGTTCAAGTTACGCCTGTCTCTCTCGCAGAAGTTTATGAGCTAGCCTCCTCAAGCCGCAACCAGGCCGATCGCCTAGAGTTTACCTTTGTACCGATGCGACAGCAGGTTGAAACAGCCTTGACCCTGCTACGCCAGAGTGGTGAAGAGGCCAGTGAGTTTGAAGGTGTACCGCTGTTTATTGCTCGGTCGGCTGAAGGCGAAGGCGGCTACCTCACAATTCAGCAAGGAGAGCAGCAGGTCATTCCAATTTATTTTAAGCGGGAAGATTTGCAGGCTATGCTGACTCGCCTAGGGGAAGTTCAGCCTGATTTGGTGCGGAACATGGAAGTTCAGGTTGTCAATCTGGAAGGTTTGATCCAGACGTTGGAAACGAGCAACAACCAGGAACTCAATCAGATTTTGCTGATTCCGCCTCGGGAGTCGGTTGACTACATCCGCTCTCTTCAGCAGCAGGGCGCTCCTCAACCTGAACCCGCTCGCTAACGGAGTCGCTGTGGCAGATCAGACGGTTTCTGGTCTAGAACTCTGGCACTGGCGTAAAGAGGCGCAGCAGCAGGCAGTTCAGGCTGGAATTTCAGATGCTGAAGTAGATTGGCTGCTGCGAGAGATTGCTGATATCGATCGTCTGGCTCTCCGACTGGAATCTTTTAAAGATTGGTCGGAGGTCAGACTTAAGGTGTCACTAAACGACCTTGGGCAGCTTTGGCAGCAGCGCTTGGACTTGCGGGTTCCGGTGCAGTATTTGGCTGGGGTGACATCCTGGCGACGATTTGCGCTGTTGGTCTCTCCGGCAGTGTTGATTCCCCGACCCGAAACTGAATCTTTGATTGATTTAGCTGTGCGGGCTGTCGAGCAGGGAGAGACCCATCTAAAGCAGGGTCACTGGGCTGATTTGGGGACAGGCAGTGGGGCGATCGCCCTTGGCTTGGCGGATGCGTTTCCTTCTGCTCCTATTCATGCGGTTGATGTCAGTGTAGAGGCGTTGGCGATCGCCCAACAAAATGCCCAGCGTCTTAACTTGAATCAGCATATCCAGTTTTATCAAGGAGCCTGGTTTCACCCCCTAGAGCATCTGCGCGGCAAGCTGAGTGGCATGGTATCCAATCCGCCCTATATCCCTAGCAGCATGGTGCCCGATTTACAACCAGAAGTGGCCCGTCACGAACCACACCTGGCTCTGGATGGCGGCCCCGATGGACTAGACTGCATTCGCCACCTTGTCGCCACTGCACCCGACTATCTGCAACCGGGTGGGATTTGGCTAATAGAAATGATGGCTGGACAGGGTGAAGCTGTTGAAAATCTGCTCAAACAGCAGGGCAGCTATCGAAATATTCAAATTCATACTGATTTTGCCGGTCTTGATCGGTTTGCGATCGCCCACCGTCGCTAAGTGATTTTCAGTGAGGTTATTCGTGGAGGGCAAAGGGTTGCAGCGGATGCTCTAGACTGAGATAGCGATTGTTGAGTCTGAAAGGGAAAAAGATCATGCGGCTGTCTCAGATGCTCTTTGTTACGCTGCGGGAGGAGCCAGCAGAGGCAGAAATTCCAAGCCATAAGCTGCTGCTGCGAGCGGGGTATATTCGGCGGATTGGCAGCGGCATCTATGCTTACTTGCCCTTGATGTGGCGGGTGCTGCAAAAGGTTTCCCAGATTGTTCGCGAAGAGATGAACGCCAAGGGCGCGCAGGAATGTCTGCTCAACCAGCTGCAGCCTGCCGAACTCTGGCGCGAGTCGGGACGATGGGACACCTACACCCAGGCCGAAGGCATCATGTTTGCGCTGCGCGATCGCCAGGATCGAGAACTGGGGCTGGGGCCAACCCATGAAGAAGTGATCACGGTGGTGATCCGTGAGATGGTGCGCTCCTATCGTCAGTTGCCGCTCAATCTGTATCAGATTCAAACCAAGTTTCGGGATGAAATTCGGCCTCGGTTTGGGTTGATGCGCGGTCGCGAATTCATCATGAAGGATGCCTACTCCTTTAATGCCGATGAAGAAAGCTTGAGGCAGTCCTATGTAGATATGGATGATGCCTATCGGAATATTTTGCGGCGCTGCGGTCTAGAGTTTCGGGCGGTACAGGCTGACTCGGGGGCGATCGGCGGCGGGGTTTCCCAAGAATTTATGGTGTTGGCCGAGGCCGGAGAAGACGAAGTGCTCTACACCGACGATGGCCTTTACGCTGCCAACGTGGAAAAAGCAGTGTCTCTGCCGCCCGATGCCGAAGCCTCTTCATTTACGACCTACGAAAAGCGAGACACGCCCAACACTCCGACGATCGCGACTCTGTGTGACTTCCTCAAGTGTTCTCCTACGCAGATTCTCAAAAACGTTCTCTATCAAGTCGTCTATGACAACGGCATGAACGTGCTGGTGCTGGTCAGCCTACGAGGCGATCAGGATGTGAACGAGACTAAGCTTTTTAACGAATTGACGGCTCTGGCTGGAACCTATGGCGGCAAGACCGTTTTGGCGCTGGAAGTGCCGGATGAACAAGCGCAGCAAAAATGGGCCGTGAAGCCTCTGCCGCTCGGCTATATTGCGCCAGATCTGAGCAACGATTATATCCAGCCGACGAAGACTCTGGCTCCTCAGTTTTTGCGTCTAGTCGATCAAACAGCCGTTGATCTAAAAAACTTTGTCACCGGATCGAATCAATCGGGCTATCACGTCGTCGGGGCCAATTGGGGCGAGCAGTTTCAGCTGCCGGAAACCGTGGTTGAGGTGAGAACCGCCGCAGTGGGCGATCGCGCCGTTCATGACCCCAACCAGGTGCTCAAGAGCGCTCGTGGCATTGAAATCGGGCATATCTTCCAGCTCGGCACCAAATATTCAAAGGCAATGGGAGCCACCTTCACCAATGAGCAGGGTGAGGAAGTTCCCTTCCAGATGGGCTGCTACGGCATCGGGGTGTCTCGACTCGCGCAAGCCGCTGTAGAGCAGTCCTATGACAAAGACGGCATCATTTGGCCTGTGGCGATCGCCCCCTATCACGCCATTGTTGTGGTTCCCAATGTGGGCGATGCGGCCCAAATGGAAGCGGCCCAAAAGCTCTACACCGAACTCAATCAGGCAGGTATCGAAACCCTGCTAGACGATCGCAACGAGCGAGCAGGCGTTAAGTTCAAAGATGCTGAGCTAGTGGGGATTCCTTATCGGGTTGTCACGGGGCGATCGCTCCAGTCGGGCAAAGTCGAAGTGGTGAAACGGGCCAACCGCGAATCTGAAGAAATTGCCCTAGAAGAGGTCGTATCGACCCTCAAACAATGGATCGAGGCAGCGCTGAAGTAACCTATTCGCTCAAACGATTATGGAATTCCTGACCATCCTGCTCTCCAGCCTGCTAGCCATTGTTTCTCCCGTCGGTGTAGTCACCGATCGCCTGATCGAGCAGGCCATTCGCGATCGCCTCGACTCCGCCGAAACCCTTGCCGTCCGGGTTGACAATGCTCCTAGCTATCAACTCTTGCAGGGCAGAGTCAACCGGGTGCGGATTGCTGGACGGGGAGTGTATCCGGTTCCCGATCTGCGGATTGCGGCTCTGGAGGTTGAAACCGATGCGATCGCCATCAACCCCGCCCGTCTGCGGCAGGGCCGACCTCAATTTGACCAACCACTCCAGGCTGGAGTCAGAATGGTGCTGAGCCAGGAAGATGTGAATCAGGTTTTGCAGTCAGAGGCGATCGCAGGCCGACTGCAAAATCTTAGCTTTAACTTACTGGGAGGTGCAGCCGCTCAACAGTTTCAGCGCTATGACATCATTGAGCCTCAGGTTCAGTTTTTAGACACCAATCGACTCCAGTTTCAGGTCTCGCTCCAAGAGCGCCAAAGCGGACAGCAACTAGAACTTGTCGCCGAATCTGGCCTAGAAGTTGTTGCAGGCCAGCAGTTACGATTGGTCAATCCCATCGTTCAGATCGATGGACAAACTGTACCTGCACCGCTGCTAGCTTTTTTGATTCAAGGGGTGGAACAACAACTCAATCTCCGTAATCTGGAGGTGTCAGGAATCCTGCTGCGAATCTTACAATTAGAAGTAGGCTCGGATGAAATTGAAATTGCAGCCTTCGTTCGGGTCGAACCAGCACTCACAGCTTCCGGAAACTAGCGTGATGGAGTTGTAGTCACTAATCTGAAGAAAACCTAGCCTGTTAGCTGACTTTTAGATTTCTTGCAGGCATCTACCACCGCTGCACATTAGATCGTTTAGACCTCCGGGAATTCCCGGCGCAAGAAGTCCCTTCAGATTTCATTAGGGTTTCAGTCCCTATATTGCTTACGCCTTAAGGAGGAGTCTTCTCATGCAAGACCAACACCCCATTCAAAATCATCAACCCATACCCAACTCCCCAAGCAGGTCTCACCTCCCGCTGGGAATCATGGCGGGTTTGGCGGCGATCGCAGTAGCAGCAGGCGGTGGAACTGCCCTCTGGACCTGGAACACTGTGACCTCCAGGACTGTCGAACCTGTGTCACCGACCGCTCCAACTCAAGTTCAGCCTTCATCTCCTCAAGCTGCCAACCCTGTTGAAGAACAGACAGTGCAGGTTTACTGGCTCGATGCCGGAGACACACAGCTAGAGCTTGTCCCAATTCAAATTGAGCTAGATCAGGCAAATACTCCTGATGCCGCTCTGGAAAGTGCATTTGCTCAACTTCTCGACGGTCCACGCCAGGGAGATGCGTTTTCTGCGATTCCAGAAGGCACAGAACTGCGAGATCTCAGCGTCGAGTCAGATGGCGTTCACGTCGATTTGTCTGAAGCCTTTACGTTTGGAGGCGGCACCGCTTCGATGACGGGCAGATTGGCACAGGTCATTTACACGGCGACCAGCTTGGACGCCGATATTCCAGTGTGGATTTCTGTAGAAGGCGAACCGCTTGAGGTGCTAGGCGGTGAAGGTCTGATGATCGATCAGCCGATGACTCGCACCGCGTTTGAAGATAACTTCGCCCTCTAGGCTACCTTTCGTCAGACCAGATTAAAGTCCGTCAGATAAAGTCCGTCAGATAAAGTTCGTCAGATAAAGCTAAGCCTCACTGTTTACTAGTGAGGCTAAAAGCTCGAAAATGCTTGGCTTGCTGCTCGATGCGGGTGGCAAGGCGATCGCACACCAGGTTGCAAAGCTCAAAAATCAGGTCATCTTCTACCTTATAGTAAGCTGAGGTGCCCTCACTGCGACGGGTCAAAATCCCGGCCTGCAGCATGACTTTCAGGTGTTTCGATACATTTGCCTGACTGGTTGCGGTTGCCTCTACTAGGTCTTGCACACATTTTTCACCATCTCGCAGCAGATTCAAAATCCGAAGCCGCATGGGCTCGCCTAACACACTGAAGTATTCAGAGACCTGCTGAACGATCTCTAGGGGTACAGATTCTGTTGATTTCATGCTCATCTCAAACTGAAAGCACTGATCCCCAAATTGTAGCAGTCAACTCATCCATAGCAATAGAGTAATGGATATTCGCTAGAATTAACTACACAATCAGTAAAAACTCGGGTTTCGGGTTTTACAGAAATCAACCAACCGTTAAGCTGATCTTCTGAGCCTATCTTCGTAGTACTGATGTATTCTAAAAGAGGCCATTGTTCAGTTGGTTCAGGATACACAGGTTCAGTTCCAAAGGTTCAGTTCCAAAGGTTCGGTTCCAACCGAGTAAGCCGCAGGTGAGATGAACTGTTTACCGATTCAAATTTATGGTTCAATATACGCTGGCCCAGTGCCCGGAGGTTACTCTGACAGTCTCAGGCAAAGATTCCAAAAAAGCTCGCGAAAAGGCGATGGATCAGGTCATCGAAATGATGGACGCTGGAGAGCTTCCCGTTGATTTATCTGAAGGGTTAGGTCCACAACAGCTGATTGAAGTGAAGGAACCAACAGAAGTCGTGACAGATGACGAAGAAACCGTGATTCAGGCGGTGCAGATTCTCAACAACCTGGCCAACCTAAAGCTCAAGGCTCAGGAACTGCGGACTGAAGCGCTCCAGGTGCGGACTCAGATTGATGTTTTGTTTCAGGACGAGCCTGTCTCTGAAGAAGAGATCACCCAGCTCAAGGAAGGGTTCAAGGTTCTCAAAAACTTTGCAGTCGCAAATCTGCGCTATCGCGAAGGTCGGGCCAAAGCGGAAGATGCCCGGACTATTTTAGATCAGGCTCTGCAAGCTCCCAAAAAGTAAGCGCTGAAAGAGCATTGCGTCCCTAAACCCAATAGCACCGCACCGAACAAACCAATATGCTGCCTACTGATTTGTTGATGAGTCGGCAAATGGGGGAGGAGATTGTGCCCAAGCGGTTGCCGCTGAAGGGGCCGAATTTGGCGATCGCTACAGAGCTAATCAGCCTTTTTCAATCCCTTCAAGGTCAAACTCAGGGAGAACTCAACCGCCAACTCCAAGAGCTAGAGGGAGAAACCACCGACTATCGTGTTAAGCGCGGGCTTGCCCACCTGCTCAAAAGCAGCTTTAGCACCTTTGAGATTGTCAGTCCGTTAGATCCTCAGCTACTAAGGCAACGGGTCTTTGCTCTGGCGGCTCAAGCAGCTCCTCTCCCAAGCATGGCAGCAACCACATTGGGAACTGTCGCCGATCAGCTCAGCCAGGAGTTAGAGCATGAGGTCTTACCCGAGCAGATCCAGCGGGGGCTGTATGCCGATCTGGCCGAAAACCGAATTTTGACTGAGTTCGAGGCTCCGACGCCTGAAGCCCTCCTCCATCGCTACAATCTGTCTCAGGTGCAGGGCATTTTTTATAAAGCCAGCCACATCTTAATCAATGCTCACCGCAACGATCCGGGGGAGTACAAGCTGCTGTTTCGCTATCTCAAGCTGTTTGGCCTCATGGCTTACATTGAAGGCGATGCAGACCACGGCTTCACCATCAAAATTGACGGCCCTACCAGCCTATTCAAGGCCAGTACCCGCTACGGGCTCGACATTGCCAAGCTGATTCCGGCTCTGCTGCACGTCACCAAGTGGAATCTGGTAGCCGATCTGCAAATCCGCGACAGCTACACCAACACCACCAAAACGCGCCGCTTTAGTTTGGCTTCTGACTGCAGCCTCGTCACCCATTACCCACCGGGCAAACCCTACGACAGCATGTTGGAAGCCTCCTTTGCCGATCGCTGGGATGGGCTCAAGTCGGAGTGGCAGCTCGAACGAGAAGTCGATCTGATTCCGATTCCTGGCAGTGTCATGATTCCCGATTTTCGGTTGGTGCATCCCGACGGTCGCTCTTTCTTGCTAGAAATTGTGGGCTATTGGCGACCAGAGTATCTCCGCAAGAAATTCTCCCAAGTGCGACAATCTGAGCGCGACGACTTGATTTTGGCCATTTCAGAACGGCTCAATTTAGAGAAGGCAGGCGTAAAAGTGGGTGAGACTCCGGCACGGGTGATTTGGTTTAAAGACAAGCTCTCTCCCAAGGCAGTCCTTGCTGCACTGGAAGGCAAATAAAAGGGCACGGCAATTGACCGTACCCCCTTGGGCTCATTTGGCTTTAAATTATCAGCACCTAAAAGTTGAGGAAACTTGGCAGATTACATCTTGCCTTTTTCCATCACTTCTTTGAGATGACGGCGCACTTCTTCAGCGTGCCGCATGTCTTCCTGTTGCAGCTTTTGGAAAAGTTCAGCGCAGGGCTGAGATCCGAGTTGGCGCGCATCCTCGATATATTGGTCGTAAGCTTGTAACGCTTCAGACTTGTCCTTGAGGACTGTCACCAGATCAAATTCCAGATCGCTGATGGCGCGATTGTTGCCAGTAGCAACCATAACAAAATCTCCATTAAATTCTTACCCATCAGGGTGGCTTAGCCTCAATGTCAATTCATCTGTCCAAAAGCGTAGGAAAAAGTCTTTTCTGAGGGAAAAGAAAGGCATCGATCAAGTTGGAGAAGCCGGATCGTTGCCTTGTTCAATCCGTCTTTTGGCTTCTTGCTCAAACCAGGCAATGACCTGCTCTAGTGTCAGTTCTTCGAGCGGAGTCTGAGTTTCTTGCGCAATTCGATGTAGCGGTCGCAGTGAAGACATCACCAGATGTGTAAAGAAGTGCTTGAAAGAATCGTCTGTTTCTAAACCAACAGGCGTTGTTTGCTGCTGCTCTCGTTCGACCAGCTCTAGCACTTGGTCTTGAGTGACATCTGAGATAGGAATATTCTGCTCTTGGGAAATTTGCTTGAGCGATCGCAACGAATAAATCGCGACCCGTGTCGAAAACTTTTCTCGCGAAGAGAGCAATGCCTTATCGACCTCAGCCGACTCTTCTGGCGTGAGAAACTCAATCGGTGATGATGGGAATCCAGTCATATTTCAGCAGTTGGCCAGCAATCCCAATCTTAGATCCGGGCAGGGAATTGCGGGCAAATTCTTGAAAGGCCACAAGCTACCTTGCTCGGATCAGATATCCACAGCGATGCTCTCCATGCACCAGCCAATGCGTCCTCTCGACCTGGCAATCGGGCAGGGCCGCACCAAACATTTCTAGCTCATGGCCGCAGACGCTAGGAAACGACTCAGCAATGTGGGAAATCGCACAGTTGTACTCTGTCACGACAAAGGAGCGGACATCGGTTGGAGTTTCTGGGTCTACCGGATGCCATTCTGCCATATAGCCTTCGGCCTTACGCATCTCAACAAGATTGGCAACGCGCTCCTCTAATGGGCCTGTGCCCACCCGCTCCCGATATTCCTGGGCTTTTCGCTCCCACTGCTTCCGCAAAATTGAACCAACCTGCTCGGGGCCTACTGTTTCAGCCAGCGTATCGAGCAGAGAAATCGCAAACTCGTCATAGCGCTCAGGCAGGCGATCGCGCCCTTGTTTCGTCAGCTTATATAGATGATGGGGCCGCCCCATACCCGTTTGCACCGTACAATGCTCGATCAGCCCTTCCGTTTCCAGATCTTTAAGGTGGCGACGAATGGCCTGAGGAGTGATATCTAGATGTTCAGCCAACTCCTGTGCACTAGCTTGACTTTGCTTCAACAGATGATGCAGGATGTCCTGCTTAGTGGAAGGTTGGTGCGTAGTGGCCATCGTCTTCCTAAAAATCAACGCTGACAGTGCGAACAACAAACCGAAAAAAGCCTAAAATTGACTTTGACAACTTTGTTGTTGCTAAAGTAATCTACAATTAAGTTAAGCAACAGTAAAGTTGTTTTAATTATAGAAGTTATTGGCTGTCCTGTCGTCCTGTCTCATGAACACATCTGATCAGACCCAACAAGCAACGGAAAAAAGCCTGGAGGCAATGCGGCATTTTTCTGAAACCTACGCCAAACGGACTGGCACTTACTTTTGTGTAGATCCCGGTGTTACAGCCGTCGTCATCGAGGGCTTGGCAAAGCATAAGGATGAGTTAGGCGCTCCCCTCTGTCCCTGCCGCCACTATGAAGACAAAGAAGCAGAAGTGGCAGCTGCCTTCTGGAACTGCCCCTGTGTGCCCATGCGCGAGCGCAAAGAGTGCCACTGTATGCTGTTCCTCACATCCGACAACGACTTTGCAGGTGACAAGCAAGATATTTCGTTTGAAGAAATTCGATCGACGACAAACCAATATTAAATCCCGCTTTGAGTTATGAGTTTTGAATTGAAAGTTGGCGAACTCATAGCTCAAATTCAAAACTCAAAACTTTGTTGAGAGAGAACATTACCCATGACTGCAACGGTTAAATCCCTAGTTAATCAGCCCTATAAATACGGGTTTGTGACCGACATTGAGTCAGACTCGATTCCACGGGGGCTGAGTGAAGATGTTGTCCGCATGATCTCCCTCAAAAAGAATGAGCCGGAGTTCATGTTGGAGTTTCGACTCAAAGCCTATCGTCAGTGGCTGAAGATGGTTGAGCCAGAATGGGCTCATGTCAACTATCCGGCTATTGATTACCAAAACATCGTCTACTACTCTGCTCCGAAGAAAAAAGAGCAGCTCGGCAGCCTAGACGAGGTTGACCCCACCCTGCTGGAAACCTTCGAGAAGCTAGGGATTCCCTTGTCAGAGCAAAAGCGGCTGTCTAACGTTGCGGTAGACGCGATCTTCGACAGCGTTTCAGTGGCAACCACCTTCAAAGACAAGCTAGCGGAAGAAGGTGTTATCTTCTGCTCGATCTCAGAAGCACTGCAAGAGCATCCTGACCTGGTGCAGAAGTATTTGGGCAGCGTCGTTCCGGCGGGTGACAACTACTTTGCGGCCCTCAATGCCGCAGTGTTTAGCGACGGTTCATTTGTCTACATTCCCAAGGGTGTCAAGTGCCCGATGGATCTGTCTACCTACTTCCGGATTAATAACGGAGATTCGGGGCAGTTTGAGCGGACGCTGATCGTTGCCGAAGAAGGTGGCTCTGTCACCTATCTAGAAGGCTGCACCGCCCCCATGTTTGATACCAATCAGCTGCACGCAGCGGTGGTTGAACTGGTGGCGCTGGATAATGCAGAAATCAAGTATTCTACGGTGCAAAACTGGTTTGCCGGAGACGAAAACGGCAAAGGCGGAATCTACAATTTCGTCACTAAGCGCGGTCTGTGTAAGGGCGTCAACTCCAAAATTTCTTGGACACAGGTTGAAACCGGATCTGCCATTACTTGGAAGTACCCAAGCTGTTTGCTGGTGGGTGACAACTCTGTGGGTGAGTTTTATTCGGTAGCGCTGACCAACAACATGCAGCAGGCTGATACGGGCACCAAGATGGTTCACATTGGTAAGAACACCCGCAGCACAATTGTGTCGAAGGGTATTTCAGCGGGGCGATCGCAAAACAGCTATCGTGGCCTCGTCAAGATTGGCCCAAATGCATCTGGGGCGCGTAACTATTCCCAGTGTGACTCGATGCTGATTGGTGATACGGCAGGGGCAAACACCTTCCCTTACATCCAGGTGCAAAACAACAACGCCCAGGTGGAGCACGAAGCTTCTACCTCGAAGATTGGAGAAGATCAGCTCTTCTACTTCTTGCAGCGCGGCATCTCAATGGAGGACGCGATTTCAATGATGATCAGCGGCTTCTGTAAAGATGTGTTTAGTCAGCTGCCAATGGAGTTTGCAGTCGAGGCCGATCGCTTGCTGAGCTTGAAGTTAGAAGGAACTGTGGGTTAAACGAGCATGATTATTGAAGGTAGTGAAGTCGTACTGTCAGTTCGGGATTTGACGGCTTCAGTGGATGGCACGCAAATTCTCAAAGGCCTCAATTTGGAAGTGAAGGCGGGAGAAATCCACGCCATTATGGGACCGAATGGTTCTGGGAAAAGCACCTTCTCCAAAATTTTGGCAGGGCACCCCGACTATGAAGTGACGGGGGGAGAAATCCTGTTTCAGGGAAAAAATCTGCTGGAGCTAGAGGCAGAAGAACGAGCCAGATCAGGGGTGTTTCTGGCCTTTCAGTATCCGCTGGAAATTCCTGGCGTCAGCAATCTAGACTTTTTGCGAGTGGCTTACAACTCTCGCTGCAAGCACCAAGGACTAGAGGAGCTAGATGCTTTTGACTTCGATGAACTGGTGCGGGAAAGGCTAGATGTCGTCAAGATGGACCCCAGTTTCTTGACCCGCAGCGTCAATGAAGGCTTTTCTGGTGGAGAGAAGAAGCGGAACGAAATTCTGCAAATGGCTTTGCTGGACCCGACGCTGGCGATCTTGGATGAAACTGATTCAGGTCTCGATATCGATGCCTTGAAGATTGTGGCCAACGGGGTTAATCAGTTGGCGAAGCCGGAAAACGCCACGATTTTGATTACCCATTACCAGCGGCTGCTCAACTATATCGTGCCCGATTTTGTGCATGTGATGGATGCAGGCCGAATTTTGACCACTGGCACGAAAGATTTAGCACTGGAGCTAGAGTCTCGGGGCTATGAGTGGGTGATTGCAGAGAATGCGATTGAGGTCGGGGTGTAATGAGTATTCAAGTCTCCTCTACGCTCAATTTGGCGACGACAGCGGCTACTGAACGGAAGGCTTGTTTAGCCAGTTTGCTCCGTCAGCGGTCAAATCTCAATGAGCAGGGGCTAGGCTCTGCTGCTGTATGGCTCCAGAAGCTTCGCAATCAGGCTGCTGATCAGCTTCAGGCTGCATCTATTCCTTCCACTCGCGATGAGGAATGGCGGTTTACTGATCTGTCTGCACTGGTGAAGACGGAGTTTGAGGTGGGCTCGCGATCGCCCCAAGCTAGCCTGCAAGACTTGGCCGCACTAACATTACCCGAAGCTGCTAATAGTCGTCTGGTATTCATCAACGGTGTCTACGCGCCTGAGTTGTCTGCCACGGCAGATTTGCCAGAGGGCATTCAGGTCGGCAATCTGTCTGATCCAAAGCTACAGCCCATTCAGTCTCGCCTGAGTCAATATCTGGCTCAGCAGCCCGGAGCAGAGGAAGTCTTTACAGCGCTAAATACGGCCAGCTTTACTGACGCAGCGATTGTCTGGGTGCCGAAAAACCTAGAGGTTGAGACACCGATTCATCTCCTGTTTCTCTCGCTACCAGAATCAGCCCCGACGGTTTCTCATCCTCGCTGCTTGGTAGTTGCTGAGTCCAACAGTTCATTGACGCTGGTGGAAGACTATGGGGCGATCGCCCCAGGCCCCTACTTCACCAACACCGTCACCGAAATCTGGGTAGACGAAAATGCCCAAGTCAACCATAGCCGGATCCAGCGCGATCGCCCTGATGCCTTCCACATCGGGAAAACTGTTGTTTCTCAGGCGCGTGACTCTCGCTATACCTGCAACGCAATTAGCCTGGGTGCAAAGCTATCTCGCCACAATCTGGATGTTTTCCAGACCGGGGAGCAGACTCACACCGTCTTGAACGGGTTGACCCTAATTGGCGGAGAACAGCTGGCTGATACCCACAGCCTGATTGCCTACGCCAAACCCCACGGCAGCAGCCAACAACTGCACAAATGTATCGTAGATGATAGAGCCCATGCCGTGTTTAACGGTAAGGTTTCGGTACCACAAGCGGCTCAGCTCACTGATGCAGGCCAGCTCAACCGGAATTTGCTGCTCTCTCCAAAGGCCAGAGTTGACACCAAGCCCCAGCTTGAAATCGTGGCTGACAACGTCAAATGTACCCACGGCGCAACAGTTAGCCAACTCGACTCAGATGAAGTCTTTTATCTGCAAAGCCGAGGCATTGATGCAGACAGTGCCCAGAGCTTACTGATCTACGCCTTTGCCTTCGAAGTCATCAGCCAATTGCCGATTGACTCTCTGCGAGATTCGCTCTCTCAGACGGTTTCCGCCCAAACTGAATAAACCCAGACAGATCTCACTGCGAGGTCTGCTCTAGGGTTAGATCCTTGCGATCGCCCCTTCCTTCCTCACCCTTCACTGCTGTAGCCATGACTGTTACCCAAGAAAAAAGTCTTGCTGTAAAAGTCCGTCCCGACTTCCCCATCCTGCACCAGGAAATCCACGACAAGCCGTTGGTTTACCTCGACAACGCGGCCACCTCCCAAAAGCCGATTGCCGTATTGCAGGCACTCCAGCACTACTACGAGCGGGACAACGCCAATGTGCATCGGGGCGTGCATACCCTCAGCGCACGGGCTACCGACGCCTACGAAGGGGCGAGAGATAAAGTGGCGGCCTTCGTCAATGCAGCCTCTCGGCAAGAAATTGTTTACACCCGCAACGCGACTGAAGCCATCAACTTAGTAGCTTACGCCTGGGGATTGAGCACACTCCAATCGGGAAATGAAATCATTCTCTCGGTGATGGAGCACCACAGCAACCTGATTCCCTGGCAGATAATTGCACAGCGCACCGGAGCTGTCCTCAAGTTTGTGGAGCTGACCGACACTCAAGAGTTTGACCTAGAGCAATTCAAAACTTTACTTTCAGATCGAACTAAACTCGTCTCAGTAGTGCATGTTTCCAACACACTGGGCTGTATCAATCCGGTCGAGGAAATTACCCGCTTAGCTCACCAACAGGGCGCAAAAGTCTTGATCGATGCTTGCCAGAGCGTCCCCCACATGCCGATTGATGTGCAGGCGATCGACTGTGATTGGCTGGTTGCATCTGGCCACAAAATGTGTGCCCCAACCGGAATTGGCTTCCTCTACGGCAAGCTCGATCTACTGCGGTCGATGTCTCCCTTTATGGGCGGAGGAGAAATGATCGCGGATGTGTTTCTCGACCATGCCACCTATGCTGATCTGCCCCACAAGTTTGAGGCAGGCACTCCGGCCATTGCAGAGGCGATCGCCCTAGGAGCTGCTGTCGATTATCTTTCGGCCATTGGCATGGATAAAATCCACACCTACGAGCAAGAACTGACCGCCTACCTGTTCAAGCAACTGCAGCAAATCCCCGAGATCTCAATCTACGGACCTCAACCTCATGCAGATGGGTCAGGGAGAGCCGCACTCGCCTCTTTTACCACTGGGGCAGTCCATCCGCACGACCTTTCCACTATTCTGGATCAAGCAGGTGTCGCCATTCGAGCTGGCCATCACTGCACACAGCCGTTGCATCGCCACATTGGCGCTCAGTCAACTGCTAGAGCCAGCCTCTACTTCTACAACACTCAAGAAGAAATTGATGTGTTTATTGCCGCCCTCAAAGAAGCCGTTGAGTTCTTTGGCAGCATCTTCGGCTAGAAGCAGATAACCCCCAGGATTGATTACAACCTGTGCCCAACCTGCAAAAATCATTCTGGCTTGCGCTCTACAGATATCCGCGAGCCAGAAATCTTTTAGGTTGAGGCAGCATGATTCCATCTTGGATAGTGATTGGCGGCATTGCGTTGCTGTTGGGGGCGATCGGCGGCAGTATCGCCCCACCGGGCGGAACAGCTTGGTTTAAGCGGTTGAGGCGACCTCAGTGGCTGACATTTGAGTCTTTGATTCCTATCATCTGGACGATCGTCTTCATTTGTGGAGCCTGGTCAGCGTTCATCGTCTGGGAAGCCGATCCAGGCAGCACCCGCACCTGGCTACTGATGGGAGGCTATCTGCTGCTAGAAGTCGTCACACTGGCTTACAATCCCGTTATGTTTGCCCTGCGAAGTTTACGGGTAGGAACCTTAATTGGAGCAACGGGTTTCTTTTTCGCTATCCTATTAGCTGTGCTGGTTTGGCCTATTTCGAGGTGGGCAACGCTCTTGTTGGTTCCCTACTTGCTTTGGAGCCCCGTCGGCACCTATACGACTTGGGAAATGACTCGCCTCAATCCTCTGGATACCTAGGAGGAAGTCATTTGTCAGCCATTTAGGAGTGCAGGGATGTCTTTTCGGATTCGATCAACCGTCGCAGTCACTGTTTTGACAAGCGCTATCGTAGCTGGCTGCAGCGCCAACAATAGAATCGCTCAATGCAATCGCCTGATTGAAGTCGCCAATCAAGCCGTGAACCAAGTCGAAACTGTGACCCAAAATTTTGCCCCTGAAGAAGTGGAGGCGTTGGAGGAAATTGCTAACACAACCGATCAAGCTGCTAACAGTCTAGAGAGTGTCAGCCTAGATGACGAACAGTTGCAGCGTTACCAAAATCGATTTGTTAGCCTCTACATCGAAACGAGTCAGGCCACCCGTAGCTTAGTCAGTGCGGTTGAGCAACAGAATACAAACGCAGCCCAAGAGGCATACAACGCTCTCGAGACTGCGACCAACCAAGAGGGGCCGCTTGTAAATGAAATCAACACCTACTGCAGGAGTGAAGACGCAGCGGGTTGAGCCTACTCGAAGCCGAAGCTCCATTCAGCGCATGGTCTCAGGGTTCAGCAGCACCATATTGAGCAACCAACATCGTCTCCATTTGCTCTAAGTTCATCTGCCAAGCCCACATCTGATCGCCCCAGGAGAAATGCCACCACTCATGAGGATGCTGGCGAAATCCAGCCCTAGTCATCACCATTCGCAGCAGTTGACGATTTTGGTGAAAAACTAGAGTCTCCTCGGAGGCCAGAGCCAGACCTGGGGAATAGTAGTCAGGGTAAGAGCGGGGCGAAATCTCATCGATGAGAGAACCCATGGCGATCGCCTGCCCCTGCCCATCCACTAGCGTTACATCGACAGCAGCCCCAGTGCTATGTGGCGGCGGTAAATTGGGGTCGAAACTAGGCACTGCCCAAAACTGATAGACCTGCTCTAAAATGGCTTGCTGCTGAGTCGGCGTTAGCTGGGTTGGGTTTAGCTTTTGGGCCTTGACCGTTTCTGAAAAGGTATAGTCCACCATAAACTGCTGCACAGCGATCGGGCGATAGGCATCAAAAATCTGAATCCACCAGTCTGGATAATGCTGCTGGAGATATGTTTGGGCTTCGATTAGCCGTTCTAAAACAGACTGTCTCAGGTAGTAAGGAGATTTAGAGCCGTAAGGAGCTGAGAGTTTTTCGTAGGGATGAGGGCACTCTAGCGCAAACCGATCCAATGGAATCGGCACCAGAGGTTCTCCACATTCCAGGATCGGAATTTGCTGGTAGAGCTTCATTTACTTCGCGGGTGAGTTCGTCAGAAGGCAATTCTCACAAGAGGAACACCTCAGAAAGAATACTCTGAACCTGCGGTAGTTTCAGGACAGGATGATTTATAGTGTTTATAGTGTTAAGAATAATAACAAAAGCGACCTCTGAACTCTAGTCAGTGCGTGAGGAAGTTAAACGATCGTTGTAGATGAGGAATCTTGAGTGTCAGTGTTTCCAGGCTCAACCCAAACCACAGATGAATTGCGGATTACCCAGTTTTTTAGGCAATCTGCAGGCCACTGGCGATCAGAACGGCGCTACTATACACTGCCAGATGGCGATGTGAAAGAGATGGTCAGCCTAGTCACGATTCATTTTTTGGAGCAGGGTTGTCCCCAACTACAGCAGTTGGCCCAGCTGCATCAACTCTCTGGTCTTAACCTACTCGTATGCGGCGCTGAAGTGAGCTGGGACAGCACAGACTCGGTCTCTGGCAAGAAGCAATCGCGCGGCTCGACGCTATTTGGAGCTTTGGGAGATCAGCTCTATCGCGATCGCGGCTTTGCTACCCCCCAACCTGTCACCGCAGACTACTCCATCACCAACTCCGATACACTCTGTCTCAAGACCGAGTACAAAGGCTCTGTCTTTGAGGAAGAGCTGAGACTGATTGGCCAAAAGTACCGAACCAGACAAACGATCATCAGTCGAGCGGGTGAGCAGCAGATGATTGGCCAGTATTTAGAAAAACGGATATTTGGAAAAACGAATTGAATCGGCCAACTTAGATTTGCCCCCTCAATCAGAAGTTTGAAGGTTTTTCAGGGTTCCTGGGTACTATAGTTGAGACGGTAGCGCATCTACCCCGTTCGCTTAAAGTGCCAGGTTTCCCCTTTCTCCTTGAAAAGAAGCCCTAACTTGCGGGAATATGTTTCATTCCTACCCTTAACTACTTTTCATGCAGATTGAAGCTTTTAGTGAGCTTTTCCCGTTATTTAATGCTGCCAGCCCAGAAACCTTAGAGTGGCTGCTGCCCATTGCTGTTGAGCACGAATATCCAGGCGATCGCGCCGTTTTGATGGAAGATGCTTGGGGCAACGCGGTTTATTTCATTGAGTCGGGATGGGTCAAGGTTCGCCGTCATGCGGGTGAAGATTTTGTCACATTGGCAATTTTGGGGCAGGGAGACTTTTTTGGCGAAATGGCGATTCTAGATGAATCGCCCCGCTCCACCGATGTAGTCTCCCTTTCGACAGTCAAGCTGCTGAGTATTTCGGCTCAACGCTTCATTCAAACCCTCTTCAAAGATTCACAGCTTCATCACCGGATGTTGCAGCTGATGGTGAGGCGGCTCCGGCAGACCAACTTCCGCTTTCAGCTCCGGCACCAGCCACCCGCCATCAAGCTGGCCAATACACTGGTTGCCCTCGGCGAAAACTATGGCCGTCCTGGCGAATATGGGACTGAAATTTTCAATATTCCCATCAAAGATTTAGCGGATGTGACAGACATTCACGTTGGGGATGCCGCCAAAATCATGGATAAGCTAGACAGCAAAGGGTGGATTAAAATCAATCCGGCCAAGCAGGCGCTTTACCTGACCAACCTTAAGCAGTTGACGCATCTAGCGGGGAAAGTTTAAAGGCTAGACACCCGTCTGATGTCCAAAAGTCGCGGATGCTGACAGCAGTTCGCTATGATTCAGCAATAGCTTGCTATTGAAAGCCTTCTAGCTGAAATCATCCCGACTTTAGACCCGACCTTAGAATCTATGACAGAAGCAACTCAGATCCGTCCCCCTGCTGGACTGCAAACGGGTGTAACCCTTCACTACTATGTAACGATGCCGCAGCCGGCCTCTCACCTATTTGAGGTGACTCTGCAGGTGACAGGGTGGCAGTCAGAAGTGCTGGATTTGAGGATGCCCGTGTGGACACCCGGTTCTTATCTGGTTCGAGAATATGCGCGTCATCTTCAAGACTTCTCAGCACAGGGGGCGTCTTCCTTAGCTTGGCGCAAACTCAGCAAAAATCACTGGCAGGTTCAGACGCAGGACGCGCGCGATCTCACGATTCAATATCGCGTCTTTGCCAACGAACTCACAGTCAGAACCAACCACCTAGACAGCAGCCACGGCTATTTTAATGGTGCGGCGCTATTTTTCTACTTGCCTGGATTTGAGCGTCAGTCAATCCAGGTTACAGTCACTCCGCCTCAAGCTGAGTGGCGCGTGACGACCAGTTTGCCTGCCGTTGCAGAACAGCCCAACACCTTTGAGGCTGACGACTTCGATACGCTGGTTGATAGTCCGTTTGAGGTGGGTAGCCATCAACTATATGAGTTTGAGGTGATGGGTAAACCCCACCAACTCGCTATTTGGGGAGAGGGCAATGCCGACCCCGAGCGGATCATTGCGGATACGCGCAAAGTCATTCAGGTTGAGGCAGACCTGTTTGGGGGGCTACCCTACGATCGCTACCTTTTCCTCCTGCATCTGTCTGCCCAAGGATTTGGCGGTCTGGAACACAAGTATTCTTGCTCTCTAAACTACCCGCGTTTGGGCTTCAGAGCAAAGGAGAAATATCAACGCTTTATGCAGCTTGTGGCTCATGAGTTTTTTCACCTCTGGAACGTCAAGCGGATCCGGCCTAAGGCGCTAGAGGTGTTTGACTATGAGGCCGAAAACTACACGCCATCCCTGTGGTTTAGCGAAGGGACGACTAGCTACTACGATTTGTTCATTCCCTTCCGGGCCAAAATCTGTGATGTAAAAGCGCTGATCAAAACGGTTTCTCAAGAAATCACTCGATTTTTGTTAATTCCGGGACGGCGGGTGCAACCCCTAAGTGAATCTAGCTTTGATGCCTGGATTAAACTTTATCGACGGGATGCCAACAGCGACAATTCGCAAATCTCTTACTACTTAAAGGGGGCGATGGTTTCGCTGCTGCTAGACCTGATCATTCGGGAGCGCCACCAAAATCAGCGATCGCTCGATGATGTCATGCGACAGATGTGGCAGCAGTTTGGCAAAGCAGAAGTCGGCTTTACGCCAGAGCAGCTTCAGGCCGTCATTGAATCGGTGGCTGACCTAGATCTTTCCGACTTTTTCCATCGCTACTTAGATGGCACCGAAGATCTCCCGTTTGATCAGTATCTAGAGCCGTTTGGGCTAAAGCTAGAGCCAGTGAAGGACGATGAAATGCCGCCTTTTCTGGGTGTTGTCGCCAAGACCGACCGGGGACAGGAGTTGATTCGCTCGGTGGTGGCAGGTTCTCCAGCTCACCAAGCAGGTGTGGATGCTGGCGATGAGTTGCTGGCGCTCAATGGCCTACGGGTGACAGCGGACCAACTGGGCGATCGCCTCAAGGACTACCAACCGGGCGACACAGTTCGGCTCACTGTATTTCACCAGGACGAGCTTAAAACTCACACCCTCACCCTGAGCGAACCGCAGCCAGCCCGTTATCAGCTAGTGGCTGTCGAGCAACCTTCCCCGACTCAAACTCAAAATTTGATGGGCTGGCTAGGGATTGCACCCACGGCACTTGATTAGGAGCGGGCTGAGAGAATTAGTAGGCTGAGAGAATTAGCGGGCTGAGAAGACTTGGAGAGCGATCGCCCCCTCGCCCCTGAGCAGGAGACATCACAAACTGTAACCGACTCCGAACAATAAGCTTAAGGTTAATTCCCATCCGGTTTCCTGCTTGTATAAGGTTACTAGACAGACGGACTTCAAACGCTTGGCTGCAATCTAGCAGGAGATGCTTATGGCACTACAAACCCCACCCCCACCCTCCATCTCACCTCGTCAGATGAACCTGCTGCGGATCATCACTGCGATGGCTTGGTCTGACGGCGAACTGTCGTCTGAAGAGGTTGATCTAATGCTCGATCGCTTCAGCGGTATGTTTGCAGCGGATGCACCGCAGCAACAGCAACTCCGGGAAGAGTTGCGCGACTACATGATGCAGGATATTCCTTTGGAAGAGCTGACGCCAAAAATTCAGCGCACTGAAGATCGGGAACTGGTGTTGAAACTAGGATACGAAGTGATTCAGGCAAGTGCTCGCACGCCAGAGGAACCCAACATCAATATGGATGAAGCCGCTGCTTACCAAAAGCTGGTGCAGTTGTTAGAGCTTCCCCCTGAAACCGTCAAACGGATCGAGTCTGAAGTGGAGTCAGGCGGTGATCAACCGAACGGACTCGTAGATCTGCTGTCTCGACAGCTCGAAGAGTACATGCAGGCTGACTAGGAGAAAATTGGGGCGATCGCCACACTAGTTCACTACACTAGTTCATCATCTCTCAATGCTGACATTGGGGCGTCTGGCGAAACGCCCTTATTCTGCATGTCTACTCCCTTATGGCTAGCTCATCTCCAACATGCGTTGAATAGGCCGGAGCGCTGCTAGCCGAATCGGTTCGGGAAGCGTAATTTCAGGGGTACGGTTTTTCATGGCCAGGTAGAGTTTCTCCAGCGTATTGAGACGCATGTGAGGACACTCGTTGCAAGCGCAGTTATTGATAGCCGGGGCAGGAATAAAGTGCTTGGTCGGCTCCTCTTTCTGCATCTGGTGAATGATGCCGGGTTCGGTTGCCACAATAAATTCTGAACTAGCACTCGTCTGGCAGTACTTCAGCAAAGCCGTAGTAGACCCAATATAGCTAGCATGGCGCAGCACGGCAGGTTCGCATTCGGGGTGAGCAATCACTTCTGCCTGGGGATGCTCGACCTGGAGCTGCACGATTCTTTTCTCAGAGAAAGTTTCATGCACGATGCAGCTTCCCTGCCAAAGGACTAAGTCTCGCCCTGTTTGAGCCATCACATAGCGGCCTAGATTTTGGTCGGGCGCAAAGATAATCGGCTGATCTTCAGGAATCTGATTAATCAGGTTGACGGCGTTGGAGCTGGTGCAAATGATGTCACTCATTGCCTTAATTTCGGCAGTGCAGTTGATGTAGGACACCACCAGATGGCCGGGATGGGCAGCCTTAAACTCAGCAAATGCTTGGGGTGGGCAGCTATCAGCGAGCGAGCAACCTGCATCAAGATCCGGCAGCAGCACCAGCTTGTTGGGGTTCAAAATTTTGGCTGTCTCTGCCATAAAGTGAACACCCGCAAACACAATCACCTCAGCATCGGTGTCCGCCGCTTGCCGGGAAAGGCCTAGAGAATCACCGATATAATCTGCGACATCTTGAATATCGGGGTCTTGGTAATAGTGAGCCAGAACCACAGCGTTGAGCTCTCGCTTGAGATCAGCGATCGCTGCAAATAAATCTGAAGGCAGTGCCGGAGCGGAAGACGGACGGGAAAAGGTAGTTGCAAACACAGGCAGATCAATCCGTTTGGGCAGAAGGTGGTTATTTGCTTATAACTACTTGCAATTATAGTTGTTTTCACCAAAACTAACAGGGACTTCTTTAGAACTTCAAACAGAGCACGGAGGAAACCCTACAAATGTGTTTTTTATCACTTCTGTTCTAAGAAGTACCCCTTATACTAAGCTGTGGTTCCTTGAAGGCAAAAGTTGAGATGGGTGATAGGTTGTGCGGCAAAGCGGCAACCTTAATTTGGTCTGACTATATGCTTCATAGAAAATATCCTATGGAAAGACGCATCCTTTTCATCGAAGACAACAACCTCCATCGTGAAGCCACCCGAAAAATCCTACAATTTCATGGATACAATCTTCTCTGTCTGCCAGACGGAGAAAAGTTTTGGGAGGCGATCGCCAGCTTTCGACCCAATTTGTTATTGCTTGATTTGAAACTGCCTGGAGTGGATGGCTTAACGTTGCTGAAGCAATTGAGACAGTCTTACTGGTGCGACCTGCCTGTTGTCGTTTTGTCTGCCGACGTTATGGAGTCTTCTCGACAACAAGCCTACTCTCTAGGTGTATCTTCTTATCTCATCAAGCCAGTTAGTCTCAAGCAAGTCGCTGCAACCCTCGACACAGAACTGGCTCAACGGCTGGAGCTGACCCCAGCGTAGTGGCATCTTGGCTGCCTTGTCTCTAGTACGCCTTATCCTCCCTCTAATCCTCTAATAAAGAGAGTTCAGGAGGCTTTGCACCTTCTCAGCCAGCGGCTGATGATCGATTTGCTCTACCAGTTCTTGGGCGTTTCGGTAAAACGAGTAGGCCCAATCTTTTTGGCTGATGCTGGCATACACAGAGCCGATGTTGAGCAGCGTGGTGATTTCACCGGGGCGATCGCCCATTTCTCGATAGATGGCGATCGCCTGGTTATAAAACTTCAGCGCTTGCTTAAACAGACTCAATCGGCTGTAGCTAAAACCAATGTTGTTTAAGGTGGTCGCTTCTCCGAGGCGATCGCCCAAATCTTGACGAGTGAGCAAAATCTGGTGATAGAGGAGGAGGGCTTGCTTGGGTTCTCCCAAGTCGCTATGCACCGATGCAATGTTGTTGAGGGTGGTTGCTTCCCCTAGGCGGTTTTTCAAAGCACGCTGGATGGGTAACACCTGATTGAAGATTTCTAGCGCCTTCTGAGTGTCTCCCAGGGTGTTGTAGGTAAAGCCAAGGTTGTTAAGGGTAATGGCTTCACCCGTCAAGTCGCCCAAGCACCGCCGAATCGATAGAATCTGCTGATGGAGCAGCAAGGCCCGTTTGGGTTCTCCTAGTCGGGCATAGAGCAGTGCCACATCGTTGAGAGTCGAAGCTTCCCCAGCCTGATCGGCCAACGCCCGAAACATGGGTAAGGCACGTTCAAAAAACTTGAGCGCCTGAGAACACTGACCTAAAGCACTGTAGGTTGAGCCTAGATTGCTGAGGGCGATCGCTTCTGTTTGTTGAGAGTCGATCGTTTCAGCAATCATAAAAGCTCGATGGAAAAACTCAAGCGCCCGCTGCGGCTGCTGCAAGTTGAGATAGGCTAAACCAATATCATTGAGCGCATGACCCTCTTTGGGGCGATCGTCCATAATCTGAGATAGCTTCAGATTCTCCTCAGAAAGCTTTAGGTACTGCTCAATCTCCCCACGCCGATAGAGGCTTGCGGCCTGACTCCGGCGTTTTTCCCATTCCTGTAAGTGGCTTAAAGGCTGCGTCATCTGGATTGCAAAGTGGGTGGACGGCTGGCTATTCAGAAGTAAGGGCCAAGTGATAGTTTCTTAAGATGCCCTTAACAAGTAAATAACCAACATTCTCCCCCCTCAGGTACATGACGTAAATACCCGAGTATGACAATTCCAATCAGCGGCCTACGGAAGAAGTCGTGAACCTATTTGTGAAACTATTGCTGGAACTATTCAAAGAGTTGAACAGCGCTTGCGAGATCGAGAGGCGATCGCCCCGCCCACTCCCAAAGCCATTAACCCAAAAGATGTTGTAGGTTCGGGCACGACAATTGGCACATACGTGATGCCAATCGGGCGTAGCAGGTTGGGATTAGTTGGCACAAACACCGAGCTGGTTTGACCAACAGCGGGTAAAGGTTCTCCTGTTAGCCCATCAAATCGCAAAATTGCACCTAACTCTCCCACCGTGAAATCAAAACCGACCGTATAGAGAAAATTGTTGGGGTCGAAAGTCAAGCTCCCTATAAAGTTACTGCTCGGAACTGTCCCCGTATAGTTTGTCGGAAGCTGCCCCAAGAATTGTCCTGCTAAGCTGTAGCGGCGAATATCATTGGCAAAATCGCTCACAAACAAATCGCCCGTTGGTCCCAAGGCCAATCCCAAGAAACTGACAAAGCCAAAGCTATCGGGAGAAGGCTCAGGTTGCGCCACAAAAACCGTTGAAGCCCCAGTGGCAACATCGTAGCGCAGCACCTGACTCTCAAAGTCAAAACTAATATCGCCCAGACCATCAGCGACGCTGCCCTGGGTTGTCACATAGAGAAAACCATCCGGCCCAAACAGTAAATCATTCGGACCATTCAAACCATCAGCCGTTCCAGTTCCGGCAGCAAAAACATCGATAAATTCCCCTGTCAGGCCGTTGTAGCGAAGGATCTCGTCAGACCGGAAACTGCTGACATACAGATTATTGTCAGGTCCAAATGCCAACCCATAGGGACGCATCAACATTCCACCCTGGTCAAATCGGCCTAAAAACTGGCCCGTTTTGCCGTCATAGCGCAGGATTGCCCCCGAAACATTGTCTCCGCTGCTGATGTAGAGGTTTCCATCGGGCCCAACCACGATGTCGTCAGGAGAAACAAGCCCTCCACTTCCGGCTGAGATAAACTCTCCACCAAACCGACCTGTGCGTTCATCAAAAATTACGACATTGTTGCCGTTGGTATTGCCGACCAGTAGAGCAGCCTCTGCCTCTGGTACAGCCATACCAACAGCCGCGATCGCTCCCAGACTCAAGGCAATTTGCAGACGAGCAATTTGCAGACGAAACTGTATTTTGTTTTCCCAGGTCATGGTGCTTTTTTGGATAGTGCTTTTTTGGAAAGTCATCCAAATTTTCTGGGAGTTCCGTCCACAAAGGTGTTCTGCCTAAGCGAAATTAGCGAAAATTTACTGAGACACCCTTCTCTTCATATCAGCTTCATACTATTCAGCAGAGCCGAGAGGAGAGCTGGCGTAACAGCGCAGTAAATCCGCCGGGTCTTGGTAAATTTCAATACAGCCGGCCTCTCGCAACTCCGCCTCCGAAAAACCACCGCAGAGCACACCAATAGTAGGTAAGGCGATCGCATTAGCCGCTTCAACATCGTAGGGAGAATCACCCACCACCATCACCTCATTGGGGCTGATGCCTTCTAGCTTTTGGAGTGCCGCTTCAAAGATATCGGGAGCGGGTTTGGACTGCTCAGCATCCTCACTAACCGTTTCTGCATCAACCAAATCTTCAACCTGCATCATGGCCTTATAGCGCTGCAAAGATTCATCTTTGGCTGAAGACGACAGCACGATTTTCTTGTTGTCTGCTTTAACCCGCTCAAACAGAGCCCGAACCTCTGGAAAAACCTGAGCCTCAGAAAAGTACCGTTCCTTGTAAATTTCGTAGCGGCGGTCAGCCATCTGCTTTCCCAACTGCTCCACTTCTTCCTCAGAAAAGAAAACTGGAATCAGTTGATCGGCCCCTTTACCAATTTGGTGCCGAATTTTGTCAAAGTCTACCTCTCGCCCAAACTCTTTGAACGTGTCCTGCCATGCCTGGGCATGGAGATCCACCGTGTCCACCAGGGTGCCATCCACATCAAAAATAACGGCCTTTACCATTACCAACTCCTGACTGTAATCAGAAGGATGGTAACAAGCGCAGTCTGGTTCTGAATCTGCCTACAGTTGAGATTGACAGGCCTTAATCAGCCTAATTATCGTCTGAGAAATCAGACTTCATCCACTGATGCAACTCCTTATCTGGACAGTCTTCAGCGCCATCTACGATGCCGTAGGGATGCATTGCACAAACGAGCATATGGCCCCCATAGTTTTGGCCATGATAGTGGCGACAACCCATGCAGATCGGATGCTGGTTCAGAATCGGATCAACGGTCTGATTGACTGGCTGCATGGCGTCATCGATCGCCGACTCCAGCCCCAGGAAGGTGAACAACATGGGTTCAATCCAGTCATCCAACTGCTCGTCCCATTGATCTAGCTCTGTGTCGAGCGACTCCTCAAACTGTTCTACCCACTCCTCCGAAACTTCAGCGACCACCTGAAGAAACTCATTCACGTCCTGAGTTACATCCAGGAAAAACTTTTCGACTCCATCCGCCACGGACTCCAGAGCCTTAAACCAATCTTGCTGCCAACCTTCCATAATTGCCTGATCCGAACAAACTTCTCAGCGATATCTCTAGTCGCGTCGGAGCCGACGCAGTTCTTCCTGCAGCTTTGAAACCTCTTGACGCAGGTTATCAACGGCCTGTCCATCAGGTGCCGTTTCGGTTTCGTCTTCATCCATCAAAATTTCAATGCGTCGAGGTTCGGTAGGGGGCTGTTGAGGGGCTGCTGTTGGAGCTTCCTGTGCCCGCCGCACCATGTCATCTACCATGCGCTTGGCTTCGTCTGCCGTAATCTCGCCTCGCGCCACCATTTCATCGGCTAGCTTTTGAGCCTGCACGCGCAGATCGGCAAATGTACTGCCAGCCTTTTCACCTGCGTAAGAGGCAATGCCAACGCCTAGATAAAATGCCTTTTGAACTAAATCTCCGAAACCAGCCATTGCTAAGAAGGCTCCTTCGTGCTAAGGGGAACGACTCTAGCATAGGCGCAAATCTGTCTGTCTGCCTACTCGTTTTGCTGCTCGTTCCGGGAACTATGGTTAAAAAAAGGTTAAAAAAAAGTGACCCGGAGACCACGCCTGTCACAAGCATCCCGTATTGCTGCTACCTTCCGGTCCTGACAAGATTTGGGCGTTGTAACCGCGTGGGTCCAGGTCTCTTTTAGAATAACACGTTACAGAACATTTGGAGCAGCCTGCCTGCTGGGAGGAATGGACCAGACAGTTAAGACGTGATTTTCAGCGTAGGGGTAGGCTTGCCTAGAGTGCTGAATTGTGATGGGGGAAGGTATATTCTTGTTGCGATCGCCCCCACCTTGCTTGCTGCTGTTTCCTTACAGCTATTTCAATGAAGATAAAACT
Source organism: Elainellales cyanobacterium (assembly GCA_041746655.1). Taxonomy (GTDB): domain Bacteria; phylum Cyanobacteriota; class Cyanobacteriia; order Elainellales; family Elainellaceae; genus JBGTGR01. The sequence continues at coordinate 9,282 of JBGTGR010000076.1, read as the reverse complement.
CCAATTCTAAAGAAGCCTAACAACTTAGTAAGATCAACTTTTGGAAGGATTAGAATTTAAACATAATAAAAAGCCCAAACCCAAACGAAAGCTACTTCATCTTCAAAAGCTCAGATTCGGATCGGATTGATATCGAGAATTAACACAATAGAGAGGGTGGATATTATGTCTATCTTTGAACGCCTGCAGCAAACTCTTCAATATGTCTGGGAAGGCGCATCTAGAATCTTTAGCCCCAACCATGATGAATATCCTAATTCAGGAGTTCAGCCCTACGAAGGTGACCCACCTCGCGAGCATGAGCGCCTCTAAAACCTTGTTGCTGCGTTCTTTGCGTTCTACTCAGAAGACCTAGAAGCTAAGCCCCCCTTACTTTCGTGTAGATGACAGGAACCCAAAATTCCTGTCTTTTTTTTGCTCTCTGAGTTTTATCTTTTGAGCCGATCTCTCAAATCTACCTTCTCGATCTAACTACCTAGATCTGCCTGACGTGAGATGCATCTTCTGAGGTAACGATCTTAAGACATTAGAGAACAGAGTCTACTTCAAAAGTTAGCTCCCAATTACGCACTTGCAAATACACAATTCACAAACCTAATTTACAGAATGACTTTCAAGCGAATCTTAGTGGGTATAGATCGTTCCACTTTGGAAACCAAGATCTTCGAACAAGCTATTAATTTGGCACAGACCAATTCGGCAGAGCTGAAGCTAGTTCATTGTTTGAATCAACTCTCTGGGCCAGACATGCCCCTGATTCCGGGCAGCACGGGCATCAACTGGTATCCCACCACAGGGATCGGACTTCAACCTGTCGGAACGGGAAACTTAGACCCCGTGAGCCCAGATGCGTGGCGGCAGACGATCGAAAATGCGGAGGTTTGGCTGCAGGATTATGCACAGCAGGCGATCGCCCAAGGCATTCCTACCGCTCACACTTGTCAGGTTGGAGATCCGGGCTCAGAACTTTGCCAACTCGCCCGTGACTGGTCAGCCGATTTGATCATCATCGGTCGTAGAGGCTACCGTGGCCTCACCGAAGCACTGCTCGGCAGCGTCAGCAATCACATTGTTCACCATGCGCCTTGCTCTGTCTTGATCGTGCAAGATACTTGAATCGCGCACGATCAAGAATAAAACGCATCAGCTACCAAGCAGCGGATGTCAAAGTATCCTCTGCACGTAAATCAAAGACATGGTTTAACCATTACCGTAGCAAGTTATTGAAAGTAAGCAGAAAACTCCTGAAAAGGTTGGTGTAGCTGAATCTCATGATGAGACCATTGACCGTGGACGACAGAGTTTTCTGCACCACTAAGGGAATTGAAGTCAGAACGTGTGCGCGTGTAGTACCTCCGCGGCACAGAGATAGGCAATGCCCGAATAATCGTCGAAAAACTTCGCTGCGACCTCATCTGCAATCTTCAGGGCTATATCCCGATTGGAGGTGAGCACCTCGATCTTTATATTTGAGTAGGTGTCGGAAACGGTGGGTTGTCCCGACGAACGCACATTGCGACTGCCTTTACCACCAGCCTCCATCACCGTATAACCGGTAGCTCCGGCTTCATCGATGATCTTGGCGATCTTTTTCAGCAGCAACTTTTCCGTGACGATAATGAGCTTGCTGGCTTGCTGGGTCATGTGGGTTACCTCTTAACGGGTGATATAGAGAGTCGTTCGAAAAATTGGTCGCTGCTTCAAAACTCTGTTGCGAAAATTCAAGACAAGACTCTATGGTTTTGCCTTGAACCATACATTTAAGTTTATGCCAAAGAGCAGCGGATCCACTACCCTTTGTTGAGCAAGATTGACTCAGATTATTGAAAGCATTTTATAAAAAACACTTATCCTATTGGCGCTATGACCACCATTCAATATAGGAATCAAGTGCAGCATGGCTGAGCAGGTTCAACTTATAAGTTTCAGTTATCAAAAGATTCGACAAGTTTGAGGCAATATTTTGTCGAAAAGGCGGCTTGTTAGCCATGCATTGCATAAACTTAAAAATATGGTGTTTGCTTAAAGCATAGATTTTTATCTATGGATTCGGCAAAAGCAGCTCAAAGACACAACCACTGTTCTGAAGCCGCTACACACATCACATGGGTGAATTCTCGGCAGGTGTTCCGTTCGATACAGGCCGCTTGCCTGTAAGCAATATACACAACCAGTATGGAGCGAAAACGATGAACAGGTTTGAATCGAGGCAGTCACAGCCAAAGTTGGGTACAGATGAGGGGTGGGTCGTGCAGGTGTATGGCAGTAATCGCCGCTTACTCTGTGTTTTAGAACCCTCCCACGGTTGGATCTTCTTGTTTGGTTGCGGTGTTGGTTTATTGCTTTCAGTCATTTGGATTAACGTCGCTAGCTACAGCCCTCCTTTGGAGCCAATCCCACCAATAGAGTCACCCGCATCGCAAGTGGATTGAGCGGCCCCATTGCAGGGGCGAGATATTCTCCGTAAAGGTCTAGCCAAGTAAGTTGTGCGAGGTTCTTGAGCGGCGCAATATCAGCTACTGAGGTATTGAACAGTAAACGTTCTTCAAGTTCATGCAAGTGGGCTAGGGGAGGATGTCCTCAATGCACCACTCAATATTCACATTAACTAAAGGAGGGGATCTCCAAGCAAAAGAAAAACTTATGATTCGAATTTGACATTGCGTTTCAAATTTATGCTGGGAAGCACAAAAATCTGAGATTTTCAGGATAGACTTAAATCCATGAAGATTTGGTTCTTGATAGATCCTAATCTATGGGAAGTACCGCGAGATGGCAATACCTTACAGCCCCTTTCGGAAAGCGGTCATCTCTTCTGAACACCCTGTCGATAGGTTCTTGCGTAACGCCTGTGCTGTAGGGGTGGAGCACTTCGCCCTTACTTTCTACAACTTTTTAAAGCTCACTTATCACAATCATCACTCCTCGTCAGAGGAGGCGGAAGGAGGTATTCGTGGATTTCTTATCTGATTTCTTGATGCGCTTCGGGGCACAGTTACAGTCTCCGACACTCGCCTTTCTGATTGGTGGTATAGTCATTGCCGCCCTTGGTAGCAAACTGCAAATTCCAGACGCGATCTATAAGTTCATTGTCTTCATGCTGCTCATAAAAGTCGGCTTGAGCGGCGGCATTGCGATCCGCAATTCCAACCTAGCGGAGATGCTATTGCCCGCGCTGTTCGCCATGGTAGTAGGGATCCTGATCGTGTTCATCGGGCGCTACACGTTGGCCAAGCTGCCGAAAGTCAAAACTGTGGATGCCATTGCGACCGCAGGCTTGTTCGGTGCTGTGAGTGGTTCTACCCTCGCTGCCGCTCTGACGGTACTGGAAACGCAAGGCATAGCATACGAGCCCTGGGCTGCCGCACTCTATCCCTTCATGGACATCCCAGCGCTCGTGACTGCGATCGTTGTGGCCAGCATTTACACCAGCAAGAAGCGGGATACCGCAAGTACATCTTTCAGTACCGCAAGCGAGTATCCCAGTGTCGCAGGCGCGTCTTTCAGTACCACAGGTGCGTCTCCTAGTGTCGCAGGCGCATCTCCCGGTGCCGCAGGCGCGACTTTCAGTATCACAGGCAAGTTTCCCAACGAACAGGACGGTTCCGCAGGCGAGTTTCCCAGCAAGCCGAAGTATCCTACCAGCAGGCAGGAGTATCGCAGCCAGCAGCGCATTACCGCAAGCGGGTATCCCAACAAGCAGCACGAGCGGGTCAAAATATGGCCCATCGTGAAGGAAAGCCTCGAAGGCTCTGCCCTATCGGCACTACTGCTCGGCCTCGCTCTAGGCATCCTAACCCGGCCAGAAAGTGTCTTTGAAAGCTTTTACGAGCCCCTCTTCCGTGGCCTGCTTTCGATACTGATGCTGGTAATGGGTATGGAGGCCTGGTCAAGAATTGGTGAGTTACGCAAGGTGGCCCAATGGTACGCTGTATATGCCTTTGTAGCGCCGCTGCTGCATGGGTTCATAGCCTTCGGTCTCGGCATGGTTGCCCACTACGTCACAGGATTCAGCCCCGGCGGCGTCGTGATCCTAGCCGTCATCGCCGCCTCCAGTTCAGATATCTCAGGGCCGCCCACTCTGCGAGCCGGTATCCCATCAGCCAATCCCTCCGCCTACATCGGCGCGTCCACAGCTGTCGGTACACCAGTTGCGATTGCTTTGGGAATACCGCTCTACATCGGGCTCGCCCAGGCGCTGTTGGGCAGCTGATTTCAGACGAGCTGCGGTCTGCCGGTGCTCCCCTGGACCGGCGACCAACGCGACGGCTATATGAAGAGGCCATGCTACTTATTTGCAAGAAGCAATGGAGCAACGCCTGCCCAAAGCAACGGTGGATGATTTAATTGACGACTGGCGCACTTGCAAAGTCAACGCTATGTTGGCGATGGTCAATGGTTTGATGCAGCGCAACGGCCAAATACCTTCGCTGTTGCAGGACGGAGTTCCCCATAAGCTTTCGGAAGAACCTGTTGAAATGGCGATCGCCTAATCAACCCCAATCAAGACTGCCGCCGCACCTGTGCCAAGTCTTCAAGAGTGTTGCAGTTAAACAGCATTTGATCTGCGTGGCTACATGACGCTAACGGAGTAGGCACGAACTGCTGAATCGACTGTCGCAATTGTCAGACCATTTTGTAATGCTTGGCAAATAAGCATCCTGTCAAACGAATCACGATGTAATGGCGGCAGTTTAGCCAATTGGATCACGCTACTTTCATCAAGAGCAAGACTGGCAATTTGATGAAGAGCGCGCTGCTTGGGCAAAGATGTTTCGGGGGACTCTGGCAAAGAAAGCTTGCCCAACTGATATTTGACAATTGCTTCCCAAATAGAAGCTGCACTTAGGTAGACCTCATTGTCCGGATCACGAATTGCATCTCGAATATTCGTTGACAACTGGGTATCACCATTGATAAACCATAAAAAGATATGCGTATCTAGCAAAATTCTCATTTACCCTCAAATGTATCAAGAAAATCTTCAGGCAAGGGAGTGTCGAAATCATCTGGAACGGTAAACTCACCTGCACATAAACCAAATGGTCGTAGTTGCTTACTATTAGCTACGGGCTTAAGTTCAGCGATTGGTTTGTCAGATCTAAAAATGATAAGCGTTTCGCCTGCCTCTACTTGATTCAGATACTTGAGGGGATCGCGCTGGATATCATCAACTGTTACATTTAACATTGGCTTGCCTCAACACAACTTTTTGTGCATGATCTTTTGTCTTCTGCCCAACAGTTTATTGTACAAAGCTTAGCTGTAGATCTTCCAATTTCAGGGTGGATCTCCAGCAAGATTCCACAGATCTGCTTAGATCATCCTGATATCAAATCAGTATTCTTAATTTGAAAGGGCGATCGCCCCCCTCCTTCAAGAAATGCGATCGCCCCCTAATTCTCTTGCTATCTCAACAAAGATCGCTTGCTTGAAGTCTATAAACCTGCTGCATTCCTAGAAATTTATCAGCGGAGTAGCGAGAAGTTGTAGAGAGGAACGCACCCTACAAAATCTGGCGTACTTGCCCTTACCAACAGATTAAGCGTGCTAACAGCTCAATTAGACCGCGCCAAGCTACTGACTAAGGTTGCTGAGTGTACCATGGTAGTAGTGGACAAGTCGTCATACTTCAAGGGAAATGGGACTACAAATCACAATCTCTGACTCTATTGTGCAAGCTCTGCGCTTGCCAGAACAGCGTGTCGAGCAAGAATTGCGTCAGGAATTAGCGATTGCGCTCTACCTACAAGACATTCTCTCCTTTGGCAAAGCGCGAGAACTAGCTGAAATGGATAAATATGAGTTTGGTCATTTGCTTTCTCGTCGTGGGGTTGCGCGGCATTACGGTTTCACAGAATTAGATGATGACTTAAACTATGCCCGTAGTGAGTAATACTTCACCAATCCTCAATTTGGCAATTGTAAATCAGCTTGTTCTCCTGCATCAGCAGTTTGGTGAGATTGTAATTCCTGATGCTGTGTTAGACGAGTTAAAGATTGGTGAAGAGCGACCGGGCTCTCAAGCAATTCGTGAGGCAATTTCATTTGGCTGGATTCAGAGCCGGGAAGTTACCAATAAACCTCTTGCACAAGTTTTAAAACAGACGCTAGATCGAGGAGAAGCCGAAGCGATCGCCCTTGCTATTGAACTTAAGGCAGATTGGACGCTCCTAGATGAGCGTGAAGGTCGAAAAGTTGCTAAATCTCTAGGATTGAAAGTAACGGGAATTTTAGGGATTTTGCTTCGAGCTAAACAGCTAGGCGAACTCGAATCATTACAGCTTGTTATTGACGACTTGATAAACAAAGCTGGATTTCGGATTGCACCAGAATTGTTGGCACAGATTCTAGCACATTAGAAAGTTAAGCTTTATTATCGGTTGTCAACGGCTCTGGGTTTCGAGCAATAGAGCGGGTCAAAAGGGGTTCATCATACGACAGTGATCACCTGGGTAAAGCAAGTCGGCGATCGCCCCCCTTTCAAGAAATGCGATCGCCCCCTAATTCTCTTGCTATCTCATCAAAGACTGATTGATTGAAGTCCACAAACCTAGTGCATTCCCAGAAATTTATCAGCGGAGTAACGAGAAGCTGTAGCGAGGAACGCACCCTACAAAATCTGGCGTACTTGCCCTTGACAACAGATTAAGCGTGCTAACGGCAAAGCGCAGCGGCGGCAGATAGCTTTTGCAACTCCACTAGCATCTTTTGCCCATCCGCTGCCGTGAAGTGTTAGGCTGCTGGCTGGACAACAAATTGATTAGTGAGGAGTCTGATTAGATGATGGTAAATTACTTGGCTGATGTGGACTTAATGTATGTAGATTTTGCACCACTTGAGGAATATTGATATCAACAGGGACTCCCAATTTTTCCGATAACTCTAAAACATTATTGGCAAAGTCAGCAGTTCCAGCAACAAGAGCAGCGATCGTCAGCAAAGCAGCAATTCGAGTCTTGACTCTCTGAGGTTTCTGTTTTTCAGGCGTACTGATGTCTTCTTGCAAGTCATCCAAGTGAACCATAACCTCTTCACGCTGAACCTCAGGAAATCCCTGCGCCATCTCTCGAAGAGAAGCAATGATTTTTATGATTTCATCAACATTTTGATTAATATTTTGAGATAAATAGGATGCAACTTGCTGCCCATTATCTTGAACTTTATTTGCAAAATTAGTAATATTTGCCCCACTCAAGTTGTTATTAAAAGTTTCTGCATTAGCTCGGCTTTCTGAAGATGAGTTTTGCATTTGTGTCTGCTCTACGTTGATTTGAATAAGATGACTGTAATCATGATTGGCGGCAATTTGCTTCTCCTCTCTAGAGAAAGTCATGCCTTCTCCTGTAATTCCATCCTCCTCTAGCTTCAATGCCCAACGAAGAATCACATCTCTTGCAGCCTCTATGATTGCCTGTATACTTGCTCTACTGATACCAATTTTAACTGAAGTACCGACAGTACTAACTAACAATGACTCTTCCTGAAATGGCAATTGCATACGCAGCTCATTGTTTTCATTGTTACTAAGAGCGACTAGCTCACTGATTGGCTGGCGGATTGAGCAACTACATAGAGATTCATAAAATTCTTTAAGATCTTGATTATCAGTAGCTATTTGTTGCCAGCCATGATATGGGTTCCATGCTCTTAGCTGACCTCGAATTGAGCGATACTCAGGTATGGGCGTGCCATCGTAACCAGCTAGCTCTAATTCAATCCACGCTTGAAACTCTTGTACGCTTAACTTTTTAGCGACAACTAAAGCCTTGCGGAGCAAGTTCAAAGCAGAGACAGAAGGATCAAGCGCATCTGCTTGTAATTCTAAGACTAATGAACTCATGGACAATTTGCTCCACTATCCTTGCATCAATGGATACTGACTAATTGTAGTGCAAACGAACTTATGGGGTTAGAACTTACCTCATAAATATCCATAGGGAATGGACTAATAATCATTTCATAGCAATCCAATGATGAGGCAAGCAGACTGTCTTGCTCTACCGTCTCCACAGAGGAATAAAACAGCCCAACAGGCTCAAATCAGCGGTGGCGAATAGCCTCGAACTCAGCACCAGCGACTTTTAACCGTCCACCTACATTTGAATTGTTAGACAGCTGCTGATTGCACAAGAAGTTGTAAAATAACATCAATTTAGATTGCTACTGTACTTGTACTAGTTACTATTTGTTTTCGGTGGGTAGGGTACTAATTAGTTCATATTTATCCGAACTATTCCACAAGGTAAACAATTGCTTACGGAAGAATTGATACCATTCACCATCATAGGAATGAATAACCAAGATGGGTATATCACCTTCTTCTGTCCTGAAACCATACTGCTCTAAGTACAAAACTCCTTCAGGTGAGCTAGGAGCTATTGCATAGTAACCAAATGAGAAAAACATTTCTGAAGTTCTAACCTCCAAGTTATTGAAGTCTTTCTTATTTGTGATTTCATTTGCCAGATTGCTAAGTTGATCAAGTGTTGATTTAACCGCATAATTGTAAAACTCTTCATCTCTTGGTCTACAATCCCGTCTTACAGCCATGCGGATAGCATCACTATTCGGTTTTACCAAAAGGATCTTGACTTTACATCCTCGTTCCAACTTATCTTTAATAAGACTAAAGTAAGTATTAATGGTACGCCCCAAAGTAATGCCAACAATCCATAATTCGCCTGCTCTCTCTAAATCTTCCTCAAAAGTTTCAGGGTATTTTGTTAACAAAGTTGCATTAGCTACTTTCTGCTTCTCCCGAAGTATACGCTCTGCTAAACGGCGTTCTTCTATCTGTCCATGAGCTAGAAGTGCTAAGGTTGCCAAGGTCGCTCCACTAAGCCAGTTTGGTTTCGCTAAATCAAACACATCCAAAATCACGATGACCAAAGCTAACCCAATAGTGATATAAGACTCAAGATATCTACCTTGCTTTAGGTCTGAAGCAACTTGCTTAATAGTATTTAGCATATTGTTTGCACTCCTTAGCTTTGAATGACTGGACAAAAGTCTTCTGTTAAGTACTTAAGCCACGAACAGAATGACAGTTGACTGTCCAGTAGCTACTAAAAACAAAGTTCCCAAATGAGTTTGCTGTCTAACTAATGTTTATGCTGACTCCCCTTCCTAAATTCCGTCGGGAGCATCCCACTTTTGCAAAAACATGGGGGAGGGAGCAGAATTTAGGAGTAGGGCATGAGGTTAGCGCTATGACTCCCGAAGAACAAGAACGATTACGAGCTTGCACTCAAGAGATTGCAGAGATTTTGTATCGCAATA
>JBGTGR010000075.1:0-45691 GCA_041746655.1 Elainellales cyanobacterium | reverse complement strand
TGCGCTCTGCAGCAGACTCAGACCGTGAGTCGATAACAGCCGGAGTAGGGGTGGGAGGCAGACGCATAAACGCTAGAACCATTGGAACTAGCCTGAAACTCTAGCATCTTTAGGCTCCCCTGAGAATGAAATGGCCCTGTATTCAACAGCATTTAGATAGCTACCTATCCATCCCAAAATCTGTCAATCAAAACAATGCCGAAGCCGTTCGCTTGGGGCTTTTAGATCTACAAAACCCAACCCAGCTAGAGCGAACATTTTGGCAACAAATTCAAGCCTTTCCAGCTATTAGCTATATCTACTTTGGACAGGCTGAAGCTGGGGGCTATGTCGATGCAGGCCGACAAGAAGACGGCACGATGGTCATTGAGGCCACTGAAGGGTTTGTTGCGGGAAACTACAACATCTACACAACCGATGAAATGGGCAACCGCCAAGCTCTGATCAGCACCGATCCAGGCTATGACCCCCGAAAGCGACCTTGGTATCTCAAAGCAGTCGCCAGCGCTCAACCAATCTGGAGCGACGTTTACACACTCTTTCCAGACTACCTTTTAGGGATTACGGCAACGGTTCCTATCTATGACAGCAATCAACAGTTGCAAGGTGTATTGGGAGCCGATCTGACCCTCTCGCAAATTAGCCATTTTTTGCAAGGATTAAAGGTCAGCAAATCTGGAGAGACTTTCATCATTGAGCGCTCTGGTCTGATCATCGCCACCTCGACTGATCAGACTCCTTTTGTAACAGACTCAAACAGCGATCAACCAGAACGTCTCAATGCTGCATTAAGTCCTGATCTTTTAATCCGTGCTGCAACGGAGCAACTGTTAGAGCGATTTGAAGACTTGGGGCAAATTCAGCACAGCCAACAGTTTAAGTTCGACCTCCAGGGACGACGCCAGTTTTTGCAGGTGACGCCTTTTCAGGACAGTCTAGGCCTAGATTGGCTGATTGTGGTGACGGTGCCAGAGTCAGATTTTATGGCCCAAATTACGGCCAATACCCACAACACGATTCTCCTTTGCTTGGGCTCGTTTATGCTGGCGATCGCCCTCGGCATCCTGACAGCCCGCCGCATTACCCAGCCCGTTCTGCGTCTGGCGGCAGCTTCGCAGGCGATCGCCGAGGGCAATCTTGACCAAACGGTGGCGATTCACAACATCTATGAGCTGAATGTATTAGCACAATCGTTTAACCAAATGGCTCAGCAGTTGCAAGATTCATTTGCAGAGTTAGCTGAAACAAATGCCCAACTTGAGAATCGCGTGGAAGCCCGCACGGCTGAACTGTCTCAGGCATTGGTTGATCTGAGACGCACCCAAGCTCAACTGGTTCAAACTGAGAAAATGTCGAGTCTAGGTCAGCTAGTGGCTGGAGTCGCCCACGAAATCAACAACCCCGTCAACTTCATTCACGGCAACTTGTCGCACGCCTCAGAATATGTTCATAGCCTGCTGCATTTGGTGAATTTATATCAAACCCAATATCCAGTTCCTACGGCTCAAATTGCTAATGAGATTGAGGAAATTGACCTCGAGTTTTTAAAGGGCGACTTTCCCAGGCTGATCGGTTCGATGAATGTGGGAGCTGAGCGCATTCGAGAAATTGTCAAATCTCTACGCACTTTTTCTCGGCTAGATGAGGCCGAATTTAAGAGTGCTGATATCCATGAGGGCATCGACAGCACCCTCCTAATCTTGCACAACCGCCTGAAGGATACCCCCACCCATCCCGGCATTCAAATCATCCGAGACTATGGCCAACTCCCTTGGGTAGAGTGTTATCCCGGGCAGCTCAATCAAGTATTTATGAATTTGCTGACAAACGCGATCGACGCCCTAGAGGAGCACAACCAAAATCGAACGGTGGCAGAAATGGAAGCCCATCCCAGCACCATCAAAATTGTCACCACCCTCCATAAGGTGCATTGGGTGATCGTACGCATCATTGATAATGGACCTGGCATGAGCGAAACAGTGCGCGATCGCCTGTTTGATCCCTTCTTCACCACCAAGGCTGTGGGCAAAGGAACGGGCCTGGGGCTATCGATCAGCTATCAGGTTGTGGTGGAAAAGCACCGGGGCAAAATTTGGTGTAACCCTGCACCGGAGCAAGGCACAGAATTTGGCATTCAAATTCCGGTGTCGCACAACTAGCTGTGCGCTTGGGAATACTAACGTCTTCGTAGCTTGACATTTCATACTCATAACGAGTACGCTTTATTAAGTTTGATACAATTCGTTGCATTCTAAGGAAGGAGCCTATTTATGCTGCCCAACCACGAAGGACAGAAAGTTCCTCAGGTTACTTTCCGGGTTCGACAAAACAACGACTGGGTGAATATCACCACAGATGATCTGTTTGCCGGAAAGACCGTCGTTGTGTTTTCCCTGCCGGGAGCCTTTACACCCACCTGCTCTTCAACCCATCTCCCCGGCTACAATGCGATGGCCAAAACCTTCAAAGACAACGGGGTTGATGACATCATTTGCATGTCTGTCAATGACACCTTCGTGATGAACGAATGGGCAAAATCCCAGGAAGCTGACAACATCACAGTCATCCCCGATGGCAATGGCGAATTTACGGCTGGGATGGGAATGCTGGTCGATAAAAGCGATCTCGGCTTTGGCAAGCGGTCCTGGCGTTATTCGATGCTCGTCAAGGATGGCGTCATTGACAAAACGTTCATTGAGCCAGAAGAACCCGGCGATCCGTTCAAGGTGTCGGATGCAGAAACGATGCTGGGCTACATCAACCCAGAAGCTGCAAAACCCAAGTGTGTTTCGCTATTTTCTAAGGCTGGCTGTCCTTTCTGTGCTCGTGCCAAAGAGATGCTAACTCAGCACGGAATGACCTATGAAGAAATCGTCTTAGGCCAAGATGTTACCACCCAAGCGCTACGGGCTGTGACAGGCGCAACCACTGTTCCTCAAGTCTTTGTCGATGGCAAGCGCATTGGCGGTTCTGAAGATTTGGCCGCTTACCTGGGCGTAGCATAGACCAGATACAAGGGGCTAGTCACTCAAGGACTAGCAGGCTAAGAAATTGCGGCGATCGCTCTCTAAAAAGCGCTCTCTAAAAAGTGGGAGCAACCCACTTTTGCAAGCTGGCGAAGATGAACCCACCCCTGCCCCTCCCAAGAGGGGAAACGCTGGAGAATTCCTCTAAATCCCCTCCCTGGAGGGGTTAGGGGTGGGTTGTAGTTCCTGCAGGGCGATCGCCTCTGCATAGCAATTCCATTGGCCTATTGGATCACAAACATAAAAAATCGGGATATGCGATTGCACATCCCGACAGGCTGATAGGTTTAGACGGTTAAAGGGTCAGTTCCTCAGCGTTAGCGATTACCGACCGCCGGGAGTACGTCCGGTTTCGTCGTTGCTGCCGCCGTGGGGTCTAGAGTTTCCTGGATCGCAACCTTCTGGACCATTGCCAATGCCCTGATTGCAGTTTTGCCGAGGCGCGTTTGCGGTGGGACGACCGTTTTGCATCAGCACCGTGTTGCCTTGAACGATGTAGGGTGACTCAATCGACTCAACGTAGCCCAGGCTTGCCAAGGTTTGGTAGACAAAGGTTGCCACCTCAGCCCGTGTGGTAACGCGCTCTAAGCTGAGCGTCCGCGTATTGGGATAGTTGACGACAATGCCCTGCTCGGTGAGAGCCGCAAGCAATAGACGGCTTTCGTTGGACAGAGTGCGGATGTCGCTGTAGCTCGCCAGTAACGTCTCAACAGAGCTGGTGGTAGAAAGGTTGAGTCCACGGGCGATCGCAAACAGGGCATCAGCACGCGACAGCTGAGCCACCGGGCGGAACTGGTTGCTCGTCACGGCATTCAAAAATCCCATCTGATAGGCTTCTTGAATCGCGGTGTAGGCCCAGTAGCTACGCTCTACATCAACAAAGGTAGCGGCACTCCGAACTTCAGTAATTTCGAAGGCGCGACGCAGAATGGCAGCGAGTTCGGCGCGTGTGACCGGGCGCTCAGGACGATAGTTGCCATCGGGATAGCCTGCGATGATATCGAGGGTAGCTAGCTCAGCGATAAAGCTGCTAGCCCAGTAGTTTGCCGAAACATCTCTAAAGCTAATCCGGTTGTTGCGGCGAGCTTGCATTTGAGCCATCCGCATGGCGGTTGCCCGTTCATCTAACACAACAACAGAGCCAGTGAGGTCAGTGCGGTAAACCCAAACCCGTTGCTGATCGCGAGCCACAACCAGGAAGCCTGGAACTTGAGCTTGGGTGCAGGTGGTGTTGCGGCTAATGCCCAAACATCCGTCAGACCAAATCTTACGCTGCACTTCAACCAATTGTAGGCTGGAGGAGCTGACTTGGGCGCGCTGAACGATCGACTGAAAAACAGCAGTCTGCACCGTCTGAGAAAACTCAATCTGTTGGAGACTCATCTGCACCTGAGATGAGCTACCCTGTTGGACGTTCACCGTGCTGCTCTGGGAACTGCTCTGGGAGCTGCTCTGAGAAGTAGTAGTTTGAGTAGTCGTTTGAGTGCGGGTCACCCAGGTTGACATGCGGCTGGCAGTCGCAGCCTGATCTAGCACAACCAACGAGCCAGATGAATTGGTGCGGAAAACCCAAACCTGCTGTTCACTAGCAACGACAACTCGCCATCCGGGGACGAGGGCCTGGGTACAAAAAGTATCGCTATCACCCAATCCGAGGCAGCCATCCGACCAGGTTTCTTGACGAATTTCCAGAACTTCTAGCTCAGAGATCGCAACACCAGACTCCATTGAGACGGTCTGCAAAACGGTTTCTGAAACCACTTCTGATTCAACTTCCATCTCAGCAGTGGTCTCGTCATAATCGTCGTCGTCATCGTCGTCATCCATGTCTGGCGCTTGAGCAACGACCGTATTTTCAAACATGCCAGCTAGCTCAAAGCTACCTGCTTGAGTTTGGAATTTGAGGGGGAAGGAGGTAAGTGCGACTCGAGGGGATGCACCAAAATTGCCCATCAGCTCAACCCGGAAGAAATCAGAGCGATCGCCCGACTGCAACCCTTGCTGAATAGAACCACCGCTACAGTTGTTAGCAGCAAACACACAGACATTAATATCTTTGAAGCCACCCGGAAAGTTTTGATTGCGCTCATTGATAATGGCAGAGCCGAAGGTCGCTGTGTTGCCTTCAATCGCAACGAGATCAACGCTCTGGGCACTGGGAGAAATGCCAAATCCAAAGCTCAGGACTGCGGCTTGAAAGTTGGCAGCAGTGGCATTGGTCATCTCAATATCTAAGACAAGGCGGTTGCTGGTAAACTCAACCACCTCAAATTGAGCGGTAGCAGACAAGTCGGGAACGTTTCCGCGTCCTGGCAACAACCAGCTGACCGGAAAGCGATCGCCCACATCTTCAGCAGAAATTTCAACCTGGTACAGAGTCTGACCCACAGGGTTGCCTGCGGTTTCTCCTGCTTGAGTTCTAAACTCTAGCGCCTGAGCGGGGATAGACAGATTAGTCAGAGCCGTGAGTCCGGCGATCGCCAGAACAATTTGACCAACGGTGACAATTTTCTTATTCATGAAGATTTTTCAGTTACATCAGGTGGTGAATGCCTTAGCGAGTCAAGGTGACAGGCAAAAGAGCCCCCTATGTTCCGCTTTGGAAGGTGATTTACAGTCTCTTCATCAAGAGTGGAACCACCACTCAGCCTGATGCAGTATGCCCGTAACCCAGCAGGGTTTACCTGTGGAAAATACGGAAAAATCCACGTCTAAGGTACGAATTCAATTAAAAATCATGAACTAGAAGGAAATCTAGAAGGGAATACGGAAAGTCCGTCCCCCACTCGTTCCTTCCTGAATCACCAGCGTTAAGTTTTGGTTGGCAGCTTGAGGGACAGCCCGCTCTAAGACATAGAGCTGGCCTCGCAGCGTTCCACCTGGGTTGGCCACAATATCATGACCGTTGTTAAACAAAACTCTGGCGCGCACCTGCTGGCCATTGGCATCTTGCACCTTGGCAAAAAGAGGCACAAAACCAAAGGTGCGATCGCTGTGGTTGTCGATTACCAAAGTGGCAACCAGTGAGCCCATAGGACTGACTGCAGCATTCTCCAGCCGGATAGACACCTCACTGAGAGTTTGAGTCGCCGCCAAAGCGACTTGATTCCCGCTAGGTTGCCAGCTTGATGGACTTGGAACTGGAGCCAACGCCGCCTGCGGAGAAGGCTGGGCAGCAGGTTGCGGACGAGATGGTGCTGGTGCTGGTGCAGGAGGACTGAGCGCGAGCGAATTTGGTCGAGGTGCAGTTGGCTGAGGCCGAGGCTGAGATTGCGGTTGAGGCTGAGATTGAGGCTGAGGCCGAGGTTGAGGCGATGGAGACGAACTACTGGGACTGGCAGTTCGAGAATTAGTTGGAGTGGGTTGGCTGGTGCTACGGGGTTGGGAAGCTGGGCTACTTCCTGCGCTAGAGCTGGCGCTAGAGCTGGCACTAGAGCTGGCAGAACTTCCTCCGGTTGACGTAGGTTGGCCTGCTGGCGCTGACCCCGAAGCACGAGTCCATCCAGGGAGAGGGGCAGCGATCTGAGACTGAGCAGGCGATTGGGCCGCTAGCAACCGATTGACTTCTGCAGCTTTTGGTTCATATTCCTGCAGCCGCTTTTTCGCTTGTTCGGCAACTAAGCTCTGCTCAGGAATTTCTGCAAGGGCAGAGAGCACACTTTGCCATCGCGTGTGAATGGCCTGATAGTCTTCAACCGAATCTGCAATTTTGATTTGCTCCGTGGCAGCTTGGGCCGTTGTCTCAGCTTTTTCCAGTAAGGCAGCGGCAGTTTCCTCCTGTGCCAGTCGTGCGTCTAGAGCCTGCAAGCTATCTTCATAGCCTAGCAAGGCCTGTTGAGCCTCTGGGTAGACCCTCGCTCCCGGTGGAATCGTTCGCAGCTGTTCTGTAATGTCTTGCAGGCGATCGCGCGCATGTTTGAGTTCAGCTAGACTCTCAGCATTTTCTGCAAGGGCTTGAGAGGCGATCGCATCGTCCTGCACATAGCGATATCGTTCCAAAAACTCCTGATCCCAAGCACAGTTGTTGAACGTCCGGCAGAGCGAAACAATGTGAGGAGATTGGATTCCCACTAGTGCGCCGCCCACAGGTAGCGCGGCCAGACAGGCAAAAGCCATCAAATTCCAAACTGTCCGAAACCACTTATTTTGAGGAGGAGTCACCTGCGTCAGCACCTTGACCTGAGTGACAGGCTGGGAGGCAGGGCGTGAAGATGGCCGCGTAACAGGCACCTGAGCTACCGAAGCTTCTAGCAGCGGAAGGTAGGCCGTCTCAATTTGTTCGGGTGGAATTCGGATTACCTGCCGAGGAATTAGCTCTGCAACAGGCTCCACAACAGTTCTAGACTGAGTCGTCAGAGAAATTAGCTCCGTTGATTCAGCCACCGCCGTCGCCCGACCCGACTTTGAGCCCCTAGGCGGCCCCGACTTTTGAGACGAGAAATCTCGTTGAGTCAGGTTGATATCTGTCCGGTTTGCGCCCCCCGGCTTGATCAACATCTGCAGATCTGCCAACACGTCCTGTGCAGATAGATAGCGATCCTGAGGCTTTTCAGCCATCATTTTGTCCAGGATCTCGACCAGACGAGGATGAACCTTGACCAAAGCATGCCAGTTCCACTCCAGACTCTGCGGATCAACCAGCTGATTGGGGGGCTTGCCCGTCAGCAATACAACCGCTGAGACACCCAAAGAATATAAGTCACTACTTGGTGAACATTGCCCCATCCGCAGTTGCTCATGGGGAGAGTAGCCAAACTTGCCCACAGCAACCGATGCCTGAATAAAGTTGGTGCCTTCAATCGAGGTGAGGTTCTGAAGCTGGGTTGTTGTCTGTTTGACTACGCCAAAGTCAATCAAGACGGGCAGCTTTTTGCCGTAGGGCAACATGACATTGTCTGGAGAAATATCACGATGGACAATTTTGCGTCCGTGGATATATTGCAAAACCTTCAGCAGATGCCATAGCCAGCGGGCCACTTCCTTGACGCTAAACGTCTCACCCTGCAGGAGACGCTCCTGTAAGAGGTGCCAGTAGGTCTTGCCATTGACATACTCTTGCACAATAAACAGCTGGCCATCCTTCTCAAACCAGGCATAAAATCTTGGGATCTGAGGATGGTCGAGCTGATGCAAAATCGTGGCTTCACGACGAAACAGCTCCCGCAGCTTTTGGACCATCAGCGAATCGTTGCCGCCGTTGGCCGTAAACTCCTTGAGGACACAAAGCTCTCCAAACCGCCAATGGTCTACCACCAGGTAGGTTCGGCCAAAGCCACCCTGACCCAGTACCCGTTGGACTCGATAGCGATTATCAATCAGTGTCCCGGGCGAGATGCTTGTTGCTGCTGTCACCATCCAGAACCTTTCTCATTCTTATAGATGCGGGGCTGTGTAGCAGTCATGACGCAAGGTGAGCCCATATGGGGGCAAGTCCTACTGGAAAAACACAGCCACGTCGTTGACAGTTGAATGTTACGTATGTTTACCAAGCCTACACATGGGCATATATTATCAGCTTCAAGGCGATTGGCAGCGTAGATATTCATAAACTCGTGTTTGAGATAGAGCCGCTGGTAAAATGGCCAGGGTGTCTCCCAAATCTTCATCTCTCCTTTAACGAATCCCCATGATTACCGTAGCCTTACCTAAAGGCGGATTGCTCAAAGACAGTATTCAGATGCTGCAGGCAGTTGGCTTAGACTTCAGTGCATTTTTAGACTCATCCAACCGTCAGCTCGAAATTTGGGACCCAACCCATACCGCAAAAGCTTTGCTTGTCCGCAACTACGACGTGCCCGTCTATGTCGAGTATGGGCAGGCTCAGCTTGGCGTTGTGGGATATGACGTTCTGCGCGAAAAGCAACCCAACGTGGCGCATTTAGTCGATCTGGGGTTTGGGCCTTGTCGGTTGTCGGTGGCCGTTAAAGAGTCCAGTCCTTACCGTTCGGCGCTCCAGCTTCCGCCCCATAGCCGCGTCGCCTCAAAATTTGTCCACTGCGCCTACGAATATTTTCAAAGCCTAGATTTACCCGTTGAAATCGTGCCGTTGTCTGGCTCGGTGGAGCTAGGCCCCATCACCGGAATGTCGGAGGCGATTGTCGATCTGGTGGCCTCAGGCCGCACGCTCGCAGAAAACAACCTGATCGAGATCGATCGCCTCTTCGAGAGCACAGCCCGCCTGATTGCCCATCCCCTGAGCTATCGCCTCAACATTGACAACCTTCAGGATTGGATTGATCAAATCCGCCTTAATACGCTCATAGAGGTTTAACTTCCCCGTTCCTCCTTCCTTCAGCGCCACCAGCCAAATACGCTAGATTGAAGTGTGTTATATCTACAATTTGGCGACTAGCTCCGCATGACCAGCGCTTCTCCCCTGACGAATCTGCAAAATCAGCCCAAGATGCGAGAGACAGATTGGCGACTGCTGTTGAGGCTAGTGCCCTATGCTCTTCGCAATAAGCGTCTGCTGGCAATTTCGCTGTCATTGCTAGTTCCCCTATCGCTGGCAGAAGCCGTCCAGCCGATTCTGATTGGGCAAGCGATTTCACTGATTCGAGACGAACCAACGGCTTGGTTTTTGGCAGAGCGATCGCTCTCCGCCGGACTCAACCTCTTGGTTGTGCTGCTGATGCTCACCATTGCCATCCGATTAGCCACCGAAGGCATCCAGGGTTACTTAGTGCAAGTGGTTGGGCAGCGAATTACAGCCAACATTCGCGACGACTTGTTTGACCACGTCACCTCATTGGCGTCTCGATTTTTCGATCGCACCCCTGTAGGCCGACTGATTACCCGCCTCACCAGTGATGTAGATGCGCTGGGAGATGTGTTCTCTACGGGGGCGATCGGCATTGTGGGCGATCTGTTCTCAATGGTGGTGATCACCGTTGCCATGTTCTTGCTGCAGTGGCAACTGGCAGGGATGCTGATCTTGATGCTGTTGCCTGTCACGGCTCTGATTATTTACTTTCAGCAGCAGTATCGTCAGGCCAACTATCGGGCTAGAGATGAGCTATCGGCCCTCAACTCAAAGCTTCAGGAAAACATCGCCGGGATTGGGGTCGTGCAGTTGTTTCGCCGCGAGTTGTTTAACGCTGAGCTGTTTCGGACCAATAATCAGCGCTACATCAAAGAAGTAGACCGCACCATTTTCTTTGATTCGGCGGTTTCGGCAACGCTGGAATGGATTGCTCTGGTGGCGATCGCCGGAGTGCTCTGGCTAGGAGGCTTCCTGGTCATGGAAGAGACCCTCAACTTCGGGATTCTGGCTTCTTTCATCCTATTCGCCCAACGTCTCTTCAACCCCCTGCGCCAGTTCGCCGAAAAATTTACCAGTATTCAGGCTGGCTTTACCGCCCTAGAGCGAGTCAGCGACATCTTACGAGAACCGATCGAAATCCGAGATCCGGAGCAGACTGTCGCCAGCCACCCAGACGCAAGCATAACCTACATCGAGCGCGATCCTAGCCTCAGCCAAGCGTTTCCAACAGCCACTCCCACTCCGGGCGAAATTCGCTTTGAAAACGTTTGGTTTGGCTACAAGCCGGATGAATATGTCTTAAAAGATCTAGACTTCACCATTCGTCCTGGCGAAAAAGTTGCCCTTGTCGGCCCTACCGGAGCAGGCAAAAGCTCTATCATTCGCCTTCTCTGCCGCCTCTACGACATTAGCAAAGGCCGCATTCTCCTCGATGGCGTAGATATTCGCGATCTGCCCCAAGCCGAACTGCGCCGCCGCATGGCCATCATTTTGCAAGACGGCTTCCTGTTTGCCGGAGACGTCAAAAGCAATATCGCTCTCGGTGAAAACTACACCCTAGAGCAAATTCGCACCGCCGCCGAACAAACCAACGTGGCTTCCTTTATCGAGGAACTTCCCCAGGGCTACGACACCCCCCTGCGCGAACGCGGCACCAACCTCTCCGGCGGCCAAAAACAACTCCTCGCCTTTGCCCGCGCTGCCGTCCGCAATCCACCCATCCTGGTTTTAGATGAAGCCACTGCCAACCTGGATGTCGGCACAGAAGCCATGATCCAGCAAGCTCTGGAACACCTCCTGGTCGGACGCACCGCCATTATCATCGCCCACCGCCTCTCCACCATCCGCAACGTAGACCGCATCCTAGTCCTCAAACAAGGCCAACTGATCGAATCCGGCAGCCACGACGAGCTCCTAGCTCAGAAAGGACTGTATGCCAGCCTGTATCACTTGCAAATGCTGGAAGGTTGAGAAGGTCTGAGACGAACGCAAAACCCATCCCAATCGCTACCCTGTGAGAAAGACCGGATCTCACCCCATGCACCTCAAACTAGAAGGCGATCGCCTCCAAATCCAACTCTCCCCCTGGGAAAAACTGTGGGCACTGCAATTCAACTACAGCTTCGACATCCCCCTCAGCCACATTGAGCAAATTTCCACCCAAAAACCCGACGCCACAGGCATCGAGTATCGACTTCCTGGCACCCACGTGCCAGGTTTAATCAAAGCCGGAACCTATCACCGCGATGGCGATCGCGAATTTTGGTATGTCACCAGCGATCGCCACATCCTCACCCTCGACCTCAAAGACGAGTACTACCAAAGAATCGTTCTGACCGTTAACAACAACCAATACTGGCTAGAGCAAATCAACCAGCAGCGAGGCATCCCATCTACCTAGCCATAACAAGTTTTAAAAATCATTGGTCAAAAATCATTGGTCAAACTTTGTCAAAATTTGTGGCACAAAAAAATCTTTTTGGCTTCGTCAACAGGAGTGCAATCATGGAAAGGGCTTGGGCACTCTGATGATGATGCATCTCAAAAACCGTGGAATCTCCAAATAAACAGCTGCCCCTCGTGGGCTGGCGAGAGTGGATCACACTCCCCGAACTTGGCATAGAGACAGTCAAAGCAAAAATTGATACAGGCGCAAGGTCTTCCGCCCTCCATGCCTTCGATATCGCCACCTTTCAACAGGAAGGCAAGCCCTTCGTTCGCTTCAAAGTTCACCCCTACCAGCGCGACACCGATCGCACAGTCACAACAGAAGCCCCGCTTCTAGAAGAACGACAAGTTCGCAACTCAGGCGGCCACATCGAAACCCGGCCCGTCATCCGCACCCTGTTGAGCCTCAACGGCAAACAGTGGCCCATCGAGCTGACTCTCACCCACCGAGACGTGATGGGATTTCGGATGTTGCTAGGACGGCAGGCTATCCGAGAACGGTTTTGGGTAGATGCAGGACGGTCTTATCTCCAAAGCTCCGTTAAAAGCCACAAGTTAAAAAAGAGCCAATAAATCAAAAATAGCTATGAAAATTGCGATTTTGTCGCGTAAATCTTCTCTTTACTCCACCCGACGGCTCAAAGAAGCAGGAGAGAAGCAGGGACACGAAGTTCACATCATCGACTACCTGCGCTGCTACATGAACATCACTTCTCATAAGCCACAGGTGATGTATCAGGAAAAACTCCTGGAAGGATTTGACGCCATCATTCCCCGCATTGGCGCATCCAAAACCTTTTATGGCACCGCCGTTGTGCGCCAGTTTGAGATGATGGGCGTGTTCTCAGCCAACGAGTCTCAGGCTATTTCGCGATCGCGCGACAAACTCCGCTGTCTACAAATCCTGGCCCGTCAAGGCATCGGCCTGCCCGTCACCAGCTTTGCCCACTCCACCAAAGACATCGAAGGACTGATTGACATCGTCGGCGGTGCACCCCTAGTGATCAAGCTGCTAGAAGGCACCCAGGGCATCGGCGTTGTGCTGGCCGAAACGCCTCAAGCTGCTAAGTCTGTAATCGAGGCCTTTCGCGGGCTGGATGCCAACATTTTGGTGCAGGAATTTATCAAAGAAGCAGGCGGCATGGATATTCGCTGCTTTGTCGTCGGCGACAAGGTGATTGCCTCCATGAAACGCCAGGGCGCACCAGGAGAATTTCGCTCCAACATCCATCGCGGCGGCACTGCCGCCAACATTAAGCTCACGCCAGAAGAACGTAGTACTGCAACCAGAGCCGCCAAGGCCATGGGCTTGAGCGTCGCAGGCGTCGATATTCTGCGCTCCAATCATGGCCCAGTCGTGATGGAGGTTAATTCTTCCCCAGGGCTAGAGGGCATCGAAAAAGCTACAGGCGTTGATGTGGCGGGAGCCGTGATTAAATTCTTAGAGAAAAGTGCAGTGCCCCGGAAAACGCGCGATCGCACTCAATATTGAACCACCTCATGTTAGATGCGTCTCGTCGCCATAGTGTGAATTCTGATCCTGCTCCAACTATCACCATTGCAGGCGTAACAGTTCGGCCAGGAAAGAAGCAGCGTCTAGAAATTCCGGTGGCGAAGCTGCCAACCCAAACCACGCTCTCCCTACCCGTAATGGTTGTTCAGGGGGTTAAAGATGGGCCTCGGTTGTGGCTCAGTGCAGCAATTCACGGAGACGAGATCAACGGCGTAGAAATCATTCGTCAGGTTTTGGGCCAGATCAATCCCCGCCAACTGCGAGGAACGCTGATTGCGGTTCCCATCGTCAACGTGTTTGGCTTTATCGACCAATCGCGCTACCTGCCCGATCGCCGTGATCTAAACCGTTCATTTCCAGGAGCGGCTAGAGGGTCACTCGCGTCGCGTCTGGCCTACTTGTTTATGCGGGAAATCGTCGGCCACTGCACCCACGGCATCGATCTGCATACGGCCTCCCATCACCGCACCAACCTACCTCAAATTCGAGCCAACTTCAGCGACCCAGAAACCTACCGCTTTGCCCAGGCGTTTGGAGCCCCTTTGTTTATTCACTCGGCCAGTCGGGATGGCTCTCTGCGGCAAGCAGCGGCTCACAAGGGCATTCCAGTGTTACTCTACGAAGCCGGAGAGGCACTGCGGTTTGATCGCGATGCGATTCAGGTAGGGGTCACTGGAGTGGTTCGTGTGATGAATGCGCTTGAAATGTATCCGCTCAAGCCTCCATCGCTGCCAGCCCCATCCCTGGAAGCGATCGGGACAAAATGGGTCCGGGCCTCCCGGAGCGGCATTCTTCACATTGAAGTTGAGCTAGGTCAGTCTGTCAGCCGCAAGCAACGGCTAGGCTTCATTTCTGATGCATTCGGCGAAAAAAACACCCCGATTCATTCCCCCTGCGATGGTCTGATTGCAGGCCACACCCGCAACCCGCTAGTTAACCAAGGCAACGGCATCTTCCATATCGCCATTCTCAAGCCCTAAACAAGTTATCTCTGCACCCACTACACCGCGGCCACCACACCGCGGCCACCACACCTCTAATTCAAAGCGCCTGCCGGAGTGAGACTAGGGTTAGGGAAATGGCAGGCCACCTCATGTTCGGGACTGATCCCCTGCAAAAGTGGGAGTTCTTGATGACAGCGATCGCCCCCTCGGGGACAACGCCCATATAGCCGACAGACCTGAGGATTGGGATCAATCGGGCTACGGGGCTCTCCTGTGAGTTCGACATGGCGCGATCGCTCCCCAAAGCTAGGAATCGCGGCCACCAATGCCTGCGTGTAAGGATGTCGCGGTGCCGTAAAGATTTCCTCGACCGGGCCAGACTCAACAATTTTGCCCAGATACATTACTAGAACGCGATCGCACAGTAGCCGCACCACATTCAAATCGTGAGAAACAAACAAATAGCTCATGCCCAGACGGGCTTTCAGGTCAGCCAGCAAATGCAGAATAATGGCCTGCACTGAGACATCTAGCGCCGAAGTTGGCTCATCTAAAATCAAGAGTTTGGGGCTGAGGGCGATCGCCCGCGCAATCCCCACCCGCGCCTTTTGTCCGCCCGAAAGCTGATGGGGAAAGCGAGGCAACAATTCTGCTGGCAAACCCACCCAATCGGCTAGTTCGCTCACCCGTTCGCGTAGGGCAGCTTTAGACGCAGGTGCCCCAGTAAGCTGCAAATGCCCCAACCGCCGCAAGGGTTCAGCGATCGTATCAAACGCGGTAAAGCGCGGATTGAGGCTGTCGCTTGGATCTTGAAACACCATCTGGAGCTGGGCTCGTTCTGGCTGATGAGCAAACTGTCGGAGCGGGATTTGAGTAATGTCGCGATCGCCAAACCCAATTTCACCCGCCGTTGGCTCCAGTAAGCGAGAAAGCAGCCGAATCAGCGTAGACTTTCCGCAGCCCGATTCTCCAACTAAGCCCAGGCTTTCCCCCGCCCCAATCGTCAGATCGACACCATCCACCGCATGGAGGTAATGCGGCTTGACCGGAGTGCCCCCCACCGGGAAAAACTTAGTCAGCCCCCGCACCCTCAACAATGGCATGGTCGTCTCTCGAACTAAAACATTCATCCCATCCTCCTTACTCCTCATGGTTCACCTTCCAACAAGCCACCTCATGCCCCTCACTCACCTGCGCTCTCCATAACGGCGTCTGGTCGCACTCTCGGCTATAGCGATCGCAACGGCCACTAAAGCGGCAAGGCGGCAAATTGGGCGATCGCAAGTCGGGCAGATTTCCTAAAATGGGCACCAACTGATCAAAACCTTTGTGCGGTTCGGGTGTGGCGGCAATCAGTTTGGCGGTGTAGGGATGCCGGGGCGACTGAAACAGCATCGCAGTCGGGGCCGATTCCACCACATGTCCGGCGTGCATGACGACGATGCGATCGCAATACTCAGAAGCCAGAGCCAGATCATGCGTGATCAAAACCGTCGCCATCTGCCGCTGCACCGATAGGTCTTTGAGCAGATCCATCACCGTCGCCTGCGTGGTGACATCCAGCCCGGTAGTGGGTTCGTCGGCAATCAGGAGCTTGGGAGAGCAGGCGATCGCCAAAGCAATCATCACCCGCTGACAGAGTCCGCCCGACAGCTCATAAGGATAGGCCGAATAGCGGCGTTCGGGATCTGGAATGCGAACGCTAGCCAAAATCTCAATCGCCCTTGGCTTGAGTTGCGACTTGGGTAAATCTGCATGACAGCGCAACACATCCTGAATCTGCTTGCCCACCTGCCGAATCGGGTTTAGCGCCACGCGAGGATTTTGGAAAATCATCGAGATTTCCTTGCCTCGCAGCTTTCGCAGGACGCGCTCCGGTGTTTTGAGCAGATCATAAAAACCCTGATCAGGACAGGTATTTAACAAAGCTCGGCCCGCAGTCACCTTGCCCGCAGCATCCAGCAATCCCATGAGCGTGAATGCCATCACAGATTTGCCAGAGCCGCTTTCTCCCACGATTCCGACCATTTCGCCTTGGCGCACCTGAAAACTCACCTGATCCAGCGCCTGAACGATACCAGAGCGAGTGCGAAACTCAACCGCCAAGTTTTCAACCGCCAAGAGCGAGGCTTGCGTAGTTGCTGCTACCACCATTTCTGCTGTCATCGGTCGTAACCCCTCAAAAACTGCTAGGTTCAACGGCTAAGTTCAACGGCTAAGTTCAACAGCTAAATTCAACAGCTAAATTCAACGGCTAAGTTCGCATCCGAGGATCGATCAAATCGCGCAGGCCATCGCCCAACAGGTTGAAACAAAACACAGCCACCATCAAAACAGTGCCCGGAAAAATCGCCAGCCACCAATGCCCCGAAATAATGTAGGTAGCTCCTTCCGCCACCATGATCCCCCACTCCGGCGTCGGAGGACGAACCCCTAAGCCAATAAAGGAGAGTCCGGCGGCGTTGAGAATTGCCCAGCCCATATTCAGCGAAATATGCACCATCATCACGGGCAACACGTTGGGAAACAGATGGGTTGCCATGATGCGTAAGTCGCTGTTTCCAGCCAGTCGAGCCGCTTCGATGTAGCCAGCTTTGCGCCGCACCAACACCTCCGCTCGCACTACCCGCGTATAAAGCGGCAGGTTGATAATGGCCGTAGCGTAGACAATATTCTCAATCGTGTTGCCCAATGCCGCTACAAAGCCCATCGCCAGCACAAACAGCGGAAACGCCATGATCGTGTCAATCAGGCGGCTGATGATGCGATCGCTCCATCCACCAAAATATCCGGCCCAAGTGCCCAAAACACTGCCCACTGCAAAGGAAAGCGCCACCGCCAGCACCGCAATTCCTAGATCCAGACGGGTAGCCGCAATCACACGACTCAGCACATCTCGCCCCAGCTGATCGGTGCCAAACCAATGGGCGAATGAAGGAGCCTGGAGCGAATCGGGTGAGCTGCTGAGCGGATTGTAAGGGGTAAGCCAGGGACTCAACAAAGCCAAAATTACAAACAGTGAAAACAGCAAGAAGGCCACAAAAGTGATGCCATTTTCGCTAATCACATACCGGGTATGACGCAGGGTTTGATTCATGACTCGACTCCCGCACGTGGATCAATCACGACATACAGCAAATCAATCAGCAAGTTGAGCAAGACATAGAGCAGCGCCATTGTCAGAATGAAACCTTGTAGCGGCGCATAGTCTGAAGACACCAAAGCTTCTACCGCATAGGAGCCAATCCCTGGCCATGCAAATACCTTTTCGACCAGGATGTTGGCCCCCAATAGGAAAGAAAACACCACGCCCAGCGTTGTAATAATCGGCAGCAGAGCATTCCGAAAGGCGTAGCTAAATAGCACCTGTCGAGGTGGCAGTCCACTCGCCCGTGCCGTGCGAATAAAGTCGCTCGACAAAACGCCCAACATCGAAGCCCGCGTCACCCGTGCCAATGGCGCTAAAGCAAACAGACCCAATGTCACCGCAGGCAAAATTAGCTGGGCCAAAGCCGCCCCAAATGTGCCGAAATTCCCTGTCATCAAACTATCTATGAGGTAAAAGCCCGTCATCGAGGCAGGTGCAGAATGCAGGATTGATAGCCGCCCTAGCGGGGGAGGTGCAATTCCGAGCTGAAAATAAAACACGTACACCAGCAGCAGCCCAGTAAAAAAAGTGGGCAAAGAGACTCCAGCCGTCGAGAGCAGCCGCACAGAATGATCAATCCAGGTGCCGGGTTTCACCGCTGCCCATACCCCTAATGGCAAGCCTAGGGCGATCGCAAAAATCAGACCACTCAGCGTCAGTTCTAGAGAAGCGGGTAGGCGAGTCACGAGGTCATACCAAACGGTTTGGCCTGTGGACAGGGAATTGCCCAAATCTCCCCGCAGCAGGTCGCCTAGGTAAATCAAAAACTGTTCAGGTAGCGTCCGATCGAGGCCCAGGTTAGTGCGAATTTGGGCGATCGCCTCTGGAGTCGCCGCTGGCCCCGCAAAGAAAGCTGCCGGATCACCTGGTAACGCCCGCATTAGAAAAAATGTGATGATAATCACCCCCACCACCGTAGGCAAAGAGGAAATGATCCGCTGGCCGATCAGCGCTCCTGTTGATTGTCGAGCCATAGAGGGGATTCCTATACGTGTTTCAACCTATGCCCTTACCAACCTATGCCTTTGCTAACCTATGCCTTTGCTAACTGACGAAAATCTAACTGACGGTGAAACCAATATTGGTATCCGCTGATGCTAGGCTGCATTGCCACCGAGGTGACAGGCTGCACCAAGGGAACTCGAGGCATCTCTTCCCAAGCCATTTTGATGAAGCCCTTAACATTTGCGTCGTACTCCGGCTTACCAGGTTCTGAGGCCAGCGCCGTTTCGATCATCTTGTCCATGTCGGGATTTTTGTAAGAACCGCCGTTGAAGGTGGCATCCTGGCTATGGTAGGCGTAGAAAAAGAAATACTCTGGGTAGTTGAGCCAGCCGCCAAAGGGATTAATGATCATCGGGCGGCTCTTTTCTACCAGCACCGAGCGGAAGTTGGCACTGGGCACCTTCTCCAAGTTCACCTTGATGCCAATTTGTCCCAAGGATTCCTGGATGAGTACCGCGGCAGGTTCGGCCCATTCTTTATTGCCCAAGTCAAAAGCTAAGGTCGTTTCAAAGCCGTTGGGGTAGCCTGCTTCGACCATCAGTTGCTTGGCTTTGTCGAGATCAGTTTGATAGGGATGAGGCTGAGGCCAGGTGATGTCTTTGGGCTCAACGCTATCAGCACCGTGCATAGGCACCACCTGTCCATAGAAAGCGGTTTCCATGATGGCGTCGTAGGGAGTGGCATAGGCTACAGCCTGACGCACCTTCGCGTCTGCAAAGGGGTTGGCGGCTCCTTTTAGCTCTGGATTGGCGTGCAGGTCAATCGAGTAGAGGCAGTTCTCCACGGGGGTAGACACCATGGCGAACTTGTTGATTGCGGTTATCTCTTTGAGGTCTTTCTCAGACAGTTCAAAGTTCACGTCTACATCACCTCTCTCCAAAAGCGCTCGCCGATTGCCCGCTTCTGGTACGTTCAGCAAGATGACTTCTTGAATGGCAGGCAATGGGCCTGATTTCCACTCTTCAAAGCGTGCTAAGGTGATGCGTTCGCTGGGATTGAAGTCGCGGATGGTGTAGGCTCCGCTGCCAGCATCATTGCCATTCAGCCATTCTGCGCCCCAAGGATCGGCTTCTGTCAGATGGGGTTCGACCAGGGCGAAGTTGATCACCACTGGAATGGGCACAGCGAGATCTAGCATGGTCAGCTTGTCGGGCCGCAAAAACTTGACCCGGAAGGTATGGTCGTCTACGACCTCAAACTGGTCTGGGTTTTCTAAGGCTCCGGCTTTCATCTGAAAAGTGGGGAAGCCGCCGATTGATACGGCTCGATCAAAGGACCACTTCACATCCCTGGCGGTGACTGGAGTGCCGTCATGGAATGTGGCATCCTGTCGCAGATTGAACGTGACGGACATGCCGTCGTTGGCCATCTCCCAGCTTTCTGCCAGTTCTGGCTCCAGTAGGGTGTAGTCGTAGGAGAGGGAACCGTCGGGCATCTCTTTTCTGCCAAACGTCATGAGGCGATCGTAGATAACCCAGGAAATGCCGTAGGCGGGTCGATTGGTACCGACTCGGTGGATGTCTAAGCTGTTTGGAAATCCGCCACCTTGGACTACGGTCAGGGTGGTAGTGCCTGATGCGCTTGCGGTTGGGTTGCCCGGTGAAGGAGCAGAACTACAGGCTTTCAGCGCACCGGAAAGTGAAAGCCCTGCTGTAAATGCGGCGCTGCGTTTCAGTAACTCTCGTCGTCTCATCACAAACCCCTCGCCTACTAGTTCAGCTCTCAGTTAGCCTTTGAGAGTTGCTTTGTAGCGTACGCGGTGCGGGTGAAAAAAATGGGGAGGAAATCGAGAAGAAAACGAGAAGATGGCTAAATTGTGGCGATCGCCCTCTCGTTGTGACCTAGAATATCCCATTTATCTAAAAAATGGTCTAATTCGCTACATTTTTCCTATTGAGGAGAAAGAACAATGCGTGGAATGCTCCCTACAATGCTGTGTACAAGTCTCTTTCGCGACTGAAACCTTACCTTCCCACCGCATTGACGCTAATCGTTGGGGTAGGCCTATCTGTTGTGGCGGCGATCGCCGTCGGACGCTGGGAGTATGCCACTCGACAGGCCCAGTTTCAGCAGCAGACCGACAATCTAGCAACTGCCCTGCAGCGCAGCATCAACCGCTACACCGACATCTTGCTGGCGATCGCCGATTTCTATGCTGCGGCCCCAACCGAAGTTTCTCAGCCAGAGTTTCAAAGGTTTGTGCGACGGGCGATCGCCTCCAATCCTGGGATTCAAGCGCTAGAGTGGGCACCTCGGATTTCGCAGGCTGAGCGGTTAACTTATGAGCAAGGGATTCAGGCGCAAGGGTATCCCACCTTTGAGATCACAGAACGGCGGGAGGGGCAGTTGGTGAGGGCGGGCGATCGCCCCGAATATATCCCCGTCACCTACATTGCTCCCTGGAGCGGCAATGAAGTGGCGTTTGGCTACGATTTGGCCTCCGACGAAACTCGGCGCTTGGCGCTAGAAGCGGCCCGCGACACTGGAGAAATTGTGGCCTCTGGTCGGATTCGGCTGGTACAAGAACAGAAAGATCAGTTTGGATTTTTAGTCTTCCTACCGATTTATCAGCCCTTCTCAGCCTCCATTCCGGCCCGTCGCGAAAATCTGCGCGGCTATATTTTGGGAGTGTTTCGGGTGGCCGACGTGGTTGAGGAATCGCTGCAAGGGCTGAGTTACAACATTGACTTTTACCTATATGACGACCAGGCGATCGGCACTGATTCGCACTTCCTAGGGTTCTATGACTCCGTTCGTCAACAAGTCCTGCCCCCTGCCAATCCACCGATCAATTACCGGACCGGCAACGGCTCACTCTGTGCGATCGCTGCTCATTGTACCCACAGGCTTCAGGTAGGCCAACGACAGTGGTCAGTCTTGTTTCTTCCTGCTGCCGCTGATCGGGGAAGTGGTTTGACTTGGGGGGCCGCCGCAACTGTAGGTGGAGGCTTGCTGCTCACCAGCAGCTTAGTATTTTATCTGGTCAAATCCCAGGCCGAATTGGCTCGAACATTGGAGCTGAAAGAGCTAAAGCTACGGTTTTTCTCGATGGTGTCTCACGAATTTCGCACACCGCTCAGTACGGTTTTGATTTCGGCTCAATCGCTGGAAGCCCACCATCAAGAATTTACAGAGGAGCAAAAGCTCAAAATCGTGCAGCGAATTCAGTCTGCCTCCAAACGGATGACGCAGTTGCTCAGCGACATTCTCACGCTGACCCGCGCCGAATCTGGCAAACTAGAATTCACGCCCACCATTCTCAACCTGAGTCAGTTTTGTGAGCAACTTGTAGAAGAAGTTCAACTCTCGATCGGCAGTGGCCATTTGATTGGCTTGCAGTGTGATGACGCTTGCACTAAAGCCTACCTCGATGGCAAGCTGCTCCACTTTATCCTGACCAATTTGCTATCCAACGCAATCAAATATTCGCCAGCCCACACCTCCGTAGACCTGAAGGTATCCTGCACCAAAGCCACGATTGTCTTTCAGGTGGGCGATCGCGGCATCGGCATTCCCCCCGAAGCTCACTCCCATCTCTGCGAAACTTTTTACCGAGGCAGCAACGTCGGAGACATCGCTGGCAGCGGCTTAGGCCTAGCTGTCGTCAAAACTTGCATCGACCTGCATGGG
Source organism: Elainellales cyanobacterium (assembly GCA_041746655.1). Taxonomy (GTDB): domain Bacteria; phylum Cyanobacteriota; class Cyanobacteriia; order Elainellales; family Elainellaceae; genus JBGTGR01. The sequence goes on along the minus strand of JBGTGR010000075.1, from coordinate 23,715 downwards.
GGCAATCTGGCGATCGCCAGCCAACTCCACCAAGGCACCACCATCACCGTCACCCTCCCCCGCATTGAATAAATGTTGAACACCACATCCTATTGAGGATCTACCTTTATTAACTCAACTCTAACCTTCGTCGCTTCGGCGCGATCGCACTGATAAAATTTTCTGAGCAATGCTGAATTCTCTGACATACTGCATCAAAATTGCTGAGGACATCTTGGTTCGTAAATCGGAATATGCTCAATCCATACTGTTCAAGTTTCTGTGTTCTGGCTCGGTCATAGACCTGGCCATCCTCAGCTAGTAGGTTGGGTGAAACGAAGTGAACTCAACTTTCATTAAACCTTGCTGGTTTTACTATCGCTGACTCAACCTACACAATTACTAGCTTTTTTAAAGGCTCACAATTCTAGGCTAGCTGCCAAGAAAAAAGTTGAAAACTAATATTGAACTTAATCTCCTCAATGTTTACGTTAAAAGTAGGAGAAAAATCTATTTTGATATTGCTGATTGCTTTGATGCAATCTTTTACAACCTCCTGGGATACTTCGAGAATATAATTGACAAAGAGCTTGGCTGGCTGCGTACCTTCTTGAATGAAAGCCACAAGAGATTGCCGAAAACCTGATGTATATTCAGGCATATTTTCACATGCCTTGTCAATCTTATTGATGGCTACCATTGGTCGTATAGGAGCATTGTCTGATATCAAGACCAACTCATTTGGATAACCATAGATAATATCTTTGCCAGTGTTGATCCTGTAACCCTTATTTCCATCGACAGAAACTACATGGCCACAGCGACTGAACTTGTTTACAAAAGCAACAGTATCGCCAGATTTGTAACGCGACATCTTTTAATTCTCCTAATCTCTTAATTGACACTAAACACTTTCATGACCTCGTCGCCGAGGTGGTTGATGACTTTGACGGCGATGCGACCAGACTTAGGTTTATTGAACGGTCGCGAGGTGTTCCCATATAAGGATTCCCAGGCATCGCCGTCGATCTCAGCTTTTAGAGTAGTTTTTAGGGATTTGTAGGGATCGCTAGCTCCAAAGAAGTAGGCATGGCGGACAAAGAAGCTTTCTTCGTTGTGGTTGGTGTCGATAAACCAGCAGGCGATTTCGTCAGTATTGCTAGATCTGACGTCGCCGGATTGGGGCTGGAAGACATCTACACCATGAATTTTGACTTGAATTTGCCCATCGCCGACTTCATCAATGTCAATGTCGGGTTCACCGAAGATCACCAAGAGGTTGCTGCTCCAGTATTTTTCAACTCATCTGCCATGTGCAGATCGGCGTTCATACGAGCTTTGAGAACGGGGATGCGTCCCAGCTTGATGAACTCGGCGGAGTAAGCATCGTAGTTGAAGGCACAGGCAATGACGACATCAAACCCGGCATCTCCGGCTTCACGGGCAGCGGCAACAAGATCCGGGCGAGAAACGGTGCCAAATAGGTGAGTAAAATCTAGGGTTCCATGAGGGTGTTGGTGAGTTCGGGGTACTGGCTGAAATGGCCATCAACGCTGGCGAGTTGGGCTTTGTAAACTAAGGCAGTAGCGATAATTAGGCGATCAAAGGGATCTTTGTGAATCGAGGAAAGATTGACGGCTTGGGTAGTGACTTCAGGCATTAGTGGCAACAGATCAATACCAGAGGGAATCAGCGCATCGGCGAACCATTCAGATGCAGGGCAGGGAAGCGACAAGCGTCCCTTGTGCTGAGCCAGAGCAATTTCGTAGCAAGACACAGGAGAAACACCCACCTGAGTAGCGGTTTCAATCACTTCCTGCCAAGCTACTGGAAAGCGATCAAACTCACGGTTGATAAACCAGAACCAGATGTGAGTGTCGAGCACGATTATGTCAGACATTCCCAGTCTTCCTCGTCCACGATGGGACTAACGATGTCACCTAGGGTGCTGCCTTTACCCGCGATAGATTCTGGAGTCTGACGACGGCGTACCGATCGAACACCAGGAGTTTCCTCCAGCACAGTGATGATGACTCGTGCAGAAGTTACTTCAGGTTGTTCAGTGAGCCATGTTAAATGGCCGTTCTCATAAATCGCTTCGTAACTTTTCAACATTGCCTTTTCCTATCGCAAAGAGAGCTCGTTTCATCTGGACTCTTAGAATGTAGAGATTGACATCATGCTATCGCTACCGACTACTGTTAATTGCCTCTTCCACAACCTTGGCAAACTCCGATTTTAAAAAATAGTCTGCCATAGCCAGGGACTTTGAATAATGGTTCTCTATTTCATTGAGCTCGAATACGGCACTCGCTAAACCTGCTTTAGCCGATAGCCTAAGCTATGCACGGTCTCAATCCAGTTGCTAGGGGCTCCGGCGGCTTTGAGTTTTTGGCGGAGGCTTTTGATATGGGCTTTGACGGTGTCGGCTTTGGGGAGGTCGTCAGAAGCCCAGACATAGTCCACGATAATGCTGCGGCTGAGGACGCGGCGACCGTTTCGCATCAGTAGTTCTAGGATGCTGAACTCTTTGGGGGTGAGGTGGAGAGGGCGATCGCCATAGCTCACCTCATAGGTACTAGGATTCAGGGACAAGTTTCCCCAGCGTAAAACAGGCATGGGGCCAGGGCTACCACGACGCAACAAGGCTCGAATCTGGGCTAGCAGTTCCTGCAAGTCAAAGGGCTTGACGATGTAGGCATCTGCACCCGCATCTAGCCCTGTCACCTTGTCAGAACTCGTATCGCGAGCAGTCAGCATCAGCACAGGAGAGGTATAACCACGACTCCGCATACGTTTGCAGAGGCTGACGCCATCTAGTCGCGGCAGCGTCACATCCAGGAGGGTTAGATCATGCGCTTGCGTTTTCGCCTGTTCCCAGCCAGCAACTCCATCTTTGGCCACATCGACTTGATAGTGTTGAGCAACCAATGCTTCCGCCAAGGACTCGGCTAGTTCGGCATCGTCTTCGACAAGCAAGATTTTCATTTTTTTCTACTTCCTCAGATCCACGACTGAAACCATCGTCGAGCGGCAAGTCCCTCGGGTGTCAGCGGTAGGCCTAGGTAGAGCGGGAGCCAAAACAGGCAGGCTGATAAGCACCAGAACGAGGTGTGAAGGTAGATAGGTGCGTAAAATTTAGGGTTTCATGAGGATGTTGGTGAGTTCGGGATACTGGCTGAAATGGCCATCAACGCTAGCAAGTTGAGCTTTGTAAACTAAGGCTGTAGCGATGAGCCAGAGCCAGATGTGAGTATCAAGCACGATCACTTCAGGCATTCCCAGTCTTCCTCATCCACGATAGGACTAATAATGTCCCCCAAAATCTCGACTTCTCCAGCTTCTGGCACAGGAAAGTGGCGGCGCTTAGAGAGCGTTGGGGTTTCTTCTAGAACGGTAATGATCAGCCGTGCCGATTGGACTTTGGGCTGTTCGCTGAGCCATCTCACCTGACCGTTTTCGTAGATCGCTTCGTAACTTTTCAGCATGGCTATTAGTAAGTAGTGGAATAGTGGTTAATTGACAGTGGCTAGTGAATATAGGTATTGTTGCAGACCCCAATAAATGCAGCAGATCGTCGATTGACAATTATCCGATTTGTCGGTTGCCCATCATCGTCCAATTCCCAGCGGTGGGCAGGGTAAGCATAGGGTGGATTTAGGATGTTCTCTATTTTATAGAGCCTGCATAGGGCTTCAACGAGTAGGATTGTTATCTCTGGTTCTCAGATCCACGACTGAAACCATCGTCGAGCGGCGAGGCCTTCGGGTGTCAGGGGTAGGCCTAGGTAGAGCGGGAGCCAGAACAGGAAGGCTGCTAGCACCAGAACGAGGGTTGTCATCCCGGCAACTTGACGCCAGCGGGAGGGACTATTGAGCCAGCGATCGCACATCCAGGCGATCGCCAACAAAGCAAACGTCGCTGACCCCATGTAGTGATAGATAAAGACGCACCGATCGACCCTCGCCCAAGGCAGCCAATGGGTAGCCCAATTAGAGACAAGATACAGCACGATCCCAAATTCCATCTGAGCAGGAGTTTGAGCAGGTTGAGAGCGGGTGATGAGGCGAAGAAACTGTTGCCCGACCTGTAGGAGGAGCCAGACAGCGAGTAAACCTATTGCAGCGGTCGAGAGCCACCACAGAATCGGGTTGCCCATCGCATGGACATCATAAATGGCGCGGGTCGCACTGCTAGGCAAAGGAGGTCCAACGATGGGAGGAGGCTCATTGAGTCCATGCGCGGCTTGGTAAAAGTAGGCCACCGGACGCAACATCAGCGGCCAGGTGTACCAGGGAGAGCAGTAAGGGTGGGCATCCATACCGCCGACTCGATTGTGATATTCCAGGATGCGTGTCTGCCATTCCCAAAAGCTGGTTTGAGGCGTCATCTGCATGTAGGGCAGCCAGCTGAGCCAGTATGTCACGGCGGGAATGATGCCTAGATATAAAACAAGGTGGCCCAGATGCAGGCGAGTAGATTGAGTCAAAAGCGCGACGGCTGAAGGGGGCGATCGCCTCGCCAGTCCCAGCCGCGTTCTTTGCAGCCAGCGGAAAATCCAGGCGGCACTCCAGACAAAATAAATGCCCAATAGAAAGCCAAATCCATTCCACTTCACCGCTCCTGCAGCACCGAAGCTAATACCGGATAAAACCAACCAGATACCTTTGTGAGAACGGTTCAAGGCTAATAAAAATAGCCAGTGCCCCAGTAGCCCAAACAACACCAGGTAAATATTGATCAGCGCGTAGCGAGATTCAACCAGGAATAAGCCATCTGCGGCGGCAAAAATTCCAGCAACCAGGGCATAGCTGCGACGATGACTCAGATGATAAGCAATCCCAGCCACAATGGGGGGAATGCAAGCCCCCGTCAATGCATTTAGCCAGCGGTAGCTGATCGGAGAGAGGTATAGCCCGCTAAAGCCGTTTTTGATCGGATCTGCACCGATAGGAGTGTGGTTTGCGATCCAGATGCCGATCGCAATCAGGTAGGTGCTGAGGGGCGGATGTCCTTCAAATAGAGGTTCTTGCTTGAGGTAATGGCTGGCGAATTTGGCAAAGTAAAACTCATCAAAGACCAGCGTGTTAAACCGTCCTAATCCCCAAAATCTTAGCAAGAGCGAGACGAAGAAAACTCCAGCGATACCCACTGTAAACCAAGGAAGATCGCGGAGATGCTTGGAGCGCAAAGTCATGGCATCAAATCAGCCTGCAAAAGCGAAGACTCAACTAGCGTAGCCAAAATCTTGCGCTCAAACAGGCTGAAGGGAATCAAATCGCGGTTAGCTCTAGACTTCACCCGCTCTAGGCCTTCACCCGCTCTAGAACCTCTACATTGGCATGGGGTGATCTGACTGGGCTAATTTTTTGAAAAAAATCAGCATTTTGTAATCTACAATTCTGAATTTTCAACAAATCTCCCTAATAATAAAAACCAGGAGCAATGCTTTATCTCAACTCTCTTGGGATCGACAGCTTGCATCTCTTTGCTTAGTGGAATAGCTCCTCGGGCTCCGCTGATGAGTCATGAGACAGCAGTCTTCTCCATAGTTGGCATCCGGGACCCTTCCTCCAGTAGCTCTACTGGAGGTTTTTCTTGCCAAGATTGGGCGGTATTGGGGGTAGAGGGCGATCGCAACAATCGCACAATATTCTTTCTGTGTCCCTTCCCCCTGTTTCCTGAAACATGCGACTAGAGAATGCGATCGATAGGTTCTCGCAGGATTTGATTCCAATCTGTCGCAGAGGTTGAAGTTGCCGATGAGGTAGATGAAGCGTGGCTAATATCATAGATGCCCCAGTCTTCAATCCCCAGTCGGCTCAAAATCGATGCGGCTTGCAAAGCTTCTTCAGAAGAGCCCTTCACCATCACCAGGTAGGCTTCTTGAGCAAGGCGATCGCAATAGTGTAGAGCCTGCGCTTCTGGAATGCCGAGCGCTGTCAGCAGTTGAGTCATATTACCGACTCTACGCTCCTGAGCCAGTCGAGCCAATTCGGGAGCTTCAGCGCCCAACAAAAACATCCGGCCCCAGTCTGGAATCGTCACTTCGTTGAGACCTGCCAGCAGTCCAGCAGCACTGTTTAAGCCAGAGCGGTTGCCCAGACCAAGAGCGGCGCTAGATGAGTCCGAGTCTCGTACGGCAATCGAGATCTTATGCATGGTAAAGCCATCCGCTTTGAGAGCGTTGAGTGCAGTTTCCATGCGCTGCTGGTTAGCAAAAATGCCAATCGCCCGCTTTTCAGACGCTTCGGCCCCCCTGTTAGTCACAACTGTTGAATCAATGGGTGAATTAGTAGGTGAATTAGCGGTTGAGCTAGCGGTTGAGCCAATAGAGGGCGAACCCAAATTTTCTGGTGGGCGGGCAGGCCGATAGTCCGTGTTTGGATCGACCGGATAAGCGGTGGGGGTATGTTCCTCAACCGGGATCAGATTTTCGGCTGGGGCAGTAGGTGGAGCGGGCGATCGCATCTGAGTTTGATCTGGGCTTCTTACCTCTCGAATGGGTGCCTCTACTGAGTCAGGGCGATCGCCTTTGAGCGGCTCATTGGGCGGTAACACGGGCGGCACCGGAGCAGACGAAATCGGGTTGACGACGCTGCGCTGTATGAGTTGAGGATCGGCAGTAGGACGCACCTGCGGATCAACCTCAGCTCGATGCTCGGCTCGATGCTCAGATTGCTTCGTAGCGACAACCTTCCCCTGATCAGGCTGATCATAAATGCCCCAATCTTGAATGCCATAGTGATGCAACACATCAGAGGCACGCCGGAGCTCAGGATCTGTCCCCTTTAGCATCAGCAGATAGTCGCCACGGGCCACGCGATCATGATATTGACGGGCCCGATCTTCAGGCACACCCAGCCCAATTAATGCGCCGACGAGTCCTCCTGCTGCGGCCCCAGCGGCTCCCCCAACGAGGGTAGAAATGACAGCGGCGGCCTCTCCAGCCAAAAAAGCAGGCCCGATGCCCGGAATGACTAATGTGCCCAACCCAACGAGCAGGCCAGCCACACCCCCCAAAACGCCCCCGGTTACAGCGCCAATTGCACCCCCTTGATCGGCTTTGTTGCCTCGCTGGTCAGTGACATCAACGCCTGCGATCGCCGCCTGATGTTCTGCATCTCGCGCAATAATCGAGACTTGACTTTGGGAGAAACCAGAATCTTGTAAGGCTTGCAGTGCCGATGCGGTGGTGGGGCGATCGGAAAATACTCCAATCGCACGACGATGCTGATGGTCAGCCATAACTTTTCCTCAAAAATCAATAAATTAGCGTAGCGGTAATAAAAAGAAACCCAAGAGGCGTTGACAGAACCACGAAATCTTAAATTTGTCTTTTATTCCTTTGTAAGAGTTTTTTTAGTCGTTTTCATCAATCCCAGGTGAGAACCTTCATCCCCACAAAGAGAGACAAAAGTGAGAGACAGGAACCGATGAAACAAAAGCGTTGCAAAAGGTATCTTTGGATTACATCTAAGCAACTAAGCAACATCCAATCTGGCAATCTGGCTGCTTAAACGTCTAGAGCTTCAACTGCGTCTAGAGCTTCAACTGCAAACCTCTTCATGGAGAACGTCTGTGTCTACTGTCAAATTTCGGTCGGTGTGGGTAAATCATCTCAGCTGTGGTCTGAGCATTCTGCTGCTAGGATGCGCCTCGCCAACGGAGATCTCCTCCGCCAACGCTGGGACAGGCAACGATGCGGCTCCTCCCGTGCGACCAGAACTGAGTCAGGAGCTGCCGATCACAGCTCAAGCAGAAATGGCTGGGCAAGTCATCCAGCTAGAAGTGACCCAGACACCGCAGCAGCAAGCCTTGGGATTGATGTATCGAGAGGCCCTACCCGACGATCGCGGCATGTTGTTTTCGTTTGATTCGCCTCGGCCTGTCCAGTTTTGGATGAAGAATGTACCCGTGCCGCTAGACATGGTGTTTTTGTTAAACGGAGAGGTGCAGGCGATCGCCGCCAGTGCCCCTCCCTGCGTCAATGAACCTTGCCCCACCTATGGCCCCGGCACCCTGGTTGACCAAGTCATCGAGCTGAGGGGCGGACGGGCTGCCGAACTTGGGCTACAGACTGGAGATCCGGTCAGGATTGAGTTTTTGGAGGAAGAATCGGCTGCTACAGAAGTCGGCTCCTAGCCTGTAACAAAAATTATATAAATTTGGCGAATTACCGCTGGACAGTGCCATAGCGATTTGTTACCCTGGCAAGTCTGAATGTGAATGAGTGGCCGATATTCCCCTTCGGAGTCCTGTCACAAAGTTCACAAAATCTCCAAGATTTCACCGAGGTTCTTTACTCTAGCGCTAGAAAAATAGGGTACTCTTTCGGAAGATACAAGTTAGACATCAGGATTTAATCTATGCTCAATGCTGATGTTTGATGATGCCCTGATCGGAAATGAAAACAGTGACATAACTGGATTCAGTTCTAGCATCAGTTCTAGCAAAAGGGCACTCAATCTTTCGGTGAAGCGACCCACAAACCGTAAAGTAGCTCAGGCTTGGATACAAAGCGGTATTGTCTGGTCTAGGTTTTTATCTAAAGCCAGATTTTGGAACATCAACCGCTAGAGGGAAGCAGAGTCAACTGCTAATTAGGCAGTCTAAGAACTACTTAGACTTTCAAATTAAACTTTCAGACCAGACTTTCAGACTAGACTTTCAGACTAGACCGCTCTTCCACATAGGACAGCTACAAGAGTGGCTACCCTTACTGGGCAGAGTGAGGGCTAAACATCACAATAGAGACTACCTAAAAGGAGGTGAACGAAACTATGACGCCCGCAACCTATTCACGATTCATTCAATTTTTACAGGAAGAATTAGCGCTTTCTACATCTTCCATTGCGATCGCCCTTCGCCATCGCGAGCAAGATCCAGGACCGTTACCGATGATTCTCTGGCAATATGGCCTGGTGACACTAGAGCAGCTAGATCGAATTTTTGACTGGTTAGAAGCTGCTTAGAGACTGACAAATTTGTTTGACACAATTTTTAAGATAATTGCTTGATCGAAAACGATAGTGTCCAACTATATTCGAGGCTCTAAGTCCAACTTCTCCAGGAGTACATCGGTATGAATGATCGGCTGCACATGAGTGCTGACCTGATAACGAGAGCTTTCACCAACCGAAAAAAGCGGGCCTTCCAACAGCCCGCTTTTTTCATGGAATTAATTTAGCCGAACGTGGTTGCAATCAAGCCTGAACCAACGCTTTAGCTGCCGCTGTGATCCCTTCCCCTGGGGTAAAGCCATCAAAGTTTAATTCCTGAAGTGTCGCTTCCAACGCACCAATCGCTGTCAGGATGTCGCGATCACTGACAAAGCCCAAATGCCCGATTCGGAAGATCTTACCCTTCAGGTGGTCTTGCCCACCCGCCAAAGCAATATCAAACCGCTTTTTCATCACCGAGCGCACCTGCTCAGCCTCCACTCCAACTGGAGCCACCGCCGTAATCGCAGGACTGGCCGACTGATCGGACCCTAGTAGAGGCAGACCCATCGCCTTCACCGCTGCCCGAGTAGCATTCATCTGCCGCTGATGACGAGCAAAGATGCTTTCTAGCCCTTCTGCCTGCATCATCCGTAGCGCCACTTGCAAGGCGAAGATCAGGTTGACAGGGGGCGTAAAGGGAGTCGTGTTTTTCGCTGCATCTTTCCGATACTTGCCCAGATCGAGGTAGTAACGAGGCAGCTTAGCGGTAGCGTAGGCGTCCCACGCTCTCGGGCCTACAGCAACAAATCCGAGGCCGGGAGGAATCATAAATCCCTTTTGCGAACCCGATGCGACCACATCCAAACCCCACTCATCGACGGGAAGATTGACTGCGCCGACGCTGGTGACGGCATCGACCAAGATCAATGCCTGACCGTGGGCCTTGACGTGGCGGTTGATCGCTTCGAGGTCGTTAAGCACACCTGCGGAGGTTTCGCTGTGGGTGACAATCACCGCCTTAATTTCTTTCTGGGTGTCTGCTTCTAGGCGGGTCCGAAACTCTTCTGGGTCGAGAGGTTTACCCCACTCAGCCGTAATCCGCTCAACATTGAGGCTATACGCTTCACACACTTCGGCCCAACGCTCCCCAAATTTGCCGTTGGAACCAACCAAGACGCGATCGCCCGGACTAAGGAAGTTAATAATTCCAGCTTCCATCGCGCCTGTGCCACTCGCCGCCAAAACCAGAACATCATTTTGGGTTTGGTAAAGCCACTTTAGACCTTGGAGCACATCCGCCATCACCGCACTAAATTCACCACTCCGGTGGCCAATCGGATGTTTGGCGAGCGCGAGTAAAACCTGTTCCGGTACGGGAGTAGGACCGGGAATCATTAACATTAACTTGTTGTCCATCAATCTGTCCTATAGAAAAAGGATTGGCGAAGTTCTAGAAAACGGATTACTGAGGGGCAATCACATCGGAGGCGGCTGTTGAGGGGCCGATTGATTGAGCGACCAGCGGTAGTCAATTGGCAAATTGGTTCGCTGGCAGCTTTCTTCCAACTGCTTTTGTTGGGCGAGCGCCTTTCTCAACGTAATGATCAGCTGGTGAATTTGCTCCTGGAGCGGAGATTGAGGGCCTACTGCAAACATGGTCTGTCGCTCCAAAAGCTGCAACAGCAGTTCGTAGTGAATGTGTGAGGGAAGAGGAATTGGGTCCATGAAGCTACATCAGCCTATCGAGTGCAAACAAAGCAGAGTGGGAAAGGGCTCTATAAGAGATGGCGATCGCAATCCTATAGCGTAACAAGGAGAATCATGTTCCAAACAGAGTGGCAATGCCTTGGGCTGGATTCTCCTGCTTCACCAGTGATTCACCAATCAAAACGGCGTCTGCTCCGGCTCGATAGACAGCCTGTAGATCTTCAGCGGTATGAAGACCCGACTCACTCACCACCACAATATTGCGCTCCCGGATCGGTTGAAGTCTAGCGGATAGCAGTTGATAAGTCGTGGCCAAATCTACGGAAAAGTTCTCCAAGTTCCGATTGTTGATGCCCACCAGCTTGACCCCATCGATGGCCAGAACGCGGTCTAGCTCGGCCAAGGTGTGAACTTCAACCAGCGCTGCCATGCCTAAAGCATTCGCAATCTTGACGAAGTATTGCAGATCTTTATCAGAAAGGATAGCGGCAATCAGCAAAATTGCATCCGCGCCGTGGGATCGGGCCAAATAGATTTGGTAGGGATAGATCAAAAAATCTTTGCACAGCAGCGGTGGCTCAACCTCGTTGCGAATCTGACGCAAGTAGTCGAAGCTGCCCTGAAAAAATTCTCGATCGGTTAGCACCGAAATACAGGCCGCACCGCCCTGCTGGTAAGACTTGGCGATCGCCACCGGATCAAAATTTTCGCAAATCACACCTTTGCTGGGGGAGGCCTTTTTCACCTCAGCAATCAGGGTCGGCTGCGTTGGCCCCTGCCGGAGTGCCGCCACAAAATCGCGTGGAGGCGGCGCAGTCAAGACTTGCTTCTGCAGCTCGGGCAACGAGGTCCGCTCTCGCATCTGTGTGACTTCGGCTTCCTTATGCCACACAATTTTTTCTAGGATGTGGCGAGGCTCCGCGTCGGGAACCTTCACCTGATAGCGCAGATTCTGAACCTCAATGGCAGGATTGGGGGAGCGACGACGAATTTCCATAAGCAATTTAAACCTTCAGTGCTCGCTTAAACGCTTCGTCTAAAACTTCAGACAGCGTTGGATGAGTATGCACCATGAAGGCGAGTTCATGAACGGTGCGGCGTTGGGCGATCGCATTCGCGGCTTCCTGAATCAGGTCGGCTGCATGGAGGCCAATGATATGGGCACCCAAGATTTCACCCGTATCTTCTCGATAGATCACCTTAGCGACGCCATCGGTTTCGCCTTCTGCGATCGCCTTAGAGTTGCCCTTGAAGTAGGAGCGGGTTGAGGCCACTTTGAAGCCTTCAGCTTGCCCTAATTCTTTGGCAGCAGGCTCGGTCATACCCACAAAGCTGATTTCGGGATGGGTGAAAGCAGCGGCGGGAATGCTGCGGTAATCAACAGTGCGATCGCGACCACACATATTTTCAATTGCGACAACGCCCTGAGCAGAAGCCGCATGAGCCAACATCATCTTGCCATTGGCATCGCCCACAGCCCACAGGTGAGGCACGGGTTGACCGTCGAGTAAGACCGACATCCGATCATCAACGGCAATAAAGCCTCGGCGATCGGTTTCAACGCCCACCGACTCTAGGCCCAAATCTTGGGTGGCAGGAATCCGTCCGGTTGCTACCAAGCAAGCATCGACTTCCAGCACTTCGACCACTTCTTTGGTTTTAGCATCCGCCAATTCGATCACCACAGGTGAGCCAGGAATCACTTTTTTGGCCAGCATTCCCACCTTTGTTTCGATGTCGCGTGGCGCAATCAAGATCCGCTGGGCCAGCTTGGCAATGTCGGGGTCAAATCCTGGCATCAGCTGTTCGAGGGCTTCGATCATCGTCACCTCACAGCCCAAAGCGGTGTAGATGTCAGAAAACTCTAGACCAATGTAGCCGCTACCAATAATGGCAATCCACTGCGGCAATGTTTCTAGCTTGAGACCATCGTCGCTGGTGAAAACAGTTTTTCCATCTAGCTCAATTCCAGGTGGCACAAAGGGTACCGAGCCGGGAGAGAGAATGATGTCTTGTGCCGTGAAGGTTTTCTCACCCTCAGCCGTCTGCACCGTCACCTTTTGCGGCCCCGCCAGTTTGCCTCGTCCGGTGATCACATCAACGCCGAGACGCTTGAGGCTGTTGGTCATGTCTCCGCGAATTTTGGAGACCAGATTGGTAGCGTGGTCGGCGATCGCCTGCCGCTCAAACCCCACACTGCCCACCTGAATGCCCAACGCCTGGAGATGATGAGCATTTCGCAACTCCCGCACTCGACCCGAAGCAGCCAGCAGTGCCTTTGAAGGAATGCAGCCCCGGTTGACGCAGGTTCCGCCCATCTCTGCAGCTTCAATGATGGCGGTCTTCAACCCACAGCTGACAGCATGAAGGGCAGCCCCATGACCACCCACGCCAGCACCAATGATGACTAAGTCGTAATCGAATTCGTGACTCACTTCTGGTCCTCGCGCCTATGCCCCGTATTAGTACTTAATCCCCATTCTCGTCTGGAGTCGGTCAATTAGACAACACCTTCTTTGAGCGGGAGGCGTTTTAGACCAGAATCCAGACCTCAGAATTTTTCGTTTCCAGCCCTAAAGTTACTTCCGTTTAGAGCAGTTTGAGCTAGATTGGGCACTCTAGCTTTAGGTTCACTTTTTTCTGAATAGCTCAGGGCCTCAATTTAGATCAACGTCAGATCACCCTATGAGCTGCTTTCACACGGTTTGGGTTTGGAGTCAAACACTATGGATCAGCGTCAACAAGAGCTACGTCAGTTTGCCAATCAGGCTTTTATGGAATCGCTTAGCCAGTTAGGACAGCGTCTGACCCCAGCCGAAAACGCAACTGCAACAGATGCTCCTGCAAAAGACAATCTTGCCCAAGATCAGCCTACACCTCCCGTCCAGGCTGCAGAACAACAGGTTAAACCCCGCAAGATCGACCTGAGCGAGCTAGAAGAAGCGGCTGCCGATATCGAACGCTTTATTGAATCCATCCAATCTGAAGCAGATTAATCAAACGGTGGTGACGGCGGGTTGAATCCCCGTTGACGTTGCGCTTCGTAGAGCAGTAGGGCGGTAGCGATCGCCACATTCAAAGATTCGACACCCGGCGCTAGCGGAATTTTGACCTGCAAATCGGCCTGCTCTGCCAGTTGCGCCGAAAGGCCTGCCCCCTCATTTCCCATCAAGAACAGCGTCGGTTGCCTCAGATCGACTTGCCAGTAGGTGAGGTCAGCTTTGGGCAGCGTGGCAATCACCTGCATCCCCTGCTGCTGGCAACGAGAGACATCAGCCTGCAAGTTGGGGCTGACGGATAGGGGCGATCGCAACCACTGTCCAGCCGAAGCCCGCAACACCTTGGGATGGTCCAAATCGACACTATCGGCGCTAATCCAGATCCCCTCAACGCTAGCCGCCGCCGCCGTTCGAATCACAGTGCCCAAGTTGCCCGGATCTTGTAAGCATTCCAGGGCCAAGCCCAAACCAACAGGCGCGATAAGCGGAGCATGAACATGGCCCCTCGCCGCAGTCGCCACAACCCCATCTGGCGTCACCGTCGTGGCGATCGCCCCCAACACTTCTGGACTGACAATCTCTGCACGCTCAGCTTGCGCGGAGGCCTGCTGCCATAGGGGCGAGTGACCTGTCAGCCAATCCGGCGTACAACACAGCGTGACGAGAGGCAAATCCACCGCGCAGGCTTCCTCTAAGAGGTGGGTGCCCTCCAGCAAAAAAAGCTGCTGCTTCTGGCGCTCCTTGGCTCGATGCAGCTTGCGGAGTTGTTTAACCAGAGGATTTTGCAGACTCGTCAGCACAACCGATACAGACAATAGTTTAGAAAAAAGTTAGAAACAGAGAAAACCTGGGAACGCTATGGCCTGATTCTGCCGGAGAGTCTTATAGAAAATAGAAAAATCTACCAGAAATGGTCACTGAGGAGCAAAAGCCATTCTTCAATCAACCTGCGTTCTGATACTCAAAGCATTCTCTCGGTTTCAAGCTAGATCTCACGCTATGGAATAGCGAGCCAGAGAATATCAAGCTAGAAAGGTGCAATCGAGGGAGGTTAGATTTGAATTTTGTTACATTTCGCAACAAAGAGATAAGTAAATCCAACCTAACCTGGGAAAGAGTAAATTGCTACGAGAGGATACCCACAGAAAGAGGATATCCTCTCACCAGATAGATAAACTGGTGAAATGCGGAACCCGGGACTTGAACCCGGAAGTCTTTGCAGACACTAGAACCTGAATCTAGCGCGTCTACCAATTCCGCCAGTTCCGCATGTAGCAGCTTAAGGCTGCGATTTATTATCGTGCCTTAAATTTAGCAGGAAGTCAAGCGGTTGTGTGAATTGATTTAAGGTGCTGCGCGGCTTGATCTCACACCCTACCCGCAGAGTAAGAATTTAAAGTTCTGGACATACCAAATCTTTCCGGTAGAATCTAAACCAAATTTGAAGTTGTTTAAGTATCATTTGACTCTGGAGGACAGACCCATTACTCCCTCTCTCAGCCTATCGAGTTCCCATGCTCTTCCCGAAGAAGACAAATCAGTGTTGCAAATCTGGGGTAGAGCCTCGTTACAAGGACAGGTCAAAATCAGCGGTGCCAAAAACTCGGCACTCGTTCTTATGGCTGGGGCTTTGCTCTGTCCTCAAGACTGTCGCCTCCGCAACGTTCCTTCCCTGATGGATGTTCATCGCATGGGCGAAATCCTCTCGTCCCTGGGAGTGACACTAAAGCTGCAGGGTGATGTTCTTGACATTAACGCTCAGCATATTCGTCAGTCGAAAGCGCCTTATGAGTTGGTCAGTCAGCTGCGAGCCAGCTTTTTTATCGTCGGGCCTCTGCTAGCGCGATTGGGAGTAGCACGAGTGCCGCTTCCAGGCGGCTGTGCCATCGGGGCAAGACCTGTGGAGCTGCATGTGCGTGGATTGCAGGCGCTGGGTGCTGATGTTCACATCGAGCATGGGACGGTGCATGCCTATGTGCGTGGAGCCAGTAAGCGCCTACGCGGAGCCAAAATTTATCTAGACTATCCCAGTGTGGGTGCGACCGAAACCTTGATGATGGCTGCCACCTTGGCCGATGGAGAAACCATCATTGAGAATGCGGCTCAGGAGCCAGAAGTGGTTGATTTAGCTAACTTCTGTCGGGCAATGGGGGCTCGAATCCGGGGAGCAGGTAGTAATACCATTGTGATTTCGGGAGTGCCTAGTCTGCATACAGCCGACTACAGTGTCATTCCAGACCGTGTGGAGGCTGGAACCTTTTTGGTGGCTGGCGCGATTACTCGTTCTGAGCTGACTCTGACTCCGGTGATTCCTGATCACCTGACGGCAGTGATTGCTAAGTTGCGGGCGGTTGGTGCTCAAGTCATTCCGGAGGGGCTCAACCGTCTTCGCCTCGTCCCAGGAGAACGGCGAATTGCGACGGATATCGAAACGCTTCCCTATCCTGGATTTCCCACCGATATGCAGGCTCAGTTTATGGCATTGCTGACCCTGAGCGAAGGGGACAGCGTGATCTCAGAAACTGTGTTTGAGAATCGGCTGCGTCATGTGGCGGAGCTGAAGCGCATGGGGGCTGATATTCGCGTTAAGGGCAATCATGCCATTGTGAGAGGGGTTCCGGCCCTGTCGGGGGCTCCGGTGGTGGCGACTGATCTGCGGGCTTCAGCAGCGCTTGTGCTGGCGGCTCTAGCGGCAGACGGTATGACGACGATTCAAGGATTGCACCACCTGGATCGGGGGTATGAAAACCTGGATGGGAAACTCTTGCAACTTGGGGCTCGCCTGCGCCGCGTCCAAGCCGAATCAGATGTCGAAGCAGAACTTCCGGCTTCAAATCTTTCTCAGTCGGCTTCG
Organism: Elainellales cyanobacterium; assembly: GCA_041746655.1. Taxonomy (GTDB): domain Bacteria; phylum Cyanobacteriota; class Cyanobacteriia; order Elainellales; family Elainellaceae; genus JBGTGR01. Next base: position 7,231 of record JBGTGR010000075.1, on the reverse strand, counting down.
TCGTCGGCTTCTTCCTAAGCTCAGTTTCTGAATCTGGTTTCTAAATCTAGTTTCTAAATCTAGTTTCTGAGCCTCTCTGCGATCGCCTCTCTGGTTTCAGGTTAGAACTGGAGTAAGGGCGATCGCATTTTTATTGCATTTTTGTAGTACAGCTTCTACCCTCAGTAGGCTAGGCGTAACCGCTACAAATTTAACACTGGAAAAATCTAGGAACGCTGGAAAAACTTAGGAACTCCATGACTGTCGGACATACGCTGATTCAAGAAGCTTGGGATGTACTGCAAGAGTCGATCATTTATCATCACGGACGCCCCGTTGGCACTCTGGCTGCGCTAGATCCCGATGCTGATGCGCTCAACTACGACCAGTGCTTTGTGCGAGACTTCTTTGCACCTGCGCTGTATTTCCTGATCAAGGGGCAAACCGAAATTGTCCAAAACTTTTTGGAGACAACCCTACAGCTTCAGGTCAAAGAGCGGCAGTGGGATTTCTTTAAGCCGGGGTTTGGTCTCATCCCAGCCAGTTTTAAGGTGGTCTCTAGTCCGCCCGCTCAGTATGTCCAGGCTGACTTTGGCGAACATGCGATCGGTCGGGTGACGCCTGTTGATTCCAGTTTTTGGTGGATTTTGCTGCTACGGGCTTATGTCAAAGCGACGGGAGAAGTTTCGCTGGCCCATCGCCCCGACTTTCAAAAGGCAATTCGGCTAATTCTAGACTTGTGTTTGGTGTCACGGTTTGATCTGTTTCCGACGCTGCTCGTCCCCGATGGAGCCTGCATGATCGACCGCCGTATGGGCATTGCAGGTCATCCGCTGGAAATTCAATCGCTGTTTTATGGAGCATTACGGGCTGCGAAGGAACTGTTGATCAACAACGCGGAAAATGAATATTTTTTACAAGCGGTCAATAATCGACTGCAGCCGCTGAAAAGGCATGTGCGGGAAGAGTATTGGCTTGACCTAGAAAAGCTCAATGAGATTTATCGCTATCGGGTTGAGGAGTATGGCGAGCACACGCTCAACAAGTTTAATATCTATTCTGACTCGATTCCCTATGGACAGCTAATTGATTGGCTACCAGGCAGCGGCGGTTATCTGGCGGGAAATCTAGGCCCATCGCATCTCGACTGCCGTTTCTTTACGGCTGGAAACCTGATGGCGATCGCCCTCTCTCTGGCAAGCGATCGCCAGTCCCACAGCATCATGCACCTGATTGAGCAGCGAGCCTCCGACCTGATTGGCACAATGCCGCTGAAGATTTGTTATCCCGCTCTCAAGGATGAGGGATGGCGGCTGCTGACAGGCTGCGATCCCAAGAATCGACCCTGGTCGTACCACAATGGCGGCAATTGGCCTGTGTTGACTTGGATGCTCGCAGCGGCTGCCGTGAAGACCGACCGCAAGGAAATTGCATTTGAGGCGATCGCCATTGCGGGTCGTCGGCTTGCCCAGGATGGTTGGCCTGAGTACTACGACGGGCAAAACGGTAAACTGATTGGCAAGGAAGCGCGAAAATATCAAACCTGGACAATCGCCGGATTTGCCCTAGCGACAGAGCTGATGCAGCATCCAGAACATCTAGATTTGATTAGCTTTGAGGAAGATGCTATCGAAGCACCGGTAGAGCAGAGCGACCCAACGTTTTTCTCAAACGGCTAAAGTTTACAACCGCAGGTTTTGTCTTATGGATGCAGATTTACTCAATCAAAAAATTCAAGAACTGGAAGAGGCGATCGCCACCCAAGAAGCCGCTGTCGAATCGATGAATGCCGCCTTGCAAGCTTCCCCCAATCCTGAGCTAGAAGCCTTGCAGAAAGAATTTGAGGCGATCGCCGCTGACACCCTAAACACCTTGAGACAGCACCTCAACCATCTCAAAGCAAAATCTACCGAAAATCAATAACCCGCTGACTTGTTCGAGTTACATGTTCGAATTTCAGAACATCTTTGGCTGAGGGAAAAGAACAAGCCGAGAAGGCAAAAAACTCATCCCAGCAGAATTTGGGTTGATTTAATTTATGTTTTTAAGGTTCGGAATTTGAGGCTGGAGGTCCAACTGTTGAAGAGGCTTCCAGGGACGTTCGAGTATTGTATTCGATCCGGCTCAATAGATCGATTGTGGCGATCAATCCTTGGGTTACCAAAAAAACCACTAGACAGGCGGCTGCAACTTGCAGAAGTGCGACCACGATGAGGACAGGTGAGAGCGTAGAGGTTACACCTGGAGGCGCAGGGCCAAGCAAAAAGCTAATAGAAATTAGGGTAAAAACAATGACAATAAAATAGCCAAAGTATTGAAGAATCTTGAGAATATTGATAAATCTCGTATAGAGTCGATGGCTAGTGGAAGGAGACGTGGAACGAGACAATGTCATGATGCTTTTTCCTAATTTAACGACTTAATCTTTAAGCTCTAAGCTCTCACCAAACTCTAAAAAAAGGAGGCATTCGAGTGAATACCTCCCAAAGAGCTATTTGACGCTAACTACACAACTGACGGTCAAAGAGCCTCGTTAGGCTCCGACGGATTCTTTGGCGGCATAAAGTACTTCAGCGTTGATTTCACTGATGTTGCGCTCGCGAGCAAACTTCTCGGTGTTGCGCTTGACTTTACCCCGCACAAAGCCTGGAATTTTGTTGAGTTCTGCTAAGCCATCCTTGCTCCAACCGAGGTCGGAGTCAGCAGAAATCCCTCTGGTAATTCCTTCCTTGGTATCGTGACCCCCAAAGATTTCCAGCAGATGATCTTCCATGCCCAGCGTGAAGGAGTTGTAGACCAGATCAGCGACCTGATTGGTGCCTTCATAGCCAAAGAAAGGCTTGTAGCCGATGGGGAAGTCTTGAATGTGGATGGGAGCCGCGATCACGCCACAGGGAATGTTGAGGCGTTTGCCAACGTGCCGCTCCATTTGGGTGCCGAAAATGGCAGAGGGCTCGATTCGGGCGATCGCATCCCCAATTTCGCCATTGTCTTCACTGATCAACACTTCGTCGCAGTATTCGCTCACCTGCTCTCTAAACCAGTCTGCATCATATTTGCAGTAGGTTCCAGCCATCACGACATGGATGCCCATTTCCCGAGCCAAGATTTTGGTCATGGCAGCGGCGTGGGTGTTGTCACCAAAGACAACAGCTTTCTTCCCGGTCAGGTTTTGGCAATCAATTGAGCGAGAGAACCAGGCCGCCTGCGAAACATAGAGCGTCTGGTTGTTGACGTACTCTTCATAGTTCACGTCTGCGCCCTGGGCGTTGAGAACCTGCTGAATCTTGCGAATACAGCGGGCCGTTTCCACCACACCCATCGGTGTAATGTCCACCGTGGGCATGCCAAATTCTTGCTCCAGATAGCGAGCCGTCATCAAGCCCAATTCGCGGTAAGGCACCAGGTTGAACCAGGCGCGAGACAGATTTTTGAGGTTGTGAACGGATGCGCCTTCTGGGATGGCTTCGTTAATTTCGATGCCTAGATCCGCCATCAGCCGCTTCAGTTCGGTGCAGTCGTGATGGTTGTGGAAGCCGAGGCTCGAAGTTCCGATGATGTTAACTGAAGGTTTTTCAGTCTTACCTTCGGGCAGGTCTCCCTTCTTGCGAGCTTTCTCAATGTAAAACTGCACGATTTGGTCGAGGGTGCGATCGGCAGCTTGCAACTCGTTGACGCGGTAGTGATTGACATCTGCCAGCATCACGTCGCCTTTGGAATCAAGCTGAGCCCGATCGACAAAGTTTTGTAAATCTTCCTGCAAAATGCTGGAGGTGCAGGTCGGCGTCAGCACAATCAGGTCGGGGTGCTCTTCGCCATCTTTGCGAACGATGTTATCGACTACTTTTTCTTGAGAACCGCGTGCCAATACATTCCGGTCTACGATGCTGGCCGTGACGGGAGTAAAGTTGCGATCGCGCTCTAGCATAGAACGCATGACATTAAAGTAGTCATCGCCCAACGGCGCATGCATGATGGCATGGACGTTTTTAAAGGAACTGGCAACCCGGAGCGTGCCGATGTGAGCAGGGCCTGCATACATCCAGTAGGCCAATTTCATAGAATGTGATCTCCCTTGAGCTGAGTGTCGAGGCCCGATGAGGCTGGGTTGAGTTTTTGAGTTTGAGGTTGTCTTCGATTGTCTCAGAGAGACACAGAGAATGAGCAGGAGATAATCTAAAGATTTGGCCGATCTTGAAAGCAGATGCGATCGCCTAAACCACTACTCTACAAGCATTACAGGACTAAAGTTTAGAAAACAAATGCCCTGTCAATTGACACGATTCTTATCAGTTAATTGATATGTTTCTTAACTGTCTGTGACATCCCGTTTCGATTTCGACATTATTAAGAACTTAAGCTCAAGCACTCAAGCTCAAGCACTCAAGTTTTCTAATGCGAGGCTTTGAGCGGTCAATAATTCTTGGATTCCTTTTTCGGCCAGATCCATCATCTGGTTCATCTGAGTCCGGTTAAAGCTGCCTTCCTCTGCGGTGCCCTGCACCTCAATTAGACCTAACTCCTGGTTGAGCACCACATTTAGGTCAACCGTCGCCGCTACGTCTTCGACATAGTTTAAATCTAGAAGGGCTTCTCCCTCCATCAAACCCACCGAGACGGCAGCCACCTGGCAGCGAATGGGCGATCGCTCCAGTTCTCCTTTTTCCAGCAAGCTGGCGATCGCATCGTTGAGAGCTACGAACCCACCTGTAATCGAAGTCGTGCGGGTTCCGGCATCAGCCTGCAAAACATCAGCATCGACAATCAGCGTGCGCTCTCCCAGCAACTCCATATCCAGCGCCGCCCGCAAACTGCGACCAATCAACCGCTGAATCTCTTGAGTCCGGCCCGACAGCTTTAGAAACTCCCGACTATGCCGCTGTGGCGTAGCACCGGGCAGCATCCGGTATTCTGCGGTCAACCAGCCCTGCCCCGTTCCTTCCAAAAACCTGGGCACTCCAGGCTGCACTGAAACCGTGCAAAGCACCTGGGTCTCTCCACAGTGAGTCAACACCGAGCCTGCTGCAAATCGAGTAAACTTTCGTTCAAACCGAATCGGACGCAGTTGATCCGGTTGCCGACCATCAGGACGTTGCCAAGCCATTGCCTTTGCCTCAAAAATCCTCACTCAGGATACAGCAGGCGGCGAGAAGGAGGTCATTTTGAGGGATGAGTCTTAAGTTTTCAGTTAGGTCGGAGACAAAATCTGAAGAACGTTAGGATTTGCTGCTGCCAAACCCCTCAATTTTTTTCTTCTACTTTTTGATTATTGACGTACTCATACATGTAGTGTTTGATGAAGAGGTCAGACGGGGAAGCACGCTATATTTTGTTGCTCCTGCGCCGTTGAGTGATTGAAGGTAGCTGTATTAATATATTTGTACTAGCTATGGCGATCGCTTCTTATTGTTCAGAATTATGACCTCTGGTGACGTGACTTTATGGTTTCCCAGCTAGAAACCCCCACTCTAGATTCAAGCCGGCACCTCGCCCACGCTGTTGAAGGTTTAGTTCAAGTCTTTACCTGCCCCCATCGCAGTTTCTTTACCAATGTGATGGCCCAGGCGCTGAGAATTGCGGGCCAAGGCACGCCAGTCCTGGTGGTGCAGTTTCTCAAAGGCGGCATGAATCAGGGCCACGACCACCCCGTCCAGTTGGGGCAACATCTAGACTGGCTGCGCTGCAACCTCCCCCGCTGCATCGACACCCCGCAACTCGAAGAGGCCGAAATGGCTGCCCTGATCGCGCTGTGGGAACACACCAAGCAAGCCATCTCAACGGGGCGATATGCGCTGGTGGTGCTAGATGAGCTGAGCCTAGCCATCAATTTTGAGCTGATTCCAGAAGCAGAAGTGCTCGCTGTTCTAGAAAATCGCCCCGGCAACGTAGACGTGATCTTGACAGGCCCAGAAATGCCTCAGTCCATCCTAGACATCGCCGATCAAATCACTGAACTCCGCCGCACTCACCGCCCCTAGAAATCTTCCTAGAAATCCTCTTTTACGCGCTTGCCATGATCAAAAACGATACTTGGATTACACAGATGGCGGCTCAAGGCATGATTGCGCCTTTTGAGCCGAGCCTGGTTCGGCAGGTCGATGGAGACTCTGCGGGGGCGCTACGTCCGGTGATTAGCTACGGCCTATCGTCGTTTGGCTATGACATTCGCCTATCGCCAGCGGAATTCCGCATTTTTCGCCACATTCCCGGTACGGTGGTTGATCCCAAGAACTTCAATCCGGCCAACCTAGAACCCACGCAGCTACAAAGCGATGCCAGCGGCGACTTTTTCATCCTGCCTGCCCATTCCTATGGGTTGGGTGTGGCGCTAGAAAAGCTGGATATCCCCAGCAACATCACCGTCATCTGCATTGGCAAAAGCACCTACGCCCGATGTGGCATCATTGCCAACCTGACGCCCGCTGAAGCCGCATGGCGCGGACATCTCACCTTAGAATTTTCCAACTCTTCCAGCGCTGACTGCCGCATGTATGCCAGAGAAGGAATTGTCCAACTGCTGTTTCTAGAAGGCGAACCCTGTGAAGTCAGCTACGAAACCCGTCGCGGAAAATATCAGGACCAACTCGAAACAGTGACGCTAGCACGAGTGTAGCAATCTCGGTTAATCTCTAGATACATTGTGTCTAAAGACTATCAGATCTATGCCAACCTTCACGGCCCTTGTCGAAAGAGACGCTGAAACTAAGCTTTATGTTGGTTACGTTCCTGGCTTTCCTGGAGCACATTCTCAGGGCGAAACGTTAGATGAATTACAGGAAAACCTGCGTGAAGTGATTGAGATGCTTTTGGAAGATGAGACTTTGACATTTGACGCGGAATTTGTAGGAACACAGCAGATTGTAATCCGGTAAAAGATGGGCAATATTCCTGTTCTGAAACCACAAGAAGTTGTCCGAATATTAGAAGGTCTTGGCTTTGTAGAGGTACGCCAGAGAGGTTCCCATAAACAGTTTCGTCACGAAGATGGACGTGGAACAACGGTTCTGTTTCATAAAGGGCGCGATATCTCACCAAGATTGCTACGCCAGATTGCGAGTGATATTGGTTTGACAGTCGAAAAGCTGCTGAATCACCGATGAGGGGAAGAATGTAGGGAGCATCCCACTTTCGAAGAATATAGTCACATGGCAAGCTGCCCATTAAGGTAAGCACATCGCAAACTCAACATTGGATTGACAGAGGCAATCTTCCAACGGGCACCCGAAATCTGCAAGCGTCGTCCAATCTGTTT
>JBGTGR010000074.1:0-101698 GCA_041746655.1 Elainellales cyanobacterium | reverse complement strand
AGCTTAATTATTTGTAGGATGTGTAAAGCCGTTCCGGCATACCAGAAAAGCGCCAGCGTAACGCATCAAAGGGAAATGGTGCGTTACGGCTACGCCTAACAGCACCCTACAGCATCATTTATTTATGTCCACCTACTTAGTTATAACGGGCGATCGCCCCAGGATTCTCAAGAACCATTGCGTTGGACTAGGTTGGTCAATGCTGCAACAAGCTCGGCAGGATCGATAGGCTTAGCGAGATGGGTTTGGAATCCGGCCGCGATCGCCTTGAGTCGATCAGACTCTCTAGCGTAGGCAGTGAGCGCGATCGCTGGAATATTTCCGCCGTTCTGGGGAGATCGCGATCGCACTTGACGAATGAAGGCATAGCCATCTTGTTCTGGCATACCAATATCACTGAGCAGAACATCTGGCTGATAGTGTTCTAAACACTCTAGCGCTTCAAAGGTAGAGGCGGCGGTTGCCACCACTGCGCCATGTTGTTCTAGCAAAATTCCTAGAAACTCACGGGTATCGTCATCGTCATCTACGGCCAAGACACGCAGATCTTGCAAAACAGCCTGCGCAGCTTTTGGGGTCGAGCTTGCCCCATCTTGTCGAAACTCGTGCTCATTGTCCTGACATTTGCTTTCAGTTTTTTGGGCCGGAAGCCTGACTGTAAACGTCGCACCTTGACCGATCCCAGCGCTATCCCCTTGAATAGTCCCGCCATGCTGTTCGACAATCTGACGGGCGATCGCCAGCCCCAAACCCAATCCACCAAAATTCCGGGTTGTGCTGCTATCGGCTTGACGAAAGTAGTCGAAGATATGGGGCAGAAATTTGGCACTAATGCCTTGCCCTGTATCGCTAATCGTTAATTGAGCATAGGTTGGTAGGTCCAATGTTGAGGTCGAAGTAGATGCTGGCTGTCTTGGATCAGGCTGCTCAACGAATTCTAGCTTGACCTTGATCTGCCCGCCCTGCGGGGTAAATTTGACTGCATTAGATAGTAAATTCCAGATCACCTGCTGGAGACGGCTGGGGTCTCCCATCACCTTGGCAGTTTCTTGCTCAAGTTGAGCCTGAATCTGAATCGACTTTGCTTCTGCCGACAATCGCACTGTTTCTAGTGCCGCTCCAACGATCGCAGCCAGGTTCACCGAAATGACATTAAGGCTGAGCTTGCCCCGCAAAATCCGAGAGATGTCAAGCAAATCTTCAACGAGCTGAGCTTGCAGTTTGGCGTTGCGTTCGATCACTTCTAGGGCGCGATCTCTCATGGCTGATTCCATTGGCCGACTGCGTAACATTTTGGTCCAGCCCAAAATCGGGTTGAGGGGCGATCGCAACTCATGGGAAAGAACGGCTAAAAATTCATCTTTGACTCGATTAGCGGTTTCGGCCTCATTGAGCAATCGTGCTCGCTCTTCTTCTGCCTGCTTGTGTTGAGTGAGATCTCGCATGATTTTGGCAAAGCCGCGCAACTGGCCCGATGGATCGCGGACAGCCGCCGTAATGCCACTCCCCCAAAACCATTCTCCATTTTGGCGCACATGCCAGCGTTCATTGACCGCCCGTCCGGTTGAGCTAGCGAGCTGCATTTCTTTTTGCGGAGCACCTTTTTGGATATCTTCCGGCACAAAAAAGATCGAACCAAATTGCCCTAAAATTTCGTTGGCTTGATATCCCAAAATCTCCTCCGCACCAGCATTCCAACTCACTACACGCCCATTGGGATCGAGCATAAATAGCGCATAGTCCCGAATATTATTCATCAGCAAGCTATATCGCTCTTCAACGTTTTGGAGTGCAGCTTGTTGGCTCTGTAGGGCAACGGCATTGGTTTCGGCGCGCTGTCTAGCAATCCGAAGCTGCACACTCAGAGAACTGATTAGCAATGAAACCAATACAAATACACTCAGCCGTAAAACATCGTTGAATCCAAGCAAAAAGGCATGTTCAACAGGACGACTCAAGAACAGGCTTAAGATCGTGGCTAGTGCCGTTGCAAGCAGACCTGGGCCTAATCCCCCCTGGGAGGCACTAAAAGTAACCGCCGCAAAAAACAGAGAGAACGAATGAGGCTCCATCAAAGGCCACAGTCCTCGTGTGATTAGATAGGCAATTGCCACTGTGGCGATCGCCACACCATAGCGTGAAGAGACTACGCGAGGAAAGTTCAGCATCTGCTCGTTCTAGAACAATGAAGTGCTTCTTGAGATAGAAAAAGTGTCGAAAGAGCAGGAAGCCAAACGTAAAGAGAAAACTTGAGAGACTTAGGATTACTCTCTTGAACCATAGGGCTAAGCGAGTGGTTTCAACAAACTCAGGATAGAAAATAGGTACAAAGTAATAATTAGAATGATTAGAAAAACTGGAAGACTGTCAGAGGGGGAATCCGTTTTCAACCTTCCAGTTGGTGTGACAGTTAAACTTTGTTCGGAAGCAATGTTACGGTGCTGGTATTGATAGAAGCATCTGACAGAAGACAGAGAATCATGTTAAGTTTGCCTGTTATTTTTAATACAAATACTTGAATGCAGGCAAACTTAAGAACTGGAATCAAATCTGTTTTTCTAGATGGCATTCGGAGCATGAGACAGGTGGTGGTTGTTCCACAAAAGCCGCAATGGCTCCAAATAAAATGTCTCCGAAACTACAACTAGCTCCTCAAAGGGTAGCGGCAAATGGTAGGGGCACTCATGTTGAGTAAAGAAAGTGACCTCTCAAGTAAGTTGCAGAGAGCTGCAAGGCTGGAAAAAGCAATGAGCAAATTTGTTCTTAGACTCAGCAACGTTGATTTTCTAGCGGGTTCACGCTAGCTCATTCACAATAATGTGAAACTGAGGATCGATAGTGATTTTTTGCTTGCGCTGGAGCTCTCCCAATAGGCGAGTGATCGTGACGCGAGTGGTGCAGCAGGCGCTAGCCAAATCTTCGTGAGTCAGCCTCACATCAATACGGGTGCCACCAGGCACAGGCTGGCCTACTTCTTGTTTGAGGAAGCGAAGCAGGCTATGGAGCCGATCGCGAACTTGGCGCTGGCCTGCGATCGCCAACAACACCTCCATTTGCTGCATCCGTTGATGAAAATGGGGTAGAAATCTTTGGGAGAGATCTGGAGAAGCTTTGACTTCAGACATTGAAAACTTGACCAACAACACTTCTGAAAGCGCTGTTGCTTGGTAGGTAGGCAACAAAGACGCCCCCACACTAAACGTCATCGGAGACTTGAGCAAACCTAGCAACGTTTCTTCATTATGCTCGGTTAGAGTACTGATTTTAACGACGCCTTTATTGATTTGCCAGAGGGTTTGAGCATCCAGCGGAATCACATCGTCTTTATCAAACGAGTAAGACGGACGGTTGTTGATCTCGACAAACGGATCTGTAGGCAGGAGGGCGGAATCGCTTTGCTGAGCTGCGATCGCCTCATATAGCTCAGTCACCTCCCGTAAGCTCCAATGTAGCTTCGTTGCTTCGCCATCTTTGCCAGGAATAACAGAAACCGTCACAATCAGACTGAGCAACTCTCCCGTGCGGAGATGAAAGCTGATTGGAAAAGATTGCCGAGACTGCCTGGGCTGAGCCAAGTCGTTGAGATGTTTCCGAAAGAGAGGGCGATTGTGGACTGGCACAAAGTGAATGAGCAGACTCCCTTGCAAGCTGTTCTGAGTGACTTTGAGGAGCCGAGTCGTTGCCAGATTTGCCTCTTGGATTTTCCCGAAGCTGTCAGTCGTCAACCAGGCATCGGAAGCATAGTTAAATAAATCTTGATAATGCTGATACTTTCCAGCCGCGACTTGGAGCAGCATGCCCATTTGCTCGCTCTGCTGATTGAGTTCTTCGGTTGCGACCTGCAATTCTTCAGCAGCAACACCGAGTTCTTTTAGGGCAGGAGGTAACAAATCAGGTTGAGGCGTCGGAGACTGAGCGATGCACCCATATAGGTATTCAATTCGCTCATACATTCCTTTCACTTGCTTCGTGAAAACATGAATATCATCCACAGCCATTTTCCTCAACACTCAGGCAACATCTCGAAGTAGATACACCCTGAAAAGCTTACGCATTTATCTGGGTTAAGTAACAATTCTATCGTTGCTAATCGACCAGATCTTCTACTCTCCGATAGTAGTTAAAAACTGGCAGATATAATACGATAAGGTTTCTGACCACATATCCCTTAAGACAGAACATTAAGCCCAACCGCCCTTAGAGATCGCTCTCGGAAACTGCACGCCCAGGAAAGATATTCCTCAGTTTGATAGACGATGCCACACACAGTAGCAGCTATCGTTCTCAGAGATATCATTATATGAGTGTCCTGAGCATGTTTCACTGCTGCCTAGTACTTCTATCCTATTCGCCCATCCAACTGTTTTACAGTATCAATGCTTTCATTTTAGGGCTGTTAATCGTCTTAACAGGGCTATGGCTAACGCGAGAAGAGGGATGATTTTGCTACGGGTTGGACTATTAAGCGGAATCAGAAAGAGAGGTTCTACCCTCGCTGGGCAGCAACTCCTCTTCTAAGGTTTTTTGTAGCAATTGCTGAATCAACTTGCTACTGTGTTGCAAATACTGGATCTTCTCCTCATACAGCTTCGCTGAGCGGGGCCGACCATATTTACAAGCCTTCTCCGACAAGCGGTTGAGTAAAGCCACCCGTTCCTCCAAGACTCGAATGGCGCTCCAAAGTGCTGCCTCTAGACCGTGAGCTTGCTCGGCTAGTAAGGTTTCCTGCGAATAGGTATGACCCGTGCGACAGCGAAACTGTAAAAAGTCCTTGTGTTGCTTTTCCCAAAGGGCCCCGCCACATTCTGGACAAATAAAACCTGAAGGCGGTATGTTGCTTTCTGGATTACTTTCTGGATTGCTTTCGGGCTTGCCATCAGAAGAGCTTAAAGCCATAGTGCTTCTCTCAGTATCTAGCTCTTGAATGCTTTGATTAGTACTTTGATGCTTAATACTTTGATGACCAACACTTTGATGATCAATGCTTCGATCATCTGCACTTAGATCGCCTGTATCCTGAGAATTAGATTGTTCTACCAGCCGAACCAAGAGCGGAGCAAGATCAGCAAGTGGTACGACGTGGTCGATCTCAACATGATTTACTGCACTTTGAGGCATCCCTCGAAACATTGCATCTTCGGGATCTTGGGCGATCGCAACTCCCCCATTCTTCTTAATCTCCAAAAGTCCGGCTGTACCATCGTCCAACATCCCCGATAGCACAACACCAATCACCTGCTTGCCATAGCTCTTGGCAGCCGAGCGAAACAACGGATCAACTGCAGGACGGCATCCATTTTCCTTGGCGCTTCTCTCTAAGAGAAGATGATCCTGCTCAATGAGTAAATGACAGTTGGGAGGCGCAACATAGATGTGACTAGGTTGGAATATCTCTCCGTGTTGGGGATGTTTGGCAGGTAGTTGTCCCTGACGAGCTAAGATTTCCGGTAGATAGCTCTTTGCATTTGCAAAAGATGGCAAATGAATGACCACAAAAATAGTTGCTGGAAAGTCTTTTGGCAAACCCTGTACTAACCGAGAAAGAGTTTCTACACCGCCGGCGGATGTTCCAATCACGACTTTACAATTTGACATGATTCCTATAGTTTCCAAACACGAGAAACCTTAGTTTGTGCCTCCCGTCTCCCTATTCTTAATTATCTTTCAAAAGCTTGGCCTCTTCCAAACAGCCTAAATCTGTCGGCAGCCTAACTCCGACAGAGAACAACCAATAGAGAACACCAGAGATCTAGGGCCAGTAGTCTGAGCAGTTAATGGCTTCTTCGGTCAAAGCACTTTTAGGATGAATGGGACATTTGAGGTAGTGACTATTCGTGAAAAATTGACAATTGGCGCAGGGGATCTGATGGAGCTGTCGAGAGGTTTGGACACTATAGCGAACCACACCCCAAAGATTCCAGGCAATTAAAAGAAGAAAGCCCCACGCGGCCAGAGTAAGAATCAGACTCATCTTTTTCCAAATTCTAGAAGGATTTGTTGCTTTTTGATATCCCTTAGATTTTCATCTTAATGTTTGGGTATGGTACTGCTATCTATCCAAAGGGGAACTGTTTACTCTAGTAGTCGTTGTAAAGTGATAGATGCATTCTTTTCGATAAAGATTTCTGTCAAGAAATAAATTTTAGTTTCTTTGAAGAAGCCAGAGAGCTGAATGGAGTTGGGAGGAAATTATGAGTACCTCTGAAGCTTTGGTTTTACCTGGCGGCGATCGCCCCAATTTTGCAAGCGGCTCCCTTTTCTTCGTGGGAAACGCGACAGTAATTCTGCGTTACGCCGGGTTCACCATCTTGACAGATCCCAACTTTCTCCATCAGGGCGAGCATGTCCACTTGGGGTATGGTCTCCGTTCAGCCCGTAAAACCAATCCCGCCATTGAACTTGAAGAGTTGCCACCTCTCGATCTGGTTGTGCTTTCCCACATGCACGAAGATCACTTCGATCGCGTAGTCGAGCAAACGTTAGATAAAAATTTGCCCATTGTGACGACCCCCCATGCTGTTCAGTCACTCCGCAAAAAAGGATTTAATGCGGCTCATGCCATTGATACCTGGCAAACCCAGCACATTGTTAAAGGCGATGCTCACCTGAAGATTACAGCTACCCCTGGCATTCATGGGCCTCACCTGCTACAAGCGCTCTTGCCTCCCGTTATGGGCAGCCTTCTCGAATTTCAAACACCTGATGGCCAAACTCAGTTTCGGCTTTTTATCAGCGGTGATACGCTAATCCATGAAGCATTCAAGGAAATTCCCAAACGCTATCCTGATATTGACCTGGCCCTGATTCATCTGGGGGGCACCCGCATCCTCAGAATTTTGCTCACTATGGACGGCAAGCAGGGCGCACAGGCCGTCGAAATTCTTGCCCCGCGTACCGCAATTCCGATTCATTACAATGACTACACGGTGATGAAGTCGCCACTAGAGGAGTTTGTGCAGGCGATCGCCGAGGCAGGTTTAGAAAACCGCATTCACTACCTCAATCATGGCGATACCTACAACTTCAATATTTCAGATCCCATCAAACTGCTATAGGGTTGAGCGACGATGGGACTGGGTATCGTTTCTTGAATCAGCTCATCAACTACAGCTTCTAACGAGCCTGTGCGCCGATAAATTTCCTGCTGTCGTGTGGCGCTAGTACCTCGTTGTAGGGTATTTTGCACTACCGAACATACTTCGTCCCAGTCACCAAATGCTTGCAAAGCTGGACGGACAAACTCTAGGAATACTTCAATCAGCTCGCGGGCAGGAATAGCGCTGGCAGTTTGCACATCAATCAATTCTGACTCCAAGCCCGATCGCGATGCACACCAATTTGCAGCCAATAGCAATTCTGGTCGCACGGCTTGATAAGGCTGATTCAAAAGCGCTTGCTCATAGCAAGTTCGGACTAATCCGCGCGTCAGCCCCGCAATCATCACGGCTTCGTCTACTGTGGTACACATGTCTGCTATGCGAAACTCCAATGTCGGAAATCGGGCCGACAACCGGATATCCCAGCAGATTTGGGCCGGACGTTGAATGATCTGGGTGGCGACAAGGGCATTCACCACGGACTCATATTCTTGATAGGACGCAAAGACGAGAGGAGGCCCAGCCATTGGCAAACGGGCAATCATCTGGGTGCGATAGCTGGCATAGCCTGTATCGGTTCCTAGCCAGAAAGGTGAAGAAACCGAGAGGGCCAAGAGGGGAGTCAGCCAGAGTCGGGCTCGATTCATGACTTGAACGGCCATCTCGCGATCGCCAATACCAACATGAACATGACAGCCAAAGGTGACTAGCTCATGCATGAGGCCGCGATACTTTTGGGCCAACTCCAGATAATGGGGGTTGGCCGTAAAGGCTTGCTCTTGCCAATGGGAAAAGGGATGGGTTCCTGCCGCTACAATCCGATTGCCGTTTTGAGCTGCAATGGCAATGACTTCATGGCGCAGACGGGTCAACTGGGCGCGAACTTCCGGAAGCGATCGGCAAATTGGGGTCGCGATCTCGATTTGAGACTGCCGAAATTCTGGCTGCACGACAGCTTGGCCCAATATAGATTGAGCGGCGGGTAAAATTTGCTGGGCGTTGGTGCAAAGCTGACGGGTTTGCGGAGCTAAGATCTGGTATTCCTCTTCCACACCCATCGTAAAATTTTCGGTTTGGAGTGACATGCCAAGCGATTCCTCTAGGCTCAGATGCCGGGATGCGATCGCGTTTGAGCGCTATATCACAAGAAAACCTTGAAATGAGCAAGTGACACCATCTATCTTTAGGCGGGTTTTTAGCATAGCGCTGCTAAATGCCCTGGTTCCTCAGAGGCGATCCTTAGGATGGATGAATGGGGCGGGTGAAATCAACCAAAATTAATCAGGAATATTTCAAAAGCTAGGAAGATAAAAAGTTACATGATGCAGAGCGACCTCATGGCCTCTAGACCTGCTGAGGCGAAAACCCACCCACGACTAGAACGGTTTCTAACCGCAGATGACTATCATCGTGCTGAGCAACAATTGATTCAGCTGCTTGAGACAGAAAATCTAGATCAGCAGTTGGAGGCGCAGGCCATTGATCCGGGTGAACTGGAGCGGGCGATCGCCACCGCAATTGAAGCCGCCTATGTACAAGCATCTGACGATCCTGTGGCTCACCGTTTTTTGCAGCGGGTACTATATCGGATCAATCGGCTGAAGCTGTTTTGGTATGATGATTTGCGGCATTACATGAATGAGCGATCGCTCTATCTGCAAAAGATCCACAATCAGATTGAGGATGCTTGGCAGGAATGGGAATCGGCCCAATTTGATCTGACAGATTATGAAAGTATCGACGTTCAGAGAGTTCTAACTGAGCAAACCGCTGCAGATGTTGATCCACCCATATCAGAGAGTGGGCTATTCTTTCGCGATCAGGTGGGTCTGACGGGCTATCGACGGCTGGTGGCGATCGCCTCTCTAGACGGCCTAGTCGAAGCCAGCCAGCTTTCCCGCACCTTGGGCGGTGTTGCCAATGAGGTGCATTCTGTCTTGACTCGGCTGTTGGTTGAGGAATACGGCGCTGGTCGTCTGGCTCGCAAGCATTCCTCCTACTTCACCACCATGCTAGAAGAGTTGGGAATGCAGACCGAACCCGAAGCCTACTTGGATGTGGTGCCCTGGGAAGTTTTGGCCATCATCAACCACAGCTTCTTGCTCACAGAGCGCAAACGCTACTTTCTGCGCTACATCGGGGGTTTGCTATATGGTGAACTGACGGTGCCTGTGTCTTTCCGCAACTACCAGGCCGCGGGGAAGCGTTTGGGTCTTTCAGACTCAGCCATGAGCTACTGGAGTTTGCACATCAAGGTTGATGAGCTGCACGGCAAATGGATGCTAGAGGATGTAGCACTGCCATTGATCGATCAATATCCTGAGCAGGCTTGGGAAATGGTCTGGGGGTATGAGCAACAGCGGTTGATGGGCGATCGCGCCGGAAAAGCCATCACCGAAGCTGTTCAAGCCGTCGAGCAAGTCGAGAATTAGTAGTCGAGAATTAGTACACAAGCTAAGATTCCCGAATTCTTAAACAATCCGGGAATCTAAGGAAACCGTTATTATCACAAACTGGTCATCACAAACTGGTCAATAGCTTCACTAAATCACCTGATAGATCAGTTGCAGAATTAGATTCTTGAGTGAATAAAACACCTGCCAAAAGATACATATCCTTTGAATAAAAGGCTCTGTTTTCTTGACGTAGTTCCTGAATTCTTTGCTTAACCTTTGGCTCTGAGCTGTAATATCCAAACGGTACAGGTAAAATTGTGAAATTTGCAACCGAATATCCTGCAGCCAAGGCGTATCGAATTAAGCCTTCTGGATTAGAGTAGCTAGAAACTAGCGTCAAAACATTTGGGTAGTTTAGCGATAAAAGCTTTTTGGTAATCGTGATTCCTTCAATGCCACCGTGCAAAAGCGGTTGATAAAGTTTGTTGTCTAGGGCTGGCAGATAGGGCGGATTGGAAATTAGATAGTTGGCCTGAGGCCTAGGGGACTGAAATAGACAGCGGTTGTGAATAATGTACTTATCATTGAGTCGATGTTGTTTGATCTGAGAAGTTGCGACTTCATAGGCAGATCGATTTAGCTCAAAGCCCTGTATTCTCCCGTCAAAATCTGTTCGCAGTAAAGCCTTGATGATAGGACTACCGTCTCCAGAGCCAAACTCTACGATCGACTCTGAGTTTAAACAATTTTGTAAGACCAAAGTCTCCAGGCAGTGAGAATAGAAATCAGATTCTTCAGGGCAAAAGAAAACTTCTTTAAGCGGTTGAGATTTAAGCGGTTGAGATGAAGTGAGCATGAAATTGTTGCAGAGGTTACCATAAGCAAATTTAAATGCCTTGACAACTTTGCAAACACTGTCTTGAGGTGGAATTCAAACCTGATGAAAGGAGTGCATTCCCCTTTAGTAACAAAGTGTTTAATTTTCTTACTTTAAATCTCTCTTTCGGTGGACTTTAGCTTGCTTAATTTCTCACTGTAATTTCTCACTGTAATTTCTTGCTGCAATTCCCCTGCAATTTTCGCGGTAAAAAATTGAGATACAGGAAAAATAGTCCAGGTCTGAACCCGCTATCTTTCCTCCATCAATAGGTCTATTAGTAAGGCTGCGGTCCAGGAAAAATCGCCTGAGCCCAACCCTTCACCTGTATCAGGATGGAAGTATTCATAAAAGCCAGATTGCCTCACCAAGTTGATGCTGTTGGCTTTCAGGCGATCGCCCACTTCATCAAAGCCATAGTGACGCAATCCCCGATAGAGCAACCAATTGAGATTGAGCCAAATGGGTCCCCGCCAATAGCGAGTGGGGCAAAAGCTAGGCTCCTCTCGACTGGTGCTAGGAACCATCCAGCCTGAGCCACCGCAAAACGCCTCAGAGCTGAGATTCTCTAGCATTTGCTGCGCTTGCTCGGCATTGGGAACGCGCGCATAAAGGGGAGAAAATCCTGCGGCTACACAGGCCGAAACCTGTTTCTGGCTCACCCAATCGTAGTTTTGGTAAATTCCCTGCTGAGGATTCCAGAGCTTTTGGTTGAGCGCCGCTGTTGTTTGTTTGGCCCAAGCTTCAAAGGGTGTCGGGTCTTGATGCAGCAAGCGGGCGATCGCCACCAAGTCGCAATTAGCCTGGATCAGCAGCGCATTAAACAACACATCCTGCACAACAAACGGACAACTCTCCCGAATCCGGACCTCATCATATCCACAGTCCCGCGCCTGCACCAGTAGATAGACATAGCGATCATAGTCAAGATTGCTAGGCCGATTGGTATGGGAAACCTCGTTGAGATCTACCCGTTTGTAGGCTGGCAGCATTCCCGGCGTGATTTCAATTTGTGCCAGCGCTTCATCCCACAGCGGAGAGTTATCCTGCCCCGACTCCCAAGGGTGGCGAATGTAGATCAGACCATCCCCATCAGGATTGCGCTCTCGGTAAAGATATTGGTGCCATGCAACCAACTGAGGATAAAGCTCCGCCAAAAACGCCTTAGCACTCTCTAAATCAGATGCATATTGATAAATTTGCCATGCCGCAGTGGCATGAACTGGAGGTTGAATAATACCAGAGGTCGCAACATCCTGAGGCGCATGGGGCGATCGCTCGGCCTGCCAATAGTCTGGCCCTGGGAAATAAGCGCTACAGTCTTCCTGACAAAACACAATGTGAGGGACTAAGCCATTCCGCCACTGCCCCCGAAAGAGCGATCGCAACTCCTGCATGGCCTGTTCTTGACTGTAGTGAGCATAACCCATCGCAATAAACGCAGAATCCCAACTCCACTGATGCGGATATAAACGCGGAGCAGGCTTCGTCGCAGCCCCAAGCCAATTTTGCTGCAAGACCTCCTTAGCGCGCTGAAGCAGTGCAGTATCATTCTCAACAATATCAACCATGAACAATGTCCTATTCCTGAAATCAAGTCAGTGGTAAAGTTTGCAGTAAAAGTTTGGAGATGTTGTTCCTTGAACCACACCATCCTGGTTTGGAGATGCCGAAAGACCAAAACCCAAAGTCTTCCCAGAGAGGCCAACCCTGTTGCCTCTATCACTTTTCGAAAAGCTTTAAACGTGGTACAGCTAGATGCAGTACAGTACCCGAAGTTTTAGTGCCTGAAGTTCTATAAATAAAAGCTGCAGATAAAAGCTGCGAAAGCAGATCTTTTGACCGTAGTCTTAAGCGTTAGGATTGAACAATAATTATTTACCTATCTTAACTCCGCGTCACCTTGGATAACGCTTCGTTAATCATTTTTTCCGACTTAGATGGCACCTTCCTCAACGCTGAGGATTACAGCTATGCACCTGCTGTACCAGTCTTAACACACCTATTGGGTCAGTGCATCCCCATCATTCCGGTTACTAGCAAGACTCGTCAGGAAGTTTTGACATTGCGGCAAGCGCTGGGCTGGTCTGATCCCTTTATTGTTGAAAACGGTAGTGGTGTCTTTATTCCATCGGGCGATCGCCGCTTTACTGATCTCGATGGCACCCCATCCAGCGAACCTTGGCAAGACTACCGTCTGATTCGGTTGGGCTGCACCTACGCTGAGGCAAGACAGGGTTTGCGGGCGATCGCTCGTGCTCTAGGAGAAGATCTGCGCGGATTTGGAGACTTATCCGCCGATGAAATTGCCCAACGCACGGGTCTTGCTCTAGATGCCGTCCAACAGGCCCAGACCCGCGACTTTACCGAACCCTTCGTCACGCCCCACCACATTTCTTCCGATCGGCTCAAGCAGGTTGTCCAGGCGCACGGATTTCGAGTGGTAGTGGGCGATCGCTTTTCTCACCTAATCGGAGCCGGATCGGGCAAAGGCAAAGCCGTCAAACAATTGGTGCAGCTCTACCAAGCCACCCTCGGCCCAACCAAACTCGTCACTGTCGGCCTGGGCAACAGCCCCAACGACCTCGATATGCTCGAAGCTGTCGATATTCCAGTGGTAGTGCCCGGAAAAAAAGGCCCCCATCCCGGCTTAGCCGATCGAGGTTGGCGAATCGCCCCTGCCGCAGGTTCAGAAGGCTGGGCACAAGCTGTGCAGGACATCTATCACTCCTTTGAAGAGCCGTCCAAACGGTAAGCATGACCTTTTGAAAGTTTTATCTATCCCTATAGGTTGGGTTGCTAGTTTGTCTGAAATCTATATACTTTTGTGAAGTGATAAAAAAGGATTTTTGATTAATAGGGAGTAAAAATGTATATCGTCCAAATCGCCTCTGAATGTGCCCCTGTGATTAAGGCAGGTGGGTTAGGCGATGTCGTCTACGGGCTCAGCCGCGAACTAGAAAACCAGGGTCATACCGTAGAGCTGATTCTGCCGAAATATGATTGCATGCGGTACGACCACATTTGGGGTCTGCATGATGCCTATACCAACTTGTGGGTGCCCTGGTTTGGTGGCGCAATCCATACCTCCGTCTATTGCGGCTGGGTGCATGGGCGGCTGTGCTTCTTCATTGAGCCTCACTCCTCAGATGCCTTTTTCAATCGCGGCTGCTACTACGGCTGCAACGATGACAACATGCGGTTTGCTTTCTTCAGTAAGGCCGCGTTGGAGTTTTTGCAGCAGAGCAATAAGCGCCCGGATGTGTTGCACTGCCACGATTGGCAAACCGGATTGGTGCCTGTCATGCTGTTTGAAACCTATAAGTATGATATGGGCTTGCAGCGGGTCTGCTACACCATCCACAACTTCAAACATCAAGGCATTGGCGGGGCTTCAACCCTTTGGGCAACGGGACTAAATAACGAGTCTTACTTTTTCCAGGGCGATCGCCTGCAAGACGATTTCAATCCCTTTGCGATTAACTTTATGAAGGCAGGAATCGTCTACTCCAGTGCCGTCACAACCGTGTCTCCTCAACATGCCTGGGAAGCGCGCTATACAGAGGTGGGCTGCGGCTTAGGGCATACACTACATCTTCACCAAGACAAATTTACAGGTGTCTTAAACGGCATTGATCTAGACTTTTGGAGTCCAGAGAGCGATCGCTATATTCCCCATCACTACGACATTGATACGTTTGCAGATAAGGCTAAGAACAAGCAAGCACTACGCGATCGCCTCTTACTTCAAGACACTGACAAACCGATCATTGCCTACATTGGCCGACTTGATGGTCAAAAAGGTGTCCATCTCGTTCATCACGCAATTTACTACGCGCTGCAAAATGGAGCGCAGTTCGTGCTGTTGGGCTCTGCCACTGAGGCGTCTATCAATGATCACTTCCATCATGAGAAAGACTTCTTGAACGACAATCCAGATGTTCACTTGGAGCTAGGCTTCAACGAAGAACTATCTCACCTGATTTATGCAGGGGCCGATATGATCGTTGTTCCTAGCAACTATGAACCCTGCGGACTGACCCAAATGATTGGCCTTAGATATGGCACAGTTCCCGTTGTTCGTGGAGTCGGTGGCCTCGTCAATACGGTGTTTGACTGGGATTATGATCAAGATCATCCGCCCGAAAAGCGTAACGGCTACGTGTTTTACCAGAGCGACTATACCGCCTTCGAATCGGCAATGGAGCGAGCCTTAAAGCTGTGGTACAACGAGCCCAAATTATTCCGTCAGCTTGCAATCCAGGGCATGGAATATAACTATTCCTGGGATGATCCGGCAGCAGAATACATCAAAATCTATGATCAAATCCGCTACAAGTGGGATTGATCTCCATCACCACCGAGCCCGGATTGGGGGTTGATCAATAACGGGCGGGGGCGCAGGCGTTGGCTCAGCCGCAGGTGGCCCCCAATCCGTGACCCGCACTGTCAAAACATTATTGGCGGCATCAACCCGACACAAGCCAGTGGCTCTTGCCCGCGTCAGCCACTGGACGATAGCGATGTCCTGTGATTCTGGAACATCGGCATAGACCGTAATCTCCTCAATCGGGACGCTATACGCGGCCCCCACTGTTTCTCGACAGACTCGCAGTTGCTCCAGGGTTGCCCTTGCTTCTGGAGGGGAAGGTGTTGGTGTTGGAGTGGGTGTGGGCGTTGGTGTCGGAGTGGGTGTAGGCGTTGGAGTTGGAGTGGGCGTCGGCGTTGGAGTTGGAGTTGGAGTCGGGGTGGGCGTCGGTGGACTCACTCCTACCGTTACTGAGCTAACCAAACTTGTGGCGGGATCAATCGTTAGGAGAAACTGCTGGATACCATCTGAGAGGTAAATGCGGTTTGGATCGCGTCGATTGACCACAAAGTAACCACTCCTTTCGGCGGCAGCGATCGCCTCTTCGCGTCCTTGGCCGATTAGGGTTTGTGGATCGAAAGGCTGAGGTGAAGGTGTGGGTTGGATCGCGTCATCAACCACAAACTCCACCACTGTATTGTCTGCATTGACCCGACAGTAGCCTAGTTCTCGGGTGGGAACTGACCACCTGACCACCGCGTTGCCTTGCGGATCGGGGGCGATCGCAAACACCGAAATCTCAACAGGCTGCACATTCGGAAACGCTGTTGCAACCCTCGCCTGACAGCTTTGCAATTGCTCCGGCGTGGCGGACGCATTGGTTGTACCAACAGCGCTTGCTGTTGCCACCGCGCCCTCTTCATCCAGACGACCGATGCTATTGCAGGCCGGAAGCAGGAAGAGGGCGATCGCGAATAGTAATGGTAGAGAGCAACCTTGGGACACAGCTTTAAAACTTCACAGACTCCAGATAATTTAGACGCTAATCATACCTTTCGAATATGAGGATAGTGCCACGGTACCAATTTTCTCTCAGCACGAAATCCGCCACTATACAGAAGTTGTAGACAAAACAGGCTGTGGTTGAGCTTTTGAGCAGGAGGCTCCAAGAGACAACGCCCCTCTGGGAGTTTTCCCCCAGTTGTTAAAATTCCTTAATAATAAGAATAGCTACTACATTTTCAGAACTTCGATGGCCTCTCCTCATACACATTCCCAACCCACTACGGACGTTAAACGCAAAGGCTCCCCATCCTGGCAAATTGAACTTTTATACGACGGTGACTGTCCACTCTGCGTGCGAGAAGTCAACTTCTTGAAACGGCGGGATGCAGGCCGAGGACGGGTGGCCTTTGTCGATATCGCCAAAGATGACTATCAGCCTGAAGAGCATGGTGGCGTTGACTTTGAAACAGCAATGGGGCGAATTCATGCCGTCCTCTCCGATGGCACTGTCATCAAAAACGTAGAGGTTTTTCGGAGAGTTTACGAAATTCTAGATATGGGCTGGATCTACACAGCAACGCGATGGCCTCTGATTGGCCCAACCGTTGATTGGCTTTATGGCATTTGGGCAGATTGGCGTCTCAAACTTACCGGACGATCTGATCTCAAAACACTTGTTGCAGAGCGTCAGCAACGGATTGACTGTCAGATCCAAGAGCGCTGTCGATTGGACGAAAACCGAGAAGGTTGAAGCAGGCAGGGCAGGAGTAAAAACAGATTTTGTATGGCCCTAAAACATCTCAAGATTATCTTTAAGTTTGTTTTTTTTCGTCCTGCGAGTTCTGTGTTACCTTTTAGGTAGAATTATTTTCGGTTGTGTAATTCGTTTTTGAAGCGTTTCTCCGAATCTAACTCTCTACATTCTCTGATTCTGGAGATATTTCATGTCAATCTATGTTGGTAACCTATCCTTCGATGCTACAGAGGAGGATCTTACTCAAGTTTTCGCAGAGTATGGAACGGTTAAACGTGTTCAGTTGCCTTCAGATCGCGAGACGGGTCGTCCCCGTGGCTTTGCCTTCGTTGAGCTAGCAACAGAAGCAGAAGAAACTGCTGCCATTGAAGCTTTAGATGGGGCTGAGTGGATGAACCGTGACCTCAAGGTCAACAAAGCGAAGCCTCGTGAAGACAGAGGAAACTCCAGAGGTAGCTGGGGTAACAACAATAGTAGCAGGGGCGGTTCTTCAAGGCGCTACTAAACCCCAAGCTTTAGTGAGTCTGCAACCTTGAGGGTAGGCTTTTGTCTGCCCTTTTTTTGATGATTGCTGGATAGTTAAGCCCTATCCAGCCTTAGTTCAGTTGGTCTGAAAGGAGACAGGATGGCCCAAGTAATTCTTGGTGAGAACGAAGGTATTGAGTCTGGATTACGCCGATTTAAGCGGAAAGTTTCCCAGGCTGGCATCTTCCCAGACATGAGAAAAAACCGGCACTTTGAAACCCCGCTTGAAAAGCGTAAGCGCAAAGCAATTGCCAGACGGAAGCAACGTAGACAGCGATCGCGCTATTAAGCCCTAAATCTCTAGCCCTCTGATTTGCCCCTATTCCTGATTTTGGGAGTTTTAGGGGGCGAATCGAGGCATATTGAGTAAGGATTTTCTTTGATTAACAACCTCCATGAGGGAGATCAGCAGCGGTACAGGTTGTTTGATCCTGCTGCAGGTTGGTACATCCAAATATTAAGCCTTCAGCGTTCTCTGAAATTGGAGGCGATCGCATCTACGATTTGCCCTTCAGGTCAAAACTGTGGTGCTTACTCCCTGTGATTGACCTGAGCAGTTGACCTTGCCCATTGTCTGCTCCTCTCATCTCTCAAAAATTTTATGAACATCAAAGAACTCTCAAGCCGTTATGCCGCCGGACAGCGGGACTTTACAAACTTAAACCTGATGGCAGCAAACTTGAGAAACCTCAACCTGAGTGGCGCTAACCTGAGTGGTACAAACTTGACGAAGGCCAATCTAGCTCAGACGAACCTTAGCAAGGCAAATTTGACCGGGGCAATCTTGACCGGTGCTGACTTGACGGGCACCAACCTGACCCGAGCAAATCTGACCGATGCAAATCTCAACGATGTCAATCTGAGCAGTGCTCACACCAATGGAGCCATTATCCGCACAGCTCATTAGGTTCACACCCCTCAAACTCTCTAACTAAAGCCCTCATGCCCCCTAGTTTTCTGCATAGGTGGGGATGGGGGCTTTAAGGTTTAAAGCTGGCAATTTGCAGAGAATAGTAGCAATTTGCAAAAAGATGGTTATATTATATTAAGCGTAGTCGTTATGAGTTCAACTAGACCCCATGACAAACCCTATAGTAGAAAATGTTGTCATCATTGGCTCCGGGCCAGCGGGCTATACGGCTGCTATTTATGCAGCGCGAGCTAACCTGAAGCCTTTTGTGTTTGAAGGATATCAAGTGGGTGGTTTGCCGGGTGGACAGTTGATGACCACGACCGAAGTCGAAAACTTTCCGGGTTTTCCGGAAGGAATCACCGGACCACAGCTTATGGATCGGATGAAAGAGCAAGCCATCCGTTGGGGAGCTGAGCTAGTAACAGAAGATGTCACCCACGTTGATTTTAGCCAGCGTCCCTTTG
Organism: Elainellales cyanobacterium; assembly: GCA_041746655.1. Lineage (GTDB taxonomy): Bacteria > Cyanobacteriota > Cyanobacteriia > Elainellales > Elainellaceae > JBGTGR01. The sequence continues at coordinate 83,358 of JBGTGR010000074.1, read as the reverse complement.
TGATTCGCTCCGATGAACGGGAAGTCAGAGCCCATAGTGTTGTGATTGCCACGGGTGCAACGGCAAGGCGTCTAGGTTTGCCTTGTGAAAACGAGTTTTGGAGCCGAGGCATCTCTGCCTGTGCGATTTGCGATGGGGCAACTCCTATCTTTCGCAATGCAGAACTCGCCGTTGTGGGAGGCGGAGACTCCGCCGCAGAAGAAGCCGTTTACCTGACCAAATATGGCTCTCACGTTCATCTGCTGGTTCGCACCGACACCATGCGTGCGAGCAAAGCCATGCAAGACCGAGTCCTACGCAATCCCAAAATTACCGTTCACTGGAACACTCAAGCCGTAGATGTGTTTGGCGACGACGGACACATGAAAGGCATCAAAATCAAAAATACAGAAACAGGCTCGGAAGGGTCTCTAGAAGTGAAAGGTCTGTTTTATGCGATCGGTCACACGCCCAATACTTTCCTGTTTAAGGGTCAGCTAGAGCTAGATGATGTAGGTTACGTCGCAACCCAGCCAGGTTCGGTCGAAACTAGCCTAGAAGGCGTATATGCGGCTGGAGACGTGCAGGATCACGAGTTTCGTCAGGCCATTACCGCCGCCGGAACGGGCTGTATGGCCGCGATGTTGGCAGAACGCTGGCTTTCATCTAACGGGCTTGTCAAGGAGTTTCATCAGACAGAAGCGTCTGAGCGTCCGGCAGAAGCAACCCATCACAAGACAGAAGACGAACAGGCTGCCGAATTTGATTTGGCTCGAACCCACCATGAGGGTGGCTATGCGCTGCGGAAGCTTTATCACGAGAGCGATCGCGTCATTGTAGTGAAGTATGCCTCTCCCACCTGTGGCCCTTGCCATACGCTGAAGCCGATTTTGGGCAAGGTGATTAATGAATTTGAGGGTCAGGTTCACTATGTCGAGATCGACATTGAGGAAGATCAAGACATTGCTGAATCGGCTGGAGTGACCGGGACACCCACTGTGCAAATCTTCAAGGACAAAGCCCTCGTCGAGCAGTTGAAGGGCATGAAGCAAAAGAGTCAGTACCGCGAGGCGATTCAGAAGCATCTAGCGGTAGCCGCCGTCCGCTAATCATTAAGGCTTTCCGGATCTAGATATACGGCGGGCTAATAAATCTGCTAAAAACAGGGTGGGGTTTTTTCTATCGAAGAGCTCCACCCTACCAACTGATCTAACTGATCTAAAGGAAGCATATGAACAAAAAAGCGATTGGGTTACTTTTGGCTTTAGGCTTGACGGCTGTGCTTGGTGCTTGTGCTGGCGACGGTGCCGACACAACCACCCCTGCTGAAGATCCAGCTGTTGCTCCCGAAGCTCCAGCCGAATCTCCGCCTCAGTAGGTTTAGCGTAGAGCTTGCCGCCTAAAATCCGTTTATCTAGAATTGCACTTATTCACCTGTTGGCTTCATTCACTTCGTGGTTTACTTTCATTCCTAAGTTCCTGTTGATTTGATGGCCTACAGGAGATGACTAGCGAGCTGCTCAACCAGTTTGATTCGTCTCCTAGCGTGGCTCCTGTAGGCTTTACGATGCAACTTTAGCTAGAGTCCTCAAAGGTTAGGCTTGCCCGATGGCTTTAATTCGCGGCTCTGTAAGTTTGGGTCTGGGTTCAATGTTGGTGACAGGGCTGATGCTAGGGCGATCGCCCGCCCTGAGCCAGTCTGTTCCCGTGATAGACCTGCCGCCGCCGGAAGATGTGCCGGAAGAGATTTTGAGAACAGAGATTATTTTGGAGGGGCGATCGCCCATCAACAACGAGCCGTTGACTGCCGCAGAGTATGCCGAACTGCAAGCTCAGCTAGAAGCAGGGCCTGATACCCCTCCCACGCTGTCACCAGATGTCCGACAGACTGTTTTTCTGCTCCAGTTGCGAAGACTGTTCCGGGGTCTGATTCCCTTCCTGTAATCACCACCCCCAGGTGCCAACGCTGCCTTTAAAGGGGCCAACAATGTCGTTGGTAATCCACCCCCCATAGAAGTCTCCGGGCTGCGCCTGCACTTTCTCTCCATCGATATAGCAAGCTTCCATGCGGCTGGGGTAAAAGGCAACGTAGTTTTGGATGTCTGCAAAGTTGGGAGTTGGCTCTGGATAAAACCAGGCTACATTTTGGGCTTCCTGATCTCCAACCTTAACTGTGTAGTAAGCTGCTTGGCCTTTCCATTCACAGTAGCTCGAGCGGGGCGTTAGCTCTAAGCAGTCTTGACGCACATCTTCAAGGGGAATATAGTAAACCGGGGGATGGCTCGTTTCAAGTACGCGCTTGGCTCGGTGGGTATCGGCGATCGCCACGCCATTGAAAATCACTTGAATATGTTTGCTGGAGTCTTCTAGCCGAGGGGGACGAGGGTAATCCCAGACAGACTCTTGACCAGGACCAGGAATAATTCGTTCGCGATTCACTGCAATCTCCAAATTCTGCTGCTGACCCTTATTTTAGGGGTTTTCCAAGGGAGGAAACTCCAGCAAAGTGTTGATAGGGGCGATCGCCTTTGCCATAGGTTGTGTATAAGTCTCTTCAACTAATAGCATTTGCTACAAAAAAGCAACCTAAAAAGTAACTTGATTTACAGAAAAGCTAGTATCAAACGTTAACCCATCTTAGGCAGATAAGATGGGTCATCATTTAGGCATAAGGGCGATCGCAACCAGAGATAGAGGGTATACAGAAATTCAAACGTTACAGTAGTTAATATATCGAGAATCTAACTACTTGAGAGAGATTTTTTCTCCAAATATAGAGCCACTCAATGACAGAGAAACAAGCCTGAATGAGTTCATTCCTCTGTTGAAAGGTGGAGCTATTACGTTTGAAATTGTTCTTCAACCCGCAATTGATACAAGCTACTCATACAAGCTACTTATTATCCTGAATCGTCATGTCTGAACCAACTTCTTGTCTTAGTGAAACACCTCAAGTAGTGCATCAAGGAGTGATTGATCATCAGTCCACTGATATTCATTCCGACGAGTACGATCAGGATAGCACTCAGTTGAGCAACGCTGCACCCTTTCTATTCAAGCTTAGAAGTGGGATTTGGATACTTGGAATTGCAGCATGGGTCTTTGGAATTGCCGATAGAAGCGTTGCCCTCCTCTCAGATGGGGCTCCATCGGGTTCCGATCTCCTCCAGATTCTCACAATATCTTTTTTCTTTATTAGCTGGTTGTATCTAAAACCAGACCAGTCGGCAAGCCAAAAGCAAGCTGTTCAAGCTGTTCAACCCACTGTCATTCATCGAGATGAAACCTATGTAGGGCAGGCTCAAGCCCGTATGTTTGAGCTAAAGGAAAGACACTTGATCAGTCAGGCTTATGTGCTGCCTTACCCCTATCTGTGTCAGATTTACCATTTGCTCAACTTAAAGCATTTGGAAACTGTCCATAGCTTTAGCCTCAACAACCTCAGAATTTTAGAAGTAAGCGACTTTCAGCCTACAGCAATTGGCGGAATTCTAAAATTTCAAACAGTGCTTGATTCGCCGATCAATGCCCTCCGAATTTGGAGACAGCCTATCGTTGAAGTAGAGCTGATTTTGCATACACCCTACACAGTTGAGCTGCGAATTCCAGTCTACAACGATAAGAAAATCATTGTCGTCTTCAACGCCTTACCGCTTGGGCCAATGGAGCATGAGCTATTTATTGACATCTATAGCGATCTCAACTGGCCTAAATTTTTGCTACAACCAATCCTTCACTTTGCGTCTTGCTTAACGCTGTTTGAAGACCTGTCTTATCTACAACAGCTTGCCGAGAGAAATGTGGGTCGCCTAGTTAGCTTCAATCGCACTCCCAGCCACGAAACAATGCAGCTATTCAAGCGATTTGTTGAGCTGTATGGCCCAAGCCTCAATTCTGCAAAACCTGTTCAAGCTCTGAAAGAAACCTGAAGGAAATCTGATTAGCTTTGTCTCGTCTCGCTCCCCGACTTCAAGAAGCTGGGGAGCTAACGTTTTGCAAGCTTCTATTCATCAAAGAAGGTGTAGTCTGAGCTGTTGCAGACATTGATCCGATAGTCTTCTAGAACTTGACCATCTGCAAAAATTGCTCGGACGTCATACAGGCAGCGATTAGGCGAAGGATCAGAAAACACAACTTGAATGTTGTAGCCGCTCGGCAAAACGCTCTGGCCTAAAATGTCGTTGTCCCAGCTATCGAGGCTGGAGTCAGACACGTAGAGGTGAGTCAGGGTCATGCTGCTGCCGTTGTAAACTCTGAAGTCGGTTTTGCCAGCCAATGCGGTCTGAGCCGTCAGGGCAACAGCAGGAATCGCGAGAGCAGCGGTCAGAATTTTGTTACGGAGGGGGGCGTTGCGAAGTAAGGTTTTCAGCATGGTTTAGTCCTCTCAAAGGTGAATGCTCGTTGGGAAAATCGTTGGGGGTAAAGAGTTGTTAGGCGGGTCGGGTTTGCCGAAGGCGTTTCAGTAAAACTGCTCCGAACCGCTTTTCCAGCCTGGTAATTTTTAAGACGTTGTCAGCGTCTCAGTGCCAGTGGCCTCAACCATGAAGAAACTTTGAAAGTTTTGTGTAGGTGGTTGGCCCTTTGGCTGATGATTATTAAGTTAGAAGTTAATCGGGAAGAAGTCGGGAAGGCGATCGCCATCTCAAAAAAAAGGCAGTTTGGCAATGAGGATTTTGCTGGTTGAGGATGACGAACTGTTGGTTGATGTCCTGGTACAAACGCTGACAGGGCAGCGCTACGTAGTGGATGTGGTCGAGGATGGACAGTTGGGCTGGGAATATGCCCAAAGCACCAACTACGACCTGATTTTGATGGATGTGGGTTTGCCGAAGCTAGACGGAATTTCGCTCTGCCGTCGATTGCGCTTTGATCACTGTACGGCTCCCATTTTGCTGATGACAGCTAAGGATGCTAGCAGCGATCGCATTCGCGGATTGGATGCCGGAGCGGATGACTATGTGACGAAGCCGCTAGATCTAGCTGAGCTTCAGGCGCGGGTTCGGGCCCTGTTGCGGCGGACAGAAGGTGGGCGATCGCCTGTGCTCCAAGTGGGGGCGTTGTGCCTTGACCCGAGTATTTGCCAGGTCACGTATGCCGAGCAGCCTTTGACGCTGACGCCCAAGGAGTACAGCCTGCTGGAGTTGTTTCTACGCAATCCATCCCGCGTGTTTAGTCGAGGGCAGATTATCGAACATCTCTGGACATTTGACGATCCACCCCAAGAAGACAGCGTTAAAGCTCACATCAAGGGTCTACGGCAGCGGCTCCGAGCAGCGGGGGCGGTTGATTGGATCGAGAATGTCTATGGTTTGGGCTATCGCCTCAAAGAGGGGGTGGGTGGGTCTACTGGCGAGTCCAAATCGGCAACCCCTTCCCAGGCAATGCCTAAGGTAACTTCTGAAGCGACTTCTGAAGCGATGACGCCTGACATGGCCCAGCCGTCTAAAGCCCAACAGTTTAACCAGGCGATGGATGGCTTGTGGGTTCAGTCTCAGGGATTGATGACCGAACGGCTCACAGTTTTGCAGCAGGCGATCGCCGCCATTGCCACCCAAACGTTGACCCCAGACCTGCAACAGTCAGCAGAACGCGCTGCACACAAGCTGGCTGGCGTCTTGGGCATGTTTGACCGGGAAGAAGGAACGGCGATCGCCCGCCAGATGGAGCAACTCTTGGCCCTGCCCACACTCAATTCTCAACAAACTGATAGCCTGCGATCGCACCTTCACAAGCTAGAAGCGATACTGGCGCTCTCGCCGGGTGTGTCTGCTGCCACCGCACCGCCTGTTGCTTCGCCCCAAACACCCTCATCTGCGTCGATTCAAGTGCTGGTGGTAGATGATGATCCGGTCTTTTTGGCAGCGCTGGGTCCCATCCTGGAGCCGTGGGGGATCGGAATGACCGGGTTGGAAGATTCTTCTCAGTTTTGGCAGGTCTTGCCTCAGGTCAACCCAGATCTGCTGATTTTAGATTTGGAGATGCCGAAGCTAAACGGGATTGAGCTGTGTCAGTCGGTGCGAGCCAACCCAGACTGGCAAGCCTTGCCGATTTTGTTTCTAACCGCACATCGAGAATCAGAGAAGATTCAGCAAATATTTGCGGCGGGGGCAGACGACTATGTGACGAAGCCGATTGTGGGTCCAGAGTTGCTGACCCGAATCACCAACCGCTTGGAGCGGATTCGCTTTTTGCAAACGCTTTCCAGTAAAGATCCGCTGACCGGACTGGCCAACCAACCGCAGTCTCAACGCGAGTTGGAGCGATGGATTCGGCAAGCTGAGGGCGATCGCCAACCTTTCTGTCTGGTGTTGCTGGTGGCCGAGTCGCTGCGTCAGATTAACCTGCAACAGGGACACGCCACCGGAAATCAAGTGTTGCAGCAGTGGGGACGGCTGTTTCAGTCTGCCTTGAGTGATGGAGTTGGGCTAGGCTACTGGGGAGATGGCGAGTTTGGGGTCGGAATTGCATCTAGCGCAGGCGAAACCCGCGATCGCCTCTCCGACCTTCTAAAAACCCTCCGTCAGCAAATCTTTACCGCACCAGATGGCACTCGCTTTCAGGTTGGCTGTCAGGTGGCGATCGCCCCCTATCCTGAGGCAGGCGAAACCTTACAGGCACTTTACCAGACAGCCGTTGGCCAACTCGCGCCCCCTGCCAGAAACATTTGACCTGTTCGATCCCCAAAAACTCACCGTAGAATCTTTTACAAGTCCCCTCATCAAGCCTAAGGAGTTCGCCACAATGGGGCCAACGTCAGCTGAGCAAGTTCAGCAGCTTCAAGTCACGCTACGGAAGATGGAAGCTGCGCTAGATGCGATCGCCGATGCCATGATCTGGATCAACGCAGAGGGGCGGGTGGAATGGTGTAACGCCGCCTGCGATCGCCTGTTTGAGCAAGGCCAGGAAGATCTAATTGGCTGCTGTTTTTCAAATTTGATGCAGTTGACCCAGGCCGGAAAGCTTCTTGCCCCTGACGCATACCCCAACGTGCACCTCCAAGGCGGAGCCTATAAACCCCAAGAATATGACTGGCTGCGGGGCGATCGCACCCTCAGGTTCAGCATTTCGGGCCGCAGCATCGCGGTAGGGACAGAACGCCTCTCGATCCTGATCCTGCGGAATGTGACACCCTCGCCCTCTCTCTCTCAAACAGACTGTCAGCAAACCGTAGACCTGCTGCTCAACACCAAAGAGCGACTTCGGACGCTAATCGACGCAACGCCGGATGTGTTGTGCTTCAAGGATGGCGAAGGACGTTGGCTCGAATCAAACCATGCCAATCTGGAGTTGCTCGACTTGGTCGGCGTCGATTATCGCGGCAAGACTGATGCTGAACTTGCGCCGCTCAGCCTATCCTGTGAACCGGTGCTGTGTCAGTGTAATGTCACCGATGAGCAGGCATGGCAGGCGCGATCGCTCCATCGCACCGAAGAAATCGTTCCCCGTTTGGATGGCACGGTGCGTATCATCGACATGATCAAGGTGCCGCTGTTTTACCCGGATGGCAAACGCAAAGGGCTAGTCGTGCTCGGTCGCGAGATTACCGATCGCAAACAGGCGGAAGCAGCCTTGCGAGTGAGTGAAGCCCAATATCGTGATCTAGTGCAGACGGCCAACAACATTATTTTGCGGTGGGACCCACAGGGCAACATTCGCTTTATGAGCGACTATGGGCTGAGGTTTCTGGGCTTTGAAGCCGATGAGCTGATGGGTCAAAACGTCGTCGGCACGATTGTCCCGGAAACCGAAACCTCAGGCCGTGATCTAGAGCTGCTGATGGTAGATATTTGTCAGCATCCAGAGCGCTATCAGTTTAACGAAAATGAAAACATTTGCAAAAATGGCGATCGCGTCTGGATTGTCTGGGCCAACAAGCCCGTCCTCGATCCACAGGGCAATCTCGTTGAAATTCTCTCGGTAGGCATTGATGCGACTCAGCGCAAGCAAGCAGAATTGGCGCTAGAAAGCTCTCTATCGTTGCTGCGGGCTACGTTTGACTCGATTCAAGATGGCATTTTGGCGATCGACAATGGCGGCAACATTGTCAGCTACAACCAGCGCTTCACAGAAATGTGGTCGGTGCCGCCGGAGATCTTTGCCGAGACCAATCACGCCAGCCGCATTGTTTATCTTGCCAATCAGCTCAAGGAGCCTGAAGCGTTTACGCGGCAAGTCTGGGAGCTATATGCTAGCCCCGAAGACAGCAGCTACGACTTTCTTGAGCTAAAAGATGGTCGGGTGTTTGAGCGCTATTCCTGCCCGCAGCGAGTTGGAGACGAAATTATCGGGCGGGTCTGGAATTTTCGAGATATCACAGACCGTAGACAGGCGGAACAAGCTTTTCGCAATCAAGAACTGCGGTTACGACTGGCATTAAATGCCGCCGAAATGGGTACTTGGGAATGCTGCATCGACACGGGAGAGATTACCTGGTCGGAGCGGGCGGAAGAGATTTGTGGGTTTTCCCCTGGCACGTTTCCGGGCGATCGCTCCACCTTTCTGGCCATCATCCATCCCGACGATCGGCAGACAGTCGAGCAGGCGATCGGTCGCAGTTTTGAAGAAAAATGTCCCTACTTTTGCGAGTACCGCATCTACTGGCCAGATGGCTCGCTCCACTGGATTTCAGCCTGGGGTTCAGTGTTTCAAGGGAAAGTAGACCAACCCTGGCGGATGATTGGCGTTGTCATTGACATTACCGAACGCAAGCAGGCAGAGGCCGCGCTGCGCCAATCTGAAGCTCGGTTTCGATCGCTCTATGAAGCGACCAGTGCCGCTGTGATTTTGGCAGACGAAAGCGAAATTTTTGACTGTAATCTAGCTGCCGAACGGCTATTTGGCTTCTCGCGGCAGGAGATGGCTGGCGAACCAGTCCACAAGCTATCGCCGCCCTATCAGCCTGATGGTTTGGACTCGCGATCGCTCAAACACATCAAGCAAGCCTTTGAACAAGGGGGCCATCAGTTTGAATGGATTCATCGTCGGGCGGATGGCACCGAATTTCCGGCAGAAGTTTGGATTACCGCTGTCCAGGTGGGCGATCGCAAATTTGTTCAAGCCGTCATTCAAGACTTGACCGAGCGCAAACAAGTAGAAGCAGCCCTGGCAGAGCGAGCCAGTTTGGCTGCATTTCGAGCCGATGTTGGCAGTGCATTGGCCCAGAGCGATCGCCTTCCCGTGATTTTGCAGTGCTGTGCCGAGGCCGCTGTCAAGCACCTCCACGCCGCATCAGCCCATATCTGGACGCTCCAGCCCGACGAGGAGGTGTTTGAGCTACAGGCCAGTGCTGGTGTCGATCAGGCCGCAACTGACTTTCACTTGCAAATTGCCGCCAATCAGTTCTTGATTGCCCAAGAGCGCCGACCCTACACCACCAATCAGGCTGGTTCGGACCCCCATATCCCTGACCTAGACTGGGCAACGGCAGCTGGCATGACCTCTTTTGCCGGCTATCCTCTCATGCTAGACAACCAGATGGTGGGAGTGATCGCCATGTTTGCCCGCCAAGAACTGTCCGAACCCACCTTGCAAGCGCTGGAGTTTGCGGCAGGTGAAATTGCCCTGGGCATTAAGCGTAACCAGGCCGAAGCGGCCCTGCGCCGCAGTGAGCTAAAGTATCGCAATATTTTTGAAAACTCTCAGATTGGCATTGGCCGAACCCGCGCCGACAATGGCCTGTTTTTGGACGCGAACCAGCGCTGTGCCGAGATCATGGGCTATTGCACGCCCGAAGATCTGATTGGCAAGCGGTTTTCGCCAGATTTCTATGACAATCGAGAAGATCGCCAGCGACTCCTGCAACTCGTTAGAGAGCAAGGGGAAGTCAGCAACTTTGAATTTTTGCTGCGGCGAGCCGATGGAGTGCTGCGCTGGGCTTTCCTGTCATTGCGTCTCAATTCTGAGGAAGAGTGTTTAGACTTTGTCATTACCGATATTAGCGATCGCAAGTCTCTAGAAGAAGAAGTGCGGCGATCGCAGCAGTTTCTCGACAGCATCATTGAAAATATCCCTATGGCAATCTTTGCCAAAGATGTCACCCGCGACTTTCGTTATGTCTTGATCAACAAAAACTCAGAGCGCATTGTAGGGTTTCCACGCAAAGGCGCACTCGGGCTCAACGACTATGATTTGATCTCTGCCGAAATGGCTGATTACTACCGGGCTCAAGACCTGGCCGTGGCTCAGCAGGGCACCTTGCTAGAACTCCCTGAGCAAGAAATTGGCGTCAATCCGCATGATGCCTTTGTAGCCCGCATCTTGAAGTTTCCGCTTTATGACGCTGAGGGACAACTGACACACTTGCTCTGCGTTGCAGAAGATATCACCGAGCGCAAGCAGCAAGAACAGGCGCTGCAGCTGATTGTAGAAGGGACGGCTTCAACCACTGGGGAAGAATTTTTCCGGGCCTTTGTCAGTTCATTGGCCGAAGTGTTGCGCGTCAGTCATGTGATTGTCACTGAATTTGTCAATACGGCCCAAACTCGCGTCCGGACATTGGCCGTGTGGAGCGGCGGAGAAATCGTTGAAAATTTTGAGTATTCGGTAGAAAATACGCCCTGCGAAGGCGTGCTACGAAATCAGACTTGCTATTACCCGGAGGGGGTCCAAGACTTGTTTCCAGAAGATCTAGAGCTGGCCGACATGGGCGTGGAAAGCTTTTTGGGCGTTCCGCTGCTCAACTCCGAGCAAAAAATTGTCGGCCACCTGGCTGTCTTCGATGTGAAGCAGATGGAAACCAATCCGGGACGCGAGCTGATTCTCAAAATCTTTGCCGCCCGCGCCGGAGCCGAACTCGATCGCAAACAGGCCGATGAAGCCCTCCAGCGTCGCGCCCAAGTCGAAAGCTTGCTCAGCAGCATTTCTCGTCAGTTTATTGACCAGGATGCTGATCCTGCTATGGACTTTGCACTGCGGGCGATCGCCCAATTCATTGGCGCAGAGCGATGCTGCATCTTTGAGTTTTCTGAAGATCAAAGCCAGTTTAGCCTGATTCATGAATGGCACGATCCCAATATTAAACCCCTGTCGTATCGCGCTAAAAATGCTGCAACCCAACTCTTACCCTGGTTTCACGGGACGTTGCTCAGCGGTCAGGTGATCAAGGCCAACAGTCCTGCTGATTTTCCACCTGAAGCAGAAGCATTCTCTGAGCCTCAGATTTTTCTGAATGAGTCGATTCAGTCTGTGGTGGCGGTGCCCACTTGGCATTCTGGGAAAGTCGTCGGCTTTTTGGGGGCAGATGTGGTCAGCCGCACCAGAGCCTGGAGTGACGCAGATATTGGTCTGCTCAAGCTTGGGGGTGAGTTGATTGCAATTGGTCGGGCTCGCCACAAAGTTGAAGAAGCCCTGCGAGAGGCCAAAGAAGCTGCCGAAGCTGCCAACCGAGCCAAAAGCGCCTTCTTGGCCAACATGAGCCACGAACTCCGTACCCCCCTCAACGCCATTTTAGGATTTGCTCAGCTGATGGAGCGAGATGCGGCCTTGGCCGACCACCAGCGAGACTCTCTGGCCACCATCAACCGCAGTGGCGAACACCTGCTGACCCTGATCAACGATGTTTTGGAAATGTCTAAGATCGAAGCAGGGCGGATTGTGCTCAACTCGACTCCCTTTGATCTCCACCACCTGCTGCAAAGCCTGCAAGAGATGTTTCAGGTGCGGGCGATCGCCAAGCAGCTTTCCCTTCAGTTTGAGATCGATCCCGACCTGCCTCAGGGCATCTGTGCCGACGAAGGCAAACTCAGACAAGTTTTAATTAACTTGTTGGGCAACGCCGTCAAGTTTACCGAAACCGGAAGCATCATACTCAGAGCCAGAGTAGAAACCCCTCACGCTTCCCCTCTCACCCTCTACTTTGAAGTTCAAGACACCGGACGCGGTATTTCTGCTGATGAAATGGAGCATCTCTTTCAGCCATTCGTCCAAACCACAAGCGGAGCGGAAATGCGTGAGGGAACAGGTTTAGGGCTGACAATTAGCCGTCAGTTTGTGCAAATGATGGAAGGTGATATTACCCTAACCAGCGTAGTCGATCAGGGTTCAACGTTCTGCTTTTATATTCAAGCACCATTAGCTGATCCCTTGATAGAGACTATATCCCAGCGCCATCAAGGCCGCGTCATGGGGCTGTCTCCAGGGCAGCCGCGCTATCGAATGCTGGTCGTCGATGATCGGGAAGAAAATCGGGAGCTAATGGTGCAGCTCTTGAAGACAGTCGGGTTTGAGACGCGCACTGCCGTTAATGGGCAAGAGGCGATCGCCCTTTGGCAAGACTGGCTTCCTCACCTGATCTGGATGGACATGAGAATGCCTGTCCTAGACGGCTATGAGGCGACACGTCAGATTCGGCATCGGATTCGAGATTTGGGCGATCGCCCCCCGCAGCAAACTGCCTTTTTTGCCCCTAAAATCATTGCTCTAACGGCCAGCGCCTTTGAAGAACAGCAGACCAGTATTTTAGCCGCAGGATGTGATGACCTGGTTCGAAAGCCGTTCCGAGAAGCCATTATCTTTGAAAAAATCGCAGAGCATTTAGGCGTTGAGTTTCTTTATGAGGAAACAAACCAGAAGCAGCAAGAAAGTCTACTCCAACCCACCATTGACCTACAGACTGCACTCGTAGACATGCCGCTTGATTGGGTTGAGGCTCTCAAACAGGCCGCGATCGCCGTCGATTCAGAAGAAATTCTGCACCTGATTCAGCAAATCCCCCCCGCTCAATCTGCTCTCGCCGAACGACTTCGTGACCTCTTGCAAAGCTACGACTTCGACGAAATCCTAGAGGTTTGTTGAGATCCCTACTCAACAAAAACTGCTCAACAAAAAGTGGAGGGCATCCACAACTGAACACCCTCCACTTTAATCAAGCAGTCATTACTGTGCGTTATTTAGTTCAGAAACCAATGCTTGGCGGAGTTCCGTGGGAAGCAAGACTCGGTTCACAGCATGTACCACACCATTGCTGGCCTGAAGGTCGGCTTGAATCACACTACCATCATTGACGATGACACGACCGTCATCTAGCAGGATGGAAACACCACCGCCCAAAGTATCCACAGAACCAGTACTGAGCTGGTTTGAAGTTACTTCACCGGGCACAACGTGATAGGTGAGGACTTGCTGTAGCAATCCCTGGTTTTCAGGACGCAGCAAGAATTCTAATGCACCATCTGGCAATTCAGCAAAGGCTTCATCCGTGGGCGCAAAAACAGTGTAAGGGCCTTCTTGGGCCAAAGTGTTGGTCAAGCCTGAAGCTTCTACTGCTTGTACTAGCGTGTTGAATGACTCATTGCCAGCAGCAAGCTCGACAATGTTGGCGTCGGCGGTTGCACCTGTCATACCCATACCTGCACCTTGGCTAGGGGCAGCCTCAGGCGTTGTATCAGTATGGTAGGAAGCCATTGCAGGCAGGACAGAAAAAGCGCTCATGCCCAAAACTCCTGCGCTTACAGCAAGAATCTTGATCAAACGGTTGTTGCGAAATGTTTTCATGTTAAACATAATCTCCTAAAGAAATGTAACTCTCCTTAAGGTTAGTTAACATGCAAGAGTGCTGTCCTCTGTCAAAAGTTTTAGATCAGAACGAAGAAACAAGCTTTCTATGGCTGCGGCTTTTTTAGCCTTCTCGGAAAGAAAAAGATTGTTTCCTCATAATTGATATCTTTCTTTACAACATTTCGAGGGGGACTGAGTGAGAAGGGGGTGGGAAGGCTGCATCTAGGGCTTGCAGATCTGCTGAGGTGAGTTGTAGATCGAGGGCGGCCCGATTCTCTTCAACATGGGGAATGCTACTTGATTTGGGAATCACAATGACATTGTCTTGATGTAGAAGCCAGGCGATCGCCACCTGAGCAGGCGTGGCATCTTGCTGTTCAGCAATGTTTTGCAGCAAGTCATTGTTTAGCAATCGTCCTTGCTCAATCGGTGAATAAGCCATCACAGGAAGACTATGTTGACGACACCAGGGCAACAAATCCCACTCAACGCCACGCCGAGTCAGGTTGTAGAGCACTTGATTGGTGGCGATCGCCTCTCCACCGGGTAATGCCATTACCTCTTGAATATCATTGACATCAAAATTGCTAACACCATAGTCTCGGATTTTGCCCGACTGCTTGAGGGTTTGGAACGCCTCCAGCGTCTCTGACAGCGGCACCGAACCGCGCCAGTGCAGTAAATAAAGGTCGATGTAGTCGGTCTTTAGCCGCTTGAGGCTACGCTCACAGGCCGCGATCGCCCCTTGTCGGCTAGCATTGTGGGGATAAACTTTGCTGACCAAGAAAATAGAGTCTCGGCAGGGGGCGATCGCCTCCCCAATCACAGATTCAGCATCGCCATACATTTCTGCCGTATCAATCAAGGTCATCCCTAGATCGATGCCATGTCGTAGGGCCGCAATCTCTGCCTGCCGTTTGTTTGTCGATTCTCCCATCTGCCAGGTTCCCAACCCCAATGCAGGAACGGATCGACCTGAGGGTAGGCAAATCGTTTTCATGGAAACCTCCAGCATTCAACGGGCGTCAAATCCAAGTTACAATCTTTCTTGCTTTTTTCTTGCTTTAACCAAATTTTTGCTTTGCTTGCTCATAGACTTCAACCGTAATTTGGGTTGCACCCACTTCCTGAGCCAGCTTTTCAATCTTCTTCCGGGCCGCAGGACGCACAAAGAAAGGAATTTCTTTGAGACGGGCTTCGGCTTCAGTTGTCCAGTCCATAGCACTCCTCACAAGGTTAATTTGAACAGTCTAATTTAATTTAACCAGTCTAATTTGAACTTTTCTACTGTAGCTTGTCTTCCGAGCAAGAGTGAATATCTTTGTGTGCTTTAGCATGATTTGGCCTCGGGTCAGTAGAGGCTCAGCGATCGCCCTCTTGAACCAGTGACACAATAGCCTCAATTAGCTCATTGGGTTCAACGGGTTTGGCTAAATGCTTTTGAAATCCGGCGGCCAATACTTTTTGTTGGTTAGACTCTCCAGCATAGGCCGTGAGGGCGATCGCCGGAATCTTAGCGTCCTCCGTGGAAGACCTTCTAATCTGACGCAACAGCATATAGCCATCCATTTCAGGCATACCAATATCGCTTAGCAACAGGTCAAACTTGAGCCGTTGCAACGTCTGTAGAACTTCTGCCGCAGAACCAACCGCCGTAGCCTCTGCTCCTGCCTGTTGCAAAATAGCGAGCAAGAGATCTCGCGTATCGGACTCATCATCTACCACTAGCACCCGAATCCCGGCCAGAGAAGCAGAGTCAAAAATAGGAAACGTCGCTGCTTTGAGGTTGTGCTTTTGGGTTTGATCTGCCAACAGTGGCAATCTGACCCTAAAGGTTGCGCCTTGACCTTCACCCAGACTGGATGCATCAACGGTGCCACCATGCAGCTCCACAATATGCCGAACAATCGCCAATCCTAGCCCCAACCCCCCAAACTTGCGGGTAGTCGAGCTATCGGCCTGACGAAAATAGTCAAAGAGATAGGGCAAAAACTCAGGCGAAACCCCTCGCCCCGTATCCTTGACAGTAAGTTGGGCCTGGGAGTCTACTTGGCTGAGGGAAATCTGAACTTGACCCCCAACCGGCGTAAACTTAACGGCATTCGAGAGTAAATTCCAAACCACTTGCTGCAATCGTCCGGCATCTCCTGCCACCAAACCTACATCGTTTGCAAAGTACATTTGAAATTGAATAGACTTGGCGTCAGCCGCTAAGCGCACCGTCTCAATTGCCGCTTCAATAGAACCAACCAAATCAACTGGACGAACTTCTAGAACGACTTTGCCGCGCAGGATGCGAGCCACATCCAGCAGATCATCAATCAATTGAGTCTGCATTTTTGCATTGCGCTCAATTGTCTCTAGGGCTCGATCTGTTGCGGCAGCGTCAAATGTTCGGCTCCGCAGCAGCCTTGCCCAACCCAAAATCGGGTTTAGGGGCGATCGCAGCTCATGGGAGAGCACCGCTAAAAACTCATCTTTGATCCGATTTGCCGCTTCGGCCTCCTCACGCGCGAGCCGTTCCCGTTTGAGGAGTCGCTCTTGCTCCTGCTCAGCATGATCCCGCTCTGCAGTTCTTTGCAGCAGGCGATCGCGCATCGTGCCAAACACGCTTGATAGGTAGGCCACCTCTGTAATACCACTCTGAGGCAAAGGAGCCTTAGCGTTGCCAATCGCCAATTGTCGGGATGCATTTGCCAAGACAGTGAGCGGCTCAGTCAATTTTCGAGCTACTAGCAAGCTAATCACCAATGCAATGACAGCGACCGTGATCAGCACTTCAAAATCTCGATTGCGTCGGGTGTTGATCGATTTCAAAACCTCTGCTGCAGGACGCTCTACCACGACCCCCCACTCCAGATCTGGCACTCGGGCATATCCAGCTAGTCGCCACTCATTATTCTCCCAATACCGAATTCCACCATTGGTAGAATTTTGCTCAAGAAGTTGGGCCACAGGAGCCACCTCAGCATAATCCGTGAAAGAATCGACCAGCGCAGAATCAATGTGAGCGATGATGCGGCCTTGCTCATCTACTAAGTAGGTTTTGAGATTGGCACTCGCGCCCGTTCTCACCAACTGCTCCGTGACTTGCGTTGAGGCGATCGCCCCCATCGCCACACCCGAAAATTGTTGGTCGTCGTTGTAGAGCGGAGCTGCAAAAACAAATACGGGTTGTTCAATCACTCGCCCCACTCGGATTTCTAACATTGGTCTGCTGACTCGCTGCACTGTTTGATACAGCTCCAAATCGGAGAGAGGAGGACTGAGCGGACGATTGTCACTCCGGGCGATCGCGCTCCCATCTGCATCGTAAGTTGTAAAAACAATAATATCGGGATAAGACTGATTGAGGAGTTGCAGTAAATTCTGCTGCTCCAAAGCAGACATTTCTGATAGGTTGGGCTGCTTGGCTAGGGCATCTACCGCTGCAACATGTAGCTTGATATAGCTGGCAATATCTTGAGAGAGGGCTGTAGCCAAGGTCCGCTGCAAGGCCAGAGCTTGATTGATCGTGGCTTGTTCTTGAGGAAACGTGACTAAAGCAACTCCAGAAAGGAGCGGCAGCGTCACAAGGCCGACCAGCGTGACCACAAGCTGTACCTTGAGGGATCTAGGATCAATGCGACGTAGGCGCGGTCCCAGCCAGGGCAACAACGCCGTCAGGATACCAAACCCACCGAAGAATAGAACTGAGCTCCAGGTGGGAAAGCCCAACATGGCCGTCCAGGAAAACAGCACGCCTCCTGCCAACAAATGGGCCGTCCAAAAAAAGGCATTTGGGAGACGAGGATAGCTATGGGCTGCAATCAGGGCTAACCCTCCAGCCAGATAGGCTAAGCCATACAGCGGCAGGTAAGCACGCATCGAATCATAGAGAATGTTGTCAAACTGGGGGCTAGGCAGCAAGAGGATGATCAAACCATCCAAAGCCAGTCGCCAACCCATCAGCAAGGCAAACAGGTCAATTCCACCCTTAGATTGCGGCTGTTGACGGGGAAGAAATGGGGCGATCGCAGTTCCCACCCCCAAAATTGAAAAGTCTGCCAGTCCAGTCCAAGTACCCGATAGTAGGTGTCCCCATGCAGCTTGAAGGAGGGCTATCCCTACCAAAAGGTGCGCCAATACAATTACAGTGCGTCGAGGAACCAATGTCACAGCAGCGATCATAGTCATCCCTGCAACGACCTGCCACACACCCAGCCAAGAAAAATAGGAATGAATCGGGACAAACGCCTGACTGGTGAGCTGATGAGGCACCATCAACATCAGCGCCCCTCGCAACGCAACGAAGATGCCCACAAACCACTGCAATGTATCGATCCGGAATCCTCGTCTCATAACCCTTCCCTCACTAGGCGGATCTGCTGTAGGTCTTAGGGAGCTGACAGTCCTAAGGCATTTTAAAGCTTATTTCCTTACAGGGCCGAATGACGAGAAATGTTAGGCAATGCTGAGTTGGTGAATAGTCTGTGATGATTTTGTACTGAATCAATCTTGCACTGCATCAATACTTTCTCTGACCAATCATTGCATAGAGAACCAATCCATTACCTATTAAATCTGTTACCCATCAAAAAGAGGGCCTTAAAGGCCCCCTTACTTATCAAAGCTCTGTTAGTAGAGAGTTGTCGAGTTGTGACTACGACAGACCCCGCTTGTCGTGCAGATCTCGCTCAGTTTTGATGTCGGTTTGGTTGGCGGGCTTGGTGACCTTAGGATTGGTAGGCAATCCAGGCGTCATCGGATCGGTCGCCATGGGATCGGTATTGATTGCAGGGCTAGTATTGATTGTAGGGCTAGCTGCAGGCTTGTCTGCGAGCTTGTTCTTTGCGTTAGCTGTAGCGCTATCTGCAACTTCTTCGGCGTCTTTAGAAGTCCGCTTAAATGTGTTGGTAGCACTATCTGCAATCTCTTTAGCATCGTGAGAAGCCCGATTGACTGCATCGGTAATCGAAGGTCTTGCATCTTCGACCGTACCTTTCACAGAGTTGCTAACGCCACGCACGTCGGCTTCGTTGATCTTGCTCTTCACAGAGTTGCTAACGCCACGCACATCAGCTTCTTCGATCTTGTGCTGCACAGAGTCGCTGACACCACGCACATTAGCTTCGTCAATCTTATGTTGCACAGACTTGCTGACACCCTGTACGTCAGCTTCATCGATTTTTTCTTGAACAGACTGACTAACACCACGTACGTCAGCTTCTTCAATCTTGTGCTTCATGGATTCAGCTAAGCCTTTCACATCAGTCTCATCGACCTTTGCTTTCACTGAATCGATGGCATCTTCAACATGATGGGTCACGCCTTCGGCTGCATCCTTCATGGTGTCTAGCGCATCATCAACTCGATGATCGATGCCTTCCGCTGCCTGATTACCAATGGCAGCTCCGGCTACTGCTCCACCAACGGCACCAATTGCTGCACCAACTTTTCCACCGACCATTCGGCCAATCGTTGCGCCTGCAATGCCACCGCCAGCAGCACCTACCGCTTGGGCGACGGGATGAGCATCGCCTGACTTCTCGATATCACCAGACTTCTGGGAAGCGTCAGTGTTATATTCTACGACAACCTGATCGTCGGGCACGATTGTCGTATCTTTTTTGGGCTGGTCAAAATTATTGTTGGTTGTACTAGTCATAGACGAGTCTCCTGTCAGATAAATAAACTTCTCTTATCTATTTGCCATAGTAGTGATCCCTCAGCGGGAACACCTCCTCTAGAGAGGGAGATCGCCTGAATCCCGCCTCAGCCAGTAGTGATAGGTTCTATTGAAAAGTAAGTTTAACCCTGTGAAGCCGTTCTAACCCGCCTTACCTCAATGCCTGAAGTCCCAGATAGGCATTGATCTGATTGAGATCGCATTGGCAGACTTTATAGCCATGAAAGATAAATAAGCTCCTTTAATATCTCGCGACAAAATAGGGGCCTCAAATCAGGGTGATCAAAATAGGGGCAGATTTACGCCCAGGCTAATTCCAACTGAGAAATTCTCTGGATTGACAGTAGAGGCCGTTGAGGTGCCAAACAAGTAAGAGGCTGACCCGCTCAAGAAGGTATTGCGGTTGAGATTGTAGGTGGCGATCGCCCGCACTTGGTGCTGAGCATCAAAGCGATCGCTCTTCGTGTAAGAATCTAGCGTCAGCCGATAATCTAAAGCAGCTTGTAGCTCTGGCGTCAGGTCATACCGCAGACGCGCACCCACCGTATTGCCAACCCGGCTCCTGGTCTCGGGGTCTGCAAACCGGGCTCGGAGTTCATAGAAATAATCGAGTCTCAGCCGCTCAGCTAGTTGTTCTTGCCGACCCAGCGTTAACCGAATTGAATTGCTCAAGAGGGAGAGATCGCCGCCATCTTGTCGATAAAGCCGATCTTGCACCCAGCCAATCTGCCCGTAGGTGCCAGCTGCCAATCGTTGCTGTATGCCTACATTGAAATTGAGGAAGTTGTAGTTGAGCGCATCTTCTTCGGCAAACCGTCCTAGCCCACCTGTCGCAGCCGCAATCAGACGGGTTTCTGGGCCAAGTGAGGGAGTTGCCAGCAGAGTCGCGCTATTGATAAACACCACATCACTGAGCGGATCAATTTCGCTAGCCGTAGCGTTAGAACTAGTAAACGCAGAAGAACGGAGTTGGAGCTGCACTACAGGCTGACGACGCGGAGGCGGTTGTAGGGGGGGGCGCACAACTTGAATTTGTCCTACCTCAGCTTGCACGTCTTCCGGATCAAGAGATGACGCTTCTACTTCACTGTCCCAAAATGGATCGCCGGAGGCGGGTGAAAACTCGGGTGAACCCCCTTCGGGTTCTTCTATCTGAGCAACTACCTGAGCAACAACCGGAGCAATTTGGGCCTCAGAGAATTGAACCACCTCTGAAGCTGACACCTCTGGGGCGATGACTTCAGGAGGGGCGATCGCCTCACCAGCGAGTACAGCAGATTCAACCGCAACAGGTTCAACCCCGACAGATTCAACTGAAACAGGTTCAACCGCAACGACAACAACCTCTGCCGACTCCAGCGAGACTTCTTCTAAAACCAAGTCAGAAGAGGCGTAGGCAGCAGGCTCGAGAAGATTCCACACTGCTAAGGCCGTGGAGACACAAAGGAATTTTGAGGGAACACACACTGGCGATCGCTTTTGGGGGGGCTTCATGGGGACACATTCAATGAAAGAGCTGCGACAGCATTTCGATCAGGATGAGGTGGCAATCATCCATCAAAATGGACCTGTTTGAGGGTCTGTTGGCAATTGAGGGTCTGTTGGCAATTGAGGGTCAGGTTCTGGCTCAGGTTCTGGAATTGGCTCAGGCTCAGGTTCGGGTTCTGGAATTGGTTCCGGCTCAGGTTCGGGTTCCGGAATTGGCTCAGGTTCGGGCTCTGGAATCGGCTCAGGTTCGGGTTCCGGAATTGGCTCAGGTTCGGGTTCCGGAATTGGCTCAGGTTCGGGCTCTGGAATTGGCTCAGGTTCGGGTTCCGGAATCGGCTCAGGTTCGGGTTCCGGAATCGGTTCTGGAATTGGTTCCGGCTCAGGTTCTAGAATCGGTTCAGGCTCTGAAATTGGCTGACGTTCGGGAAGAGTAATCACGCCCCGCTCATCTTCAAATCGCCGCAGCGGATCATCGGCCTGAGTGGTAATGCAGTTGGTAGCTAGGGTGCTGTCTCCGCCCCGAGCATTGACAGTACAGAGACCTTCTATCCAGCGCTGTTGGGACGCCAGGGAGGCGAGTGTGGCAGTTCTCACCGTTCTCAACACTTCCTGCACTCGAAGCGGTTCTTGGGCGATCGCTTCCTCCTGGTTTGGCCCCAAACCAAACGCCAGAGAACTAGTTTGATAGAAAGTCAACAAGTCAAAGGTCTGCACAGGCGAAAACACACCATTGATGATGGAGAGGGTTTGTCCGCCTTGCAAGAAGACAGGATTTTCACCATTTGGATCGAGAACAACAACACCACTGGTAAGAGCAAATACCTGCAGCGTAGTTTGGGCCGGGTCGTACACGATCAGGGCCGCTGTTGGTTGGGCGATCGCATCCGGTGGTAAGGGCGTGCCGACTACAGGTGCTGAAGGAGGAGGTGCCATCCCTGGGGCAGGTTCTGGTAGAGGCGTAACTGTCCCTGGTTGTGGAGAGGGCGGCGCAACCCCTGGGGCAGGTTCTGGTAGAGGCGTAACCCCAGGTTGTGGAGGGGGAGGTGCCATCCCTGGGGCAGGTAGGGCTGCACTCAGCAGGCTAACTTGACCTCCAGGCGTTTCGACACGGGTTACCAGACTATTTGCAACTGGGCTGGTCGAATTGGTGACGAGGGCAACCCCACTTCTGAGTTGCAGAATGGTTTCGGCGCGCACACTGCCATCGGGGAGTTGAAATCGGCGCAGTCCTGGCACAAATCGGAAAACAGCATTGGAGCCAATCCGAGCCAGTGAACCCTCGTTAAATAAGAGTTCTGCTCTAGAACTGCCTCCGGTTCGTAGGGCATCCAGTGGCGCTAAAACGTCTTCTAAGCGAGCAGGGCGCTCGGATTGATTTCTGGGCAGTAGCTGTACCGTGTTTTGGATTCGGTAAACCTCCGCCCGCGTCAGCGACTCAGATTGGGCGATCGCCCCCCTCATGCCAACCAAGCCGAGCAGTCCGCTCGTGATCAAGATCTGCCCCACTAATCGAAAGCGCGATGTCATGACTCTCTCTCCCGAACACCTCTACTGCCTCAAGCCAATCTCCGGAATGAACTCCAAAAACAAACTCGAACTCGCAGAGATAAAGTTTTAAGTAATGTTTTAGCCGACCAGAACCGAAGTTCTACTGAATTCAGTTCAGCTCAATTTGCAGCCGTTCCGCATTTTTTAACAAAAATTTATTGTTAGGCCCCGAAATACACGGTTGCGCCAAAACTCACAAGCTGTTACCGCGTACCCCCTCCTTGTAAGCGGCGGGGGATGCCGCGATCGGGAGGGATATAGCCTCTCATCCTCTCAAGCTGAACGGAAGAAAACGGTTGACTGACAGAGTCCGAAGTCACAGCAGCAGCCGTCTGAGGAGAAACCGCTTCATAGCTCAACAACCCGATCGGCAGTGAAACCCCCAGTGCAACCCCTAGTGCAACCCATAAAGAACGACTCATTGCCATGTTCCTCGAACTCGAGGCTCAACGCTACTGAGGGTTTATAGGTTTGTTTCCAAACAGCTATGCAATCTCAGAGCGCAAAAGGACAGGCAATCAGCCGTGAAAAATTCCGTTAGAAGAATTTAGAAAGCAGTGAATCTCAAAGCGAAAAGTTGCTTTGCTATTGTACCGTTGTGAAAGTTAACATTTTCAGGGCTCGATGTAGAAATTGATGCGGTGAGGGTAAGCCAGCGATTTTCCCTAGTCTGCCCTTTGCCGTGGCGATCGCATCTGCACCAGGTTTCTAGAATTGAAAAGGCAGTTTCCGCAGGGGTTACTTCACAACAATGGGCAAACAGCGCGTTCTTTCTGGCATTCAGCCAACGGGTGAACTTCATCTCGGCAACTACCTAGGGGCAATCCGCAACTGGGTCGAAATTCAGCAGGAATACGACAGCTTCCTGTTTATGGCCGACTTGCACGCCATCACCGTTCCCCACGACCCCAAAGCTTTGGCCGCCAACACCTACCAAGTTGCAGCCATGTATCTCGCCTGCGGCATTGACTTAGACCATGCCACTATCTTTGTGCAGTCCCATGTTTCTGCCCACAGCGAACTGGCCTGGTTGCTCACCTGCATCACCCCCCTCAACTGGCTCGAAGACATGGTGCAGTTTAAAGAAAAAGCCATTCGTCAAGGTGAAAATGTGGCGGCAGGCTTGCTCAACTATCCAGTCCTTCAGGCTGCCGATATCTTGCTCTATGAACCTGACAAAGTTCCGGTTGGAGAAGACCAAAAGCAACATCTAGAGCTGACCCGTGACATCGCAGCGCGTCTCAACTTCCAGTTTGGTAGCGAAGAAGCCCCCGTCCTCAAGCTGCCCGAGCCCATGATTCGCAAAGAAGGCGCACGGGTGATGAGCCTGACCGACGGCACCCGCAAAATGTCTAAGTCAGACCCCTCCGATCTGAGCCGCATCAACCTGCTCGACCCCCCAGAACTGATTACCAAGAAAATCAAGCGTTGCAAAACCGACCCTATTCGTGGCCTAGAGTTCGACAACTCAGAGCGCCCCGAATGCAACAACCTGCTGACCCTCTACGCGATTCTCTCCAACCAAACCAAAGAAGCTGTCGCCGCAGAATGTCGCGAAATGGGCTGGGGGCAGTTTAAACCGCTACTGGCGGATACCGCGATCGCCGCCCTAAAACCCATCCAAGACCGTTACCACGAAATCATGTCAGAGCAAGGCTATCTAGAGTCAGTCCTGCGGCAAGGGCGCGAACAGGCAGAGGCGATCGCCAACCAAACCCTAGCCAAAGTCAAAGCCGCGCTCGGATATTCAGTTCCGTTATGAAACGTTAGTTAAGCACCCAACAAATTTCAGATGGACAAGACCCGCAGGCGCAGGAGTTGATATGCTGAGATTCCAATAGCGCTTTACTCAAATGCTGGCTCCGACCCTCAGAATCTAAGCTCCTAATGGCCAACCTTCAATCTCTTCCCGCAAACTCTCCCGCTCCGCTGAGCAGTCCCCCGTCTCTGGATGCTGGTACTCGGTTTCGGCAGGCGGCTCAATCTGGAGAGTTTCTGATTACGGCTGAAGTCATGCCCCCCAAAGGCGGTGATCCGTCTCGGATGATCGAGATGGCCCAGCATCTCAAAGATCGAGTTCATGCCGTCAACATCACCGACGGCAGTCGCGCCGTTCTGCGAATGTCTTCCCTTGCCGCCTCAGTCATCTTGCAACAACACGGCATTGAGCCGATTTGTCAGATGGCTTGTCGCGATCGCAACTGCATCGCCCTCCAAGCCGACCTGATGGGAGCCCAAGCCCTCGGCATCCACAACATATTGGCCCTCACCGGCGACCCCGTCAAAGCGGGAGATCACCCCACCGCCAAAAGCGTCTTCGAGTTAGAATCCGTCCGCCTGCTCAAGCTAGTCACTAAACTCAACCAAGGCCTCGACTTCAACGACAAACCTCTACCCGACCAAGCCACCAACCTCTTTGTTGGAGCTGCCGTCGATCCACAGTCCCCTAGCTGGTCCGGCCTCCAGAGCCGTTTTGAACGCAAACTCGAAGCTGGAGCCCAATTCTTTCAGAGCCAGCTCATCTCCGACTTCGATCGCCTAGAAAAATTTATGAGCCAGATTGCCAGCGGCAGTTCTAAGCCCATCCTGGCAGGTATTTTCCTCCTAAAATCTGCCAAAAACGCTCAGTTCATCAACCGCAACGTCCCCGGCGTCGAGATCCCCCAATCCATCATCGATCGCCTCGATCGCGCCACCGACCCCCTGCAAGAAGGCGTGCAAATTGCCGCCGAACAAGTCCAGCTTGCCCGCCAACTCTGCCAAGGCGTCCACATGATGGCCGTCCGCCGAGAAGACCTCATCCCCCAAATCCTTGACTTAGCAGGTATCCAAGCGATCGAACCTGTAGCGATCAGCTAGGGAGAGAGTAGGCAGTAGGCAGCAAACAATAGGCAGTAGGGAGACCCATACAGAGACCTCCCCCCCACTTTGCGACCCACCAATGCGAAGCGCTTCACGCTACCCAACAACTAAACCCTTACCGAGGGGGTGTGGGGGACGGGTTCCGTCCCCTGCTGGGGGTTTGGGGGTTCCCCCCAAGGCTCGGTTCCCCAGAATCTCACAACTTGATCTCGATAACTTTACGTTCAGTGATAATCTGTAAGATGGCAATTTTAACTGTTAAGACCGTCTCAACATATTAATCAAGAGACAGTCCCAAAGTATTTAAGCAAGCTGATCACACGATAGGCGCAAGCATGGTCACCACAGCAGAAAAGACAAACGTCGGCTACATTACCCAGATTATCGGTCCCGTTGTAGACGCAAAATTCCCAACCGGGCAAATGCCCCAGATCTACAATGCTCTTACGATAAAAGGCACCAACACTGCCGGACAAGAAGTTTCTGTGACTTGTGAAGTGCAACAGCTTCTTGGTGACAACCAGGTTCGTGCCGTTGCCATGAGCACCACAGATGGCCTCGTTCGCGGAATGGAGATCGTAGACACCGGATCTCCCATCAACGTCCCTGTAGGTGCTACAACCTTGGGTCGCATCTTCAACGTATTGGGCGAACCCGTTGATGAAATGGGTCCCGTCAACATGGAGACCACCCTACCCATCCACCGGGACGCTCCCACGCTAATCGAGCTGGAAACCAAGCCCTCCGTATTTGAAACCGGAATTAAGGTAATTGACCTGCTAGCACCCTATCGTCGGGGAGGCAAGGTCGGCTTGTTCGGTGGAGCTGGCGTTGGCAAAACCGTTTTGATTCAAGAGCTGATCAACAACATCGCCAAAGAGCACGGTGGAGTATCTGTGTTTGGTGGTGTAGGCGAACGCACCCGTGAAGGAAACGACCTTTACAACGAATTTAAAGAATCCGGCGTTATCAACGCAGAAAACATTGGCGAATCAAAAGTAGCCCTTGTATACGGTCAGATGAACGAGCCCCCCGGAGCCAGAATGCGGGTGGGTCTGTCTGCTCTAACGATGGCCGAGTACTTCCGCGACATCAATAAGCAAGACGTACTGCTCTTCATCGACAACATCTTCCGCTTTGTACAGGCAGGTTCTGAAGTATCTGCTCTGCTCGGACGGATGCCTTCTGCGGTAGGATATCAGCCCACACTGGCTACCGAAATGGGTGACTTGCAAGAGCGCATCACCTCCACCACCGAAGGTTCGATTACGTCAATTCAAGCCGTTTACGTTCCTGCGGATGACTTGACCGACCCTGCACCTGCAACCACCTTTGCTCACCTTGATGCAACCACCGTGTTGTCTCGTGGCCTCGCTTCGAAGGGAATTTATCCTGCGGTAGACCCGCTAGATTCTACTTCCACCATGCTCCAGCCCGACATTGTGGGTGAAGATCACTACAACACGGCTCGTGCCGTGCAGGCAACGCTACAGCGTTACAAAGAGCTGCAAGATATCATCGCTATTCTGGGCTTGGATGAATTGTCTGAGGATGACCGTCTCACTGTGGCTCGCGCCCGGAAAATTGAGCGCTTCTTGTCTCAGCCTTTCTTTGTGGCAGAAGTCTTCACAGGTCAGTCTGGAGAATATGTTTCTCTTGACGAGGGTATCAGAGGCTTCAAGATGATCCTCGCAGGTGAACTAGATGACCTGCCAGAGCAAGCTTTCTACCTCGTCGGCACCATCGATCAGGCGATCGCCAAAGCTGAAAAAATGAAAGCCGAAGGTAAGTAAGTAATCGAGTAATAAGGTGAGTTTTGAAGGTTGGGTTCACGGCTGTTACTCAACCTCAAAACTCAACCTTTAAAGCTCAAAACTTCAAAGGAGAATTATGGCATTAACTGTTCGTGTAATTGCTCCCGATAAGACCGTTTGGGATTCTGAAGCGGAAGAGGTGATTCTTCCCAGCACCACAGGTCAACTCGGTATTTTGGGCGGCCATGCTCCCCTGCTGACGGCGCTGGATACGGGTGTGATGCGAGTCCGCTCTAATAAAGAGTGGGTGGCGATCGCCCTGATGGGTGGTTTTGCTGAAGTCGAGCAAGACGAAATCACTATTCTGGTCAACGGTGCAGAGCGCGGAAGTACGATCGATCGCGATCAGGCTCGGACTGCTTACACCGCCGCAGAAGAGCGGGTTCGGCAGGCACAAAGCGGAAGTCGTCAAGAACAAATTCAAGCTGCACAGGCTCTAAGACGGGCAAGAGCGCGTTTTCAGGCTGCGGGTGGTATGAATTAGGTTTGGATTTGATTCCACATTTTGCTCAGGTCGAGGTACAGACGTTGTGCCTCGGCTCTTTTTTTTGCTTTGTTTTTTGTTTTTATCTCCAGAGGCGATCGCGGTAGGAAAAGGGAAAGGGGCGATCGCTCTCATAAAAATGAAAGCGGCCAAAGCCTAAGAACTGACCGTGGGCTAGTTCGCCTTCTGGAAAGGCGGTGATGCCAAATAGGTAAACGCCAGACAATTGAGGGTTCCGGTGTGGACGTAGGCCAATGGTGACGGTTTGGCCAGGGGCGACAGGTGGCTCGAAGGTGACGATGACTTGGCTGTCGGTTTCGTCCCAGGTTGTGGAGCCAATGGGGAGGGGGTTGCCGCGATCGCGTCTGGTTCCGGTAAAGGCGAAGGTGCGATTTAGATTGAAGTTGACGCGACGGGCAAAGCCTTCGGGGTTGCGTTGGGCGATCGCGACTTGTTGGAGGGGTTCGCCTGCGTTGTCGGGCAGGCTGACAGTGAAGTAGTAGGTGCCGCCGGAGGTGTTGGTGCGGTTGCGGGTGGTGGCGCTGTCGAGGAGGGAGGGCGGTTGGTCGAAGTAGACTCTGCCGTCGCTGAGTTGGACGGCTTGAAGGGGGAGGGATAGGCTGCTGAGGGTGATGGATGTGGCTAGTGTGAGGTTAAGCCAGGGAAGGTGCATTGGGGTTCTCCCTTTGAGGATGGGGTGAAGGGAAGAGAGAGCTGTTGTCTAGATCATAGCTTTTTGGGGGAGTGGCGAGCCTTGGGGGTTCCCCCCAAACCCCCAGCAGGGGACGGAACCCGTCCCCCACACCCCCTCGGTAAGGGTTTAGTTGTCGGGGGCATGAAGCGCTTCGCATGGGTGGTCGCTAGGGTATCTATATATTTTCTTTTATTCATCTTTTGTTCATGCACTCAGTCGCTGATATGCGGTGGCTAGGCCGTCTACATCTCCGACGTTTCCTGGAAATAGAACGACGGGGAGGTTGGGGAATTGAGGGTGGTCTTGGGGGGTGCAGACGATGGAGCAGCCGGGGAGGATTTGGCCGAGGAGGCGGGCGAAGGTGAGGGCGAGGCCGGAGCTGAGGGTGTCGTTGGAGGTGATGCCGCCTTTGCTGATGAGGAAGCCGATGTCGGTGGGCAGTCCCCGGACGATGTCCATCAGGAGGGCGGAGACGGTGGAGCCGAAGTTGAGGCGGGTCTGGATGTCTTCGAAGGTGAGTTCTTGGCGGCTGGTGTAGATGACGGGGGTTTTGCCTTCGTTGTGGATGGTGTGGATTTTTTGGAGGGTTTGGTCGAGGATGTGGTTGATTTGGGCGGAGGAAGGCTCGTCTAGGAGTTGGGCGACATCGACTTCTACGCCAACGGTGCCGGGGACTTGGAGGAGGTGGTTGAGCTGTTCGGTGGTTTTTTTGACGTGGGAGCCGACGAGAACGATGCCGGGTTTGCCTTGGCGGCGATATTGGGCCATGTCTTCGGCGGCGACAGGTTGGGGGGGGAGTTTTGCCAGGGCGGTGAGGAGGCTGGCGGCACTGCGGAATAGAAACTTCTTGCCCTGAGCGGCAGCGGCTAGGACATCGGCAGCAAAACGATTCAGGTCGGCCTGCTCTTCAGCATCGACGGCGGCACATTGGTTGTTGTGCAGGTGCAGAAGTCGCTCTAGGCTACCGTTGCGGATGTCGCTGAGCAGAAATCGCTCGACGGTGTTGGCCGAAATTCGACTGCTGGTTTTTTCTTCGACGTAGTCGGGCAGGTAACTGTAGCTGTAGCCAAAGACGGAGTCACGAGCAAATTCGGTTTCGTGGACAGGGGTTTCGACGCCGTTGACCAACAGGTAATGAATGCTGTCTCGCGTTAGGCGGCCTCCTTCAAAAAAGGCGGGGGTGAGGAAGTGGGCGTCGAAGGGGCCGAGTTCTTCGGCGATCGCATCGGTTTCGACCGGATAATGTCCCCGCAGGGTGGAGTCGGAACGGCTCACGACCAGGTAGTCTTGGACGTTTTCTAGGGCGATCGCCTGTTTCAGGTTTTGGCAAACTTCGCGGGTGACGGCATCGGCCTGAGTGGGGGTCAGGGCGCGGGTGTTGGTCAACACGAAGAAGATGGGCGACTCGTCTGCTAGGCCCATTCGCAGTGTCTCTACATCCCAACGGGTCAGCAGCAGGCAGCTATGAACGGTTTGAGATCCGGTGGGGTCGTCGTCGAGAACAATGATTTTGGGTTGGGTAGACATGGATTCAGAGCAAATGCTTCCTTCAGTGCCGATTCTGCAATTTTCTCATCTCATCCTGCACACTGAGGCCAATTTGCAGGGCTTCGTTGAGCAATCGGCCATGTTCGCTGGCCTGGTCAGTGACTTGCAACGATTCGAGTGTCAGCAAACTGTCTGCAAATAAGTCTGGGTTGCGATCGATAAACGGCTTGTTTTCTCGTAAAATGCGTTCGGTTTTGAGGGCGCGGACGATGTTGGCGCGGGTGATGCGGAGCGCTTCGATCACGCGGCTGCGGTTTTGTAGCCGGACCTGAAAGTTGCCTGCGGCTTCGATCTGATCGTTGATGTGAATGGCTTTAACCATTGCATTGTAACGATCGACGTCATCGAGCAGTCCGGCGAGAGCAGGGCTAGTGCTCTGAATAATTCGCCAGCTCTGAATCAGGATCGCTAGCACCAATGAGCCGATCGCAACGGAGCCAAAAACCCTCAATTCGGAGTAGAGCGATCGCCCCCCGGCCAGATAGCTAAACACAACCGCAAAGCTGACGAATGACAACAGTGTCAGGAATCCAACCTCTAGCGTATGGCGCTGCCAAAATTGCGATCGCTTGAAGGCATCCTGCATTACCGATCGGCGAAACACCTGCTCTGGATCAATGCCGCTGAGCTTGCGAAGTTCTCCTTTGGTGATTTCTAACCCCTGTAAATCCTGCCGCATGATCCGTTCGTTTCGTAGTGCGATCGTCTAGCTTCTACGATAAGAGCCAGTTTTTAATTTTAAGGTCTGTGATTTGTGCGACGGGTGTTCTTCACCGAGCGAACTCTACACACATCCATCTAATTGGTACGGGTTCCATCGCGGCCTGTAATGAACCCACCCCTAGCCCCTCCCAAGAGGGGAGTGATGAGAGCATCTCCAGCATTTCCCCTCTTGGGAGGGGGCAGGGGTGGGTTTCCAGTTCCTGCTTAATTGCAAGCCCCCGCCCAAACAGGCAGGGGCTTACTCTTCAGCTTAGCTTGTTCGTTGGGAGGTGTTTTTAGTGGATGAGTGCGATCGCCCGCTGGGTCAGTGCGGCGGCGGTGAGTCCGTTGAAGGCCATCAGTTCGCCTGCGCTAGCGGTGGTTTCGCCGCGCTTCCAGGCAAAGGTGTCTCGCTTGGCAGAGCTGCGTAGCATGATGGGTTCGAGCATGGCGCTGGCTCCCCCTGTGACGCCGATCAGGGCATCGCCACCAAACAGCGCTTCAAATCCGGCATCGTCTAAAAAGTCTCCGTCTGGCTCAGAGCAAGCCTCCCAGGCTACATCGCTAGGGCGATAAAGGCGACGCGGATTGACCACAGAGACTACCCGAACCCCAATGCCTTCAGTTTCCAGGTAGGCGGCAGCTTCAAGCACCGGAATCAGCGTCATATCGCCAATCACGGCAAAGACGACGGTTTTGTCGCCGGAGATTTCTTGGAGGGCGATCGCCCCATTTTGCAACGCCTGTCGTGTCTGCTCAAACGTAGTGCGGATCGGCAAGGGGGACTTGCTGGCCGTGATGACAATGCCCTTATTTTGCGTCGTTAGTGCCCAGTCATAGCAAGCCTGAATGCTGTTGGCATCGGGTGGAAACAGCGGAAACACATTGCCGTTCCGCATCATCGAGGCAAAGTATGCTTCAATCTCGGGGCGCTGGTGGGTCCAACCATTGCGGCCCTGCTCTAGTGCGCCTGCAGTGTAGAGCGTCACGGTGGAAGGGGTGGGGCGGCGCAGTTCGGCCATCGCCTGGGTCACGGTTTGCCAGATGGGTAGACCGTTGATCGCGAAAGACTCATAGGAACACCAGAGCGTCCGGCCTCCCATCAACGCTAAACCTGCGGCCAAGCCGGAACAGGCATCTTCACTCAAAGGCTCATACACCTGGCCAGAAGGCCCCTGGTTGTAGAGGTCGTCTGGCGTCGGGTGAACAATCTTGAGGGCTTCGTTGATGTTGCCAATACCGGAGGCTTCGTTGCCGTCGGCGTTGGTAACCAAGTAGTTGCGATCGCGTGCTCCCACCTGCGCTACCAGTTGGCCCATTGCCGTGGTAGAAACCTTTGGCTCCCCGCCTACTGGATATTCTTCTAGCGCCAAGTTGCCGAGATCGGGCAACGTCAACACGGATTCAGTCACCGCAACTTTGGCAGAAGGGCCACCACCAGCTCGAACGCAGTTGGTTCGCACCAGATCCCATGCCGCAGCGGGTAGCGCCCGAGTTTTCAGTGCATCAATGATTTCGGCATTATCGAGCGTATGACGAGCGTAGAGGTTGTGGGATTTGGCACCGCGAGCATGAACGCCAGCCCCTTTGAGTTGCTTGATGATCAAAACGGTGAGTTTGCCGTTGAGAGCCGAACGGGCTGCCTGATCTGCTGCGACTAAGACAGCTTGGGTAAAGGCCAATCGCTGCTCTAGCGAAAAGACAGTGCTATCAATAAAGTTGCCGGACTGGTTTTGATCGTCAAAATCTTTGGCGTCGATCAGCACGACTTCCTCGAAGCCATTGCCCTGCCAGTAGGCGATCATTCGCTCATTCGACTGAGTCGAGACCATGCTGTGGTGCTCTTGGGAGTAGCCATTCCAAACCAGCACAGGCAGGAAATTGGTTACGTCGGGATAGGCCGTGTGGAAGTGGGCCATCGCACTCATGATGTAAGGCTCGCCCAAGCCGCCATCGCCAACCGTGAAGGGAAAGAGGGTATCGCAATGCAAAAAGGCTGCTGCCATTGCAAAGTGCTGTCCCTGACCAAGTGGGCCTGCCGGGGCCAGGATGCCGGGAATGTAGCCGGAGAGGTGTCCTAGAAGGCCGTGCTTTTCCCGAAAGCGATCGCGCAATTGCTGCACCGTATGGATGTCCATGTCTTCCAGGGAGCGATCCAAAAACATGGCGCTATAGAAGCCAGGGGCATGGTGGCCCACTTCAGTCAAAATATTTTTGTGGCCCAGCATCACCAACGACGCATAGGCTTCAGCCTGACTGGCAAACCCGCCCGGATGTCCTGATGCTTTGCTAGCCGTCACCTGAAGCGTCAGGTAGCGTAGCGCGTCTGCATAGAGCAGAGTTTGAAATGCAGCCGTTGCATCGGTGGGGTCGGCGATCGCCTTCATGCCTTCTGCAATTGCGGGCTCCTTGGCATGGGTTTCAAACCCGGGTAGCTCATCGCCAAAATATTGGATTCCATCACAGAAAGCAGGCTTTGGAGTAACAGCAGTCATGAATTCAGACACCTCATCAGAACGAACTGCACAAGTTTTGCAGGCTCAACACCTGATCCTATCGCTTGCTGGTATTAAAAACTGTTCCTCTCTCCACTCAACCAAGAAACCCCAGTTTTGCCAAGGGTAACAAAACTTATTCCCGCAATCGAAAAAGCTGATTTCTTGACGTTTAGAGGAAGGGCGATCGCCCATCACGCTCCCATTTCAAGCACTTTCAGCTAATAAATTTTCAAGGATTAAATCAATCTTCTATAGATTTTTGCCTATGCAATCGATTCACACTTAATTAGTGAGGAGGATTAGTGCGTCCTTGCAAAAAACGACCATC
This sequence comes from Elainellales cyanobacterium, assembly GCA_041746655.1. Classification (GTDB taxonomy): domain Bacteria; phylum Cyanobacteriota; class Cyanobacteriia; order Elainellales; family Elainellaceae; genus JBGTGR01. The sequence goes on along the minus strand of JBGTGR010000074.1, from coordinate 50,251 downwards.
GGGATAAATGTATCGCCATTGGTTCCCGACCTGAACCCAGGCCAATCCTTCTGAAAAAGACCCAACCCGATCAAACTCTGGTTCGATCACCATGTCGCCTGATGTGTTGATATAGCCGTAATGTGAACCGACCTGCACCGAGGCCAATCCTTCCGAAAAATCAGAGGCAAACCTAAACTGGGGTTCGATCACCATCTCGCCTTCGCGGTTGATATATCCCCACTGCTGATCAACCATCACGGCTGCCAACCCTTCTGAAAAGTCGGAGGCAAAGCTGTAGGTAGGGGCGATCGCCATCTCACCCGACGGATCCACATAGCCCCATTGATCCCCGATCCGAGTTCGCGCCCGCTGTTGCGAAAACTTAAATGCGCCATCAAACTGCGGCTCGATCGCCATCTCTCCCTGGGCGTTGATGTAGCCCCACTTGCGTTCCATCCGAACCGCCGCCATCGACTCAGAGAAATCCCAGGCATCATTAAACTGCAACCCAACCACCATTTCGCCTTGCGGATTGATGTAGCCGAAGCGATCGCTCACCTTCACCGCCGCCATCCCGTCCGAAAAATTAGACGCCAAGTCAAACTGCGGTTCAATAATCATCCCGCCCTCAGCCCCCACATAGCCGTAGCGACTACCCACTCTGACGGCAGCCTTTCCTTCTGCAAAGGGCTTAGCACTGGCAAACTGCGGATCAATGGCGATCGCCCCATCTCGGCCAATATAGCCGTAGACACCATTCACCCGCGCTAGCGCCAACTCTCCCGAAAAAGGCGACACGCCATCTAGGCCCACGTCCACCGTGGCCACCATTTCGCCCTTGGCATCAATGTAGCCATAGCGATCGTTCAGACGCACAGCGGCCAACCCTTCTGAAAAATCGGAGGCGAAGTCAAACTGCAAAATTAAAGGGCTCATAGGTCGAGGCTCAGCAGAACTTTCAACGGAAATCCTGGACAGGGGGGTTTGCAGTTGCTTAGACGCCACAAATGTCTCCTGGCGATCGCAGGAAACCAGCATCACAGCCACCAAACCCATGCAAAAGCACTGTATCCGACTCATAGCCATTTTGGGAGAAGCCATCTGGCTTCATTCTGCCGCAGTCTCCTCTGTTAGTCCTACTGCTTTGGGCAAGCAAATCCTCAGCGGCAATCCGTAAATCATTAAAATTGTTCTGCCTGCATCTGCCGCCTCAAGTCGCGCAGCATAGCACTAGTACCCTCTTGAAAGGCTTGATTGATCAAGCGAGGGATAAGATCACAGATTGGCAAATTGGGAAAAACCAGACTACTAGAAGATTCCTGATATTCGCTGTTGTGTAAAAGTTGAACCGTTAGATTGCCATTATCGTACAGCCAGACTTCCGGCACTTGTAGGACCTGATAGGCATCTAACGTGGTTTTAGATGTGACATCTGCTTCGATCGCTAGGTCAGGGGGAGGATCAGACGCCATATCCATTCGCATGAGTGAACGAGCCCGTTCTGCATTCTGGATATAAAAGCAGGTATCGGGTTCCAACCCAGCTTTTCTAGGTTTCTTAAACGTAGTTGAGCCAAAGTCTTCCCAATCCCGACCTTGAGCATCCAAAAGGGTGGTCACGATATAGGCCATGATGCGATGAGGACGCTCATGGGCGGGTAAGGGCGACATCAATTCTAGAATTCCATTGCAGTAGTTGATCCGAGGGACACAACGGTCTTCCCCCAGATCTTCAAGTAGCGCTTCATACTGCTCCCACGTCACATCTGTGATGAGCAAGTGACTTCCTGGAGACAGATCGATTGTTTTGATGGGGATTTTGACTACGTTGATCACCGTCATGGGCCTGCCCCTCCGCAATTCAAGTAATCGCTCATTTTTCCAGGCTGTCTGAATTTTAGCCTTCCGGGCGATCGCCTCGCACTGAGGGCAGAGCATACCACGGCAAATGCGGATACTCATGGTGTTCCCAGTGGTAGCCAAAGTGATAGCACGTCAGAAAAGACCACCACACTGGGTAGCCGCTGCTGCTGGCATGGTGAGCATTATCGTAGCCAGTAGAGGGTTCTCGGTGGGGTAGATAGGTGCCAAAGTAAAACAGCTGTAGCGAACTAAATAACATCGGCAGCACCCAAAACAGCATAACGCTGAGCATCGGCAGATGGAGCGGCCAGACGAACGTGTAAAACAGAACGCCCATGCCTCCAAACAAAATTCCTACTTGTCGCTTGTCTAGATAGCGCTGCATGAAGTGGATATACCAAGCCCAAAACCGCGGATGCTGTCCGTCATGGAAATCCGGATCTCCCACCCGTCCGGGTTGACGGTGATGTTGCCAATGTTGCTCAAGCAGACGACGGTAAGACAACAAAGCATAAAGCCCTAGCGCCAGCGTGCCCACCCCATCATTCCAGCGACGATTGGCAGGATAGACCGCCCGATGCATCGCATCATGAGCCACAATAAACAGCCCCGTTTGCAGAAACGTCCGAGCGAGGATCGCTAACCCAACCCAAGCTAGAGAAAATAGAGAAATATTTTTAGATACATCGATAGATGTCAAAGCAACAAAACTGCTTAACCATAAACCTAGGACGGCTCCGGCAACTCCCAGGCCAACCAAGGACTCGACTTGAGTTTGAACCTGGGCAAACCAATCAGCCATAACAAGCCTGACTGACAAAAGCCGAGATAAAGCCCTGGAATTAGGCGGTGCATTCATCTGTTGATTTTCTTTACATTTATTTACACTCCTTAAAAGTAACGCATTGTTTAACTCGCAAGTTTGACCAGGAGACAGAGATTGTTAGAGGTTGGATTCAGCCAATAGTCCAACAACCGTAAAGTAAGGGAGATTTCTATGAAAATCCAACAGCTGCTCAACCGTTATCGAGCTGGGGAAAGAGACTTTAGCGGTGCAGATCTGCGTGGAATTATCTTAGAAGACGTTGACCTGTCAGGCGTCAATCTGAGCCATGCCAACCTATCTGGCGCAGACCTAGATCGGGTTGTTCTACATCAAGCAGACCTTAGTAAGGCAAACTTGAGCTATGCCAGCATGAACTCTGTTAGCTTTGCCTCAGCCGATTTGTCGTATGCCAATCTGTCCTACGCCGACCTGGGCAATGCTGACCTAACCAATGCAACTCTGGTCGTGGCCAACTTAACCGATGCCAACCTCAGTCAAGCTCTCCTCAAAGACACGAATCTATTTATGGCAAACCTGACTGGAACTCATGTGGGTGAGGAGGCAATCATCCCTCCCAGTTAGAGATGCAGTTGCATGGTTCAATCAGCGATCGCCTGCAGTATCTAGAGTGTTTTGAGTCATTGATGGCACTTGCCAAAGCTTTCCAGATGGGTCGAGCAGTTGATAGCGCAAATCAGAGTCGAGTTGGCTTTCTAGATTTTCTGAGGGATAGATCAAAAAAGCATACTCAAACTGAGTGGGGATTTCGACTGATTCCTGTGTGTCATCGATTAGCCAAAACCGGATATCTGCATCCAACTCATGACTTAATAACTCATAACTTAACGAGATTAGGCGGCCCGTGTTTTCGCGATCGCTGATTACAACAGAGTCAGGATAGGCACTAATCAGAGCAGCCAAACGCGGGTTGTAATAGTCTCTGTATTTGGTCCACCAAGTTTCTGCCTGAGCACTGATCCCACAGGATAGGATGCCAGCCCCAATCACGCCAACAGTGATACATTTCCAAATGGAATGCTGCAAACTGGCAAGGTTTCGACCCGCTCGATTTGAAGGGCGATCGGTCTTGATTGCAAGGAGATAAGCAACACTCACGATCATTCCTACGCTCAAAGGCAGCAAGTAACGACCAATACTCGACCGCTGACCGCCAGAAATCAAATCGGGTAGCGCAAAAGTGAGTGCTGTGACTGTGATCAAAGCCACAACCATAAGCCAGACGCGTCGGGTGGATTGCCGACAGAGGGTATATAAGGCATAGCCTTCTAGGATGAGAATGCAGATGATGGGATAAGCCAAAGGCTGACCGAACCCAAGCTGAAGCGCATCGTTGCCAGTCTTGACATCAAATAGCGGCTCATCCAGGCCGATTTGGGGATCAAAAAAAGAGAGGCTCAGGTTAATAACCCACCGCTGCAGAAAGATGGGGAAGGAGGTCAGTCTTGCCACATATCCTCCCATGCCAGTTCCAGCGCGAAGAATGACGAACAGCCAAGGGCCAAAGGCAAGCAGTCCAGCTAAGGTCGCGAGGCAATAGGCAATGGTTTGGGACGTAAAGCGCCACCCTTTTAGGGCGAGCATGTAGAATCCGTGACTTAAGACGACGACCCCAAATAGGAGATGGGAGTAAAGCCCTAGAGCTACTGTCATGCTGTAGGTCGCCCAACCCCAGAGGTTTGGAATTCGCGTTACGCGCAACAATGCGGCACTAGAGGCCAAAATTGCTACAGTCCAGAGACTATACTGTCGAGCCTCTTGAGCATAGAGCACATGCAGAGGAGATACAGACAGTAGGGCGATCGCCATCCATCCTACCCGTGCTTTTCCAAACAGCTCTAGACAGAACCAGTAGAGGCAAGGAAAGGTGAGCAGGCTAATCAGGGCTGCGAGCAGACGGAGTGCTCCGATAGAACTGCCAAAAATCGCTATCCAAAACCGTGCCAGCTTGTAATAAAGGGGGCCATGCTCAGCATTTCCTGCCAAAGCTGTCAGAGTGTTGGCAAGGTCAGCGTCGGGTCGGAGTTGTTGATACTGCTGCAAGTCTTCAATGGTGAGCAACTGTCTGAGGGGAAGCTGTTCAACATATTCCGGGGTTGGATAGCCTGCCACGCGGACGAGCGAGTGTACCTCGTCAGTCCAATACACTTTTCGGTCTAAGTGAATAAAGCGGAAGCATACTCCCAACAGCAAGACCCCTATCAACCATAACTTCCAGCTCGACCAGAATGTCCGACTGAACAGTGCCATATAGAATTTTTAAGAAGATTAAGGCTCAATCAAACAGCTGCCAGACTTTGACAGTTTTGTCAGAACTACCGCTGACGAAGGTTTTGCCGTCGGCACTGATGGCGATCGCATTCACCGTATCAGTGTGATTGGACAGTGTAGCCGTGAGCTTGCCTGTGTTGAGATCCCAAAGCTTGATAGTTGTATCGCTGCTGCCACTAAAGATCGTTTTTTCATCAGGGCTAATGGCCACCGTATTTACGTCGCGCGTGTGGTCGCTCAGCGTGTTGAGCAACGCTCCTGTCTGTAAATTCCAGACCTTGATAGTTTTGTCTTTACTACCACTGACAATCACCTGACTATTAGGCGTGACGGCAACCGCATTCACCGAGTTGTGATGCCCTGTCCAAGCCTGCACCTGCTCTCCAGTTTGCAGACTCCAAAGCTTGATTTTGTTGTCCAATCCACCGCTGACGACGAGGCGTCCATCAGGACTCGTAGCGAGCGATTTGATCATCCCTGCCACCCCAAACAGGGTCCGTAGCAGCGTACCCGTCCCCATCTGCCACAGCTTGATTGTGCGATCTTCTCCGCCACTGATTAACAACTGACCATCTAGGCTGATGGTGACTGCATTTACATCTCTGGAATGTCCGGTGAGCGTCCCACTTAGGGCTCCCGTGACTAGATTCCACGTCTTGATGGTGTAGTCGTCGCTGCCACTAACCAACGTTTTGCCGTGGGGGCTAATGGCGATCGCATTGACAGCCCGCGTATGCCCCGCCAGAGTAAACAACGACTGCCCTGTCTCCCGATTCCAAATCCGGACCGTATCATCCAAACCGCTACTGGCCACCATTGGCGTGGTCGGACTGAGGGCCACACAAGTTACCCACGAGGAATGGCCTGTCAATGTATGGACACAGTTCCAACCTTTCGTCCAACTTTTGGCGGGGGAGCGTGCCGGTGTAGACCGAGGCGCAGCGGGTTGGGAAGAGGAGGGAACTGAAGCAGGGGGCTTAGAATCAGCAGAAGGCTTAGAATCAGACGGTTCTGCGTGGGCGGGTCTGGCGCTAGAGGAGCGTAAGTTGGATGGCTGAGAGGTGGGTGGCTTTGAGGTAAATGGCCGATCCAGATCGGGAGGCCGAGGGGTGCTAGAAGGAGAGGTAGAAGTCTTCTGGCTGGTTCCACGGGGCGGTTTGCCGACTGCAGGGGGCACAGCAGTGGTAGGCGGCGCAGAAAGCGAAGGCCGAAAATAGTCAGCATGAAGGTCTCGCATGACTTCATCGACATACTGGTAGCGATCGCTGACCAGATCCTGCATCATCCTGGCCAAAATTCCAGCGAGCTGGTCGCTAACGTTCGTTCCCCGTTGGATCAGATGTTCTCGCCAAAACCAACGCCCTCGCAGCGGATCAAACAGGTTTTCTGGCTTGGTTGCAGTTAGCAGATGCAGGCAGGTCGCGCCTAAGCTGTAGATGTCACTAGCCGGATAGGCCTTTCCGCTCCGAAATTGCTCAATTGGAGAATAGCCCTCTGTGCCGATCTTGGTGCCGCCTTGCATCCCTTCCTCATTTGCCGTCAGATGCTTGGCCACCCCAAAATCAATCAGTACCAGGCGATTGTCTCCCTGACGCCGCAGAATATTGGTCGGGGTGATGTCTCGGTGAATCACCTGACGCTGATGGATGAATCGCAATACTGGCAGGACATCATTCAAGATCTCCCGGATTTGTAGTTCGCTAAAGAGGCCATTCTGCCGCAGTTCCTGGAGCAGGTTTTGACCTTCTACAAACTGCTGCACCAGATAGAGATAGTGATCTTGCTCAAAGTAAGCCAGTAGCGTCGGGATTTGAGGATGCTCACCCAGTTCATCCAGCCGCACCGCTTCCTGGTTAAACAAACTCACCGCCTTCTCCAGGGATTTGGTGCCCTGCATTTGGGGAGAAAACTGCTTGACGACGCAGCGAGTATTGAGGCGATCTTGATCGAGAGCTAGATAGGTTCGACCAAATCCACCCTGACCTAACGGCTGCACTGCTCGATATCGCCCCCTAAGAAGCGTGGTCAGAGTCTCTCCACAACTCTGACACACCTGAACATCATCAGGATTTATGGGTTTGCGACAGCGGGGGTTAAGACAGCAGATCATAGCGACAAGCATTCAGGCAGGTAGAAGGCATTTTTTCCCCGGTAGGACAATCTTACCTGTTAGCAATGGAGCGGGCTCAACTTCAAAAAACTATTCAGGTTTTGAGACTTGGTGATGTTGCTGAATGGCTTGACGGAATCCAAGGACGATTAGCACGTTGGAGAGGGTCAAAAAAATCTCTGCTCCACCATGTAAAACATCTACGTTTGCTAAAGATTGTCCGTAGGCAACTTTTGCATAAATTCCAACTGGAATCGTAACTGCAACAAATACCAGCGTGCCATAAAACCCAATCAGTGCAAGGCGGGGGGCTTGTCCTGAACGGGTTAAAAACCAAAGGAAGCCCAGGTAAGGAAATAACGATAGTGCAAATAGGGTTTCTTTAGACAACATGATCAATTGGCGCGAGGGGTGGAATGCTTTGAGGAAGATGAGCTATCCCCCAGAGGTTCTGATGCAGGGGTTGCCTGATCAGAATGAGCGGAACGCCAAATCCACCAAGCGGCTACACAGAGGGTTACATTTCCCACAACGGTCATTGCCGCCTGAACTGTGACCAGCCACTCCAAGGCCGGAGCATTGTCAAAAAAATGCCAGGTACAGGCACACATGGCGCTAACTAAGGCGGGCAGCATCGCCAAAGAGAGCGATCGCCATGCTGTGTTCTGGCTGATTTCACTGTAAATCCAAATCAACCAAATTGCAGCGGTCCATTCAATCACGCTTGAGATGTGAATGATCCAGGTTGGAATTGAGAGAGCATGCATGAAAACCACTACGAACGGAGAACGCAAAACGTCTTCCGGTATTGTAAGGGGTATTGACGAGAAGCAAGCTAGAACTTAAATGCGGGCAGTTTTGTGTGGGTATTACGGCAAGGGAAATGGGGGCGATGAGGCGTTGCTGGCAGCGCTGTTGCAAATGTTACCCAACCACGTTACGCCGCTGGTGTTGTCAGGAAATCCTGAGCAAACTCAGGCGCAGTATCAGGTTGAAGCTCGCGATCGCATGTCGGCCTTTGATGTGTTGGCGGCTTTGCGTCAGTCAGATGCACTGATTTGGGGGGGTGGTAGTTTAATGCAGGATGCGACCAGTGCAGTTAGTCCGCTTTACTACGGAGGGCTGATGGGCTTGGCACAACGTCTCGACCTAAAAACGATTGCTTGGGCTCAGGGCATTGGTCCGTTGCAGCGATCGCTCACCCGTCGAATCGCACGTCAAGTCTTTTCTAGCTGTACTGCCGTTAGTGTGCGCGATCGCGCCTCAGCCAGTCTTCTCACTGAGTGGCAGGTGCCGTTTACGCTCGCTCCCGATCCGGTTTGGGCATTGGAGTCGGAGCCTGTCCCCGGACTGTGGGATCTGCCGGCTCCTAGGGTGGCGGTGGCGCTGCGATCGCATCCACTGTTGACCCCCGATCGCGTGCAGATCTTGATCCGGGCTTTGATTGATTTCCAAACCGCGACGCAGACCTGTATTTTGTTGATTCCGTTTCAGGCTTCTCAGGATCAGGCGATCGCAGAAGCCATTCAGCCTCAGCTTCCGGGTCCCAGTCAAATCCTTACCCTCAGTAATCCGCAGCAACTCAAGGGGGTATTTCGGGGTGTAGAAATGGCGATCGCCATGCGCCTTCATGCCCTCATCATGGCCGCCGCCGCTGAGTGCCGCTGCTTTGGACTCAGCTACGACCCAAAAGTCACACAGCTGATGCAAGAGGTAAACTTCCCTGGTTGGTCCCTCCAACAACTCCCCTCCGATCCCCACTCCATCAGTCAGGCATGGATAGAGCACTACGCCAACGGGGAAGCACTCTCCCCCCATCAAATCAATGCCATCGTCGATCGGGCCTGCATACATCGAGAAGTTTTACAGCACGTTCTAGGTTGATACGATGGGAACTTTACTAATTCACATCCAGACTGTAATCTCTAGCCTGAGGATTTCCTATAGCCCGACCATCAGCCTAAACTTTTCACCCTGAACTTTTTTTACTCTGAACTTTATTGACGTGCAACTGAAACAGGAACACATTCCGATATGATAGGAAAACCTATTTCCCGAGGTTTTCAAGATGCTTACGCTTAAGATTGCAGTTTATATTGTCGTCTTCTTTTTCATCGGTCTATTTGTGTTTGGATTCCTGTCTAATGACCCTGCCCGGAATCCCAAGCGCCGCGATCTAGAGTAAGATCTCGACGGCTGAAAACTGAGTGGATTCCTCAGGTCTAAGGCTTACGTCGAGGACGGCTGATGTGATTGATCCGGGCTGTCCGCCAAGTTTGTTGTGTTCAAAATATGCCTTACCCGGTTCCGCCGCCCACTCCCCCTCCAGTCATAGATGTTTCACAACCTGAGGAATCCACTTCTTTCGAGTTCACCTCGACGGTTGTTTCCACTGCTTTTCCGACAACAGAATATCCCTCATCTCGCACGGAAGGTGCGGCAGACGCCGTAGATTGGTCGAGTCAGCTTGCTCACGATCGTCCTGCTGAGGAAGTTGCTGTGGTCGAGCCGACTGCAACACCTGTAGGACCTATCTCTGCAGCAGAGACACAACCACTCGGAGCAGAATCGCTGGGAGGGCCAATTGGGCTTGGCTTTTCAGAGCCTCCCTCTGTGCAACCTCAGCCTTCTCAGTCGGGGATCATTTTAGAAGAGTCTGCCCGACCTGATCCTGATTTGTCTTCTGTTGCGCTAGTGCCTTCGTCGGCGCTATCTGATCTACCCAGCACCTACACAGGTAGCACCTACACGGGGGCTAGACTCTCCTCTACAGAAGAGGTGCAGCTCCCAGATATTCATTTTATGGTGCAAGGAAGTCTGGCGCAGCTTGATTTCCCCTTCGATCCGGGTGAGCCAGACTTTGATCTAGAAGCCCAACCGCCCTTTCCATCTGGTGAAATCTTAGAGATTCCTAACACAGGCGAAGATTTCATTCTGGAAGACGATCCTTTCCTCGAGGGTTTACCAGAGCGGCGAACGCCATTTCCCGCAGAGCAGCCTGAAACGACCCCGCAACCAGAAATCCTCGATCCGGCTGGCACAGGTGAGGCGGTTGAGCTTTCTGCCGATCGCCAGAGCTTCGACGAACAACGGCGCGTCTTTACGGCTGAAGGCAATGCAGTGATGCGGTTTCGTCAGGCCATCCTGCGGGCCGATCGCCTTCAGGTCAACTTAGACAACCGGATTGCAGTGGCCGAAGGTAATGTGCGGCTGATCCGGGGCCAGCAACTTCTGGAGGGCGATCGCTTTCGATTCAACTTTGTCCAAGAACAGGGCACCGTCTTCAACGCCAGCGGCGAGATTTTCTTGCCAGCCGCTGGACAGGATCTTTCTCCTGGATTGCCTACTGACGTGACTGCTGGAATTGAGCGCGATCAAACCCTCTCCGAGCAACTCGCTGAAAATCAGCCTCCGCAACAGGTAACTAGCCCAGGCGGCATCGGTTTGCTCCTAGGTTCAGGCCGCGTTCAGGGGCCTCAGGGGGGAGAGCTGCGGCGACTGCGGTTTGAAGCTGAGCAGATTGAGTTTACGCCAGAAGGATGGCAGGCCACTAATATTCGCATCACCAACGATCCCTTCTCTCCCCCTGAGCTAGAGCTGCGAGCAGATACCGCAACCTATACTCGCCTATCAGAAACTCAAAGCGAGATCCGGGCCAGACGACCTCGGTTAGTCTTTGATCAGGGCTTCTCATTGCCATTGTTGCGATCGCGAGTTTTGCTCGACAGCCGAGAGCGCGATCCCTTCCTGGTGCAGTTTGGCTACGACCGGGAAGACCGGGGTGGGCTGTTCATTGAGCGATCGTTTGAACCGATTTCTACCCCTCAGTTGCGCTTTAGAGTTCGGCCTCAGTTTTTTGTACAAAAAGCTGTAGAGGGAGAGGGCTTTTTTGATCCGTCGGTCTTTGGTTTGATCACATCGCTTGATGCCACCCTAGGACCGCGCACCATTCTAGATGCGGATGCCGTCTTTACCAGTCTTGACCTGAGCGAACTCGAAAACGAACTGCGAGCCAGCATCCGCCTTCGGCAATTGATTGGGGATCATCAGCTAGCGCTGGAATATAGCTACCGCGATCGTCTTTTCAACGGATCGCTAGGCTTTCAAAACGTTCAGCGCAGTTTGGGATTTGTGCTCAGTTCCCCAACATACGTCTTGGGCGATAGTGGTATTCGCCTGAACTATCAGGTCGGCGCACAAAGCATTAATGCCAACACCGATCGCCTGGATTTGTTGCCACGTCCACTACCACCAGTCGGGCAACGGCGCATCACTCTGGGTCGCTATCAAGCTGCCGTGGCTCTGAGCCGTCCTTTTTCTATCTGGCGAGGTCAACCGCTACCCGCTACGGCAACTGAAGGATTACGCTATACACCTGCGCCTGTTGTGCCCTTTGTTCAGGTGATCACAGGGTTACGGGGAGATACGAGTTTTTACGATAGTGGCGACAATCAGTCGACTCTCACGGGCACCATTGGCATCCGAGGGCAGATTGGTCACTTCTCCCGGCCTGCGTTCGACTATTTGGGCTTCAACCTTACCTACTCTCAAACGCTACGGGACGGGTTATCCCCCTTCCGGTTTGACCGAGCGGTAGATCAGTCTGTGCTGCGCGGGGGGCTGATTGGCCAAATTATAGGTCCGTTTAGAGCTGGATTTCAGACCGCGTATAACTTAAATACGGGCCGCGAACTGAGCACCGACTACATTCTGGAGTATAGCCGCCGCACCTATGGAGTCACACTGCGCTACAACCCGGTGCGCGAAACGGGCTCTATCAACCTGCAGATTAACGACTTCAACTGGCGAGGCAGGACAGAACCTTTCTCACGTCCGATCATAGAGCCTTAGGGTCTGACAGGAGCGGATAGGGAAGAGGTAGCTGCTGTTTTTCGGAGATAGTGTGTCCCTGCATCGTTGTTAAAAGTCTGGACATAGTCTCTCCGCAAGTCTTGTCGCAGTGCTTGAAGCACTTCAGGAAAGCGTCCGATCAGGATCTGTTCGGGCTGATATTGGCGCAAGAGCGATCGCAAGGTGTCAGGCGTCAAGTCGCTAGTTCCTAATCGTTTTCGAGAGAACACTGCTAACTCGGGTGGAACGTTCAGGTCGGCATAAAATCCGTAGATGGGCAAATCGGTCAAAAGCCATTGCGTAGACTGCTTTTGAGCCAAAACATGGTCGAGCATCACGAAGTGAGCTTGAGACTGCCGGATAAAGTTGCTGTTGTAAAGATAGACAGCACCTATCTTGACTGGAATCAGAACAAGAGATAACACGAGACAAACCAACATAGTTCTGGACTTCCAAGAACGGTTGGCCTGAAATGCGGCCTTGAGATTAAACCGATAGTGACGGAGTCGGTTGCTTTGGATCGCGACACTCGCGCCATAGCTGGCTAGCCAGATCAGGGGAAATACAATCAGCTGATAGTGGTGATACCAGATAGGCTTATGCTGAACCAGCAAAACAATTGCCGTTGCCAGCCACAGGAAAGGAACACTTTGAGTGCCGCGCCGCTTTTTCCAAAGGAGGCTGATCCCCACGGGAGCCAGAAACCAATAATCGATGTCTGACAGCATCATGGTGAGCAATCTGCCGTAGCTATCTTCCCAACCAAATCGAGTTTGTGTATCAGATTCAAAATGAAACGCAATTGTTTGCTGCAAGCTTGGTGAATCTAGCAAAATCAGCGTAATGCTAAATGTGAGTAGCAATGCTCCTAGCCACAGCAGAGCAGGCTTAATCGAGTCAAATCTAAGTAATTTCTGTAGGCTGAAACTTGTTTTAGCTGTGGCTAGAGCCAGCATTAAAATTGGAATTAAAAAGATAGTAAATATTTTTGTTTGTAGAGCCAGCGCTAATAGAGCACCAGAGAGAATCAAGAAATATAAAGCAGAATTTTTCTGATAAAGAATTAGGGTATAAACCGAAAGGATTACCAGGGCAAGAGACGGCATTCCAATCATAATAGAAACGCTCAGTCTCAGGAAGTGAAAGGAGACAGTAAGCCATACTATTCCTAGCAGCGCTGGAATCCGTCCGACTGTGGTTTGAAGAATTTTTCCGAAGGCCCAGATCAGAACAGTTGCGAAACAAAGAGCTAAGACGCGAGCTTTTACAATAGATGAACCGAACAGGTTGAGCCAGCCTGCCAACAAAATGGTGAACAGAGGAGGATGGTCGCTCCAAATCTGCGTATAAAGCTCAAATCCTTCGCTGTATAGTTTTGCTCGGATCAACTCTATCCCTTCATCCGTATCAAACATAAAAACCTGATGAATCGGCATGCAAAAATAAGCAATGCCAAAGAAAAGAGCTGGAACCAAAATATTAAAGGTCAGAAACTCTCGATTAATCCGATTGAGGCCAATGTTCATCATCAGGCGTATGTTGAAAGTCCTGCAGCTTCACCAACGGCAAGCAGCATAGCTCATTCTATGGCGTTGGTGAAGCAACCGATCAGATACTGTAAAATACAGCCCACGGGGAAATATAGCCCACGGGAATTGTTTGACAGTGAGCCTATGAAGTCTGTTATTCCAGTTAAGTTGCCGGAGCAGTCGTATGATATTGCGATCGCCCCCGGTGGATTAGAGTATTTGGGAGCCTGGATCAGCGGCCCAGAACAGCCGTTGAAGCTGGGTCGAAAGGTTTTGCTGGTTTCAAATCCAGCGATTTTTCGGCGGTATGGGGAGCGGGCGATCGCCTCCCTGGAGCAAGCAGGCTTTCAAGTCTTTCCGGCCACACTTCCAGCCGGTGAGCGTTACAAAACCCTCAGCTCGATTCAAAAGCTCTACGACGTTGCGCTAGAGCATCGCCTAGAGCGCTCTTCGACGATGGTGGCGCTGGGTGGCGGCGTGGTGGGAGATATGGTCGGGTTTGCGGCAGCGACTTGGCTACGGGGGATCAACTTTGTCCAGGTGCCAACCTCTCTACTGGCAATGGTGGATGCCTCGATTGGCGGAAAAACCGGGGTCAACCATCCCCAGGGCAAAAACCTGATCGGCGCATTTCATCAGCCGCGTTTGGTGCTGATTGATCCCGATGTGCTAGGAACGCTACCTGCTCGCGAGTTTCGGGCTGGAATGGCTGAGGTGATTAAATATGGCATTATCTGGGATGCAGACCTATTTGAGCAGCTTGAAGCCGCCCAGCGACTCGACCAGCGGCGCTATGTCTCAGATCAGCTGATCCAGGACATCTTGACGAGCTCCTGTCAGGCCAAGGCGGACGTGGTCGGGCAAGATGAGAAAGAAGCCGGACTACGGGCGATTTTGAACTACGGCCACACAATTGGCCATGCCGTCGAGAGCCTGACCGGATATCGCCTGGTCAATCATGGGGAAGCTGTGGCGATCGGCATGGTGGCAGCGGGTGAGATTGCTGTGGCACTCGATCTCTGGGATCAGGAGGCCGCCGATCGCCAACGTCGTCTGATTGAAAAAGCAGGGTTGCCAACTCAGATTCCGGCAGGGTTGGACTTGGGGGCGATCGCCTCCACCCTCCAATCTGACAAAAAGGTTTTGGACGGGAAGGTACGGTTTGTGTTGCCGACCCAAATTGGAGCCGCCAAGGTGGTAGATGAGGTGCCTGCGGATGTCCTACAACAGGTTCTGAAACAGATGCAGGCATCCTGATCGCAACATCCTGATCGCAACATGCTGTAGAGACGCGATCGATTGCGTCTCTACGGGGATCATGACAGGGTCGGGCAAGGTTAGGTTTGGGCGATCGCCTCTTCCTGCTTTTTCTCTACCTGCCCTGCTTGCAAGATCTCCTCCTGTCTCAGGTACTCTGCGAGCTGCGCTTCGATCTGATCTTTCACGAGTTGGCGATACTCCAGGAAGTGCTCAGCATAGGCCGCAACAACCAGGAACCGCTGCAAAACCTTAGGATTGTGGCGGAGAATGCTAAACACCCGATGCCAAAACATAAAGCGAGTCCGCCGTTTGATGCCCTGCCTCCAAACCAGCAGCAGCAAAGCGCGGACATGCGACCAAGTAAGCTTTTGAGCCGTAGACTTGTGGCGGGGAGCCCCCAACATCAAGCAGTGGCGATAGGCTCGGTCTAGATACATCTCCGGGTCATAAAGCCGCCAAAAGGCATCGATATATTCGGTGGCGATCTCCTCAATCGGACGGGTCGGCACAAAGTTCATCAACGTAGTTTGGTTGATGTTGGCGACTAGTTTGCCGCGCAGCCGTCCTTCCTTTTCGAGGCGATACCAAAGCGCTGTATCGGGCAACGCTTGCAGCATACTAAACAGCGGTGACGGAATGGCGGTTTGCTCCACGAAACGGACAATGCGATCGCCCGCTCCCGACTTTTCGCCATCAAAGCCAATAATGAAGCCCGCCATCACCCGCAACCCAGAACGGGTAATTTTCTCAACCGCCTCGGCTAGCGAACTGCGAGTATTTTGAAACTTCTTCGTCAGCGTCAAGCTCTCCTCGTCCGGCGTTTCGATGCCCAAGAAAACCGTGCCAAAGTTGCATTCCTGCATCAAATCCAGCAGTTCCGGATCATCCGCCAAATCGACTGAGGCTTCAGTGATAAATCCAAACGGATATCCATGCTCAGCCTGCCAGCCCTTCAGCTCTTTGAGAAACAGCTTAACGTTGCGCTTATTGCCGATGAAGTTGTCATCGACCATAAAAACGCCACCTCGCCAACCCAGGTTATACAAAGCATCCAGCTCGGCTAAGAGCTGCTCCGGAGCCTTGGTACGTGGCTTGCGACCATAGAGAACGATAATGTCGCAAAACTCGCACTGGAAGGGACATCCCCGTGAGAACTGCACCGAAATATTGTCGTAGGCGGTCAGGTCGAGCAGGTCAAAGCGGGGGACTGGAGTACCAGTGACATCTGGCTTCTCGCCCTGAGAACGAAACACACCTTCAGTTTCGCCCCGCTGCAGCGCTTCGACAAATAGCGGTAAGGTAATCTCGCCTTCATCCAAAACCAGATAGTCGGCACCTGCTGCTTCCGCTTCTTTGGGTAGGGCGGTTGGATAGGGGCCGCCTACCGCAACAGGCTTACCGCGACGCTTGGCCTCCTGAATCTGGGCAAAGAAGTCTTCTCGCTGCACAATCATGGCAGAAACCATGACCAGATCCGCCTGCTCCCAATCGGCCTCAGTCACGGTGGTCACATTCAGATCCACTAGCTTAAATTCCCAGTCTTGCGGCAAGATTGCTGCAACGGTAATCAAGCTCAGGGGTGGCAACAGAGCCCTACGCCCCATCAACTCAAGCGTTTTTTCAAAAGACCAGAAACTTTTTGGAAAGCGGGGGTATAGGAGTAAAACTCGCATTTAACACCAAGCCTCATATCAGGACAGGGTCGCTCGTTGAAACAGGCATTGCAACTTTAGGTCGCGGCTGAGAGCTAGCCAGATCAATCCTGTCTGCTACTGCATCACACCCGCACAATGCCTACAAAGCAGTGAGATCCTCGGATCTTAAGGTTGCTTTATTGTGTCACACTCTTCTAAATGAGTCTGAGCAATTCGTCAAAAAGTTAAGCTTTTAGACGCTGGACTGCTCTTTTAGCCCAAATTTGCTTCAGAGCGAGCCTGAAGTTATTACGTCATGTCAGTCTAGTCATGTCATGCTCCCACGGGAAGATCCTTAGAGGAAATCAAGAGCTATGGATTCCAGTGCTGGCACAGTCAGAACGGAACTTTTATTCGTTAGGAACGTCCGGCAGTCCACTATCTATCTTGCCCAGCAGACCTGCCTAGGGTAGAGTAGGGCGGAACCGAAGAACAATTGCTCTGCAGTAATAAGAAATCTAGAAATTTTAGTATAAGCAACAAAGAGCATCTGCCCTGACAAGTTCTGCTCTCATTAAAAGAATTTCTTTGCAGCTTGCTACACGAAACTTGAAAGTATGGAAAGCTTTCCGACCATCGTTAGTTTTTACACAGACGACGAATACTATAGAAAAGCAGGTAAAGACTTAATTCAGGACTGTCTTCGGCTTGAGCTTAAGTATGACATTGAGCTGCTCAAATCCCCTTCTAAACAGGATTGGCATTTAGCCTGCCGACATAAAATCAAGTTCTACGCTGAGAAGATCCATAAGCATAAGAATGGTATTCTTTGGATTGATGTAGATACTAAGCTTCTCAAAAAGCCCCAGATTTTCGCGAATCAGAAGGCTGACATGGCAGGATTCCTGAGAGGTTTTCAATATCTAGGAGACTTTGATCCGTTAACAAATCCGCGATTTTGGTCGCCTGCTGTTCTCTATTTTAACTATAATGACAAAACTAAAAGCTTCATCAATTTTGCTAGTGAACTTGATGATCAAATTGATGAGCCTGTAACTGATGACTTTTTACTACAAGAAGCTTGGAAAAGATTTTCAAGTCAACTGAATGTTTTAATTTTGTCACCTGACTTCATTTTTTCAGAAGATGAACCAAACAATCATGAAGCTTGCTTCCTGATTCAAAGAACAGGTAACGTTTCGAAATTCATCGCTCAAGTTAAACAACATAAACCTGAAATATATTCACCAGCTCACAGACTAGCTATTCTTGAATCATGTGCTAGTGAAGCAACTCGTCAGGGAAACAATGAGCACGCTATTATCTTCTTGAAAAAGTCTTTAGAGTGTGTTCCAACACATGAAAAAACAGCTCTTCGACTTGCAAGGCTTTATCAGAAGCAGGGGGATATTAGCCAAGCAAAAGCCTTGTTGTTAGCTTATACAAGCAACCCTGAAGTCTCCCTAAAGTTATATCAAACTCTAATTGACCTTCAGTTTCTCTCAGGTGATCTAGGTGAAGCGAGTTCTACCATTCAGACTCTAGTTAAAACTGGTGAACCCGAAAAAGTTACATTTGCTCAATCTAGATTTTTTAGACTTGAGCTAGAAGAAAGAGCTGCATCCCAGAATTATGTCCGTCGTAAACGGCCTAAGCTATGGTGGATGGAGAGCCCCTATCCAGGTAATTTCGGTGATATCCTGAATCCTTACCTAATTGAGAAACTCACAGGTATCCCTCCTGTTTTTACAGCAAGAGGAGTGGGAGCATTAGCAATTGGTAGCACAATTAAGTTTGCCAAACCGAAAACTATTGTGTGGGGGACTGGGACTCCACGGATGTCAGACTCTCTAGATCCTCAAGCCAAGTATCTTGCAGTAAGAGGGCCTTTAACAAGAGAACTAGTTTTGCGCAGCGGAGGCACCTGTCCGGAGATCTATGGTGATCCTGCTCTGCTCTTGCCAAAAGTTTATCAACCAATTGTTAGCAAGAAACACAAAATTGGCTTGATTAGACACTATCAACATGCAAATCTAAAACTTGATTTAATAGGGATCAAAGAAATTTTAGTTCTACGATCAAGTTATTCAGGCATTGAAAAATTCATTGATGAAGTTGTGTCTTGCCAAATGATTTTATCTTCGTCTCTCCATGGAATAATTGTTGCAAATGCTTACGGAATTCCAGCTCGTTGGTGCACTTTCTCAGAGTCCAATAACCTGATTTCTGGAGACGGAACTAAGTACAAAGACTATTTCTTATCGGTTGGCTTACCTATTCAAGAACCTCTTGATTTATCAGGTTTTGATACATTGTCAGATGAGATTTTGGATAAAAATATTGATCAGACAGTCGATCTATCGATTAACTTAGATCTTCTACTAGAAGCGTGTCCATTTAATCTCATAGTGTGATTAGCTCTCAAGGAGAGTAGGTTTGAAGGCAGACAAGAAGAATTCTGAAAGTAAGAACTTTGTCCAGACAATGCATACAAAATCAGCGGCAGGGCATAAATATGCAAGTGAAGCTTTTAATGCCATTTCGTGTAGATTTCTGAAAGGAGCAACTTAGCTTTTTTAGGTAGAAAGTTTCGAGTACAGAAAAATCACCCTCAATTGGAACAACAATGCACTTAGAAGATCTTCCAACTTATATCGAGAACCCTCAAAAGATCTGCGACATTACAGACTGGTATGACCCACGTCTTGATTACATCATTAAAAACCATCTTCGCGCCCAGCCAGCTCCCCATAGGCGGCAGTGGGAGTTTGCCATGATTTTCAAGGCGCTCTTTGAGCAGGGAAAACTAACGCCTGACTCTATTGGGCTTGGTATGGGTACTGGAACTGAGCGGCTAATCTACAGTCTGGCCGAACAGGTAAAGAAGGTGGTCGCTACAGATTTATATAACCCAGACTCCAAATGGGTTGGGGTGCGGACCGAAGATCCCAAAGCTTACATTCTAGAGCGAGCGCCCTTTGAAGTCGATCCAGATCGCCTAGATGTTCTCGACATGGACATGCGAAACATCACCTTTCCAGACAGCACCTTCGATTTTGCCTGGTCAACAGGTGCGATCGAACACATTGGCAATGATAAAGATTTTATTCAACACTTCACCGAAGTAAACAGAACCCTAAAAGAGGGAGGTGTTTATGCTTTCACAACAGCCGTTATTTTTGATAAAAATAGTGCTCGGATACCTGGCAATCATTATTTTTCGCCAGAGCATCTTGTGGGGTTAATTGATGCTTCTCCGCTACATGCCGAGCCAATCTTCGACTGTAGTTTAGAAGAAAATCGCTTTAATCAACCTATCTCTGATCACTTGCAAGATTATGGGTTAGCAATTGGCAGAGTTTGGACACCTCAAGTCATCATCTTGCGTCGGGGTATCGTGACCGCAGCTAACCTAATGGTGCTGCGTAAAGATAGCAGTCGGCCTAAACAGCAAACCTCGATTGTAGGCTGGGAAGATTCCAAGAAGTTTGTGAAGCGATCGCTCAACAGCTTATCTAAGCGAATGTGGAAAGATTGGCAATACCTAGATGCTTTTTCTGGGGTGTCCTCTCTCAAACTCAAAACAGGCCAAGAGTTTATCGAGAAGGGCAAGACACTATTTCAAGTTCATCCACAATTTTTTGGTCCTGGCAAAATTGAAGTCAAGTTTTTGTTTTTTGCAGAACCAAAAGACGAAAAGGCAGAAGCACTAGAAATCTTAGTCGAATCTAGAAGTCGAGGATGGCCTTTGGACGAAAAGTCAGTTTTGACTCAAAAGGTCGATGTTCCGGCACAAGGGCTACAGCAGACCGTTGAAATTAGCTTCTCCGCAGAAGAGTCTAGGTGCTACATCATTAAAGGACAGACTCAATCAGGAAAGATCAAGCTTCCGAATATCGCGATATTTGCTCGAAAAAAGTCTGATTGAGGCGATCGCTAGATTAAATCAATCAAGATTTTACGTCTCACTGCTATTCAAACAGCAGTGAGTTTTTTTATCTCAACTCACAGAAACTTTTTCAACATTTCAACCGTTTGATCGCCTGTTTTCATCCAGCTAAACTGACTAGCTCGTTTTAACCCTGCCTCTCGCAAACTAGCCCTCATTTCCGCACTACTGGCAACTGCTTTCATTGCATCAGCGAGTTGTCGGGTGTCACCAGGATCAAACAAAACTGCTGCATCTCGAGCCACTTCTGGAAGCGCAGAAACATTAGAAGTGATGACTGGCGTTCCACAAGCCATTGCTTCTAAAATAGGCAGGCCAAACCCTTCCCAAAGGCTAGGAAAAACAAGGGCGATCGCCTTATTTAGAAGAACGGTTAACTCATCTGGTGAAATGTAGTTAATAAATTTGACCCGCTGCTCTAGACCTGCCTCGCTCACCTGTTGCTTTAACATCGGTGTAAACCTCGCATCGAAAGGTCCGCCAATCCAAAGGTCTGCACTGCTACGAGCTGCAACAGTACGAAATGAAGTAATCAGCTGACTCAGGTTTTTGTAAGGATCGTGACGACCTACATACAAAAAATAATTTTGAGTCGGCAAGTTAAGAAAGTGAAACGCTGACGCGTTGTAGCCTAGTGAAATAGGTGTCACCTTGGAGGCTGGGATAGAAAAAAAATCGAGGATGTCATTTGCTGTAGCAACAGAGTTACAGAGAATATGCTGGGCTTGATTGAGTACTTCTGGGATGAAGTATTTGAAATATAAATATAGTGGAGAGTTTTTATTAAAAAAACGTAGTGGAATTAAATCGTGAACCGTTACGATAAACCGAACATCCGAATAGAGAGGAGCTTCTGGAATTGGGGTAAATAGCAAGTTTGAGCAGTAGTCTCGATAGATTTTGGGAACACATAGCTGATTCCACAAAATCCGCCTGATGTGTCCGACTCGACCTCGATCAATACTCAAACTAGATGAAACAGGATGATAAGCAAAACCAGAGTAGTGAGTTGCACTAAGCAGCAGAGGTTCTAAAGGTTTAAGACTGGGAAGAACACCTAACGTATAGCTCGAAAGGCCCGTCGGCTGATGATTTAGAAATGCTTGATTAAAAATCAGCATATACAGCAGTTATATGTCCTTCATGTGTGATGGCAGGCATCGACCAAAAGATTCACACCCTGCCTGTAGTCTATCTGAGCTTTCGAATTTTGAAACTTACACTACTTCCGAACAGCCTGACGATACTGTGCTATTACATCCTTAGTTTCTCCAATCATCTTAATACCGCCATCGCTCAACCAAATGCAGCGATTGCAAAGCTGAGTCACCATTCCAGTTGAATGAGAAACTAGAAATACTGCCTTACAGCTTCCCATCGTTTTCAAAATTCGTTCCTTACTTTTCTCCCTAAAAAATTTGTCGCCTGCGGCAAACACTTCATCTAAAATCAAAATCTCAGGCTCTAGAATACTTGCGACTGAAAAGCTGAGCCTAGACTTCATTCCAGAGGAATAATATTTGATCGGCTCCTCGATATAGTCTCCTAGCTCAGAAAACGCGACAATCTCATCAAAGAGAGCATCTACCTTAAGTTTCGGAATATTTAACAAGGCGGCATAGAGATAAATATTATCCCGGCCACTCAACTCACGGCTTAAACCAGCACCTAAAGATAAAATTGGAGTGACTTTGTAAACAGTTTCCAATAAACCTTCATCGGGTTGAAGAATACCTGATAGCAGCATGCACAGAGTACTCTTTCCAGCACCGTTATGACCAATGATGCCGATAATATCATTTTCATAGCACTCAAACGAAATATCCCTTAAAGCCCACTTATAAGCCGACTTTCCAGCTAGAATATTCCCAAGAATTCTTCCTTGAGCTTTTCTTCTGTAGTAGATTCCAGCATTTGAGACCTTGAGAATCCAGTCTTGGCCCATATAAAAAGTTGAATGCGTCAGCTTACAACGAGCTATGAGATGAGGTTTGGTCTATAAAAACTTGATGATTCTTTTCTCAAAATAGTAGAAAATTTTAGACCCTAACCAAATCGATAGCACCGAATAAATCATAAGCTTAATCCAAACAAAGCTACTTACCCACTCTCCATAGAAAATCGCTTTTCGGTATGAGTCGATCAAAGTGGCAGCTGGGTTAAGCATATAAAGTTGGAAGAGAAGTTCACCCCATAGGCTTCCTAGCTTATTGATACTAAAATTTCGGACCAGCTCAACACTATAAAGGATGCCACTCATATAAAAACCCACCCTTAGAATATAGGGTAGAAACTGCGCTAAATCTCGAACAATAACACCAATGACAGCGACCGTCATTCCCATGCCAAAAAAGATGGCAGACTGAAACAGCATCAACGGGAGCGTTTGCAGCGCTGCCAGGAAATCGCCTGAGAAATAGCGCGAAGGGAATAGCAGGGTTCCAATGTAACAAACCCAGTACCCCATCGAAAATTGTAGCAATCCAGCCAAGTAAACTGAGAACGGCAGCACAACAACCGGAAACGGTACAGATTTAATCAGAGTTTCTCGGCCTTTCAGAATACTAGAGCAGCGTCCAAGCATGCTGGCAAACTGTTTCCAGCACAGCAGCCCACACAAAACAAAAATTGGATAAGGACGGTAGGTGTCGAGTCCCCTATCTAATAACAGGGAAAACACAAACCAATAAATGAACATCAAAATGATTGGGTCGAGCAACCACCACAGCATGCCTAAACGGGTGCCAGCTTTTCCAGCTTTCAACTCAGTTGCGACAAGATAATAGATAAGTTGCTTTCTGGAAAATAACTCTTGCGCTGATTTTCTTAGGACTGCTGATCTGATGAACATAGTCTACACGTCTAAAGGGAGCCGCCTAAATTGCCCAATGCTGCCGAACAATGTCAAATTGTCGGCTAGCTTCTTGTAGGTCCGTTGGAACCTTTTCAACCTGAGACTTATATCGTCGATCGATTAAGGTAATGCAATCTTCAGCGATGCCTGCCGCTCTAGCTAGGACAGCACCATGATATCTACTGGTGATAACGTTTTTTGCTTGAGATAGAATCGCAATTGCATCGACCGGAGATAAATGGGTTCTAGAGACTAGATTTTGGTAGCAGGACATCGTTTTCTCAAGAGTCCGAACACATTCAAGGTCATCCATAGAGAAAGAAGCAACATACACTTTGTCCTGCTTAGGAATAGCTTTCACTGCAAGCTTGAAATCTCTTGACTTTGCAGATGAAGGCGTTGGAATGATCACATGCGCATCGGGGAGCGTCAGCTTGTAAGCGGGAGGCCGCAACAAATAGCAGGCATCCGGGAAATAATGCAGATTTTCTTGGCTAGGAGTAAGCTGTTTGATGATATCGCGACAGGTCTGCGATCGCACGCAGATAAAAGCCGCTTTCGCTAAATACTTCTCCCAGGGCGCGATAAAACCCGGACCATCTGCCAAAAAGCTGTCCTTGACTAGAGAAGGCCGAATTTGTACACCAGCCGATAAAAAGCCAATCGGCTTCCCCTGATGAAGGGCGTGATCTAGATATTTGGCCATGTAGTCAAAGTGGGCTGTTTCGTTACAGTAAACCAGGCCACCTCCACCAACCACCACAGCATCTGCCCACTCTACAGCATCTAGATCAGGATAGGGAGAATCAAAGCAAAGCTCAAATTCTGGTAAATTTTGGCTAAAAACGACTTTATAGCCGTCATCTCCAACATTGCCATATCCTGAAGCACCAACACAGAGAATTCGTTTGATGGAAGCCATTGACTAGTACCTGACCGTCTGGTTCAAATCGTATAGGTGGCGGCGTTAGAGCGACAAGACTCTTTGATAAGCCTTTGAAATTTTATCCTGATAGTTTGACTTGCTAAAAACTTCTGCCTGCTGCAGCCCTTTTTGTACCATAGTTTGGCGAAAAGCCTGATCTGACACAACAGTTTCCATCGCTCTCCGAATACTCTTAACAGAGTAAGGATCAACGTATAGAGCTGCATCACCACCAATTTCAGGAAGAGAAGCTGCCTTCGAGGTAATCACCGGACAGCCTAGCTTCATCGCCTCTAAAACAGGTAGGCCAAACCCTTCGTAGAGAGAAGGGAAAACAAGGCAGTATGCCCCTGAATACAGATAGCGCAGGTCATCGGTAGGAACGTATTCTAGTAGGCGAACTTGCTTTTTCGACTTCGCTCTGCGGGGCTTTGGCAAGAAATCAGCTTTTTCCAGCTCTTTTTCCCAAAACCATGCTTTTTTCCCGGCAATCACTAAGGGAATATCTGTATCCAGGCCAATATATGCCTCAATCAGACGACCCACATTTTTCTTAGGCTCGATCGCGCCTACAAACAGAAAGAATTTTCCTTTCTCTAGCTTATATTTCTTAAGCTGCTTCTCCAAATCACCGTTTTCTATTTCATCAGGTTGCAGATCATCTAAGGTCGCTGCCTGATATGTGACGAAGATCTTTTCATCATCTACATCAAATAGAGAGAGCAAATCTGTCTTAGTTGCTTCCGAAACAGCAAGGATCAGATCAGAAGTGCGGAGAGACTGCTTAATATTCTCGTAGAAGAACGTTTTATCGTCTAGCGTACTGTAAGGAAGCTTTAGTGGAATCAGATCATGAATCGTTGTAATTTTTTTGGCTTTGTCAACCTTCATAGGCAAAGGATAGGTTGAGTGCCAAACATCAAATCCTTTAGGTGTTGAAATATGGGTTAAAAACTTTGAAACTTTAAATCGCGCATTGGCAATTCTGTAGCAGTTTGACGCATTCAAAATTTCGATATTTGGGTAGCCTAGAATATCCTGCTCTTTGTTAGGAACTACGCCAATTCGAGGAATAGTCACCGTGTTTAAAGAAACAGGAGCTAGCATTGCTAATTTCTCTTTAGCTAATTGAATTCTTTGGGATAGCTTCCCTCTGGGGTTAGGGCCGTAGTTGTCTGCAAACAACACTTCTCTCAATAGAAGGTTGTCATCATCTCGCCTCTCTCTACTAGTTAGCACAGAGACGCTTGCACCTTGGATAGATAAAGCATCAAGTAGGCTAAAACCATAGGTTTTGATCCCAGTTCCCTGAACCAAATCCAAATTGTAGCCATCGATTAGAACTTTGGTTTGTGCTAAATCCATGTTGTTCTCCTTCAATCAGTGATGTGGCAGATCGTTATCAAGATCAGATTTTAGGAATTAGACTTCACTAAGTGCCTTTAGCTCGTAAAGCCTTGCTATGACGACCCTGAGCATGAAATTTTCAAAAAGTTTACAGCACCTCTACTAAAAACTCACTGATGAAGATCAAACGACTTCTTTTAAAAAAGGACGGATTACTACTATAGTTTTTCCGCCACTATTTCGAATTAAGCATGATTCCAGAATCTAACATAGACTTGAGCAAATGACAATTCGAATCGCTTTTCAGGAATCTTTTGTATTGACTGATGTATTAACTGAAAAACCTCCTAGAGGCTTGAGTACTTTTTCCAAATGAAATTCCTGCTGAAACAGAGCTGAAACTAATTTTTGCGTTTGACTGCTCCAGGATGAAGACTATCTTATCCAAACTTTTTGAGCAACCAATTTTCTAGACAGCAGGAAAGAGCCGAATCTTCTCATGACCGACCCCATTTTCACTAGGAAACTCAAACTCAGGTGCCTCACCTGCAGTCAGAGATAATTGAACTGGAGACACTTTCGCTGGCTTTCTCTACAGTATGTAGAAAGGCATTCCCAATATTGTGATCTTGATACTGTGATGAATGACTCATCAGATCTACTAGTCAATCTCTCGGTACTGATGAAACAGCCCACTGGCATCAGTACTTATGCATTGAATATTATTCCTCATCTTCAGTCGCTAAGCCCAACGTTGCTAGTTGCAGAGCCAGTAAAAGGGTTTCAGAACCACCTAATTTCTGCAAGACTGACGCCAGAATATGGGGTGTATGGTCATTTGCGTCGGCTAACTTGGCTACAGTGGCAGCTTAGGAAGATATACCAAGACTACCGAAGTCAGCTCCTGTATAGTCCCTTGCCTGAGGCTCCTCTGTTTAGCTCATGTCGATGCGTTGTGACTGTTCATGATTTGATTCCTTTGAGATTCGCGCCAAACTTCTCTGCTGTAAAGGTATATTTTCGTCACTATGTGCCTGCCGTTTTGCAGCAGGCAGAGCATATTTTGTGTGACTCTGAGGCTACTGCGGTAGATATCGTTAACTTTTTCAACGTTCCCGCAGCTAAGCTTACCACTGTACCGCTGGCCTGCGATCGCCAGCATTTTCGGTTCTTAGATCTACCTACAGCAAACTATTTTCTGTATGTTGGCCGTCATGACACCTATAAAAATCTCTCTCGCCTGATCGAGGCTTTTGCGGCTGTTGCCCAGACCTGCGAGGTAGATCTGTGGGTTGCAGGATCTCATGACCCAAACTGCACTCCTCTCTACATAGAACAGATTGCAGTATTAGGACTAGAACATAGGGTAAAATTTCTTGACTATTTACCGTATGCAGAGCTGCCGCGTGTGATAAATCAGGCGATCGCCCTTGTTTTCCCTAGCCTTTGGGAAGGATTTGGCCTGCCCGTTTTAGAAGCGATGGCTTGTGGAACACCTGTGATTACCTCCAATGTTTCTTCTCTACCCGAAGTTGCTGGAGATGCCGCAATTCTGGTTGATCCTTACCGGGTGGAGGCGATCGCCTCTGCGATGCAGCAAGTTGCGACGGATGGGCAGGCGCGATCGCAACTTCGGCAAGCGGGTCTGGCGAGGGCAAGCCAGTTTAGCTGGGAGAAAACAGGCGCAGCCACAGCAGCAGTTTTGCAGAGGTATCTGTGATCAGCCAAGGTACCTCGAACTCTAACTTGAAAAATGAGGCACTTTTGCCCAGAATCCGCGTCCAAGCGTGGAATGACAGCAACAGCTGTGGGTCAATTTTTCCTGCTTTGGAGGTAAAAACAACTGACCCTATTTGCGTTTATGGACTGAGATGCCAAGATTAAGTCATGAGCGGCTCAATCCCCTTTCCCTTTCGGATATGACTTACCTTACCCAAAGCTCTAGTGTCCAAGAGGCCGCGAATCTGCTGACGCACTACAGTTTTGATCTGAGCAGCTACACCGTTGAGCAACTAATCGACCACTGGCTGCGTCATTATCCGGCCGGGTGGTTGCGTTCGGCTGTCATTGAAGCCCTCTATCAAGGGCGCTATAAAGCAGTTTCGGTAGATCAGATTCTGAGTATCTGGCACCGTCGTGGCAGTTTGCGGGTTCACTTCAATCATGAGTTTGAGCGAATCGTTTGCAGCAAGCTACCTCAGGCATTTGGTCTGCTATCCGATCGCTCTCCAGTCGAAGCGTCACCTCAGATTCCAGAAGATCACCCCAATCTTAGCGAAGACGATCAAGAGCTTAGAGCAGAAGATGAAGATCAAGAGGAACCGGTGGTCCTGGCGCTCGACTGGGAGGAACCTTTAGAAGACGATTCGGCTTCCGCTCTGATGGCTGAGATGATCCCTCAGAGTGGTGATGCTCCCGTCTGGGTTCACTCTGAGTCTGAAGCTTTATTTCGGCGTCATGCCGAGCCCTTCTCCCGTGCCGGAAGTCGAGGGATCAAGGTAGAGCCGGGGACGGCTGACTCTCCGATCCAACCCTTTAAGCCCAAATCTGACTCGGGTTCGGGTTCAGATGAGTTGATGAAACGGTTGCGGGGAGAGCCTGCCCAACCAGAGGCGCAACTAGGAGGGGAATCAGAAGTTCGGCCAGAGGTTCGGCCAGAGGTTCAGCCAGAAGCCCAGGAAAAAATTTGGCCAAAAGCTCAGCCAGAAATTCGGCCAGAGGCCCAGCGGGAGATTCAACTCGAGAGCGATCGCTCAATTGAACAATTTACCCCAACCCCCGAAGCTTCTGACTTCCACACCAAACTGCGTGCCGTTGCCCAAAACCAGAAAGGTCTACAGTTCGACTCCAGCCATCTAGCCTTAGCCGTCAATGCAGAGATGGAAGCAGAAGCGTCTTTGTACGAAGGTGAGGAAAACTGAGCTAGTTTGACTGAGCTAGTTTGACTGAGCTGAGCTAGCTGTATTGGCTTCATCGGCAGGCTTGGTGACTCCCATGCGAATTTCGGAGCAGAAAGACGCCATGCTAAACCCGCCAAACCGCTTCAAAATACTAGTCCGCAAGCGCAGGTTAGGGCTCGCAAACCATAGCCGCTCTTCGGAATACATTGTTTCGTACTCGGTGATCAGCGTCAGGGATTCGTCATCTCCCATGACGTAACGTCCGGCAACGGGAGCCTTTTCGGCATAGCCTGTTTCCCGCAGCAGTTTGCCCTGCTTCGGGTTTTCAGGATCAGCAACCGGAACGAGGACAGTTGATCCGGTGTGCTTTTCTTCGTCCCACTCCATGGTGCCGTCCCAGATGACCCGAGCACCACAGAGCGCCAAAGCTGGGTCAATTTCATGCTGTTCACACAGTTTGATCACCTCTGGGTCGGCGATCGCCAGCATTTCGATGCGGATGTCGGACTTGCCGCTTTCCGATTGCTTAAAGGCAAGATGATGACTGGTGCGCTGGGAAAACCACTTACCAGAACTCTGTTGGAAAAATTCTGTAATGTCCATGAAGTAAACGGCGTTGTACTAACAGTTCTTAATATCCCCTATCTTACGCTGAAGGGGATGAGGCCATCAGGTTAAGACTCATTAAGGTTAAGACTAGTTAAGACAGGGGGACAAAGCCAACCCATAGGGTAATCCCAGAGTGATAAGCTAGCAGGTGCGCTTTAAAACTCGTGACAACAAAAGGTAAAGTTTCAAATGACTGGATCGACCCAGATTCCCTATTTACTCAGAGCTGCACGCGGTGAAGTTTTGGATCGTCCACCCGTGTGGATGATGCGGCAGGCGGGGCGATATATGAAAGCCTATCGGGATCTGCGCGAAAAGTATCCGTCATTTCGGGAGCGATCGGAGGTTCCAGAGGTTGCCGTTGAGGTTTCGCTTCAGCCTTGGAAAGCCTTCCAACCCGACGGTGTAATTCTGTTCTCTGACATTGTGACGCCGTTGCCAGGAATGGGAATTGATATGGACATTGCGGAAGGGAAAGGCCCCATCATTCATGAGCCCATCCGCAGTTGGGAACATCTCAAGAATTTGCATCCCCTCCAGCCCGAAGAATCCTTACCGTTTATTCGCACGATTCTGCAAGCGCTACGGCAGGAAGTGGGCAATCAGTCTACGGTATTGGGCTTCGTTGGAGCGCCTTGGACGTTGGCGGCCTATGCGGTGGAAGGCAAGGGTTCTAAAACCTACTCGGTGATTAAGAACATGGCTTTCTCGGAGCCAGCCCTCCTGCACCAATTTCTGGAATTTTTGGCAGATTCGATCGCGACCTATGTTCGCTATCAAATTGATTGCGGCGCACAGGTGGTGCAAATGTTTGACTCTTGGGCTGGGCAACTTTGCCCTCAAGATTATGAAACGTTTGCCCTCCCTTACCAACAGCGCGTTTTCCGCCAAGTCAAAGAGACTCATCCTGACACACCTTTGATTTTGTTGGTGAGCGGCAGTGCTGGGTTGCTAGAGCGCATGGGGCCTTCTGGGGCAGATATCATCAGCCTAGATTGGACGGTAGACATGGCCGAAGCCCGTCAGCGATTGGGCCGGGATGTGAAGGTGCAGGGCAATATTGATCCAGGAGTGCTATTTGGATCGAAGGCGTTTATCCGCGATCGCATTCTCGACACCATCCGCAAAGCTGGCAATCAAGGCCACATCCTCAACCTGGGACATGGCATTCTGCCCGGAACGCCCGAAGAGAATGCAGCTTACTTCTTTGAAACGGCCAAGCAGGCTGACCAGCTATTGGCTGTTCATGCATAGGACTGTTCTATGCATAAGGCTGTTCATTCACAAGGCTGTTCATTCACAAAGTAGGTGAGGAGTTTTAAGCGAGGCGTGAGGAGTTTTAAGCAGGAGACTTGAGCGGTAAGCTGGATAAGAAAGAGTCCTTGTGCTTGTGCTCCTCGTTCCTGATGGGAGAGGCAATGAATCAATGTCCCTCCTCCTAGCTCCTCACTTCCAACCCTTTAACCCTCAGCGCTCATGTATTCCAAGCGAATCTTCATTACAGGTGCCAGTGGTTGCATTGGCCATTATGTTGTCGATGCTTTGATTCGGGAGACGGATCATGAGCTGTTTCTGCTGGTTCGAAATCCTGACAAGCTGAGGTTTGACTATGAGGCGCGCCCCGGCATCCATATTTTGCAGGCAGACATGCGGGATGTGGATCGGTTTAGTAAGCTGCTGAAGACAATGGATGCCGCCATTCTAATTGCGACGGCTTGGGGCGGAACAAAGGAAGCATTTGATATCAATGTGGCCAAGACGACTCGCATTATGACCCTGCTCGACCCAGAAGTTTGTGAACAGGTGATTTATTTCTCGACGGCCAGCATTTTGGGGCGAGATAACCAACCTCTGCGAGAAGCAGGTCAGTTGGGCACAGACTATATTAAGACGAAGTATGTCTGTCATCGGCAGTTGTCGAAGCTGGCGATCGCCCCTCGCATTACCACCCTTTTTCCCACACTAGTATTGGGTGGAGAGCGAGACAAGCCTTACTCCCACCTCACGTCAGGGATTCCTGAGGTGGTGAAACGGATCAATCTGATTCGCTTTCTCAAGGCAGAAGGTAGCTTTCACTTCATCCACGCTCGCGACATCGCCCAAGTCGTCACGCATCTGGTTGACAACCCACCGATGGCTGATGAACCGAGAGAACTGGTCTTGGGAAATTCGCAGATCACTGCCGATCAGGCAGTCGAGGCCGTCTGTTCTTATTTGGGCAAACGAATTTACTTGCGGATTCCCCTCTCATTTTGGCTGGCCGATCTGCTAATTGCCCTGTTCCGAATTCAGATGGCTCCCTGGGATCGGTTTTGTCTCACCTACCGCCATTTTGTTTATGCCAATCCAGTCAATCCTGCCACGTTTGGGCTGCCGACCTACTGTCCAACCTTCAAGGATGTGCTGAAAGTGAGCGGCATCGCTCCTTCACGAGACTAAACTGGGGATGGATTCCTCAGTGCGATCGCAAATTCCATGAGAGTAATTTCAAGATGAAATTTCTTGTTTTGTTGCTATTTCTGGTATTTTCGTTGGCGATCGCCCCTCCGGCAGCCGCAGCCTATTGCCGCAATGTAGGAGAGCACCAAATTTGCGTTTTGGATGTCAAACGCAGCGCCAAGTATTACTGGGAATATCGAGCCACGGTTAGTGTGGATGAAGTGGAGCGATCGCAGGAAATTTATAACTGTCGCGATCGCCTTCGAGTTAGACAAGATGGTAGGATAGTGCCGTTTGAAGGTCAGGGTCCTGGCCCGCTCATTTGTAGTCTTCTGTACCGCGCGTGAACGATCCATTTTCAACCGCTTCTAACCATTGGCAAGATTGGGTTGTGGTGCTGGGCTATCTTACCTTTGCCAGTTTCATCACTTGGCGTGTTCTCCGCTCCAAATCGTAATGTGGAGACTGTTTACTGTGAGGGTGGTTACTTAATGAAGGTGCACAGTAGAGGTATGGTTTTGCAGGCTCGATCTTGATTTAGGACGATAGACTGGAATGGCGATCGCCCCCTCCCATTCCCCCTTTATCCCGATTCAACCCTCCTCCTATGACAGCTAGAGAAGCCATCCTGCAAAACTTTGACCCCAGTGGCATCGGCATTGACAACGGCAATTTGCTGGGTCTTCCTTTTGACTACGACTCTGCCAACACCATTATTTTTGGAGTGCCCTGGGAAGTTACCGTTTCCTATGGCCAAGGAACTGCCGCAGGCCCAAAAGCAGTGCTAGATGCCTCTCGCCAACTCGATGTTTTTGACTTCGATCATCCCGATGGGTGGCAGCAGGGTATCTTCATGGCCGAAATTTCTCCAGCCTTGCGAGAAAAAAGTGATACTCTCCGCCAGCAAGTGACTCAGATCATTGAATACTTGGAAGAGGGAAAACTGCTTGAAGACAACCCTCAACTGCTCCAGCTCCAACACAGCATCAATCAAGAATGTCGGGCCATGAATCAATGGCTGTTTGAGCAAGCTCAAGTCGCGATGCATCAGGGCAAACAAGTGGGCATTATTGGCGGAGATCATAGCGTTCCACTGGGCTATTTGCAGGCACTTGCTACCCGCTATTCAGAATTTGGCATTTTACATATTGATGCCCATGCTGATCTGCGTGATGCCTATGAAGGCTTCCAGTTTTCCCACGCCTCCATCATGTTCAATGCGCTGCAGATCCCTCAGCTATCCAAACTTGTTCAAGTTGGCATTCGCGATCTCTGCCACGACGAAGTGAACCTGATTCAGCAATCCAACGGGCGAATTTCAGCCTACTACGATCCCATGCTGAAGCAAAAGCTCTATGCAGGCATTCCTTGGCTGGAGGTCTGCAAGCAAATCGTGACCGAACTACCTCAGCACGTCTACATCAGCTTTGATGTTGATGGCCTAGACCCCAAACTCTGCTCCCACACCGGAACCCCTGTTCCTGGCGGCTTAGAGCTAGAGCAAACCTTTTGTCTGTTCCGAGAAGTAGTCAACAGCGGACGGCAAATTATTGGCTTTGATCTCTGTGAAGTGGGCGACGACGAATGGGATGGTAATGTCGGTGCAAGAGCTGTTTACAAGCTGTGCAACCTGATGAGCCTATCTCAGCCGCATAGTCTTGCTTAGAGCATAGTCTTGCTTAGAGCATGACCCATGATTTAGTTATTTGGCGTGAACGATGTCTCAGCAATATCCCCGTGATCTGATTGGCTACGGTCGCCACACGCCTCATCCCCAATGGCCGGGGCAAGCCCGAATTGCACTTCAGTTTGTCATCAACTACGAAGAAGGCGGCGAAAACTGTATCTTGCATGGAGATGCGGCTTCTGAAGCCTTTCTCTCTGAGAGTATTGGCGCGGTTCCTTTGCTGGGCGTCCGCAATATGAATATGGAATCTTTTTATGAATACGGTAGTCGAGCTGGGTTTTGGCGTTTGCATCGACTATTTACCCAACGCAAGATTCCCGTTACGGTTTACGGTGTTGCAATGGCGCTAGAGCGAAATCCTGATGCAGTGGCGGCGATGAGTGAAGCAGGTTGGGAACTTGCTAGTCATGGCTATCGCTGGATCGATTATCAGTATTTTGGTGAAAACGAAGAACGGGATCATTTGCAGAAAGCGATCGCCATTCATACCCAAACCACCGGAAGCCGTCCACTCGGCTGGTATACCGGACGCATCAGCCCCAACACTCGCAGGCTGGTGGTGGAGGAAGGTGGATTTCTCTATGATTCCGATAGCTATGCCGACGATCTACCCTACTGGGTCCACGACTATGGCAAGCCTCACCTCGTCATTCCCTACACCCTCGACAACAACGACATGAGGTTTGCCTCCGCCCAAGGTTTCAACTCCGGCGATCAGTTTTTTGCCTATCTCCGAGATGCCTTCGACGTTCTGTATGCGGAAGGTGAGACAGCCCCAAAAATGATGAATGTGGGCCTACATTGTCGCCTCGTGGGCAGACCAGGCCGCACCGCAGCACTCGCCCGCTTTTTAGATTATGTTCAGCAGCATGAGCGGGTGTGGATCTGTCGCCGCATTGACATTGCTCACCACTGGCACAATCACCACTTACCTCAACAAACCTGACTTTAGTCACCTTCAAGGGTGGGTCTAGCCCACCCCTCTAGATGTCTAGGAACATGTCTAGGAAAAAATCCTAGTCAGTGGTTCCGGTTTGTAGAGACTCTTTATCCACTTCAGTCCACTCGGTGTGGAAGAACCCTTCGCGATCGACACGCTCGTAGGTATGAGCACCGAAGTAGTCCCGCTGAGCCTGGGTCAGGTTTTGGGGGAGGCGATCGCGTCGGTAGCTATCAAAGTAGTCTAGCGATGCGCTAAAGGCAGGCACCGGAATGCCCAGCTTGTTCGCCGTGGCTAGCACTTCTCTCCAGGCATGTTGCCGATCGAGAATACTTTGCTTAAACTCAGGCGCGAGCAACAGATTGGTAAGCTCTGGATTTTGCTTAAAGGCACTTTGAATCTTGCCCAAGAAGCCTGCTCGAATGATGCAGCCTCCCTTCCAAATCCGGGCTACTTCGCTCAGGTTGAGATTGTAGCTCATCTCTTTAGACGCCGCACTTAAGAGCGCCATCCCTTGAGCATAGGAGCAGATCTTAGAGCAATAAAGCGCATCCCGCACCATGTCAATAAAGGCTTTGCTGTCACCCTCATACTTCTCTGTTTCAGAGGAGAGTTCCTTTGCGGCGACAATCCGCTCTTGCTTGTAGGACGACATAATCCGGGCATTAACAGCTGCCGCAATCGTAGGGATCGGAATTCCTAGCTCTAATGCGCCAACGACTGTCCAGCGTCCTGTCCCCTTTTGGCCTGCCGAATCCATGATCACTTCCACCAGGGGCAATCCGGTTTCGGAGTCCATTTTTTTGAAAATGTTGGTTGTAATTTCAACCAAGAAAGAATCCAGTTCTTCGGTGGTGTTCCACTCAGCAAACACTTCATGAAGCTGGTTATGGTCTAACCCTAGGCCACTTTTCAGCAAGTCATAGGCTTCTGCAATCAGCTGCATATCGCCATATTCAATCCCGTTGTGGACGGTTTTGACGTAGTGTCCTGCTCCTCTAGGGCCAATGTAGGTGACGCAGGGGCCATCTTCCACTTGAGCCGCAATTTTTGTCACAATCGGCTCAATCTCGTCATAGGCCGCTTTAGTGCCACCTGGCATGATGCTCGGGCCGTTGAGCGCACCTTCTTCGCCACCGCTGACACCCATGCCAATGAACCGTAAGCCCATTGACTCAAGGTCTTGCACTCGGCGATCTGTATCTTCGTGAAGGGAGTTGCCCCCATCAATGATCATGTCACCATCATCTAACAAGGGTTTAAGTTGATCGATGACTGCATCAACAGGTCGCCCTGCTTTGACCATGATGAGAATTTTGCGGGGACGCTCTAGGGATTGGACAAATTCCTCAAGCGAATAGGTTGCCTTAACGTTCTTACCCTGCGCTCGCTTCGCCATGAAGGCGTCTGTTTTCTCGGATGTACGGTTGTACACTGAGACCGGAAATCCATTGCGCTCAACGTTAAGCGCTAGGTTTTCACCCATGACGGCTAGGCCAATTACACCGAAACTCTGTGCCATAAGACTCTCTGCTCACTCTGTCTGGACGACGCTATCAGTTCTTGAGGGACTGTTCTCCTTCAGAGTAGTCAACTTTTCCGAATAGATAGTCTCAGCAAAGATTTTCTTTAGGAGCAGCACGTTACGCATCAGCCCCCTGATAGAATACGTCGGTGAACGTTCGTGAGGCCGCTATGTCTTCTCAGCCTGATTCAGCTCCCAAAACGCTAGGAGCAGATGCTATCGATACTGCGATCGCCAGTGGCATCGATTTTGATGGTTCGGCCATCCCAACCGAGAAGCTCGACCTTTATCACAAGGTTATGGCGCTTGAGGCGGGACGGCAGCGCAGTGGTGTTAGTAATACGATGCGTTCTCGGATTGTCCGGATTGGGGCAAAACACATTTCCCAGGCAGATCTCAACCAAATGCTATCAGATGCAGGGTTTGCGCCGCTAAAAGAGAAAGAAGTCGCGTTTTACTACAGCGGCAAATAGTTTGTTTTAGTTCGTTTTAGTTCGTTTGCGGTGCGACAATGTCTCCCTACAATTCTTAAGCTTTGTGAGCTTGAGCAAGTTCTCCTGCGTCTAATTGCCTTTCACTCACAACCACTTCTCCGTTGGGATAAACGAAACAAACGGTATTGACTGTTAGCGCAGTTGCGGCTTTGACGGGAAGATGAAGGTTTGGGGTGGAGACTTGAGTAGACATTGGGATTACCTCGGCTCTGCAAGTTGAGCATGTGCTTTTTTGATCATGCTTGATACTGAGGCAAAATGGCAGAGTATTTCTGTCTTATTTTGATGAAACCTTGCTCAGCTGCTCTCCGAGCTTTTACGGAATTCGGTAGAAAACACTTTTGCCCAAGGTTGCATTTCATACCATACCTACGTTTCTCTCCTGGCTTAAGTTTGAGAAGACTGATTGAGATGAGAATATTGGGGTTTGCTTTCTTCGTTCTCAGAAAAAGGTGGAGGAGATGGGGGAGCGATCGCCCCTTTATAAAGCAAACATGAGCTTTCTGCCTCCCGACATGAAGACCGATTAAACTTTACAAACTGTTGCTCTGAGTAACTTCGCTGAGCGTTTCAGGGGTACTCTGCAAAGAACGCTGACTAAAACGAGGGGTTAGGGGCGCGATCGCAAAACCTACTGACAGCTAATCACTATGATTAGGGTAGATATGATTGCAGAAGTGGGTTTCATCCAGCCCCTCTTTAGCAATCCTTGTATTCTGGATACAACTGCATGATTGAATTTCAGCCTTTACTTGAGTTTTCTCGTATGCACTGCGTGGCCATCTGCGCGGCTTTAGTTCCAATGAACCTGATGGCGACGACGCAAACTCTGATCTTTGCCGGAACGCAGCGCTCTTTTGCTCAAGTTGGGCTTATGGCAGGAGTCGCCAGTCTCTATGCGCTCATGATGGTGCTCCATGTGCTCACTTGGCTGCTGATTGGTGTGGTGATGGTGCCAACCTATATTTTGTTGGGGCTAGGAACACTTTGTCTGACGTCAAATGGGCTGGCGATCGCCTATAGGGTGTGGCGATCGCAGTCTAGACCCACCGAAAGATTTTCACTAAGATTTTCCCTACCAAAATTTTTGTAGGCCCTGCCAATAAAACTGCCCCACAGCTAGGCTGCAGGGCAACAGGACAGTTAAACGCTAGATTTAGTGTGGGCGATTTGTTGCCAATCGACTGGAACAGTGTGACGCTTTTTCCAGTGTCCACAAAATTTCCCAAACTGGCACAAGCTCACCCCGAAAATCAGGCCTGCACTGTCACATTTGCTGTCACATTTGCTATCGCAGACGCTGCCACCTGTGAATCTTCACCAACTGACCTGACTGGTTGCTTGAATTAGGAACGGATGCGCCCACCAAAGCAGCACAATAAAAGCTGTAACACCGAGGTAGGCGGGTCGCAAAAATTCTTGCCACTTGAGTGTCTGCTGCCCTCGCCACATCGCCAAAAACGGCACAACCGAAGTTCGAGCTTTAACAGCCTCAAATGCTTCGCCATAGCGAGATTGCAGGCGACGATCGCCATGCCAAACTGCAAACAAATGGTGCAAAATCAGCCCTGCAGAGGTCAGGATAGTAAATGTGGTGCCTAGCCACAGCGTATGGGCAACACACCAAATTACCTGCCCCACCATCTGCGGATGGCGCGTGATGCGGATAATGCCCGTTTCAAAGAGATGCACCTCTGGCTTTTGAATGGCGGCGATCTCCAACAGATTGAAAGTTGCGGGGTAGAGAAACAAAAATGAAATACCAGAAAGCACCCACACGAGGGTTTGCATCCCCGCAACACCCTGCACATTCCACAGTTGGAGGCCATCGTAGCGGTGGTTAATGAAGTAGGTGATCAGTACCACCGCGAGGGGCAAGCTCACCAACGCAAACAAGATGCGGAAAGGCCGTGGCCCAATCAGTTTTTCGGCCTTGGGTCTGAGGGCCGCGAGACCACTGTGGGCGATCGCAAACCCCACCAATAGGCCCAGCATGACCCAGTGGCTAGGCGTCAGCCAGTCGTAAGACATGTCGTAAGGTAATGGAATGTTAAGAATGGAACATTAAGAAAAGTGTAGATTTGGATTTTAGCTTATTTTCGATGGCTTACCGACAGATTTGCTGCAGGGTTGCAGTGAAATTGGGGTAAGAGATCGCAGCCGCTTCAGCGCGGTGAATGACAGTGGTGCCAGAGGCATTAAGGGCGGCGATCGCCAGACTCATGGCAATGCGGTGATCGGTATAGCTGTCTAGCTCTGCTCCGACTAAAGGAGTCCCACCCACAATTTCTAAACCATCGGGCAACTCATCCACCTGCGCCCCCATCTGGTTGAGTTGGCTGGCCATAACCGCAAGGCGATCGCTTTCCTTCACCCGCAACTCTGCCGCATCGCGAATCACGGTTGTCCCTTGGGCAAAGATCGCCGCCACGGCCAGAACTGGAATTTCATCAATTAGCCGAGGGATCAGATCTCCGCTGATCGTACAGGCTTTGAGCTGGCTGTGACGCACCCGCAGATCAGCAACGGGCTCTCCCGCCACGGTGCGCTGATTCTCTAGCGTAATGTCGGCTTCCATCTGCTCTAGTGCTTCTAGGATGCCAGTTCGGGTCGGGTTAACGCCTACATTCTGGATGAGGAGATTGGAACCGGGCACAATGGCTCCAGCGACTAGCCAGAAGGCCGCAGAGCTAATGTCTCCAGGAACAATTACCGTTTGCCCTTGCAAGCGAGCTGGCCCCGTGACAGTGGCGCTACAGGTCTCTGGGTCAACGATCACCTCTGCCCCAAACGCTCGCAGCATGCGTTCGCTGTGGTCTCGAGATCGGGCTGGCTCTGTTACGGTGGTCTGTCCTTCTGCCATCAGCCCAGCCAATAAAACGCAGGATTTGACCTGAGCTGAGGCAATCGGAGAGCGGTAGTGAATCGGGGTGAGCGTCTGGCCTTTGATTGCTAAAGGAGCCAGTCCGTTGGCTCGATGCCAGATTTGGGCTCCCATTTGTTGCAGCGGTTGAATCACTCGCGACATGGGGCGCGATCGCAGCGACTCATCCCCCGTTACCGTAAAAAAGCGATCCGGATGGGACGCCAAAATGCCCAACATCAGCCGGATTGTGGTGCCGGAGTTGCCTGCATTTAGGACATCCATCGGCTCTTGCAGCTGACCCAAACCAATCCCCTTTACCCGCACCAGATCAGAATTCAGTTCAGAAATTTCGGCCCCCATCGCTCGAAAACAACTAGCAGTACTGCGGGGATCTTCTCCGAGCAGCAACCCTTGAATCTGAGTTTCACCCGTGGCGATCGCCCCCAACATCAAAGCCCGATGAGAAATCGACTTATCTCCGGGGACATGAATCGAGCCTTGTAACGAAAGTCCTGCCACCGACGGTTGGATCGTCAACGAATGATGAGTTTCCGTAGTGTTTAAGGTGATAGTAGCAGCTGGCATTGGGATAAACTGACAGAGTTGGCGCTAGTCATCCTACCGCTTTCTGAGTCCCATCAGGCGACTTGTTTCATCTACACTTCAATCGCTGGGCCTATGTTGACTGAGCATCGCAAGCCTGTTTCCCTGACGCTGATGGCGTTTGACTTGCCCTTGTGGTCTGTCCTAGAAACCTCAGCTACGCTCTATCAAAAAGATCAGGAGCAGTTTCATCTGCTTTTGACAGAGCCTGTCATTCAGAGCTGGGCGACCGAACCATCAACGCACACCAATCAAGATGTGGTGACTCTTCCCACAATCCAAACGCCTCGGCTGCTGTGGTTAGAGATTTCACCCTACCGCGTCATCATGACCATGCAGGGCAATGGCAAATTTAGCTATCGTCACTTTTGGGAACAAGGGGTCTATGGATCGAGCCGCTACTGGCTCCAAAACGAGTCCTTGGCGCGAGGCGACCAGATGCGCTTGCGAAACTTTACCCGTCGGCTATCACTCAACCAAACACCGCTCCCCCAACACCTCCGTGTCGAATATGAGCTGTGGGCCAATCAGCTGCGGATGGGTCACTACGTCATGAATGTCGAGATCCACCACTGAGCCGAACCGGAGCAGTGGCCCCAGCACTGTCCACAGCGCAGAAAAGTAGATCCATACTAGGAATTAGGCTGAAGTCATTCGGCTAATGAACTTGTACAGGCCTGTAATAGGAATGAGGTATGGATTTTAGTGCTGCGCTGCCCACCTTTGTGATCACGCTGCGAGAAGGCGTGGAGGCGGCTCTAGTCGTTGGCATTGTGCTGGCGTATTTGAAAAAGGCAGAACAAACGCGCCTTAATCCTTGGGTATATGCTGGGATTGGCGTCGGGGTCGTTGCCAGTGTTTTAGTTGGCATCTTGTTTAGTGGCCTGATTGTAGCGCTAGAGGCGTCAGATCAGGCTTATGCACCCGTCATCAAGCCTTTACTGGAAGGCACATTTACCATTGGGGCGATCGCCCTGCTCAGTTGGATGTTGGTTTGGATGACGCAGCAGGCCCGCACCCTAAAAGCAGAGGTAGAAGGCGCGATCGGTTCAGTCCTCCAGACACAGGGCGCTGGATGGGGTGTGTTTAGCTTGATTACCCTAGCAGTTTTGCGAGAAGGATTTGAGACGGTTCTCTTCATTGCCGCGCAGTTTCAAGCAGGCTGGATGCCAATTGGAGGAGCGATCGCAGGTCTTGCGGGTGCAGTCGGCGTGGGGATTTTGCTATTTCAGCTGGGAGTGAAGATTAACCTCCGCCGCTTTTTCCAAGTCATGGGAATCTTCCTGCTGCTGATCGTTTCAGGGCTGGTAATCAGCGCCTTAAAGCACGTTGACGCTGCCGCCGCTGCCTTAGCGCAAATCAACCCCCAGATGAGTTCGATCTGCTTGGGTGCAGGGCCATCTTGCCTTCTAGGGCCCCAAGTGTGGAATCTAAGTGCAATTTTGCCGGATCACCAATTTCCTGGCGTCTTGTTCAAAGCGCTGTTTGGCTATCGGGAAAAGCTTTACTTAGCTCAAGCTGTCGCCTATCTGATCTTTCTCTTCAGCGTCGGCAGCCTCTATTGGCAAAGTGTTACAGGTTGGAAGGTCTGGAAGATGGGTAGCAATGACTCACCGCAAGCATCGGCTGGCTCGCCGCAAGACTAGTGAGAGGGGCTGGGCGATCGCCCCTGTTAGTTGATCCGTTCAAAATAGGCAAACGGCACCACGATCGGCCAAAAAGCCGTTGCTAATAGCACAACAATCCAGGAGGTGAGGTCTGTTTTGGGAGTGGAACGATCTTGAAAGAAAGACTTGAGGCACAAACAGAAAACCAGTAAGGCGAACAGAGAATAAAGATAACCAATCATTTCTGTCATATTAATTTCCTGCATTTCAGCTACGACCTTTAACAAGCTGTGGCTAACCAGTCACTATCTTGCTAAAGCAGACTCAATTGGGTTGCTGAAAGTTCCTGAGCTGCTATCTTGATCTTGCCCATTGCACCTTCAGGACACTTCAGAAAATCTACGGAACTTAGTTTAAAGCTTTCAGGTAGCTCTATTCTGAGTACTCTATGCCTTTAGACATAGCGCAGGGCAAGACCACGGTGAAGGTTGTACCCGCACCGAGCTGACTGACAACTTCAATTTGCCCTTGATGGAGTTCTATACATTGCTTGGTGATCGCCAATCCCAATCCTGTGCCTTGGATAGATTGAGCATTGGAAGCTCGAAAAAATGATTCAAATAGTTGAGCTTGTTCAGAATCGGAAATTCCAATGCCTTGGTCTTGCACTGAAAAGATTACTGTTTTTCCGTTTCCGTCTCCCTCTGCCTCATAGCGATAGGTCAGATCAATTCTGCCACCCATTGGGGAATACTTAAGAGCATTGCTCAACAAATTGGTCAAGATCAAGCGGAGAAGATTTTCATCCATCCAGGTCTCCAAGGATTCATTTGGAGGGGTAAAGACTACTTGATGGGTGTCCGTTCGGTAGAGAGAGCATTCTTCAAGAATATCCTGACACAGCTGCCGGAGATCGACTACGGTAGGCAAAAATTGCAATCGCTCTGCCTCAATCCGCCCCATTAGCAACACATCTTCCATGAGTTGATTCATCTGTTGCACGGAGGCTTTGATTCGCTGCACATACGTTTTCATCTTTTCATCCAGCAGCGTTGCCCCACGCAGATCTAGCAGCTCAGCGGCAGTCCGGATTACGGCTAGAGGGTTACGAAATTCGTGAGAAACGGTTGAAACAAATTGGGTTTTGAGCTGATGGAGTTCCTGCTCTTTCTCCAGTGCTTTTTCCAATAGCTTACTCTGGCGATAAGCACTCATGTCCCAGAACACCACGACGACTCCACTTAGCTCCCCTGGTTGGCGATGGATTGGCGACGCGCTATCACCAATTGGAATGCGATCGCCCTGCCGATTGACTAGGGCTGTAAATTCCTTTAAAGAGGCCACTTCTTGAGTTTTTAAGACTTGAGCTACAGGATGCTCGCTCGGCAGATCCGTTACTTCATCTACGAGATGCAATACCTCCACCGCTTCTTTACCAAAGGCTTCTGCTTCTCGCCATCCTGTTAAGGTCTCTGCCGCCGGATTCATGAACGTAACCAAGCCTTCCTCATCGGTCGCGATCACAGCATCATTCATAGAGCGCAGCAGCGTAGCCAGATAAGCTTGATTACTCCGGA
Organism: Elainellales cyanobacterium; assembly: GCA_041746655.1. Lineage (GTDB taxonomy): Bacteria > Cyanobacteriota > Cyanobacteriia > Elainellales > Elainellaceae > JBGTGR01. Next base: position 7,586 of record JBGTGR010000074.1, on the reverse strand, counting down.
GTTCCTGCTCGACTTGGTGCTTAAACAGGGCTAGCTCAACCGCAACCCGCAATTCTGCTGGGCTGAAGGGCTTGACAATATATCCCAACGGCAGGGTGTTTTTTGCCCGCTGTAGCGTGCTTTCATCAGCATATGCAGTTAGAAATACAACGGGTATATCGTGCTCGCTACAAATTTGGCTAGCGGCAGTAATCCCATCCATTTCGCCTTTCAACACGACATCCATCAGCACTAGGTCGGGCTGGGTGCTATTGGCTTGTTCAATGGCGGCGGCTCCAGAAGATGCTCTACCCACTACGGAATAACCCAACTGTGTCAGTTGGTTGACAATCGTGCGGGCTACAATGACCTCATCTTCAACCACTAAAATTTTGGCTTGCACCATTGGATCCACTTCTACAGGTAGAACGTTTCGTCTTGCTAGGGGATATGAGGCCTATAAAAAAGTATCCCTGAAAAACCATCATTTTGGGATTTTAAGCACAGCAATGCAGCAATTTGCCTATGGTTGCCTTTCTACCCTCAATCGAGCAGCTAAGAGTGGTGTCGGGGGAAATTGAATTTTGAAAGTTGTTCCCCGCTCTCGTTCGACAACTAGACTACCTTCTAGCTGTTCTACCACCAAGTCATGCACAAGCGAAAGCCCCAAAGATTGAGCATACTCCCAATTTATGGTTTCTGGTAACCCAATGCCGTTGTCTTGGATGGTCAGCTTCACCTGATTGTCTGAAAGGATTTTCAGGTAAAGGTAGATTTTGCCTTTGCGTCCGTCGGGGAAGGCATACTTTAAAGCATTGGAGACCAGTTCGTTGATAACTAATCCGCAGGGAATGGCCTGATCAATATTTAGTGAGATGGGGGCAATGTCCATTTGAAGGGTAACGCGATTGGGGATAATCTGATAAGAGGCTAAGAGATTACTTGCCAGACTGGGAATGTAGTCTGCTAAGTCAATCTCGCCAAAGTCAGTAGAGGCATAAAGCTTCTTGTGAATCAGCGACATTGACTCGATGCGATGCTGACTTTCTCGCAGGATGTTAATCGTTGCAACATCAGTCACGCTTTGAGATTGGAGTTGGAGTAGTCCGGAAATAATTTGCAAGTTGTTTTTAACGCGGTGGTGAAGCTCTTTGAGCAAAATTTCCCGCTCCGTCAGGCTTTGGCGAAGTTGCTCTTCAGCATGACGGCGATCGCTTACTTCCTGTTGTAAGGCTTGATTACTAGTTTCTAGAGTTTGGGAATAGGTTTCTAGTTGCTCGTAGAGACGGATATTTTCAAGGGCGATCGCCGCTTGAGCCGTTAACACCTGCAAAAGCGCGGCCCGACTGGGCGTAAATGCATTGGTCGTCAGATTGTTTTCGAGGTACAAAATACCAATCAAGTTGCCATGTCCTTGAATTGGAGTACACAACACTGACTTGGGTTGGCAGGACTGGATGTAGCGATCGCCAGCAAATAGCCCTTCCTGAGCGGCATTCTCTAAAACAACAGTTTCCTGCTTTCGAGCCACATACTGAATCAGTGAAAGGGGTAGCTCACTATCTTCTAGTGGAATCGATTGCCGCACCACAATTGTTACAGGGTCCACAGTGCCGCTCGCTTCAATGCAGAGTTGCTGATCAACTTCCAGCAAAAGCGTTCCGGCTTGCGCTCCGGCATTTTGCAACACCAGCGTCATCAGCTGTTCCAGTAGCTTTTCCAGATTGAGTTCGCCCGATAGTGCCCGAGATGCTTTGATTACAGTTGCCAGATCTAGCGTTTCAGATGGACTGTTGCCTGTGCTGGTCAAGGATCCTTTTGGATTGACTGCGATCGCCCCAACCCCTTCTGAGGGTTGAAGTAGCTGAGTATAATCTTCTTCTAAGGCTTTAACCTTGGTCGTTGCTCCCCAACTTAGATAGCAATATCGAGATTCTTGCAAGTAGGCTCTCCCAATGATTTCCTTACCCTGTTCTAGATAAAACAGGGCAGTTCGCTCATAGATCACAGCTCTTTCATGAATGTAATCATGTTCTTTGGCCAGATCTGCCGCTTGATCGTAGTGGGCGATCGCCGCTGCATTTTCCCCTAATACGCGATAGTGCTCAGCCTCGACTAGATGCCACTTGTGCAAATAATTCATCGGGGCGTGAGTTGCCCAGAGGTGCATCAATGCCTGATTTATGGCGACTTTTTCAAGAATTGTGGCTTGCTCTACAGCTGAAGCGGTTGGATAAACAGCGAGATGGGCCAGAGAATCATAAAAGCGAAAAATAGCGACTAGTGCAGCTCCAGTCATGGCTGCTAAATATTTCTCAGCCTCAACAGCATAGGCGATCGCCTGATTGGCATCTTGAAACAAATAGGCTAGAAACAATTTGTTCAGATAGAAAAAAAACAGTCCTCCCTGAAAGTTGGTTTGCTGCATCTGCGGGAATTGCATGGCCTCATCATAGGCTGAGCCCGACAATACCGCTGGCTGCAAGACTGGCTCAGTTAAATTCAAGACCGTCTGCCAGCAAATTCCAATAAAATGACAACCCGCAGAGTGATTAATTTGTTTGACCGCCAGAGCATAATCAGCTAAGTGCTGCCGCATCTCGGTTAGAGGTTGCCCTGCCGCAAAGGAATATCCACAGAAGTGCATGGCACCGTAGCCAGCAAATTCTAAGTCACCATAGTCAACCCCCACCTGATAGCACTTCTGAAGCGGCTTTAGACTCTCTTTGAGGTGATATTTCCAGATATTGATTTGGTTGCTGACCGGAAAGAGTGTTCTTGCTTCAATCGCTCTTGAGTCCAAACGATCAAGCAGTTTTAGGGCTAGTTGGCCAAATTGATAACCTGTTTCAATCTCAAAAGTGACACCACACAGAATTAAGCCATAGGCCGCATAGGCAAACGGTGCTAGCGTCATGTTTCCGTAATCAACCAGCAACTCTACCATCTTGAGTACGACCAGCAAAAACAGAGGGGGTACTGCCAAGAAAGCCGCCGCACACATGCTAGTCAACAGTTGCATAGCGGCCAGTACTGTTGGATCAGACAAGGTAGGGAGATCGATCAATGCTTCAATGGGTCGATCTGCTAATTTCGCAGCGATATGAGAAAGGGCGTGCTGAACATCCTCGGGGCTAGGCTGGCCGGGAAGATCTACGCCTAACTGCTCAAGAAACTGCAAACCGATTTGAATAGCCCCCAACAACTCACTCTGAGCAACACAAGCCTGAATTTGAATATCATAAATTTTTACTCTGTCTAGTAAGTTCTGAGCCTGATCAATCACACATTGGGAGAGTTGCTCGACTTGCTTAAAACTGCCGTTGAGATAGGCAGCCTCTGCCGTTGCGTTATAGAGAGCTAGCGTCAGGTCATAGCTTGTCTGCCAGCTATTGGTCGGTAGCAAGTCCAGCCCGGTCTGAAAATATTGAAGTGCCGCGCCATAGGCTGTAGAAGCCCGTGCCTTTTCGCCAGCCAAACGATTGAGCTGGGCCAATCTGCCTCGCTCTGATCGGGATGAAATCAACGACCGGCTTAAGTTGAGGTGGTTGACAATATCGAATAGGTGTTGACCCTGTTGATGGAGGGGAGTATTTTGCAACAATTGCAGCCCAATTTGGCGATGAATCAAGAGCTTTTCTGCTTCGGAATTGAGCAAGTATGCAGCTTGTTCAATTCGGTCATGGGTAAATTTATACTCTATGCGAGGAGCATCGCTCGTCTGGATAGAACTGGCCTGGATAGAATCAACCTGGATAGAGCTGCTTAGCGAAATACCTAACTCAATTTGCTTATAGTTATTGTTTAAGGGCATGATTAAGCCAAGATTGACGGCTTCTTGCAGCAGTACGATCGCCCCTGCGACATTAGGCTGCGGCAAGATATCTGCTGAATGGAGCAAAAACGTTAACGTCTGAAGATCAAACTGGTTGCCAATGCAGGCAGCACGGCGCAATCCGTCCTGTGTACTAGGCTGCAAACGTTGAATTCTAGCAATCAGCAACTCTACTACGTTGGCGGTTATATTGCGCTGCTGGATATCGGCGATCGCCCATTGCCATCGATTGCGTTCATAGTCAAAGGTTAAAAGCTCTTCAATATACAGCGCCCGCAAAAACTCATTGACAAAGAAAGGATTGCCATTGGTCTTGCTCAACACCAGATTAGCCAAGGGAGCAACTTCAGCAGAGGCACTCGACAGTGGCGCAGTGGGAAAGAGGGTATCTGCCAATAATTGCTGAACATCTGTTTCTTGAAGGGAAGAGAGGGCGATCGCCTCAATTGTAATGCCTGCTTTTTTCAGCTCTGCGATCGCCAGCATTAAAGGATGAGTGTTGCTGACTTCGTTGTCTCGGTAGGCCCCAATTAAAAACAGGAAAGGAACATCTGAGGTCATTAACATCTGAATCAATTGCAGAGATGCAGCACCTATCCATTGCAAATCATCCAAAAAAAGCACCAATGGGTGCTCAGGCTGAGCCAATACTTGAATAAACTGTTGCAATACGCGATTAAAGCGGTTTCTAGATTCGGTTGGTGGCAGTTCTGCAACCGGAGGCTGCTGTCCCACAATCAGTTCTATTTGAGGCACCAGATCCACCATGATCTGAGCATTTGGCGCTAAAGCAGCCTGTAATTTTTCTCGCCACTGGGTTAGCTGCGCTTCTGGTTCGGTTAGCAATTGTTCTACCCACTCTGCAAAGGCGCTGACAAATGCAGAATAGGGAATATCACCTTGGTATTGATGAAACTTTCCGCTAATAAAGCATCCCCGTTGTTGGGTAATAGGCTTGTAGATTTCCTGCACTAACGATGTTTTACCAATACCAGAGTAACCGGAGATCAGCATCAATTTGCTCGTTGATGACTGACTGGCGGCCACTTGCTCAAAGGCCGCTAGCAAGGTCTCAACTTCCCGCTCTCTGCCGTAGAGTTTCTGGGGGATTTGAAAGATATCTGAGCTATCGTGCTGGCCTAGAGCAAAGGGGACAATTGCGCCGGGAAGAATCTGAGCTGTGGCTTGCAATTGAGTCAGACAGGTTTCTAGATCAGCCTGGATGCCTCGACTGCTTTGGTAGCGATCTTCTGCGGTTTTCGCCAATAGTTTCATGACGATATCAGAAACGGGTTGGGGAATTGCAGAGAGGCGATCGCTTGGTGCAACTGGATGCTTGGCCAAGTGGCAATGAACCAGCTCCAGCGCATCATCGGTATTGAAGGGGATGTGCTGAGTGAGCAATTCATATAACGTGGCACCCAAGGCATAAAAATCGGTGCGATAGTCGATCAATCGGTTCATTCGCCCCGTCTGTTCTGGAGACATGTAGGCCAGCGTCCCCTCCAATACGCTGGGGCTGCGCAGGGTGGATGTTTCCCGCGTAATCCGGCTGGCAATCCCAAAGTCAATCAGCTTGAGTTGCCCAGTCGTCGGATTCCAAACCACATTGCTAGGATTAATGTCTTTGTGGATCACCTGCTGCTGGTGAACTTGGCCTAGACTCTCAGTGATCTGAATTCCAATGGTGAGGACTTCCTCCAAAGAGAGCGATCGCTCCGTCAGCCAATGCTTTAAAGACTCTCCCCCAAAGTCTTCCAGAAACATTACCAGCGTATTTTGATAGGGGGCGATCCCATAGACCTTGATTACCCCTTCCAGGTTCAGCGATCGCGTCATCTCATACTCTTGCCGATAGCGAGCCAACTCCTTGGGCGTTGGATAATTCTGCTTCAGAACTTTGAACACTAGCGGCTGCAAATCTGCCTCTCGACTACCGCGATAAACCAATGAATTCTCACTTTCATAAATTTGTGAGATCACGCAATAGTCAGGAAGCGATAGCATGTTTGTTTACCTAAAAAAGCACTATGTCTTTTAGGTTAAATCACTCCCTCCAAATGAGATATTACGAAAAAACTTGAATTGGCAAGATGACTTACGGGTAGGCGATGCACCCAATCAAGTATGGGAAGAAATCATAAACCATGAGGGAGCATGTCACTTTTGTAGCCCTCACCCTAAATCCCTCTCTCCAAGGGCGAGGGACTTCCGATCCGGCTCTCCTTCTCATTAGGGAGAAGGGGCTGGGGGATGAGGGTAAGTTGCAAAACTGGGATGCACCCTTAGCGCCACACCACCCATTTGGGGGAAATTTCAGCTTTTACAGTTGAAATTCCTTATAATTCCAACCATACGCCATTCTTGTAAGACACCAGCTTTGTTGATTTTGGTCTAGGAAAGTATCAAATTTGACATCTAGCTAACCTTGCTCTTTGGGAAGAGTAGGTGCATTAGCTTAACTGAAGATTTCTAGATAATAGGAGTGAACTGTAGTGGTAGATACCCCTCTAGATTTTGAGCAGATATCCGACGAACGGCCTCAGGATTTGCGTGAGCTTCCACTTGGCCTCTCCTTGTCAGGAGGTGGTTATCGTGCGGCAGCTTTTCATCTCGGCACCTTAGCCTATCTTGATCGCATCAAACTACTTCCTCAATTAAGAAGACTATCGACTGTCTCAGGAGGAAGTTTTACGGGTTCAAAATATATTCTATCTTTAGTAGAAAAGGTTCCCTTTCCTGACTTTTTCCGAAGCTTTTATTTGTTTCTACAAGATGTAAATTTATTCCAAGCAGCATTAGCAGACTTGAGCCAGGGTGCTATGCGTGTGCCATCAGGTGAACGGAAACTAATCCTATCAATCGCTAACATATATGCTGATACTTTTCTAAAATCTCCTGACGGCAGTCCTTACACCTTTGGAACTATTCTTGATGCAGAAATTCCAGTGCGGGAAATTGCCTTTAATGCAACGGAGTTTCGCACAGGAGATGCTTTTCGCTTTCAGACAAGTGCTAATCATCGTGCACGCATTGGCAACGGCAAGGTATTCATTTCCAGAGAATCAGCAAAAGATATTCGTCTGGCTGATATCGTAGCCGCCTCGTCTTGCTTTCCAGGCGGGTTTGAGCCATTAGAATTTCCTCAGGATTTTGTTTGGCCTAATAATCAGGTGTTTAATAGCGTCAAAGCTGAGATCAGTAAAGATGGAAAATTTGATTCTTTAGCTTTAATGGATGGAGGTATTTATGATAATCAGGGCATTGATAGCCTTCTGTTAGCAGATAGCCGAAAAGATACTGAAGCTCTCGGAATGTTCATTATTTCGGATGTTGATCCGGAACAAGATAATTTATATCCATATCCTCAAAACAATGAGCCCTCTAGCAACTTAACCTTAGGGCAGGTAGACTGGATTATCCGTCTTTTCCTACTAGTCTGCATACTGACATTAACATCCATTAGCTACAAGCTTTGGAGCGCAGTTCGACAGGGAACATTCATCTTCTTGCAGGATTTCTTTTTAATATTAATGCCTCTCATTCTTGTCCTTGGAGTGATCGGTGTTCTTTGGTGGGGACGAGAATTAATCAAGACACAGTTACTCCCACGAGTTCCCCAGGTAGGAGTGCAGGGCCATTTCATTCTCAGGGGAGCCTAAAGATGCTAGAGTTTCAGGCTAGTTCCAATGGTTCTAGCGTTTATGCGTCTGCCTCCCACCCCTACTCCGGCTGTTATCGACTCACGGTCTGAGTCTGCTGCAGAGCGCAT
>JBGTGR010000073.1:0-130437 GCA_041746655.1 Elainellales cyanobacterium | reverse complement strand
TCCGCCCACGGCCAGGTAGGCACAGGGAAACAGCAAGATTCCAGACCAACCGACAAAGACGAATCTGTCGCGCTTGAGCCAGTCATCGAGGGCGTCGAACCACCCTCGCTCGGCTTGCGCGCGTCCCATTGCTATGGTCATTTCATATCCTCTTAATATTGCATCGAGTCCTTAGACTTTTATATGGCGCGCCTTTACAGAAGTACAAGACTCACCTGTTAGAGGAGACGGTGCACTTTTAACTTTACGTCGGCGAGTGCCAAAATGCGATCGCGCTCAAGCACTCGGTTCACCTGTCCAAGAGACAACCGACGAACGTTAACAGCTAAGATTTAACGTTTTTATATGATACACGCTCTCTAAAATCGTTACAAAGCTTCAAGCAAATCTCAGGAAGTTTTTTAGTGCCTACTTAGGCTAGGATAGCGCTAAATCTGCCGCTGGGTAAGCGATCGCGCCATTGGAGATTATGCTAAACCAGATTGCCAAGTCGGTGCCATAAATCGCCACAGCGCTTGATAATTGTAGAAAGGGTTGGCTCCATTTAGCCGACTCCTGTTAATCCACTGTTTTCAAACCCAATTAGCTAAACGTTCATGGCTACACCAATAGCGATCGCAAACAATCAGGTACTCCGCCAACCCATTGTGGGGGCTCGTCGTCTTAGTAACTATTGGTGGGCATCGGTAATTTTGTTAGGCTCGCTCGGTTTTCTGCTGTCCGCCATTTCCAGCTATACAAAAATCAACCTGCTGCCGTTCGCCAATCCAACCGACCTGATTTTTATCCCCCAAGGCCTGGTGATGGGCTTGTATGGCTCTGCTGGCCTGCTGCTTGCCTTCTACCTGTGGCTGGTCATTCTTTGGAATGTGGGCGGCGGACAAAACGAGTTCAATCGAGAAACGGGTAAGGTTCAGATTTTTCGGTGGGGCTTTCCGGGCAAGAATCGTCAAATTGAGGTTGTGCATCCTCTAGAAGATATTCAAGCGATTCGGGTTGATATCAAAGAAGGTTTGAATCCCCGTCGCGCCCTCTACTTGCGGATTAAGGGCAAAGGCGACATTCCCCTGACCCGAGTGGGACAGCCGATTCCCTTGTCTGAGTTAGAAAATCAAGGGGCAGAATTGGCCCGCTTTTTGCAGGTGCCGCTAGAAGGGCTGTAGCATCTACGCTGCCAATGCTGATTCTGGGCTCGATCTTCCCTAGGTGAGTAGGGTGAGGTCTCCGTGAGATGATAGAAAACTGGGGTTGATTCGGTTACGAAATATGCAAACTCAAACTCATATGCTGCGTCGCTGGTTAATGTCTTGCCTGGTGGTCGGAGCATTGCTTCTGGGAAGCTGTTCTCCAGATCAAACGACCACTGCTCCGGCTCCTGAAAGTCCTCAGGCGACTGAAGCGCCCACGTCTACGACGGATCCCTTCGCGGATTTGCCTCGTCTAGATGGAGAGGCGACGGTGGCGCTGGTTGTGGATGGCTCTCCGATCACAATTCGGGTCGATGGGGCAAATGCGCCCATCACGGCAGGAAATTTTGTTGATCTGGTGCAGCGAGGCGTCTACGACGGCACAATCTTTCATCGGGTTGTGCGAGAGCCTGAGCCATTTGTGGTGCAGGGTGGCGATCCTCAAAGTACTGATCCCAATGTGCCAACTGAGCGTTTGGGCACGGGAAGCTTTGTTGATCCGACCACAGGCAACCCTCGTTACATTCCACTAGAAATTAAGCCTCAGGGCGCGACCGCACCGGAATACAGCCGGACGTTGGATCAAGCTCCCCAGCTGCGTCATACTCGCGGAGCGGTGGCAATGGCGCGCTCGGGAATGCCCGATTCGGCTTCTGCCCAGTTTTACATCACGCTGGCCGATCTGAGCTTTTTGGATGGCAGCTATGCGGTGTTTGGCTATGTGACTGACGGCATGGAAGTCGTGGATCAGATTCAGCAGGGCGATCGCCTAGAGTCAGCTCGCGTCGTGGCTGGGGCTGAAAATCTCACCACCGGGGGCGGCACCCCTCCATCTCCAACGAACTAATCCACGTAAACTAATTCACTTAGTTAAAAATCGTTGGATTTTGTGGACGTTGTCGTTACGGGAATAGGGCTGATTTCGGCCCTGGGAACGCTGGGGGAAACTTGGCACAAGCTGCTAGCAGGGGCTTCGGGAATTGGGTATTACCAGCCCTTTGCTGACTTGCCGCCTCGGCCATTGGCGCTGGTTGGCCAGCAGCCGACTACACCAATGGCTCTCCTGGATCCAGTGGTGTCAGCCGCGTTGCAAGATGCCCAATTGGCGATCCCTCAGCCCGATTGCGGTGTGGTAATTGGCTCTAGCCGTAACCAACAATCGCAGTGGGAACAGCTCCATCAATCTTGGCGATCGCCCCTTGCCCAACCTGCCGATCTAGCAATCTGGCCCGAAACGCTGCCGCACATGCTGGCGATCGCGACGGCTCGGCATATCGGCGCGACAGGTCCGGTTTTGGCTCCAATGGCTGCCTGTGCTACGGGACTCTGGGCGATCGCCCAAGGGTATGAACTGCTCCAAACAGGGCAATGTCAGCGCGTTTTGGTTGGTGCCGTCGAAGCGCCGATCTCACCTTTGACGCTAATTGGCTTTGAGAAAATGGGGGCTTTGGCGAAGACAGGAGCCTATCCGTTTGATCGCCAGCGGGAAGGTTTGGTGTTGGGTGAGGCCGCAGTAGTTTTTGTGCTGGAATCAGCCCAGCTAGCTCGTCAGCGTTCGGCGGCTGTCTATGGCCGAGTGTTGGGGTTTGGCCTGACGGCAGATGGTTATCACGTCAGTGCGCCTGATCCAAATCAGCGGGGGGCGATCGCAGCGATCAAAGATGCCCTGTATCGCAGCAGCTTATCCCCTGCCCAAATCGACTACATTCACGCCCACGGCACCGCCACCCAGCTCAACGATCGCAACGAAGCTAGCCTCCTACAGCGCTGGTTTGCCGACGTTCCAGTTAGCTCTACCAAAGGGGCCACGGGTCACACGCTGGGCGCTTCCGGTGCGGTAGGAGTCGCCCTTACGCTGATGGCGCTCAACGATCAGATTTTGCCGCCCTGTGTAGGATTGCGAGACCCAGAGTTTGACCTCAATTTGGTGAGGCAGGCCCAGATTGCCTCTTGTCACCATGCTCTCTGCTTGAGCTTTGGATTTGGTGGCCAAAATGTGGCGGTCGCACTAGGGCAGTAGGCGATCGCTCGAAACTTTGTTCAGAACTTGTCACACTAAAGGGGTCCTGAGTTTTGAATTGTGAATCATGACCCGAACGGAGCAGGTGCTTTCGCAATTGCCAGGGGATGCGTTGACTGGGCTGCGGCAAGCTGATCAACGCTGGCAATCCTATCGGTCTGGGGCTATCCCGGTGCCGACGGTGATTGAGCAAGATGCCGAAGCGATCGCGCCAGATTGGGATGTCGTAATCTGTGGTGGAACGCTAGGTATTTTGTTGGGCGCAGCCCTTGCCCAGCAGGGATGGCGAGTCGCATTGCTAGAGCGGGGCAACTTGCGAGGACGAGATCAGGAATGGAATATTTCTCGCCAAGAACTGAATGTATTTCTAGATTTGGGCTTGCTGACACTGGCAGAGTTGGAGCAGGCGATCGCCACTGAATACAATCCCGCCCGGATTAGCTTTCTAGATGGGGTGGAGTTGTGGGTTGAAAATGTCCTAAATGTGGGTGTTGATCCTGTTTTCTTGCTAGAGCGGCTGAAGGCCAAATTTTTGGCAGTGGGAGGACAGCTGTTTGAGCAGACGGCTTTTACGAAAGCGACGATTCATCCCAATGGGGTGATTGTGGGGGGCGATCGCCACTTTTCCACCCGACTTCTAATTGACGCGATGGGCCACTTCTCACCCATTGTCCACCAAGCGCGGCAGGGACAATCCCCAGATGCCGTTTGTCTCGTTGTCGGCACCTGTGCCCAAGGATTTCCCCAGAACGAGACTGGAGATTTGTTTGCTTCATTTACGCCACTTCAACAGCAGCGCCAATATTTTTGGGAGGCGTTCCCGGCCCGCGATGGCCGCACCACCTATCTGTTTACCTACCTAGATGCAGACCCAGAGCGACCTAGTTTGGAAACGCTATTTGAAGACTATCTGCATCTGTTGCCGGAATACCAGCAGGTTGAGCTAGAGCAGCTTCAGTTTCAGCGAGCCCTCTTTGGCTTCTTTCCCTGCTATCGGCGCAGTCCCTTACAACTCCCCTGGGATCGGATTTTGCCCGTGGGTGACAGCAGCGGTAGCCAGTCTCCCCTCAGCTTTGGCGGATTTGGTGCGATGATCCGGCACTTGGAGCGGCTGAGTCGTGGCATCAACGAAGCACTCCAGACCGACCTACTCAATCAGAAAGCACTGGCCTTGCTTCAGCCTTATCAACCCAACCTCTCAGTCACCTGGCTATTTCAGCAGGCCATGAGCGTCGGTGTAAACCAAAAGATCAACCCCGATCAGATCAATGCGTTACTTTCCAGCGTTTTCACCGCCATGAATCAACTTGGCGATCCGGTGCTCAAGCCATTTTTGCAAGATGTGGTGCAGTTTCCAGCTCTGTTGCAGACGCTCGCCCTGACCTCGTTGCGCTACCCCGGCATCGTGCTGAAGGTGATTCCACAGGTGGGCCTCCCAGCCCTGCTGGACTGGATGGTTCACTATACCAATCTAGGTCTCTACGCGGGGCTGACTCCTCTGTCCAAACTCCTTCAGCCCTGGATCAATCGCCTTGCTCCGGCCTCTCAGTATTACTGGCATCGTCGCATGGATGCCTGGACCTATGGATCGGGGGGAGACTATCATATCTCCCCGTCTGAAGAGCGGCAGGATTTCTAAGGTTCGGCGGTATGATTGGGAAGTTTACGCCGAGCAACCTGTATAGCCCCCCGTTTGACAGGTCAAAACCGACTATGAAAAAGGCATTTTATCTTTTGGCAGAGCTGAGCGATCGCGACTTTGACTGGTTAATCACAGCCGGACGAAAACAGCATGTCTCAGCGGGGACTGTTTTGATTCAAGAAGGGGAAGCGATCGCCGCCCTCTACATTGTTTTGGAAGGCGTTCTCGCAGTACAGGCGGAGGCCTTGGGTGGTGAGGAAGTGGCTCGCCTGTCGAGTGGCGAAATTGTGGGAGAAATCTCCTTGGTCGATGCTCGCCCACCCTCTGCTACGGTTAGAGCTGCGACCGATACGCTGCTATGGGCGATTCCCCGCACTCAGCTGACTACTAAACTTTTGCAGGATGTTTCCTTTGCGGCTCACTTTTATCATGCGATCGCCGCTTTCTTATCCGACCGCCTGCGCGGAACCGTGAGTCGGCTGGGATACAGCAAAGACTATCCTGCCAATTTAGAGCCTGATGCAAGCTCAGACTTAAATCCAGGTGTTTTAGACAATATTGAGCTGGCAAAAGTCAGACTGGACTGGTTGCTGAACCGTTTGAAGGACATTCCGTGATGATTAACTTTTCGTTGGCAAGGCAGCGGTTTTATCAGGCCATCCATCAGCCAGAGCCGGAGATTGACCTAGCCAGAGCGGCTCTACATCTGGCTGAAGAAGACTATCCAGATCTCGACCCAGACAAATACTTGAATGCGCTAGATCGGATGGCTGCTGTGATTGAGGAGCGCTTGCCACCCGAACGCTATCCCCTCCGCATCATTCAAGCCATCAATCAGTATCTCTATGAAGACCTAGGGTTTCATGGCAACACCGTAGACTACTACGATCCGCTCAATAGCTTTATCAACGTCGTGATTGATCGTCGTACCGGAATTCCAATTACCCTGGCGCTGGTCTACCTAGAAGTGGCGAAGCGAATTGGCTTTCCGATGGAGGGCGTCGGGATGCCGGGTCACTTCCTGATTCGACCTGCGGTGGCCGAAATGGAAATTTTTGTTGACCCATTCAATGGGGGCGAAGTTTTATTCTCGTCAGATTGCCAAGAACGGCTGAGCCAGGTGTATGGTCGGCCCATTGAGCTGCACTCCGATCAATTGCCTGACCTCTTGCCGACGGTTGGCCCTAAGCAGTTTCTGGTTCGAATGCTGACCAACCTAAAGCTGATTTACCTCAGCCGTCAGGAGATGGCCAAGGCTTTGGCTTCAATTGAGCGCATCTTGCTCTTGATGCCCGATGCCCCGATCGAACTGCGCGATCGCGGTCTGCTCTACTATCAAACTGGGCGTTGGACCGAAGCCTATCAAGATCTAGAGCGCTATTTGCTCCACCAGCCTACCGCCGACGATGCCTCCGTTGTGCGACGGCTGTTGCAACGCATCGATCAAAGCTTTACGGAGTAAGTTGGGAAAGCTCTTCTGCAACTCGCTTGAGGCGGCGGAGTTGGGCCTGCATATCTTTTCGGGTCCAGCCTGCCGCAAACACATTAAACCCATAGCGAATCAGCGGATTGGCAATGGAAAACTCAAACCGATTGAGCAGACAGGTGCCCTGGTCGGTCGGTTGGCATTCCCAGCGATCGCGCCCCTGAAAAAAACCCTGAAATTCCCACACCACTAGCCCCGGCTCTCGCTCCACCACCACACTGTAAAGCGTCGGCTGCACAATGGGAATTTGAATTAAGAAGCGGCTTTGACTGCCTAGCTCGGTGCTCCAATCTCCAATCGGCTCACACCGTAGCGCTGGATTGAGCCAACGATGCATTAATTCTTGGTCAGTCAGGCAATGCTCCACCACAGTGGTACTCGCCTGAATGTCGATTGACTGCTCAAAAGTTTGTGTGGCTGACGTTTGTGTGGTTGAGATTTGTGGGGCTGACATCTGTGGCTAGCATCCCATCAGTGGGTTAAATTTCACCCCTTTACTGTAGCGACTACCGCAGCCATAAATCTCGCTTGGACGAAAATTGCGCTGGACAAACCCTGGTGCGATCGCACACCACGTTGTAATCTTGACTTGTCCATCATTCTCCTAAATTCGAGCTAGCCAGATTTAGCGACTTGTCATCAAAAATCCACAAATAACCGATTTTTGAAGCTTAATTCCTTATAAAGATAGATGGAAAATCGGCAATTGCTCTTTATCTTTACCTCAGGGCAATCTGGCTTCGCCTTCATGGATTTAATAGTGTTCTATGGCTAGATTTGGATCGGCTGCGGTCTCAAGACAACTCACGTGAAGCTAACCGTTTTAGGTTAGAAACTACACCTGCATGCGTCTTATCCTACCGAAACAGTGATTTGCTAGCTCTCAGTCGCTTAGCTGTCACTGAATCTTCCTAGATTTGTTCACTCAGATGGACCCAACGCTCGGACACCCCCTAACGGTGATCTTGTTTCGAGCTAAGCAAGCTTGGCCAGTTTGACCCACTTACAGCTAGTGGTCATTCCTCGTATTTGCTGTTATTCGTCATTCAAGGGAGCTATGAACGAAACCTTGCAGGGTATGGCACAGATGCTCAGCCCTGGTTTACTTATTTCCAAGCCGGATCTCATGCCTGTAATGCTGACTCAGGGTCAGACCTTACCTGGCACAACTACCACCGGAAACGTTTTTCAACAAGTTCAAGGAAACTTAGGAATTTCCCTCGTTAGCCTATTGCAGGCGATCGTAATTTTGGTCGTCGGTTGGCTGATTGCTCTGATTGCAGCGGCTATCGTCAGAGGCCTACTCAAACGTACTAATGTCGATAACCGTCTGGCCAACTGGATTCGAGGCGAACGCGACACCGCAGAGTCGCCCCCAGTTGAAAAGTGGATATCCGGCGCCGTCTTCTGGATCATTTTTATCTTTACGATTGTTGCCTTCTTAGAAGCGCTACAACTGGCAGCAGTTTCTGCTCCTCTCAACAACTTCCTCAACCAAGTGATCGGCTACATCCCGGCCCTGCTTGGTGCACTCATTTTATTGGCAGTGGCATGGGTCGTTGCTACCATCGTCAGATTGGTAGTGATCCGGGCTTTGAATGCCTTCGGGATCGATGAACGGTTAGAGCAGCAAACTGATCCTAGAAATCACAGAACCTCTAGAACAGTGCCGCCGGAAGTCCTGCCGGGAGAGCCTGCACCTCCTGCAGATCCTCCTGCCGTTCCCTTCTCCTTGAGCGAAACCATTGGGAATGCACTGTACTGGTTTGTCTTCTTGCTGTTCCTGCCTGCGATTTTAAACGCACTGGGCCTTCAAGGAACCTTACAGCCTGTACAGGCCATGCTGAATCAGATTTTGGCAATTTTGCCAAATCTCTTCGCTGCATTTTTGGTATTAGCAGTGGGTTGGGTGATCGGCCAAATCGTTCGACGGGTCGTGACCTTGGCGCTGACAGGGATTGGTTTCAACAACCTGTTCTATTGGCTAGGCCTGCAGTCGTTTCCTAGTTCGTCGCCCTCAGTTCCTCCACCGGCTCAGCCTGGAACTACCGTATCTGGAATTGGGACCTCTCCTGTCGCTGGAGCTCCACCGCCCACACCTCGCAAGACTCCCTCTGAAGTCGTGGGAATTGTGGCTTGGGTGGGTGTCATGTTATTTGCAGCCCTTGCTGCCATTGACATCCTCAATATTCCAGCCTTGACCGTCTTGATTGGTGGCATCATCTTGATTGCAGGACAGATTTTGTCTGGCTTGATTGTGTTTGCGATCGGTCTCTATTTGGCCAATCTAGTCTTCAACTTGATTGCTGGCTCTGGTGGTCGTCAAGCCCGCATTTTGGGACAGACGGCTCGCATTGCCATCATCACTTTGATTTCGGCAATGGCGCTCCAGCAAATTGGAGTTGCTAGCTCCATCGTCAATTTGGCCTTTGGCCTACTGGTCGGTGGGATTGCAGTAGCGGTTGCTTTGGCTTTTGGCCTGGGTGGTCGAGATGTTGCCGCCGAACAGTTGCGGAGTTGGTTATCGTCCTTTAAGAGCTAATTGATTAGCCAAGATTAGACTTTCATTACATTCGGGTGCGGCTCAGTCGCACCTTTTTTTGATTTTTTGCCTGGGTTTTTTGCTTAGATTTTTTGCCTAGATAGGATCGGACGATTTGACCGAACGATGTTGTAGATCGAGCTTTGCTCGTAGCTCGTCTTTGATTCGGCTCAAAATTGATTCTTCGTCTAGAGAGGTCAAAATTTGATTCACCACTGCTTTGGGGCCATCGGGTCCCCAAGTTGCGCCATTGGCTAGATAGACCTTCGCCACCTGACCAATGCCATACGATGAAACTCCGGCTACCCCAGCCTGGGCGATCGCAACGGACAGATAAGGGGCCAATGAGAACCCACCTGTGGCTGGAGCCGATAGCCCGAGCAGACTTTTGAGCGACCCCAACCCTAAGGTGGCAGCCAACTCGCCTGCTGTGATCCCACCCATGCTGAGAGCAACCTTTTGGAGGAGTCCGACTGCTCCCTGCTGCGTCATGTTAATGCCGTATAGCTTCGACAGCGTCAAGATCATGGCCACATCAATAATGGCACCGCTGAATAGATCGACGATGGTGATGGGGTTGAGGGCGATCGCCACAGCCTTTGTTTTGACCCCATTCCAAATCACTTGATTGGCACTGCGATCGCGAATTTCCATCTTGCGCTGCACGAGTTGCTCATTCACATCATCGGCATACAGCATCGTATTCAGTGCCACCAGAGATTTACCTTCCCGATGTAAAATCTCCAAAATCTTGAGCTTGAGGGCATCTACTTGAGGTGTCCCC
The DNA here is from genome assembly GCA_041746655.1 of Elainellales cyanobacterium. Lineage (GTDB taxonomy): Bacteria > Cyanobacteriota > Cyanobacteriia > Elainellales > Elainellaceae > JBGTGR01. The sequence goes on along the minus strand of JBGTGR010000073.1, from coordinate 120,776 downwards.
TGACTGACCTGTGCAACCATCTGCCCATCAGCACGACGCACCGCCTTTGCCACCAATGGAGAAGCTGCCGCCATCACAATCTCTTCTGGGGAAAGCAACTCCCGCACACGCTCATCTCGAATCTTGGCGTAGATGGCCGTGCGATCGGCATCTGGATATTGGTCAATCTTATTGAAGATTAACAAAATCGGTTTACTAGCCTGCCGCAGCTCTGAAAGCGCCTCATACTCAACTTTGGTCATGTCGCCCGCAATCACAAACAGAATCAGATCTGCCTGTTTGGCAATCTGACGAGCCAAAGTTTCGCGCGCCTCTCCATCAACTTCATCGATTCCAGGTGTGTCAATCAGCTCAATTTTGGACTCGCCCAAACCTGGTAAAGACACCCGCAAGATATCTTGGTCACTTCCCGCTAAAGCCTCTCGTCGAGCGCTCCAGGTAATCCGCTGAATATCCTGAGTCACACCATGAGTGGGTCCAGTTTCAAAAATGGGTTGCCCCAGAAGGGCATTCAAAATCGAAGACTTCCCTCGCCCTACCATGCCAAATACTGCGATTTGGATCACCATCTGATCCAGCTTATGCAGCATAGACTCTAGGCTCTGAATCTCTATTTCTAAGCCCGATCGCTCCTGAGGCGTTAGATCCAGCTTGCTGACCAGTTCTTGGAGAGCCTCGCGAGCCTGCTTGTAGTTCAGCTCAGACTGAATTTCGTCAAAGCTAAACACTGCTTCATCAAGCTCTGCCCACAAATCTGGTTGTTGAGCGTCTGTTGCTTCCCCTGGGTCGAGTGCATTGTTACGATCAGAATCGGGCTCTGGACGAGAGTTTGACAAGATCGAACCTCCAACCACAAAACATAACCGTCGAGATAGCAACTCTTTTCAGGCCACCATTCCAGGCCATCTGCTATCCACGGCAACTGTTTTGATCGTAGCTTGCTTATAGCTAGTTCTGGCCGCTTTCGCATCAAGACGGCTCAAAAGTAGTTTTTTGCGAGCAAGCACTGCTCACCGAAATCCCTCAATGCCCGACTTGGATGGTACTGAGCGCCAAGAACTGAACCCTCAGTACTCAGCACCCAGCACTCCTGAAGGATAGATTAGAAGGACCGACGCTTCCGTCGAGCCATTACTGCTTTCCGCTTCCGCTTTTCCTGAGGTGTTTCATAATGACGGTGGTTTCTGGCATCTGCCAAAATACCGGCCTTAGAAACTTGACGCTTAAAGCGTCGCAAAGCAGATTCAATTCCTTCATTTTCACCAAGGACCACTTGGGACATTGCTGAGAGCTCCTTAACTCAACTAGGCTAAAGCCAAAGACAACAGTTTATATTTCCCACTATTTTAATGCTTCCGCTCCAGTCCCGAATCGGTGGAAGGCAAGATTAATATTTGGGACTTTTAGCAGATAAAGGATAAGTCGAGTCCGCCGAAGTGGGTGCTAAGCGCTACGTTGAGGTTCTCAAGCGCATTGATAAACCACTGGACGGCTTCCCGCTGGTAGGCTTCGTAGTGGTTAAACAAGATTGAGAACCGCCTTTCCAACGTGGGTTTGACTCGACGACACAGGAGCACAATCTTAAGCAACAACCCTGTCGTGAGGACAGGGCCTAGATTGTTGATTAGATCGATGAAGATGAAATGTTCTGGGTGTTGAGGGCTATCGACCACTAAGAAGTTGAGCAACTGACTGCAAGTTCGCACCAGCAAAAAATCGTTGAGGGGTTGGGCTTCGCTATCGGGCAGGATGGATTTGAGTTGGTTATGGAGTTGTTGGTTAAACTGCCGCTTTCCATATTCTGAATCGACTGACGCTGTAATGTATTCGTAGAGGTCGTCCTTGAAGGCTCGATAGCTGGGTGCGTAGCTGCTGTGTGCTAGGAAGCTAAAGGCTAGGTCACGATAGGTACTTCCACCCTCAACCCGCCCTACATAGTGGCGAATGGCTTGGTCGAGGTCTTGATCGCCTAGCAGAGTTGGATTTTGAACCGGGTAAACAAGACGAGGTTCGCCTGTCGCGGAGTGGCTGTCTACCTGCGATCGCCTCACCTGATAAGTCATATATTGCGACAAATCAATCTCAAACTGCCGTTGAAGCTCACCCTGGATTTTGCGGATTGTGTGTTGCTGCTCCTGCGTACTATCTTCGCTCAAGAGGCAATGCTCGTAGAGGTAAGGGTATCGCCGGATCAAGGTTCCGAGGGGACGCTGGCCCGAATTGGCATGGACTTCTGCCGCTTGAGTCAAAACTTGAGCCAACCGACGCAGCGTCAGATACTGCTCGGTTTCTCGAAAGAGGTGGACTAACTCTCGGAGTCGGCGCACCGAACGCGATCGCGCAATGTTAGACAGTGGCGCATGTGGAACAGCCTCAAATAGCCCGATCAAACGGGGGATCATGAGCTGAGACTGACCACGGGCTTGCCAGCGATTAATTAAAATGTGGCAGCAGCGGTTGAGCACGTAGCGAAACTCTTGGCTTGCAGTTCTGGAGGTAATGACCCGATCGAGTGCTGACACAACCTCAGGATCTGAATATCCGATACCGTTGATGAAAAGCACATAAAACCGCTTAATCAGCTCCTCAGGCGATTCTAGCTCTACCCAGTAAAGCAAATGGTCATACAACGTTTGCTCATCTTGGCTGATTTGGCGGTTAATACTTCCCATACACTGTGTCACTACGGTTAAGGCTCCTGTGCCTCAAGACAAAAGCTCGATCCCATGCAGATCTTGAGGATTGCATAAGTAGTGCAAGTTAGATTGGTCAGATCTATCAGATCTAGTAGCTAGATCTCAAGGTTTAGACCAGCCAGATTTAGACCAGCCACCTTCCTCAATAGCTTTAGCGTATTCAATACTACCCAGCCTGAATGATCAGATAGTGTGACGAGAGTCACCTAATATTTAAAGTTTTGGTAAAGAAAAGCAAGGAATCAAGGGGTATGGCTGTTTTTGTGAACATCTCGCAATCTTTGGTTTCAGTGAAATCTCCGTTTTATTACTGGAGGCTTTTTGCTGCTGTTGTTGTTTTTATACTGAGCCTTGCTGAATGCACAGTCTCTGGATTCTGACAGCGGTATGATGACTGCTATCTGTTTGCATCTGTGAGCTTATGTCTTGTCGTGTTCATCTGAGTCAGCTGGTTGAAATTTTAGCGGCAACGCCTCAGGGCCTGTCTGCCACAACGCTAGATGCGCTTGCGGTGGGGATTACCACTGATAGCCGCAGCCTCAAACCCGGAGAAGTTTTCTTGGCCTTGCGGGGAGAACGGTTTGATGGGCACAGTTTTGTTGCTCAGGCGCTGCAACAAGGGGCGATCGCCGCGATTGTCGATTATCAAGGGGCCGCAGACCTACAGCACTCAGATTTGCCCCTTCTTGCCGTTGAAGATACGTTGGGAGCCTACCAGGCGATCGCCCACTGGTGGCGGCAGCAGTTTTCTATCCCGGTGATTGCGATTACGGGCTCGGTGGGAAAAACGACGACCAAAGAACTGATTGCGGCTGTGTTGTCTACACAGGGTCGCGTTCTCAAAACTCAAGCCAACTACAACAACGAAATTGGCGTTCCTAAAACGCTGCTAGAGCTGACCCCAGACCATGACTACGCTGTGATTGAGATGGGAATGCGCGGCCCTGGTGAAATTGCCCTGCTGACTCAGATTGCCTGCCCTAATATTGCTGTGATCACAAATGTGGGAACCGCCCATATTGGACGCTTGGGATCAGAGCAGGCGATCGCCAATGCGAAGTGTGAACTGCTGGCCGAGTTGTCTCCACAGGGAACCGCCATCTTAAACTACGACAATGCTCGGCTGATCCAAACGGCAGCTCAGGTCTGGCAGGGGCCAACCTTGACCTATGGGCTCACAGGCGGCGACCTGCAGGGAGAACTGCTCGACCCAGAAACCCTTCGCCTTTCAGATCAAAAAAATCAGATTTTGCCGCTGCCATTACCAGGTCAGCACAATGCACTCAACTATCTGGCAGCTCTCGCGGTTGCGAAGGTGCTGCAAATCGAGGGCACGGTTTCGTCAGTTTTGGCGCAGGGGCTCACTGTTGAACTCCCGCAAGGCCGAGCCAGACGCTACCTGTTGCCCAACGATATTGTGATTTTGGATGAAACTTATAATGCGGGTTTGGAGTCAATGACGGCAGCCCTACATCTGCTGGCCCAAACTCCTGGCGATCGCCGGATTGCCGTCTTAGGAACAATGAAAGAGCTGGGAGCGCGATCGCCCGAATTCCACCATCAGGTGGGTGAGTTGGTGCGTCATCTCAACTTAGATCATTTGCTCATTCTCGCCGATGAGCCCGAAAGCACCACCATGGCCGCAGGTTCAGCCCCTCTCCGCGCTGAGCAGTTTGACAGTCATGCTGAAGTTGTCGAACGGCTCAAGTCTCTCCTCCAACCGGGCGATCGCCTGCTGCTGAAGGCTTCGCGTGCTGTGGGACTCGATCGGGTAGTCGAACAGCTCCGTCAAGAGTTCAACGCGCAGAAAACCTCTTAAGTTAACTTCACTTGAGGTACGCCTCTACCATGCCAGAAACCACATAAAAGTTAATGAACTCAACTTTTTTTCACATTTTCTTTTGGGAATTCTAAAGAAGTGCAGTTCCCACGACAAGTTCAGATCAAGATGTCTGGTCTTACAAAAATCAGGGTTGCAAACGGGGGGCTCTGGCTGGCTCTACTGCTTTTAGGTGTCATTGGTGTCGCCTCTTACTACAGTCTGACTTGGCTACTCAAGAGCAAAGAACTCGTTGAACGTACCTACGTTGTCTTACGCCAGATTGATGATGTTTCAGTCGGGCTCAAAGATGCTGAGCGGGGACGGCGAGGGTACATCATTACCAGGGATGCTAACTTTTTAGAAACCTACAAGCTGGGTGTTCAGGAAACCTATCAGGGGATAGGTCGGCTCGAGCAATCGGTGGCTGAGAATCCTCGACAGCAGCAGCATTTGCGCCAGCTACAGCCTTTGCTGGATCAAAAGCTGGCATCGATGCAGCAGTCTATTACCCTGTGGCAGCAAGACCCGAACGATTTTGAAACCCAAGTGGCGATTACAGCAGCAGGCGGTGATCTGCAGCAGCAGTTGCAGGATGTGTTGAATGCGATGGAAGCAGAAGAGCAATTGCTGCTGCAACAACGACAGTTGGCTGCTCAGCTCAATGTTCGCGACATGGTCATTTCTCTGGGAACTGGATATGTCGTTAGCTTTGGCCTTTTGATCGCCGCTTACAGCTTGCTGCAAAAGAATATCCGCGATCGCCAGCAAGTCGAAAATTCGCTGCGAGAAAAGCAGCACTTCATTGAACAAGTGGCCAATGCGGTTCCCAATCTGCTCTACATCTACGATCGCAGTAAACAACGCCACATCTATATCAATCACTGTGCGACGAAGCTGCTCGGAGGAGACCTTGAGGGGTTTTTGGAGCAAAGTGGCGATCGCCTGCTCAAGCTCATCCATCCCGACGATATGGAAAGGATCACAGCGCAGCGCCAGCAAATTACGGCGATGGAAGATAGCGACGTGCTAGAAATGGACTACCGCATGAAAACTGCGGATGGCAGCTGGCACTGGTTTAACGTTCGGGAGGTGATTTTCTCCAGAGCGTCTCAGCATGAGCCACAACAAGTACTTGGCATCGCACAGGATATTACAGAACGAAAGCAAATTTCTGAAGCCCTCCAGCAGGCCAATGAAAAGCTAACGGGTTGGGTTGACGAACTCCAACAGCGCAATGACGAAATTACCCTGTTGAGCCACATGAGCGACCTCTTGCAGGTTTGTCTCACGCTAGAAGAAGCTTACGAGGTGATGACGAAGGTGTTGCCCTGCCTCTTCCCAAACAGCTCAGGGGGCATTTTTACGATCAGCGAATCCAGAAACTTAGTTGAAGCTGTTGCGGTTTGGGGATCAGATTTCAACAGCCAAATGCTGTTTACGCCTCAAGATTGTATTGCTTTGCGCCGAGGGCAGCCTTATCTAGCCGGACATAATCTAGCCGGACATGGTGGGAGCAGCTTGGGTTGTCGCCATTTCCACCCGCCTCTTTCCCAAGCGACCTTCTGCATTCCGCTTGTCGCTCACGGAGAAACGATGGGCTTGCTCTATCTCAGTTTTGTGGAACCGCTCCAGCAAAACCAACAGCAGCTAGCGATCACAGTCTCACGTCAAATTGGCCTAGCGATGGCTAATCTCAAGCTGCGAGAGACGCTGCAACACCAGAGTATTCGGGATGCTTTAACGGGCTTATTTAATCGACGCTATCTAGAAGAATCGTTGCCGCGAGAAATCCAACGAGCCCTGCGAAAGCAGCAAACTCTAGGGATCATTATGCTCGACATCGACAATTTCAAGCGCTTCAACGATACATTTGGCCATGAGGCAGGGGATATCGTGTTGCAAGAGGTGGGCTTGTTTCTACGCACTAACACGAGGGAGTCTGATATTGCCTGTCGCTATGGCGGAGAAGAGCTGACCCTCGTTTTGCCCGAAGCCTCTTTGCTGGATACGTTACAGCGAGCTGAACAAATTCGAACTGGAATCGAGCACCTAAACGTACAGCACCGCCATCAGTCTCTGGGTCGGATCACTGCATCGCTCGGGGTTGCTTGCTTCCCGGAACATGACCTGACTGGGGAAGGCATTATTAAAGCGGCAGATGCGGCCCTCTATCGGGCTAAGGCGCAAGGCCGCAATCGAGTGGTCGTTGCAGGCTAGATGCCGTGGCTTTTGCCGATGACCCAATGACGACGGAAAAAGCGAGATAGACTGGATTCTTTGAGAGCCAGACAGATGGGCCGTCCGTGGGGACAGGTGTGAGGATTGCGGGTTTGCTGCCATTGGTCCAATAGGGTTTGTAGCTCTGGTAGCGTCAGGGGCATCCCGTTGCGGATGGCGGTGCGGCAGGCGGTTGCAACCAGTGCCGATTCTAAGTCTCCTCCCAGGCTCAGCTCTAGCAGGGCTTCGGCACAGTCTTCTCGATGCGCTAAGGCCGCAGGGGCAGTCCGAACGGCCCACAGTTGATCACCAAATAGGTCAACCTCTAACCCAATCCGGCCTAGCTGCTCGACTTGGGCTGGAGTGAGTTGCCGCAAAATCATTGGAGGCTCTAGGGGAATGAGCTGCCAGCGATCGCACAGTTGCTCATACAACACCCGTTCATGGGCGATATGTTGTTCGATGAGCCAAAGCCCCTCAGCTTGTTCTACCAGGATGTACATGTTGTGAAGTTGGGCGATCGCCCGCAAAGGCTGGAGCGCCTCTGAATTTTGGGGTTTCAGATGGGTCTCTGCTGCGGCCTTAGCGCCATCTAGTTCGGCTTCCAGATCTTCTAGATCTTGAAGATTTTTAGAATCAGCCTCTTTAATATCAAGCAATTTAAAATCAAGCGACTGAATCGTGCGACTGTTGGCATATACCCCTTCAGCTTCTGCTGCTTTTAGCAGTTGGCCGACTTGCGCTGAGTAAGCTGAATCAGGCAGTTGCGCAGGGCTGAGCCGCAAGGCTTGGGCGATCGCTGCCGTCACCTGTTCCTGCCAAAGAGACATGCGATGGAGGTAAATTTCGGCCTTGGCTGGATGACGATTCCAGTCAACTTGGTTGGGTTCTACCTGCAAATGTAGAAAACAAACTGGATAGCGATCGCGTGGCATGGTTCGCCGGAACGCCCCAAATATCGATTGCTCCAGCTCAGGCACCTTCACCACCCGCCCATTGATCGCCACTCGAATCCAGTCTGGTCGATGGCGATGGCAGCGGTCGGGAAGCCCGATGAGGAGATAGAGCGATGGGCTGGGCTGGGAAGGGGTGGAGGAATCCGTTAGAGCGGAAGACTCCTGGGCTTCTGCTCCGGCAACAGTTAGCTCGTGGAGATCTGAGACTTGTAGGTCTCGAACCAACTGCGGCAGGATGGACTTCGCGGAGTCTCCTGGCCAGATAGCAAACCAGGGGCGATCGCCTTGCTTGACTTGCCAGGTCACCGTTGGGTGACAGAGCGCCATCTGCTGAATCACTGTTTGGATCAGGCGAAGCTGCTGCGATAGGGACGGTAGCCCTTGGCGACGCGCAGGCAAGATGGCAAATAGGTTGCTGGCTGTCACAATGGTGCCGGGGGCGATCGCGATCGGTTCAACCTGCACCGGATCACCCTGATTGCTGTAGCCGATGCGCCATCCTTCTGGAGCCCCCGCCTCCCGGCTGCTAATCTCTAGGTTAGCCAACTGCGCCAAGCTGTGGAGCGCCTCCCCCCGAAAGCCTAAGCTGCGAATCCGCCAGAGATCTTGGCTTCCCTGAATTTTGCTGGTGCTGTGGGGAGTTGCCGCCTGCTGGAGCTCATCCCAGTTCATGCCGCTACCATTGTCTGCAATCTGGACTCGCCACTGTTGGGGCCACACCGTAATCGTCAGCCGGGTTGCACCCGCATCCAGGGCATTTTCTACCAACTCCCTCACGACCGCAGCCAGAGAGTCAATCACCTCACCCGCTGCAATTAAATGAACAACTTCTGTTGGTAGTGCTTGAATTCTGGAGGTCATACACCCAGTTTAGGGAGGGGCGGCGGAAAATGGGAGTAGGGATGGAGGAGTAGGGACGGGGGAATGAAAACTAAAGAAAAGCTTGCTTAGATCTGCCTGAAGAGGGGTTATTTTGAGGCTCTCCCTCAAGAGGGAAGGATAGCTCGTAACAAGATTGTTACGTTGCATAGGTGTTGAATTCAGATTTTGATCCTATGGCAGACGTTGAAAAAAACATTCTAAACGCTAAAGAAAAGATGCCTGAAGTAACGCCCACTCCCCCAGGGTTGCACAGTCAGGCTGAGCCCAGTGAACTGAAGTCTCGTCTGATGTGGGGAGAGCCCGCACTGACAATTATTGACGTGCGCGATCGCACTGCCTTTAATGAGTGCCACATCATGGGTGCTGTCGCCATGCCGATGGAAACCTTGGTGGGTCGGGCTCAAGACAACCTGGAGTCCAACCGGGATATCTACATCTACGGCAATGACGACCAGCAAACTTCACAGGCGGCTCAGCAGCTTCGCGATGCTGGTTATCTACGAGTGGCTGAAATTAAAGGTGGCCTTCCGGCATGGCAAGAAATTGCTGGACAGGTGGAAGGAACCGCAACGGCAAATCAGCCCGTCGGCGCAGCAGCCTACAACACCGTCGATCGTCTGAAGAAATTCTCAGAAGTCAAAGATAAGCAAAAGTAGTCTGAGGCTTCCAAAACTTGCTAAGCGGCTGTGACCCTGCTAGGCGGTTGTAACCAAGCTGCGAAAAGATCGACTCCTGTGCCTGAAGCTTTCAGACCGGAGTCGGTCTTTTCTGTGCAGATTTTATTTTTGGGGAGTCGGTCAATCTGCGAGGCGAATGAAAACGGCTCCTCGGCTGATTTGGGTGTCGCTGCCGTAGCTGCTCACCGTGAGCGATCGCAGGTGGTCGAATATCGGCTTTCCAGCCAGCTCGACGAGACGGACGATTGGGAGACGTTGCCTTACCCAATCTTGGGATGTGGACCAGTCTAGGTAGAGGTAGCCATTGTTGGGGGTGTCGATGGGGGCGATCGCCCGCTTGAAGCTATCCCCACTCAGCAGAGAAGTTTGGGAGGCCTTAAGGGCTTGATCCATCGCTTCGATCGAGGTGGTCAAAATCTCATAGTTATCAAGGCTGGCTCGTACTCCCTGGACTTCTGCGGTCAATGATGTGAACGCGGCAGGTGAGCTGGTTTTAGAGGTTGCCTGAGTTGCCGTTGAGAGTTTTGTCCAGGCGAGGATCTGCTGGTTGTCGAGATCGATTGGCCCTACGCTAAATCCTTGCTGTTTGGCGATCGCATCCAGCTTATCCACAGCAGATTTGGCTGCACTAGACGTTTCCGCCACAAAAATCCAGTCAGACTGAACCTGGTTGGGACGAGGCAGCGAGGCCAGGGCATATTCTCCCTGCACCCAGCTAAAGACATCCTCAGTCAGGTCAAGACTAGAGCGATCGCGAAAATCGGCTACAGCCTGATCCAGCAGGGATGAAATGCCCTCGTAGCCTTCTACGGTGGTATCCAACCGCGCCCAAAGCTGTTGCAGATCGGTTCCAGACGCTGAGACGGAGCTGCTGGCCGGAATAAATTTTAAAGCTCCTACAGGTTTCGATAGCTCAGGGCGGGTGCGAGGCAGCGTTTGCCCAGATGCCGCAATCAGAGCTGTTTCGGCAACGATACCCTGTCGGTCTAGCTCCAACGCGGCTACCAAGCTGTCATAGAGCGGTTCTTCCTGATTCAGATCTGGCCTGGTTTCTTTACCTAGCCACTCGCTGAGGCGGGGCAGATTGACGTAAGTGAGCCCAATCTGACGGGAAGGCAAGCTTTCTAGGGCCTGCTGATAAGCCACAACGCTTTCTAGATTGAGATCGGGAGCTTGCACGTTGGTAATTGCTTCGCGCAGCACTTTTGGATGGTTGGCAAACAACACAAAGCGATCGCCCACCACGGCACTGGCCAACGTCGGAGAGCGCGCCGTCAGCGGATTATCTTTATGGCCCTCAGTGTTGGCTGTGCTGCCATAGATGAGCTTGACGCCTGCATATTGCTCAAACACCAGATCGGTGCCCGTCACGGCTCGCTTTTGCCAGAACGACTGCAAAAATTGGCGTGATTGTTCTGGGTCTCGGGTGGCAACTGCTAAAAGATATCCGGGTTGTTGGCCATTCGTTTGATTGCGATCGATATCGGGAGCGGTCACCGCTAGCGTTACCTCATCCCCCACCCAGGGTTGGACATCACGGCTATAGTCTAGCCCTGTGCCCGATAGCAGGCTTTGCTTGAGCTGGTTGAGTTCGGCTTGCGATCGCCGCCGTTGACCCGGACTAACGATCGCGAGTCGAAAGGCTTCCAATCGGTCTGGATTGACCAGCAGGGACACCATCGCAGGCGTCTGCTTGGGCACAAAGATGGCGGCGGCTGGGCTAGACTGAGCTCCACCCTGCAAGAGCTTGAGCGGACTTTGGGCCGTAAGCCAGAAAAAACCGCTAGCCCCCATCAGCAAGAGGGCCAGGACTACACCAGTCAGAATATAAAGGAAAGAGCGAAGCTTCATCGGAGAACTCTAAGACTGCGGAGCTGTAGAACTCGAAATCACGGTTCGGTGATGCCAAGATTTAGTTTAGTACCGTGTGGGGCACGGAAATAGCAGAGTGGTGAATATTGAGACGATTTCTTACGTTTTTCTGGAGTTGTGGGACTCCCTCCCATTCTGCAACGACAATTTGGAAACCCTTGGAAAAACTGCAGTCCTTCTAGAACTTCTCTTCTAAAGTAGAGATAGCCCCAGCCCTAAAGCGCTATATCCCTCTGTTTATCGAGCTCGCTAGATTCGTCGAGAGCGCAAGACCGAACCGAAACTTTGATGCTATGTTGATGAAATGAGTGAGCTAGATCGCTGCTACCAATTACTAGGACTGGAGCCTGGAGCCTCGATTGATGAGGTCAATCAGGCTTACAAGGATTTGGTTTTTATTTGGCATCCCGATCGCCTTCCTAAAGATAATCCTAGACTGCAGCAAAAAGCTCATGCCAAACTGCAAGAATTGAATCATGCGCGTGACCAGCTGCGATCGCAACAGTCTAAAAAGCCGCCCCGATCGACTCCGGCTTCACCACCGCAGAGTCCGCCGCGCTATCAGTCTCCCTATGAGGCGTATCAGCGGCGCTATCAGAGTCCGCCGCGTTACCAGTCTCCCTACCAGTCTTACCAGCAAGCCCAACAAGCCCGTTATCAAAAGCCTAGAGAAGAACCCCCTCGGTCATCTCCGCCTAAAAACAACGGCTCATCTTACACCAACTACTCTCAACAAGCCTCTTCCTATTCTGACTCCCAGCGCTATCAACAGCCTCCACAGCCACCCCCACAGCAGCCTCCACGCCAGCCGCCGCCCCCGCAGCAGGAGGCTCCACAGCGCCCTCGTCAACCCGTCAATCCTGATCTGACGGGTGCAGACCTGCGGAATGCGAATTTGCAGGAAAAGGATTTGTCTGGCCGTAATTTGAGTCAGGCTAACTTGAGTGGAGCTGATCTGAGCGATGCCTTTTTGCACAAGATCAATTTGAGTCGGGCCAACCTCTCAAAGGCAAAGCTGTTTCGTGCCAATTTGTTGCAAGCCGATCTCCGACATGCCGACCTCAAACAGGCCAATTTAGTCGGGGCCGATTTGAGTGGAGCTGATTTGACGGGGGCAGACTTGAGCGGGGCCAAAATTGGAGCGGGCGATCGCATTATGGTCAAGCTCACGGGCGCAATTTTGACCGGAGCCATTATGCCCGACGGTTCGATTCATGACTAAAGGGCGCAGCCTAAATCTGCTGTCTAAATAGGCCCGACACCGAACAGGCCCGACTCTGAAATTAACGCTTGACTAACGCTTGATTAACGCTGAGATCATTCATGACCTTTATTCTGACCAACGACGACGGTATTAATGCTCCCGGTATTCAGGCGCTTCGGGTGGCGCTGCAAACCGTTACTCAGCAGGCAGGCGTCATGATTGCGCCCAAAGGCCATTTGTCGGGTTGCAGCCATCAGCTCACCACTGGGCGGTCTATCCCGATCGAGCGTCGGTCAGAACAGGCGATCGCCATCGGCGGGACTCCGGCAGACTGTGCGCGCATTGCCGTCAGCTACTTGCAGCCCGATGTCAAGTTTGTGCTATCGGGTATCAATGCAGGCGGAAATCTAGGCGCAGATACCTATGTCTCCGGGACGGTTGCTGCTGTGCGAGAAGCAACGCTGCTGAGAATTCCAGGGATTGCGATTTCTCATTACATCAAGCGGGGGTATGCCATTGATTGGGCGATCGCCTCCCAATTAACCGCTCAAGTCTTAGACAAACTACTCCACCAACCCCTCGAACCCGGCACCTTTTGGAATGTCAACCTCCCCCATCTCCTAGAAGGCGATCGCAACCCCAAAATGATCTTTTGTCCGTTGTGCAGCCAGCCTCTCCCCACCGAATACTGGGTCGAAAACGAGCTATTTCAGTATGTTGGAGAATATGCCAAACGGGCTCGTGATCCGGGCTCTGATGTCGAAGTTTGCTTTTCAGGCGATATCGCGATTACAAAAATTCAAGTGTGGTAAGTTCCACCAGTCTGCAAAAATGGTGAAAAATCAAATCGCGACTATCCGCATTCTGTTGTAGATCGGAGCAGGATAGCGGCCAATAAAAGCGGCCAATAAAAAAGAGCAGAGACTTCAGATTTTTGCTCGCTTCTGAATCCGCCTCTGAGATAATGGGAAAGAGAAAATCAAGACTTTATCAAAACAGCTTTAATGACTTCAGTTGTACCCAACTCGGCCCAGCACAAAAAGGCGAGAGCACTCAAACCCGGTAGCCGTCGCCCTGCTAAAGAACTCTGTAGCGAGTGCGGACTATGCGATACATACTATGTTCACTACGTCAGGGAAGCCTGCGCTTTCTTAAATCAGCAGGTTGCCGAGCTGGAAGAGCAGGTTCATGGGCGATCGCGCAATCTCGACAGTTCCGATGATTGGTACTTCGGGGTCAGTCAGCAGATGATGGCGGCCCGCAAAACAGAGCCGATCGAGGGAGCCCAGTGGACTGGAATCGTCAGCACGATCGCCATCGAGATGCTAAATCGGGGGCTTGTAGAAGGCGTTGTCTGCGTGCAGAACACCCAAGAAGACCGCTTCCAGCCCATGCCTGTGATTGCCCGCACGCCCGAAGAAGTTTTGGCAGCACGGGTGAACAAGCCAACGCTGTCGCCCAACCTTTCTGTACTAGAGCAAGTTGAACAGTCGGGGATGAAACGGCTGTTGGTGATCGGGGTCGGCTGTCAGATTCAGGCGTTGCGCGCTGTGGAGAAAGAACTGGGTCTAGAAAAGCTGTACGTCCTAGGGACCCCCTGTGTCGATAACGTGACTCGCGCTGGCCTGCAAAAGTTTTTGGATACGACCAGCCGCTCACCCGAAACGGTGGTTCACTACGAGTTCATGCAGGACTTTAAGGTGCATTTCAAGCATGAGGATGGCTCAGTTGAAAAAGTTCCTTTCTTTGGCCTCAAGACCAATCAGCTCAAGGATGTATTTGCCCCGTCTTGCATGAGTTGTTTTGACTACGTCAACTCATTGGCTGATTTGGTGGTGGGCTATATGGGCGCACCCTTTGGCTGGCAGTGGATCGTGGTTCGCAACAATCAGGGACAGGAGATGCTGGATCTGGTGATGGATCAGATTGAAACCCAGCCTGTGATGTCGCAGGGCGATCGCCAGCAAGCTGTGCAGCAAAGCATTCCAGCCTATGACAAAGGCGTGACCTTACCCATGTGGGCCGCCAAACTCATGGGAGTCGTAATCGAGCGCGTCGGGCCAAAAGGCCTCGAATATGCCCGCTTCTCCATCGACTCCCACTTCACCCGCAACTACCTGTACCTCAAGCGCAACCACCCTGAAAAGCTGGAAGCCCACGTCCCGGAATATGCCAAGCGGATCGTTGGACAATACAAGCTCCCAGATTAAGATTTGGTTGCCCGTGGGCGATCTGATGAGAGGGGGTTTGAGCCAATTGCTGCTTCTACCCTCTCACCGTCAAGTTGCCATCACAGCCGCGTTGACAACTTGAGCCAGCGATTGATACCAGGATTGGCCGCTTTGCTGGGCTTAAAGGATAGGTGGGCAGTTTTTGCGGAAACCGCAGGGTTAAGCTCTGACGAATCGAGGTTCGCGAGCGCAGGCTGGGGTGAAGTATTGAGGAGAAAATTGGGCGATGAGCTTAAGGGATCGATTGAAAGCGCCACTTGTTTAGAAATTTCTTTGAAGATTTTTCCGCAAATCAAATCAGCAAACTCAATGTCAAAATGATGTTGAGTTTGACCCGCGATGCTCCAATTGTTCAGGATATTATCGACAGACGTTGTTTTGTAGCGCCCTTGATAGATGGCCTCTACAACCGCTGCAATGACCCATTTGGGTGGATACTGGCTGAGCCACTGGCTAACAATTTCTTCAACAGTAGACTCACCTAGATCAAAACTGTAATACGTCAACAATGCAGTTGTAGACGAGACGGGATTGGCAGGCATAGCTTTGAAATAGTAGATTGCACCTTTAGGCAATTAATATAAGGCACAATTGAAGAAAATTTCCATCGACGTCAAAAGTCGCTATATTGCACTACGCTCATGACCGGAGAAGACCTACGCCTGCTCTTGCTCAACAAATGGGGATGTTCTTTTGACATGCAGCTTCGTCGTACCCAGGGCAAGATTTTTGTTCAGGTGATGTGGCGCTATCTGGAACAGGTTTCCTTTCCCATGACGGAGGCTGAGTATCTAGAGCACCTCAATGCGATCGCCGAATACCTCAATGCCTGGGGCAGTACAGCCCAAGTTCAGACCTATATTGAGCAGACGCGCGATCGCCCCCGCCTAGGTAAAGCCGTCAGCATCCCAATTGATTTGGGAGAGCGGGAGTCAGAGTGGATTGTAGGAGAGTTCTGAGGCGCTTCAACGCCCGATCAGCTTCACCATCCCAATTCCACCAAAATATAGCGCTAAGACCGCACCCCCAAGCAGACTCTGAGTCACCGGATCAGTCGAGGGCGTAAGTACCGCTCCTAAGATCGCCGCTCCTAAGATCACATAGCGCCACCCCGAAGTCATTTGCTGAGAGCTGACGATTCCCAGCAAACCTAGCAATAGCTGAATCACCGGAATCTGAAACGCTAACCCCGTGCTAAAGAGCAACAGCAGCACAAACTCAAAGTAGCGATCAATCGACCAAAGTTGCTCGACAACGCCTTCTCCATACTGAATAAAGAAGTTGAGCGCGGCTGGGATGAGCGCAAAGTAAGAAAAAGCCAGTCCAGCAACAAACAGAACACTAGATCCCAACACAATGGGGCCCATCAAACGTCGTTCTCGCCGCGTCAGCCCCGGCAAAACAAACAAAATAATTTGGTAGAGCACAAAGGGGCTAGCCAACAGCAGCCCACTGTAGCCTGCAACCTTGATAGAAACAAAAAAGTACTCCCCAGGAGAAAGCTGCAAGAACTTTACGCCTTGGGCCGGAACTTCCAAAGTCTCCACAATCCGGTTGACAAACAGAAAACAGGCAATGACGCCTAAGACAACCGCAATCAGCGCAAAGAAAATCCGTCGCCGCAGTTCTTCTAAGTGGTCAAACAACGACATCTCAACATCATCGAGAACTGTGTCGAGATTGTCTTCTGGTTTGGCTGCGGTATCTGGCAGCTGGCCGTTTTGGTTAGTTGCAGTCTCTAGATCTGAAGGCGCAG
This sequence comes from Elainellales cyanobacterium, assembly GCA_041746655.1. GTDB lineage: Bacteria > Cyanobacteriota > Cyanobacteriia > Elainellales > Elainellaceae > JBGTGR01. The sequence goes on along the minus strand of JBGTGR010000073.1, from coordinate 104,463 downwards.
TCATGGGTAAAACAGTGAGGCGACAGGGTAGGTGAAACCAAAGAATAGACAGTTGAGCCTATCTTAAACCAGCGACGATGCGCTCATTCCTAGACTAGCGCTTTGACAACCATAAGCCACCTCCCATTTTTTCTCTCTTTTGGCTAAGGGGCCGTTAATCCGCGATCGCACTCGCGACTTTGGCATGTTCTTGGGAATATTGGGCAAGTTGCCTAGAAATGGCGGGGTTATAGAGCCGCAGATAGTTCCAGTAATTTGCAAACACATGTTCCACGTAGCCTTGGGTTTCTGGGAACGGAATCTGCCTGACAAATACATCCGGATCATTGAAGCCAAATCGCTCAATCCAATCGGCCACGCTGCCTGGTCCAGCATTGTAGCTTGCGACCGCAAACAAGGAATTGTTGGCGTACTCTCGATGGGTGTAGTCCAAATACCAGGTGCCCAATTTGATATTGTCGTTAGGATCTGCCATGTTGTACTGCACTAAGTCAATCTGAGCCGCGATCCAACTGGCCGTTTCTGGCATGACCTGCATGAGCCCCGTTGCGCCAACCACAGATTGAATCCCTGGTTCAAAGCGCGATTCTTGCCGAATTAATGCTGTCACCAACATTGGGTTGAGCTGCCGCTGCTGAGACCACGCTTCGATTGGTTCTAGAAAGGGAAAGGGATAGAGCGCCTGCCAGTATTTAGGCTGTTGCCTAAGGGCTTGATAATCGGCCTTCTCGTCTGCCCGAGACCGCCAAGCGAGACTCGACACCATGAAGATGCCATCTAGGTTGTTGTTGACGCCGAGCCGCATCAGGCCGTCGGTAAACTGCTCTGCGACGGTGGGTTTTTTCAGATTCTCAAACTCTACTTGCCAGAGTGTCCAGGCGACCTGGTCTTGCCCCAGTCGATAAAGTTCCTTCAACGCCTCTGAACCTGCGGGAGGTGTTGGCCGCTGGGCGGGTCGCACTACCTCTGGCATCTTTTGGCGCACGGTGGTAAAGTCGCCGACATCCCAACCCAAGAAGGTGGCCGATCGCCACGCATAGTAAGACTCTGGGTAATGCTTTAAAACATGCTCAAAGGCTGCGCTAGCTTTTTGCTGATCGCCCAACTGCAAGGCCCATTTGCCTACCCAAAAGGCCGCTTCTGGCGCGAGTTCGCTATCCGAATTTTCAGTGACAATCTGTCGAGCCCAATCCCAAGCGCCGCGCAGGTCTCCGGCTGCCGATTTCTGCTCAGCTTGCTGCCAGCGGATTTGAGCTGCCGTATCAGACTGGCTGTGCTGACTCAAGATCGACTGACGGGCTTGGGCTGCTGACTGAGGACTCTGCATCTGTTCCAGGACTGAGGCTCTCGCCAGCAGGGCTTCTGCGGCCTGGTCTGGAAACTGGGCAATCAGGGTATCGAGATAGCGCAGGGCGTCTTCTTGATTGCTGGTCAACCGGGCCAAATGCAGCATACCTAGCCCAGTTTCTTCTGCGTCGGGAAATTCTTGAACTAGCTGAGCGTAGGCAGTCATGGCATCCAGCCGTCGCTCTCCCAACTGTGCGCCTCTACCGGTTCGATAGAGGTTGAGGGATGTGCGTGGGGCTCTGGCGTAGGCGGCTCCAGCGTTGCCGTAATATGCTTTTTCCCAGTAGACGAAGGCGATCGCCTCCCAGTCTTCTGGTTGGAGCTGAGCGGCATACTCTGTTTGCAACCGCTCCAAAATTGACCCGATGTTGGGGAGATAGTGACCGTGACGGGCTAGCAATAGCAGCGGAGCCAGCTGATTTGGATTTTCGTTGAGCTGCGCTTGTGCAATTTCGACACTCCGGGGATGGGCCGGAAACTTCTCCATGGCCTGATTCCAGTACTGGGCATCGTTTTGCCCCAAGACATACAGAGCTTCAGCTGAAATAGGCGATTCGGGATAGGTTCGCAAGAGGGCCTGCCAGGTTTCTCCGGCTTTTGCAGTTTCACCCATTGCTGTGTAGGCCTGGGCTCGCTTGGCCAAAATCTGTGGCGCTAAGACGGTATAGTCTTGCTCTAAATTGTTGAGCCAGTCGATCGCGGCTCCACCTTGTCCCTGCTCGATGAGGTCGCTGGCCAACAAAAACCGGGCTCGATTACGATCGGGGGAGGCTTCGCCCCGGGCGATCGCCTCTAGTTGCTCAGCGCGTTCGGTGGCAGACTGGGCCACTAGCGACAAAACAGCCGAATCTTCGTCTTGGCCCAAATCTAGGTTTTGCAAAGCCTGTTCTGTTTGGGCAAACCCCATCCACCTGGGAGAATCGCCTGGAGACGGTCGGAGGGTAGAGGCGGCAGCACCAATCATCAAGGCTGTTAGCCCACAGCCTACAGCGAGAATGACTTGGGATTTGCGTTGCTGCAGCATAAGCTTACGCCAAAAGTAGTAATACAGTTTCCTGAGACTCTAGCACTTTTAACAAAAGTTCCGCTTCTGGATTTCCTAGTCAAAATTGTCTGAGCATACTGTCTAAGTATTTTTGTCTGAGGATTTCTGAGCATTGCTGTCTGAACAGTATCGGAACATTTGCTGGGCTTTTGCCTAACACTCCGGGCCAGAGAATTTGAGCAATACTGGGTAAAGACGCTTTCAGGTAACACATCGAATGGATCTGCAAGGGACAGAAACGTCACGTTTGAATTGGTCAGGGGATTGTCTGGCAATCGGCTTGTTTGAAGACGCGGTTGAACTCAGCGGTGATCTGGCAGAACTCGATCAAAAGCTAGCCGGTACGTTGGCCGAACTGATCGAGGAGACAGAGTTTAAAGGTAAGGAAAACAGCAGCGCGATCGCCCGGGTCGGTGCAGGCAGTCCGATTCGGAAGGTGGCTTTGATTGGGTTGGGAAAGGCAGAATCTTTGCATCTAGAAGGCCTGCGTCGAGCGGCTGCAGCGATGGTGAAGCTGGCTAAGCGAGAGCGGTGTAAAACTGTTGGCCTCAGCCTTCCCCCCTACAACCAAGACAAAGCGGCAAGTGTGCAGGCGATCGTAGAAGGGGTCGAGCTGGTGCTGCATCAGGACAACCGCTTTAAGTCTGATCCTGAAGATAAGAATCAGTTGAGCAAGATTGAGATTTTGGGCTATGGAGGGGGAGAGTATGAGGCTGCTATTACCCATGCTCGCCAAGTTTGCTTGGGTGTGATCTTGGCGCGTGAACTGGTTGCGGCTCCTCCCAATGTCGTGAATTCGCTGGTGATGGCTGAAACGGCAGAAGCGATCGCCAATGAGTATGGCCTAGAGTTAGAAATTCTGGAGCAGGCAGACTGCGAAAAACTGGGGATGGGCGCTTTCCTGGGAGTTGCTCAAGCCTCTGATTTACCTCCTAAGTTTGTTCATCTCACGTATCGGCCAGAAGGAACGCCCCGTCGCAAACTGGCGATCATTGGCAAAGGGCTGACCTTCGACAGCGGCGGCCTGAACGTCAAGCCTACTGGCAGCGGCATTGAAATGATGAAGACCGATATGGGCGGTGCCGCCGCTACGTTTGGGGCCGCCAAGGCTATTGGCCAGATCAAGCCTGATGTTGAGGTTCATTTCATCAGCGCTGTGACCGAAAACATGATCAGCGGTCGGGCGATGCGTCCCGGCGACATTCTCACCGCTTCCAATGGCAAGACCATCGAAGTCAACAACACGGATGCGGAAGGGCGGTTAACCCTGGCCGATGCCCTGGTATTTGCCGAGAAGCTGGGTGTTGATGCCATCGTAGATTTGGCCACCTTGACCGGAGCCTGTGTGGTGGCATTGGGCGGTGATATCGCTGGGCTGTTTACTGAGAACGATGCGATCGCCGCTGAGCTATCTCAAGCTTCTGAGCGAGCGGGTGAGAAATTCTGGCGGCTCCCGATGGAAGAAAAGTACTTTGATGGCCTCAAGTCTGTGGTCGCGGATATGAAAAACACGGGGCCAAGGCCTGGTGGAGCCATCACGGCTGCCCTCTTCCTCAAGCAGTTTGTGAAGCATACGCCTTGGGCTCACCTCGATGTGGCAGGGCCAGTTTGGACAGATAAAGACAACGGCTACAACAGCACTGGTGCAACTGGATTTGGCGTCCGAACCTTGGTGAATTGGGTGTTGAGCTAGCTTTTGGTTTGCGGCTCAAGCGGCTGTGCAGGTGGCGGCCAAATCCTTCCTGACTGTTATAACGAGTCAGATGTCAAGACCTCAATATATAGAAATGTTGCGATCGCCAGCTGATCGTGTTACATTTCGTTAAGTAAGCCGCACGCACAAGTTGCACAAGCAAAAAGGGTCTTAAACATGGAAAATCAAGAGGCTAAGTTGGGTTTTACATCGTTTGCAGAAACTTGGAATGGTCGCCTTGCAATGTTGGGTTTCGTGATTGGCCTCGCGACTGAGTTTGTGACAGGTCAGGGCATCCTTTCCCAGATCGGCTTGATGTAATTCTTTGGTATTCAGAAAAAAGAGACGTGGCATGTCACGTCTCTTTTCGTTTGGAAGGTTTTGTTTGGAAGTTTTTTATTTGGCAGGTATATAAGAGGCTAAAAGTCGGCACTCAGAGGCGCGCGCGGGAAGGGAATGACATCTCGGATATTACCCATACCTGTCATAAATTGAATCACTCGCTCAAACCCTAGACCAAATCCAGCATGGGGAACAGTGCCGTAGCGGCGTAAATCGAGATACCACCACAGGTCTTCGATGGGCATGTTTGCAGCCCGAATGCGCTGTTCGAGCACATCTAGTCGTTCTTCCCGTTGTGAACCGCCAATGATCTCGCCAATTTTGGGAGCGAGGACATCCATTGCTCGCACGGTGCGGCCATCGTCATTGAGCCGCATATAAAAAGCTTTGATTTCGGCTGGGTAGTCTGTCACAATCACTGGCTTTTTGAAGAAGTCTTCGGCCAGGTATCGCTCGTGCTCAGACTGCAAATCGAGTCCCCAAGAGACTGGGAAGTCAAATTTGCGGTCGGATTTTTCGAGGAGGGCGATCGCCTCTGTGTAGGTAATCCGCTCAAACTGATTATTGATAATGTTTTCTGCCGTCGCCAAAACTGAGTTGTCAATACGCTGATTGAAAAACTCAACGTCTTCAGGACAGGTTTCTAGCACCTGCTTAAACAGATACTTGAGGAACTCTTCAGCCAGATTCATATTGCCTTCCAAATCGCAGAAGGCCATTTCAGGCTCCACCATCCAGAACTCAGCCAAGTGGCGCGACGTATTCGAATTTTCAGCTCGAAACGTGGGGCCAAATGTATAGACATTGGTAAACGCCATCGCCATAATTTCGGCTTCGAGCTGGCCACTCACCGTCAAATAGGCCCGCTTGCCAAAGAAATCTTGGCCAAAGTCAACGGCTTTCGCATCGTCTAGGGGCAAATTTCGAAAATCGAGATTTGTCACCGTAAACAACTCCCCTGCGCCTTCACAGTCGCTAGCCGTAATCAGCGGGGTGTGAACCCAGAGAAAGCCCCGCTCCTGGAAAAACTGATGAATGGCGTTCGCACAAGCATTTCGAACCCGGAAGACGGCTCCTAACGTATTCGTACGCGCCCGGAGATGGCCAAGGGTTCGCAAAAACTCAAACGAGTGCCGCTTTTTCTGCAGCGGATAGGTCTCCGGATCAGCTTCTCCCTGCACTGTGGCGCTTTCTGCCTTGAGTTCTACCCGCTGCCCCTTCCCCGGCGATGGCATCAACACACCTGTCACTTCGATCGATGCGCCCGTGCCGATGCGGGGCAACAGATCCTCATAACCAGGCATCTCCCGATCGATGACGACTTGCAAACTCGCTAAGGAAGATCCATCGTTCACTTCGACAAAAGAAAAATCTTTCAGTTCTCGCTTGGTCCGGACCCAGCCCTGGATTTTGACAGATTCATCGGGCTGGCCGTGACGTAATAGTTCGATGATGCGGCGAATAGTCATTGGATGCAGAGTACGAAGTATAAGATCTAGGGTATCTGTATCACGGTGGTGGTAGGAGTCCTCCTGCATTCTGGTATTATTCATTACACCCTTAGTATTGTCACGATTCCTGCCTCAAAAATGACCAAACGAGCCCTTTTATGACTGCTGTCGCAATTATTCAACCACAATTCTCACGGCTATCCAAACTGTCAAAGCGCTAGTCCTTTTATGCCTGCACCTGCTGAATTTCCCTGTTTAAAGGGACTCCGTTTGCTAGTTGTGGATGATGATGCCGATACGAGGGAGCTGTTTGCGATCGCCCTTCAGGAAAATGGAGCAGACGTGACTGTGGCAGGCTCTGTGCGGGAGGCGCTGCGGATTTTGGAGCGGCTAGAGCCAGATATTGTGCTGAGCAACATTGTCATGCCCAACGAAGATGGCTACGATCTGATTCGGCAAGTGAGAAGCCGTGATGCCCAGCAGGGCCGCCAAACCTTAGCTATTGCCATCACAGGGATGGCTAGAGAGGAAGACCGCGATCGCATCTTGGCAGCAGGGTTTCAGCACTATCTTTCTAAACCGATTTCCCTCTCTGAATTATTAGGGCTAGTCTTTACCTTGGCTCATTGCGACGGCTAAAGATTAGCCCATCCACGATCGAAGCAGCCAACCGACCACAACCCCCAATCCGCCAAATCGGATCGCCTGCCAAAAGGGCTCCTTCAGACTGCCCCAGGAAAAAAGCTGGCTTTCCAAAGCAAACTCTAGCTCTTCCAATTGCTGCTGGAGCTGCTTCACTTCGGTACGCAGACGCTGAGAGCGATTGTGACGTAGTTCGCGTTGGGCTTGAGTTAGGCGCGGCTGGAGATCTTGCTGGCGCTGCTGATCGGCTTGAACTTGGGCATGGCGATTTTTGAGAGCCTGTAGCGATCGCTCCACCTGTTCCAAGGCTTGCTCTAGATCGGGTTCGTCATCAGGAGCAGGATTTGCAGCGGGAGAGTCTTGAGGCGGCTTCATACTGGCGTAATAAGGGCGTAGTAGAGTAGAAAGAAGGTCAGTCAAATTTTAGGGAGACTTGATGACGGACATGCCGGACCCTACCCAGACTCATCCTACCAGCCTCAATGCGCTGTTTGAGGCACAGCCTGCCCTCCTACCAGAAACCAGCAGCCTCGAGCTAGCTCAGGCGCTTGCAGAACGGTTGGCGATCGCCCCCAACGACTGGCATCGGCTTAAGTCAAACCGTAAGGCCCGCGCCCAAGAGCAAGTTGCAAGCGCACTAGTCTATCTCCTCAATAACCAATCTGAAGAAGCACTACAGCGGCTCCAGCAAGCAGTAGGCTGGCTCGATCGCTCAATCTCAGCACCCCCCTGCCCCTCCCACGGCAAATCTCACTGACGATCATCAATCTCAGATCATCAATCTCACTGAGAATAAGAGGTGAAGATCAGAGGTATCCACTAGAATTGCAGGCTGAGTAATTGCAGCTGCTTGAGGTGCCTAAGCCTGCTCGTCTTCCTCTTCTAGCTTGGGTCGGGCCGAGGGCATCGTGATAAAGTTGCTGAAAGTTACATTCATCCCACCTGCCGAGTTTGAGCCTGTGGAAGAATGGGTAATGGCGCTGGTGGTTGTGGCGGGTACAGACAGCACGCTGGCAGCAGAATGACAGAGCACTGTCAAAATGCAGGAGCAGAGCGCCAGCAGCCAAAAGTCTAGCGTCCGGCTAGAGAGCATTAAGTGGCTCCGGTATAGGACAGCAGGCACAACTGTCTCTTGCCGAACTGTCTCTGGCCGAATTGCCAGTTGGGCGGGCGAGAACTCCGAAGCTTGGGGCGATCGCACCTGCCAACCAAAGGAATCTGATTGTTTTTTCTTCTGCTTCAACACGCTTATAAACCTCGACATTCCACTACTTCTTGGGCCTCTTGATCCAGATTGCCCAACTGAGCGGGATCATGCTGATACTAGCGGATAACTTTCTCAACTGTCATGCGCTTGCTCCTTTTCAAGAGCGAGATTTTCAGCATGGGGTTCCCATTTCTGACTAGAGAGGGATTGCAGTCATTAGGCTGAGATTCAAGTTCCCTCTCTTGAGAGGCGACTCCAAACCGTTAAGTTTGATACTTCTAGAGAGAACAAACCCAATGCTCTTTGGAGATTAATACTTATGGCCCCTAATGATACAGCCAGTGCCGGCTTCTTACCTCAAGAGACACAGCAGGTCGTCAGCTCGTTTGACGCCCTAGGCACTGATGAAAAGCTTGCCCTACTATATTACGTCTACAAAAAAATGGGGGATTCTATTACCCCAGCCGCTCCTTCCGCCGCCAATCCTGAACTAGCTCCTGGCTTGTTGGGTGATGTTTTTGATATGTCTGAGGAGCAACAGCTCGCGGTGATGCGGCAAATTGTTAACCGTGAGAGCAGCGATCTATCTCGTGCCTATGGCTCGTTGACCGAAAATAATCAGCTTGTCGTTTGGTATGCCTGGGCTCAAGGCATGGGCGACACTATTGTTGATATGCCAAAGGACTACAAGGCTACCGATGCCATCAATCAGGCGTTGGGGCAAATTGAAAACTTGGAGTTTCAAGAACAGATTTCCATGCTGCGAACCATCGTCGGTCGCATGGGCCACACTGACGTGCAGTCGATTCCGACCCAAGAGGAAACTGGTAAAACCCAAAGCCTCTAGGTTTGCAAGGCTTCTGCACTGCGCCAATGCACTGCCCCAAACGACTCTAGCTTCTAATTTGCTAGGGTTTGTCGGGCCGCTTGTAGCAGCAGCTTTCGCTCAGCACGGGCGATCGCCTGCCCCGTTGGCTCAACTGCAGTGGGGCTAACCGAAATAGACGTAATGCCCCACTGCACCAGTAATTCAATCAGATGGGGAGCCTGACTGGGGGCCTCTCCACAAATTGAGCAGGGAATTCCAGCGCGGCAGGCCGTTTGAATCAGTTGTTGAATGGCCTGTAGTACTGCCGGATGATCGTGACCAAAAGCAGCCAGGGACGGATGATCGCGATCGATGCCGAGGATGAGCTGGGTCAGGTCGTTGCTCCCGATCGAAATGCCCTGCACCCCTGCCTGGATAAAATCTTCTAGTAAGAACACAACCGAGGGCACCTCAGCCATGATCCAAAGCTGAAAGGAAGACAAAGCTCTCAAGCCTGCCTGCTCGACAGCTTGACTACAAAAGCGAAACTCTTCTACCGTCCGCACAAACGGCAGCAGCAGATGAACATTTTCATAGCCCGATTGCTGCACCTGTCGCAAGGCGGCTAATTCTGCCTCAAAACAAGCCGGACTGGTCTGATAGCTCAATGTACCGTGCAGTCCTAGTAAGGGGTTGCGCTCTGTGATGTCAGGGCTTCCAGTCCAGAGTTGAATTTCGTGCGATCGCAAGTCCAATGACCGATACCAAATCGGACGCGGCGCAAAGGCCGCAGCGACCTGACGAATGCAATCCGCCAATCGATCAATCAGTTCTGTTCGCTTTCCCTCTGCTATCCAGTGTTGAGGATGTTGTTGATCGAGGACATCTTGCAACATCAGTTCCGACCGCAGTAGCCCGACGCCATCGACTGGCCCTGCGGCAACTTCCTCAACCTGGTGAAGCTGGCTGAGATTGACCCAAAGCTGAGTTGCTGTGAGCGGATAGTCTATTGCTCGCGAGCAGGTGGGTCGCGACCCACCCCAGCCTTCGCTTCCTGAAGCCTTTGCTGCTGGTGGTTTAACGGCGATCGCCCCCCTATAATCTGGCTCAAAATGAGTGTCCTTGGCCGCCGTCTGGAGTCGGTAGACTTCACCGCGATCGCCATCCAAGAACACTGCATCGTCCGTGTGCAGCAGCCGAGTTACATTGGGAATCCCTACCAACGCCGGAATGCCCAAATCGCGAGCCAAAATCGCGGCATGGCAAGTGGTACCTCCCTCCTCTGTAATCAAACCGACCGACTGCTTTAGCCAAGGCAGCCAATCTGGCGTAATACTCGGGGCGACTAAGATAAGACCCGGTGGCAAGTCTGGAAAAGATTCAACGGGCTGAGTTGCCACCCAGATCGAAGCAACGGCCTGCCCACCTGCTGCCGATATGCCACGCAACACGAGTGAAGACTGGGTCTCCAAACTGCGAGGGCCTCTTGCCGACGGGTGCTGGGTCAAATTATTAGATGTTTTTGGCTCAGACGTTTTCGGTTCAGACGTCTTTGGCTCAGATGTTTTTGGCTCAGATGAAATTTTGGGCTCGGAGGGTTCTTCCTCAAAATTCTCTAAGTTGTTCTCTAGATTATTAATATTGGGCATGACCGCTGCGTTTGAGTGGGGATTGATCTGAGTAACATATAGCGTCGGACCCGATCGCGCCTCGTTCTGAGTAAGGTCGGAAGGGTCGATAGCGGCCTCACAGAGTGTCCACTCCAGCTTAACCGTGCGGCCCAATCCCTGCGTAATTTGCCGCGCCAACTCCACCAGCGTCTGCAGCTGTTCTGTCGAAAGGGCTGGTTGCGTTTGCTGAGAACGATCAACGGGGTAGATTTGCAGACAGGTTGCAGCCGAAGCGAGCAGTGTGGCTTCGGCACTGCAGTCCAGACCTTCTTGCCCAGATCGCGCAACCCGATAGGCGTAGGCTTTGCGGGCTAGCTGTCGCGTCTGAATCTGATTGGTTTCCAACCCAGCTTCATAATGGTCGGGTGGCACTTCTCCTCGTGCTAGGCCATGACCTAATCCCCATATCGAGCGAATCTCAATTTGCCCCTCCTCGACAATCAGGTCCCCGGCGGCGATCGCAGGCCAGACGGGTTGAATCAAAACCCCCAGACGCATGTGCTGCAGCTGAATTCCGGCTCGCTGCCAATACACCAAACTTCTAGCTCGAAATAGCTCTGCCCAAACTCGCTTCAGCGCCTGACCCAACGCCTCTATGTCAGGCTGACAGACTTGAGAATCGAGGAGCCCTCCCGTCTTCAAGCCCAGCGTCGGATCCGTAATCTCAGGTGCGACGCCCAGAGAAGGCCGCAAAATCAGGGCAGAAGCGGGAAAACGGTGTAACACCTGCTCTAGCTGGTTACTCCAAGCCGCTGGTAGGGCAGAGGTTTGAATCGTTTGCCGGATCTGTTGGGCGATCGCCTGGAGCTGGCGAGAATTATCGACATCCAGATAGAGCGAAGAATTAGGTAGATCGGCAAACAGCGGCTCTAGCCAGTCGAGCGTCTCCAAAAACTCCTGTAGCGCGATCGCTGACACCACCCCCCCCGGCACAACAGGATATCCTCGCTGCTGCAAAACGCTGAGGTAAAACGCCTTATCTCCGACCTGGCTGCGGTCTGAAGGTTGAAGCTGATCAAGACTATACAGATAATCCACGTCTAATCTATGTCGCCAAGCCGATCACTGCTTCTAATCTTACGCATCTCTCTCTCCTCAGGCCGAATTTCTTGTAATTGATTCAACATCTGCCGATCCAAAAGGTTCCATTGGGATTGACAGTCGCGTTAAAATCGGAGATTAGAGGTTCATTCACCTACCTTCTACGTCGCTTTCTGGCCCTGGCCATCCCTAGCCATATATGCCCGACGGCAATCCTCATGAAGCGACGGTCCACTTCCGCATTGCATGTAAACCCTGACTCGATTATGAAACACACGATTTCGGTACTAGTTGAAGATGAAGCGGGAGTGCTCACCCGGATTGCAGGTTTGTTTGCGCGTCGGGGGTTCAACATTGAGAGCTTGGCGGTCGGCCCAGCCGAACAGGAAGGTATTTCTCGAATCACAATGGTGGTTCCTGGCGATGACAACATCATCGAGCAGCTAACCAAGCAGCTCTACAAACTAATTAACGTCCTCAAAGTTCAGGACATCACAGAAGTTCCCTGCGTCGAACGGGAACTGATGCTGTTGAAGGTCAATGCCACCAGCTCAAACCGCTCCGAAATTGTTGAGCTAGCGCAAATCTTCCGAGCCCGCGTCGTAGACGTTGCCGAAGACTCCCTGACGCTAGAAGTCGTCGGAGATCCTGGCAAGATGGTCGCGATCGAGCAAGTGCTTAGCCGCTTTGGCATTCGTGAAATTGCCCGGACTGGCAAGATTGCCCTCACTCGTGAGTCTGGCGTCAATACAGAATATCTGAAATCAATGGAAGTCAAGGTTTAGTCTATAAAACCGTGCCGAGCATCTAAGAAACCGTGCCGAGCACGACGCGGTTTAGCTCAAGAATGGGGCAAAACAGCTCTGCCTCTCCTGGGGTCAGATACTGTCGGACAACATCTTGCATGATGGCATAGGTGGCGTTACAGCTCGGTTGGGCTCCAAACGAACGCATGATGGTTTGCATCCAGAGCAATAGCGTTTCTTGCAGGTATTGGGCATCGTCAATTAGCAACGCGCAGCTCGAATAGCGCAGCACCCGAACGGTGTCACGTCTCCATTTGGCAGTCAGATCGCCTTGATTGCCCATGAGTAGGCTGGGATCTTGCGATCGCACTTTCGCTTCCACCTGCCGAACAATTTGAACCTCCGCCGCCTGCAGCTTTTGATAGGCACTGAGGCGAAGCGGGTAGGACTTCAGGTAATCAATCAGAAATTGCAGCTCGAAGTCGGCAGCATAACGGCCATCTGTATCAAAGCTGAGTTTTTTCAGGTGGTTGAGCATAGGGCGAAACTAAATGAACCTTGTGATGAATGAACCACTCCTTAGACATCGGTGGAGTGGGCAAAGTAGTCTCCAATTCGGAAGCTAGGCATCGTTTCTAGCTGCTTCAGGGTCGAGCGAGTAATTAGCTTGCCCGCCTCAACCAGTACTTGTCCTGTAATCGGGTGCAGCATCGCCTGATCGGCCCGTCTGCCAATGAGCGCCTCAATATCTTGCAAGGAGTTGACATACATACCGGGCGGGAGCTCCAGCACAACGCCGTCAGATAAGACTCTCGACTGACAGGCTAGCCGCGAGTTGGGCTTGCAGGAGGTAATCACTTCTAGCGTGCGCTGTTCGCGACGGCTGAGCGGCGAGAGAGACTCCATCCCGTTTCTAACGTAGACGTGGCAGGTCGCACACATGCCCCTCCCCCCACACTCCTTGAGGACATCGAGATCCTTAGAAATGAGAATCGACAGCAAATTTCCATTGGTTTCAACCGAAGTTTCCTGGGCAATGGGCTCTAGTCGAACAGTCTTAGCCATTAGAAGTTATCTCCTTTAAAGATTATAGAAGTCTAGATAAAAGGGTTTTCTGTACCTCGTTGAGCGGTCGTTGGGTGACTAAGCGAGGCAAATCCCGAATGACGCTCGAACATCGCTTGATAAAGGCTTCTACCCATGTCTGCAACCATGCCAGCTGTTCAGATGTCACCGACTGCCAGCCTAGGGTCGTAGTTGGGCCTGACCAGCTAATTTTGGCGGAGCGATCGACCTGGAAGTTATGGAGCCAATCTTGAGCTGGACGGGTTGATTTCCAGGCGTTGGTTACCATCGTATTGCCCAAAAATTGAGTGGTGAACTGACTCAACTCGTTGAGGGCTGTGAGCAGGTCTTTGAGGTGGCTTAGATCCGCTGCGTCCTGAGCTGCTGTAGCTGGCAGGGGAGAACTGGGTGACAAGGGGGAGGGGGGAGCAGACGGAGTGTCAGACCCGTTGGCGCTAGATGCCGTTTGGGGGAAGATTTCGCTAGGGGGCACGACTCCTTCGGGTGGAGATGAACTAGAGTCATTGGCTCGTTTCCAATAGTTTTGATGTGAAAGGGTAATGTTACCTGCGAGCAGACGAAAGGTGGCGATCGCATTGGTGATATCCTCCTGAAGCTCTAACTTAAGCTGCTCAATGGCTTGAGCGTAGTCAGAATTAACAATGCTACTGTTAGTCAGAACTAAAAGGATGATGCCGTGCTCTAGTTTATAGATGTAGATTTGATGTCCGGTGAACTGAAATTCAAAGAACTCGAAATCAGGTGGAGTCGTTTCGACAACCTGCTGAATTCCTTGCGCCAAGGCTTCCTTTTGCTGAAAGTTTAAGTTTTGATCGACACCACAAAAGTACGGTCGCGATCGCCCATCCATTAGGGCAACTCCCGCAATTCCTGGTAAATTCAGAAAGTCCTGGATAACCTCCCGCTTCATAAGATGCTCTAAGCACTAAGTGATTTACTCCAGCAGACAGATATCAGCACACTGTATGGCAAAACGTAATCCTGGAGGGCTGAACCGCTCGCTTTAGAGTTTTCACAGACGCAATATCCACATCTTTGCCCCCATTACTGATACTTATTGATCATGGTGCTCTGTAGTTCCATTTACCCATATCTCTGTCTACCAGCTTTCTGCGATTGGGCTGTTTCCTATTTCAGGTTTAGTCGTCATGTCTGACCTTCCTTTTACTCTGGACCAACTACGTATCCTCAAGGCGATCGCTGCTGAGGGGAGTTTTAAGCGGGCTGCCGATAGTTTATATGTCTCGCAGCCGGCTGTGAGTCTTCAGGTACAAAACCTGGAGCGCCAGCTTGATGTTCCCTTGTTTGATCGCGGGGGTAGACGAGCCCAGTTGACAGAAGCTGGCCATCTTCTCCTGAGCTACGGGGACCGCATCTTGACCCTCTGTCAAGAAACCTGCCGAGCAATTGAGGATTTGCAAAACCTTCAAGGGGGTACTCTGATTGTTGGAGCGAGTCAGACGACGGGGACGTATTTATTGCCTCGGATGATTGGCTTGTTTCGGCAGCGATATCCAGATGTCGCGGTCCAACTCCATGTCCACTCCACCCGCCGCACTGCCTGGAGTGTTGCTAATGGACAAATTGACCTAGCGATTATTGGGGGCGAAGTCCCTCCTGAACTGCAAGACTCTTTAGAAATTATTCCCTATGCAGAAGACGAACTCGCACTGATTTTGCCTGTCTTTCATTCCCTGGCGCGCACGGGCACCGTTCACAAAGATGATCTTTACAAATTACAATTTATCGCGCTGGACTCTCAATCAACGATTCGTAAAGTGATCGACCAGGTATTATCGCGGAGCGGAATTGAGACACGTCGGCTTAAGATTGAGATGGAGTTGAACTCGATTGAGGCCATCAAGAACGCGGTTCAGGCAGGTCTGGGTGCGGCATTTGTGTCGATTTCGGCCATTGAGAAAGAGCTACAGATGGGGATCCTCCATCGCTCTAGAATTGATGAGGTGGTTGTTAACCGGATGCTTTCGGTCATTATTAATCCCAACCGCTATCGCTCTAAAGCAGCAGAAGCCTTTATGAAGGAGATTCTGCCTCAATTTGGCCATAAACCAGCGCCTGCTGAGGAAAGCTTTGAAACCGCTGATTCAGACAGCCCAGTTGGATCGCTGCCTTTGGAGGCTACGACCGTTAAGCCCGCTGGAAAGTAACTTACTACGCCTATGGAAATCCACTGCACACGTCCAGGCTGTCCCCGACCTGTCAATCATTTTGCTGATCTGGATGACAATGCCACGTTGAAGACGGTGCAGCAAAAATATTGCACGACGTGTGGGATGCCGCTGATGTTGATTGGCCGCTACTTGCCCATCAAGCTGTTGGGTAAGGGGGGCTTTGGGGCGGCATTTTTGGCTCGCGATCGCTATACGCCTGCCATGCGAAAGTGTGTGGTCAAGCAGTTTCAGCCTTCGGGAGACCTTAACCCGCAGCAGCTCCAAATTGCTCAGGGGTTATTTGAGCGTGAGGGGCAAGTGCTAGAGGAGTTGGGCCACAAGCATCCTCAAATTCCAGATTTGCTTGCCTTTTTTGAGTTGGCGGTTCCGGGCCATGTTCCCAATAAGCCTGATCCATTTTTTTATCTGGTGCAGGAGTTTATTGATGGCGAAGATATGGAGCAGGAACTGGCTCGCCGGGGAGCATTTTCTGAGGCTGAGGTGAGGGAGGTCTTGGTTGAAATCCTTAAGGTTTTAAAGTTTGTGCATGAGAATGGCTCAATCCACCGAGACATCAAGCCTTCTAATATCATGCGCGATCGCAGTGGACGGCTCTATCTATTAGACTTCGGCGCGGTAAAACAGGTAACGGCGGCGGCGGCTAGCGGCCCTGCGGCAAACTCGTCTACGGGCATTTATTCGATGGGGTTTGCGCCACCTGAACAGATGGCTGGCAATGTGGTGTATCCGGCCACTGACCTTTATGCCTTGGGCGTTACTTGCATCACACTGTTGACTGGACGCCAACCGGGCGATCTCTACGATTCCTACAGCAACAGCTGGAATTGGCGGGCCTATGTACAGGCGAGTGACTTACTGGAAGCGGTGTTGAACCGTCTTTTGCTACCGACGCCCAGCCAGCGTTTCCAATCAGCTGAGGAGGTGTTGCAGGCGATCGCCCAAAAACCACCGGCTCCACCCCCACCGGCTCCATCCCCACCCGTTAGTTCACCGTCCGTTAACCCACCACTCGCCGCGCCACCCGCCGCGTCAAGTACTTCGCTTCAGGCCAAACAAGCCGCTAAACGAGCAGCAACCCCGCCGGCTCCGGCTCAGGCTCAGGTTCCAGCTCAGGTGCAACCCTCTCCCCCATTGGCAACGCGGCCTAGCTTTTCCACCCTGGAATTGCTGGGTGGCGCGGCGTTTACCGGATTTGAGGGGGGGCTATTGGCGATCGCCCTGGTTAGTGTTTTGAATGGTTCGGTTCTGGGTGCTGCGGTTTGGCTGGGCTTGGTAGGTGGCCTAGTGGTTTCCCAGGCAGTGCGGATGATTGAAAAAGTAGATCTACTAATCATCGCGGCTGTTACCCTGGGGATCATTCTGTTTTTCCCTTTCCTCCGGGATCTGACGCTGATCCAAAGTTTTGCCAACCCCCTAATCGCGGTCGTCGTGTTGGCTGTACTAGCAGGACTGATTGTTACGGCGATCGCCACTTTGTTTAGACTGGTTTACACAATTCTCTCTAACCTGTTCTAGCGGCTAAGCTAGGCTTGTATGAGAGCCGTTTAGAGCCTTTCGAGCCGTCATGTCTAAGCAAAACGATACCCCTGTTCTAATTATTTCGCTCCTAGTGACCTTGGGGCTGTTGGGAGCAGGAGCCTGGTGGTTTACGCGCAGCCTAGATTTAGGCAATCTATTTTCCGGTGGAGACAGTGCCGAAGTGGGAGGGGGGCGTCGTCCTAGCGGAGCTATTGCCGATCGGCTAAGTGGGGGCGAGCGGGTGTTAGTGACTCAGGAAGCCTCTGCGGATAAGCAGGCTGGAGTTAGGGCGATCGCTGCAGGAGACTTTCAGGAGGCGGTCTCTAGTTTTGAAGCGGCCTTGGCTGCCAATCGTAACGACCCGGAGGCGCTGATTTATCGCAACAATGCCCAAATTGGCAACCAGCCAGCCCACCTCGTTGCAGTGGCGGTGCCAATTGGCTCATCAGTAAATTCAGCTCTAGAAATCTTGCGGGGAGTGGCTCAAGCTCAGACCGATATCAATCAGGCGGGTGGAATCAATGGCGTGCCTCTGCAAGTCATGATTGCGGATGATAACGGTGATCCAGACACCTCCCGACAAGTAGCGGAAGCACTAGCCGCAAATCGGGATGTACTCGGTGTAGTTGGCCACTTTGGCAGCGACTCCACCTTGGCGGCGGGTGAAGTCTACCAAGCCAATGGGCTCACAGCTATTTCTCCCACCAGCACCTCCATGAGTATCTCCGAACTGGGAGATGCCGTCTTTCGGACAGTACCGAGCGATCGCTTTACCGCCGCCGCCCTTTCCCGCCACATGGTCAATACACTGCAACAGCAAAACGCCGCCGTTTTCTTTAATGCCAACAGCGACTATAGCCGTTCGCTTAAGGATGAGTTTACGACGGCGCTCTATGGAGATGGGGGCCAGATCGTTGGAGAGTTTGATTTAGGGAGTTCAGGTTTTAATGCTGGGCAAAGTGTAAATCAAGCCCGTCAGCAAGGGGCAGAGGTTTTAGTGCTGGCCGCCAACACGGCCACGCTCGATCAGGCGCTACAGGTGATGAGTGTGAACCGTCAGGAAATCACGGTGTTGGGTGGCGACAGCATCTACAACCCCAGAGTTTTACAAGAGGGGGGAGCGCCCGCCGTGGGCACCATTGTTGCGGTGCCCTGGCACATTTTGTTTGATCCCCAGTCTGATTTCGCGCAGACCTCTCGACAACTCTGGGGGGGAGATGTCAACTGGCGAACAGCGATGGCCTATGATGCAACTCAGGTCCTGATTGCGGGCTTAGAACAAAATCCAACTCGTGATGGAGTGCGGCAAGCCCTGAGTGCTGGTGGCTTTTCGGCAGAAGGAGCAAGCGGCCCAATTCGATTTTTGCCATCGGGCGATCGCAATCAAGCCGCTCAACTGGTCGTTGTAGAACCAGGCTCTCGTTCTGGCTATGGCTATGACTTTGTGCCAGCCTCTCAAAATTAAGCAGGAGCAGCATTGCCGACATCAAAGGTGCAGAATCTTCAAGATTTAACCGAATCTTAAGAATAACCTGGGCATGATCCACTTAAGCCAAACAAAAGTTTGGTCCTAACTTGGTCTCTCTCCTGACGAACTATGACTCAAAAGAACGATACCCCAGTTTTGGTCTTCTCTCTTCTGATTACGCTTGGCCTGTTAGGGACTGGAATTTGGTGGTTTACCCAGCAGTCGAATCTAGAGGTAGGGAGTTTGTTGGGAGCAAATTCAGACCCTTCGACCGCAGAAGAATCTGCTCCTTTGCCCTCTGCCCCTACAGCAGATAGCTTTTCCCAAGTTGCCAATGTGCCCGCAGGGTTGTTTAACTATGGGGGCAGCACCACCTGGGCTCCAGTGCGCGGACAGGTCGATCCAGTGCTTCAGACGGTCTGGCCTCGGTTTCAGCTGCGATATACCGAACCGCCCAGCGGCGCACCTGGTTCTGGGAGTGGCATTACCATGCTGCTCAACAATCAGCTTTCGTTTGCTCAATCCTCTCGATCGCTTGACGGATCAGAATATCAGGCAGCTCAGCAGCGAGGATTTACACTGACAGAGATTCCGGTTGCAATTGAGGGGATTGCGATCGCCATCAATCCTGATCTCAATGTACCAGGACTAACCATCGCCCAGCTCAAGGATATCTATACCAGCCGTATCACCAACTGGAATCAAGTTGGAGGACCAGATTTACCTCTGACGCCCTATTCTCGACCTTCCGAAGGCGGCACCGTACAGTTTTTTCAGGAAAGCATTCTGGATGGAGAGGCGTTTGGTAATACAGTTCGCATCATCTCGACGACCACAGAAGCGCTACGAGTGATCTCTACCGATCGTGGCGGAATTTACTATGCCTCTGCTCCGGAAGTTGTCGAGCAATGTACTATCAAACCTTTGCCATTGGGTCGCCAGGTCGGCGAGCTTGTCCCCCCTTACCAAGAACCCTTAGTTCCCAGTTCAGATTGTCCAAATCGGCGCAATCAGCTCAATTTTGAGGCCATCCAGAGGGGAGACTATCCGATCACTCGTCGGCTGTTTGTCATCGTCAAAAACAATGGCCAGGTCGATCAGCAAGCTGGAGAAGCCTATGCCAACCTACTGCTGACCGAGCAGGGCCAGGATTTGATGACTAGAGCAGGTTTTGTCCGAATTCGATGAGTCCCCTCTTTTCAGTGTCATCTGTTCTCAGGATAGATGACGCAATTCAATCCAGAGCTACCATTTCCCCCGATCTAGCACTTTTGATGGCACTTTTAATGACGGAGTAAAGAGGTTGATTCTGCGGGGATGCAAAGTAAATTGTCCCCATAGGTGCGAATCAAGCCTCGCTGGCGCAGTTTACCCATGAGTCGAGTTACTGTAACCCGAGTTGACCCAATGGCGCTCCCAATTTGGGCATGTGTGAGTGCCCAGGGGAGACAGTAGCCATCATCGCAAGGCTCGCCATACTCTTCGATCAGCAGTGTCAAAAAGCCGAGCAGGCGATCGATTGTCCGTCGCTGCCCTAGCGTGCTCAGCCAAAGGAGTTTGCGCTGATGCTGGTAACGGAATGCATCTAAAACTTCGCGTCGAAAATGGGGCCAGTTATCTAAATCGTGCCAGTACATCCAAATGACGGCAGTCTGATCGACATGGGCAAAACTCTGCAGTGTAAAAGGCGACTGCGCGACTATTTCAAAGGGCTGCCCAGCTCCGACAAATCCCAAAAACGCTTCTTCGGAGTTGATTCGCGGTAGGCGAGAATTGTTGCTGGTAGTAGCGCTGACTTGTGCTTCACCAACTAGCCGGACAGAACCCTTTTGAACCAGGTATAGCAGTCCGGGGCGAGCTGGAATTCTCTCATCTTTAGCAAATGTACGGCAGCGGTAGTGCTCCTGGGCCCAATCAATGATCCGTTGCCAGGTCAAGAAAGGTCGGGCGGTTTCGGGTTGCGATGATACTGAATACATAGGAGGGAGTTTTGGGAATCAGTAGAGACGTTTAGGACAACTCTGAACTGGGTGTACGCCAATAAGCTTGACTCGACTCCTCAAACCAAATCTCACAGGGCCACATCTCATAGAGTAGGACTAGCTTAGCTTTATGTTGCCTCGGCAAAGTAGGAGAAATTACGGATTCGTATCGATTTCAGTATACTATCCATCTTTTGACTGATTTTCTCCTCCTAAGGTTTCATCTGTAGGCTGGAGGGCGGTTTGCGAGTGAGTCAGATTCGTCTTTTAACGATTTGATGGTAACTATTGCGTCTAACCTATTGTGAAATCCTCCTCATCTCATATCGTCTGTCCTGCCTTGCAGAGCCTTTTGTCTGTTCAGCTACAAAAAGCTCTTACAAAAATAAGCCTGGATCTTTCTCTGGCGAGCGGAACTCTGGCGGATGGAACTCTGGCAAGTGGAGCTCTGGGCTTAGAGCAAGCTGGATCAACTTACTCTAGTTTGAATAACTCCTTGATCGACATTCCTTTGAATCAAGTCAAAGACCTAACTCAAGTTAAATATGTGTCTGCGATCGCCTTCAAGCTTGCCAAGCCTTGGGACATGCAGACGATGGAATTGGCACAGGCGATCGCAACGGAGTGGCATGATTTAACTAAAAAGGCAGGGGCCATGTTTGATCAACTACCTCTAGATAGAGTCGGGCAAAATTTTGACGTTCAAACGGCCCTGCCTGGATGGATTTACTTACGCCTGAAGGATGAGGGATTGGCAATATGGCTGCAAATTTTGAATAAACCGCTTAATTTAAGGGGCGATCGCACCAGATTCCATTTCGAAAATAATAACCAATTTTTCAGTAATTCCACCAATCTGTTTGAAATTCAGCACAATCATGCCCGTTGCTGTACATTGCTTCGCCTCGCAGCTCAAACAGGCATTATCAGCCTCACTCCATCCCTCCAACAGGATTGTTTGGCTGATAATGCCTGGTATATTGCCGAACCTAATCCCATACCCTGGCTAGAGCCCGACCAAAGACTGCGGCTCAGCCATCCTCTAGAGCATCGTTTGATTGCTCAAAGCGTAACTGTTTTAGATGAGTTGGCGAGTCATCCTTCGCCTAGTCCAGCACGTGTCTTAAAGCTTGCTCAATCCTTAAGTCAGACTTTTCAAGCTTTTGAGGCCAGCTGCCAGATTTGGGGAGAAGTCTTGTCTACCCATCCAGAACTTGCCCAGGCTCGGTTGGGGTTGGTCACCATGACTCAATCCATCTTGCAGTGGATGCTGAAGGACTGGCTAGCGGTTGAAGCTCCTGTCGAGCTATAGCGCTAGTTGAGTTCTAGGCTGCGGATGTGAGGTTGGGGGTTGTGCTGTGTTGCGTATTCTTGCCAAAGCTTGCCCATCTCTTGGGCCTGACTGCGCCATTCCGAGCGAACCTGGTACATACGGCGGGGGCGGCCACGGCCCTCAACCTTTTTCCAGTAGCCCGTAATCACATCAGTGTCTTCTAAAAACTTCAGCGCGCTATAAAGCACCGTATCTGATAGTCGGTAGTTCGGATGTTCTTGTTCTAAAAGTTGAATCAGTTCTGTTCCATAGGAGTCTTGTCGTAACAGGACAGACAGAACATAGCAAACTGCCAATTCCTTATTTAGGTAAAATGGCGGCGGATTGCGAAAAAACTGGTAAATTTCTTCAAATGTCATATGGGTCATGAAGCAAACCAATGATGCATCAGTTGGTTCTGGCAATATTGTGGAATCGTCAGAAAAATAAAGGGGGATGAAGCCTATAAGGCCACAGTCATAGCGTCCTTCTCCTCTGTCTGGAGTGGGAGAATTGAACGTTAGGACTACAAACTTCACCTTTGTGAATAGATGAAGCTAAAGAAAACGAACTTTGTAACTAGATACAGGTGGATTGTTGAAGGCTGGCTGCAACAAAGTAAACGGGAACAAAAAGATTCTTTTTGCCATTCCGCAGGACGAATCAATCTGTTCAAGGTGAAGAATGCAGATGAGATTGCCTAGGTCAGAACGAAATAATCGTTGTTGAAGTAATTATGATCAATTCTAATCAATTTAATTTGAGGTTGGTTTGCCCGAATCACATGATTCGGAAAGGGTTATCCTGCTTCGAGAGTGAGGTTTCTATAGGGATTAACGGTCTTCATAGCTGTCACTCAAGGACTAGTTTAAGCTAGTAAGAGCGGGTCTTTTTGAATGATGGTGAGCGATCGCCAGGATTCTGCTTCTGATTGGCGCAATCGCCCCTTTTACTCATCTAAACAGGCTAAAAGTTTTTAATTTTCGGTGGGCGAGCCTTAGACGAGTCCGGCTCGCAATGCGACGACTGCAGCCTGAACGCGATCGTCTACTGCCAATTTATTCATGATGCCGCGAACGTGGGTTTTGATAGTGTTTGGACTGAGATAGAGAACTGCGGCGATTTCTGGGTTGCTGCGTCCTTCTACCATCAGCTTGAGAACTTCTAGCTCGCGCGCAGAGAGTTGCCCTAGCAAGGCTAAGTCGGTTGTACTTCCGGGCTTGAGGCGATTCATCACCCGACGCGCCACTTGGGGATCAAGGTAGCTCGCTCCTTCCCAAGCGGCTGCGATCGCCGTTATCAATCGCTCAACGCTGGCCCCTTTTACACAGTAGGCATCTGCTCCACTGGCTAAAGCTCCAATCACTTCGTCTTCTGTAATGTGGGAGGTCAGCATCACGACACGAATGTTGGGCTGGGCCGCTTTGATTTGCTGAGTGGCGGCAATGCCATCGAGACGGGGTAAACCAACATCCATCACAACGATGTCTGGCTTGAGCCTCAGAGCGGCCTCAACGCCCGAATATCCATCACTAACCTGTCCGATGATAGTTAGGTTGGGATAGGCCGTGAGGGACTGCTCAAGCCCCAGTTGCATCATGGGATCGTCTTCAACAATCAGGACTTTCAGCGGAGGGAAGTCAGGAGTCTCGTTAACCACGGTTCGTTCTCGGATCTCAAGGGGGGTAAGCATAGGGGGTGGGGGTGCCTGGTTTGGCTGCGATCGCACCTGGGCTAAGCAGTAATCTTAAGATTCACAGGCGGTTGCTCAAATTCCAGAGACGAATTTCTAAATCTTAAATTTCTAAGTCTGAAATTTCTAAACCCAAAATTTAAGGAATTAAGCTAGCGATGGCGTAGATTATGGGCGCAAGCAGAAGTGCGGGGAGAAAAGATGCAATCCGAACTTGGGCAACTTCGAGTAGGTTGAGGCCTAAACCTAAAATCATTAGCCCTCCTACGCCGGTAATTAAGATGACAGGTGGAGCCGTCGCTGGGTCTGGTAGTGTCTGGGCAAGGAGCCCTGCCCCCAAAGAGAGCCCTCCTTGGTAGATCAAAATTGACAGCGTTGAAAACCCGACGCCAATGCCAAAGCTGCTGGTGAGGGCGATCGCCGCCAACCCATCCATCGAAGATTTCAGCGTTAGGATCGTATTGTCTCCTGTCAAACCGTTATCCAGGCTGCCGATCAAAGCCATTGGCCCCACACAAAACAGCAAGCTGGCGGCAACAAATCCTTCGGTAAAGCTGCCCTTGCCGCGAAAGCGCCGTTTCAACCAGTTCCCAACCGCCTGCAAAGCTTTCTCAAGCTGCCACCACTCTCCCAACAAGCCGCCGATGACGATCGCGAGCAGTCCTAAAATCACGCCATCGATCGCCCCTGCCTGCACGTTGTTGAGGCTAGCGGCCATGTTAAAACCAACCACCAGCGTAATCAGCCCAACTCCCTGGGTGATAATCTGTTGCATTCGCAAGGGCAGTCTTCCCCGCAACAGGAGACCCAGTAGCGTTCCTAGCAAAATTGTGACTGCATTAATCCAGGTGCCGCTAGTTCTAACCCAAAACCCCAATTCCATTTAGCCTGCCTTGAGCACCTTAGCCGCCGCCAAATTCAGATAGCAGCTCTGTTCTCACTCTCCCCAGACCAGCTTCCCATACCGAATCCCTGTAGCCAGTCTCCCCGTAGTAATTTTAGGGTGACAAGGGCTCGAAGGATCTGAGACTTCAAGCTTGGGTGGGCAGATTGCGCTAACGATAGAGTCGGTATCCTAACCCGTGGACTGTTTCAATAAAGTTTTCGGGCGCACCAACGGCTTTGAGCTTCTGGCGCAGGCTCTTGATGTGGGCTTTGACGGTGTCTTCTTCCGGGGGTTCTTCTAAAGACCAAATATGCTCGATCATGGCGGCCCGGCTGAGCACTCGTCGGCCATTGGAAAGCAGCAACTCTAGTAGGGAAAATTCTTTGCGGGTCAAGCGCAGAGGGCGATCGCCATAGACAACTTCATACGTGCTGGGGTCCAGCTTTAGCCCTTCCCATTCCAGCATAGAGGAGGTAACCTGACTTCCCCGCCGCAGCAAGGCACGAATTCGAGCTAGCAGTTCTGGCAGGTCGAAGGGTTTAACGACGTAATCGTCTGCGCCTGCATCCAAACCACTAATCTTATCGGCGCTCGTGTCGCGAGCGGTCAGCATCAGTAGGGGCAGATGATATCCTTGGGTCCGTAGCCGCTGACAGAGAGACATCCCGTCGAGTTTGGGTAATGTGACATCTAGCAACACCAGATCGTAGGGTAATGTTGTCACCTGATTCCAACCCATCTCTCCATCTTTGGCGACATCCACGACATACCGCTGATCAACCAGCGCCTCAGAGAGAGCTTCACCGAGTTGGACATCATCTTCAACGAGCAGGATTCGCATAGATTTGAGTTAGGCAACGCCCCAGCAACAACTTAAACAACCAATTAGCACTAGACCTTTAGCACCAGATCCTTAGCACTAGATCATTAACGCTCAAGACTAGATTCTCTTGAGTTGGAGGGACAAGTTGTAAGATCAGATACGCTTTGCCTTCCGCAGCGCCTCAGTATGGCTGAGGGAAAAGCAGCTTTATTCAGGACAGCATTGGCTATGGGGGCGATCGCCCAAGTTTTTCCAAACTGGCTTTCAGGCTGGGAACTTAACCGCCTCAACCTTCGTCTCAGTTGCTCGACTTCATGGCAGAACTGAGGCTGAAATTAATTCAAAATTTTTCAGTGTGATGATCCAATAGGATGAAGTTTTGTTACTGCATCCTTTCCTACCCTGGAAACCAGGTCTAGAAATTGGGCCGATCAACCTAGTCCACATTATTTGTTCAAATCTGTTGAAAGGCAGCGGAACCAGTCATGATCAAAACGCTCCGAAAAAAACTGATCAATATGGGTACGCGCTGGCGTTTATCCGAAGACCTGATGGAGTCGGGTGCATATGGGAGGCGCGATCGCGACTATGAGCAGCAAGTCCAGCAAATCGACTACGCCTACGACATTCTGCAGGAAAGCGAGCTGACCCAGCTTTTCAAGTTCTACATTGAAGAAGATCTGACCGTACCGACCCGTTTTATTCTGGGCAAGTATATTGGTCCTAGCAGCAGGCAGCTCAATCTCCCTGAGATGTCGATGACTGTACATGCCACAGTTGCCAGCAGCTACAACGGCATGCTGATGAAAACTGTGAAACCTGGAAAAGTAGAATTTGTGCAGTACAACGTCAGTTCTCCCACAGAAATTCCCAAAAAGATTTTGGATTATATCCGGTTGCTCAACTAGCATCCGGCTAGTTAGTTATCGGTTGTCCGATCGTTCTAGCCGAAATTCGGCAGGATTTTCAGAGCGCTCTGAAGAAGGCAGTTTTAACTCAGGTGTGCCATTGCGAAAGGCCACTGTATAGATTTCGGTCGGCATTTCGATATCTTGCTGCTGGAGTGATTCTTTGATGGCCTGAGCCACCTTAGAGGTTGCCTGTAGAAACTCAAATCGGCGAGAATCAACCCAAAAGAGAACTTTTAGGTTGACCGTGCTGGCGGCTAGTTCCTGCACTAAAACCTCTGGTGCGGGTTCGGACTCTACCCCCGGGACCCGCTGCACCGCTGTCTCAATGACCTGAATGGCGGTAGAGATATCGGCGTCATAATCAATTCCTATGATCACATAGCTACGACGGCTGGTAGAGGCAGTATTGTTTGTGATGCTGGCCTGAAAGACTCTCTGGTTGGGGATATAGACCGTGCGTCCGTCATAGGTTTTCATGGTCATGGCGCGCAGCTGAATCTGAATAATAGTGCCCTCGTAGTCTCCGATCACGACTTGATCTCCCAATCGAAAAGGCCGAGCAGCCAGCAAAATAACGCCTGAAATGTAGTTGCTCAAGACATCTTTGAGGCTAAAACCAATGGCGACACTGGTTAGACCTAAGGCACCCAGCAAGGCTCCAAAGTCGAGGCCCATCACTCCTAGGGCGACCATTGTACCCACTACCCAGACGCCACCATACCCCAAGCGTCCGATCAAAATTTCGGTACCGCGATCGCCCTCGGTTTGGTGAGCCCAAGTGTAGGCTAACGAGCGCATGCCTTTGGCGATTGCCCAAGTCCCGAAGACCACAATTAGGGCTCCGGCTAGAGACGGGAGGTTATCAATAACGCTGCGCACCAAATCCCGCATCGTCACATTCAGGCGTTGGACAACATCGACGGCAAAAGGCGGGCGGTTGAAGGCTTGGTTGAGCTGGTTGGCCCAGCGTTCAGCTAGCTCATCAATTGTCAGCCCAAAATCTTGTGCATCCTGCAACGTCACGGTCATCAGCACTCGACTGTTGGCCTGAAGTGCTGCCCACTCACCGGATGGATGAACCTGAACTGTAACGGGTTCGGGTGATTCAGATGTTGCCAGCAGACTGGCAATACGGCGATTGATGATTTGAGCTCGTTCTGGAGCGCTGATTTCTCCAGTGCTTCCGACTTGAAAAACAGGCTGCCCCCTCACTAGGACATCGGCAAAATAGATTGCTCTGGTCAGCGGCGGAGCGGCAGCAGCAGGTGTATCCACTTCTACGTCCGCAGGTTCGTCGAGTGACGGATCAAACTCTTGTCCCCAAACGGGCGTCGCCAGCATCGGCAAAAAGCTGATTCCGATGACGATTTTCCACAGATAGGAACGACGGCGATGTTGAAGTTTAGGTGAAGAGGGTCTAGTTGAGAGTCGGGTTGGGAGTGGTTGTCGGAAGGGGGCGATCGCCATCGGAGACATTAAAGGTTTTGAGAGCTTTGAGCTGATACCAAATCGCTTCGGTCTACTAAAAATAAGCATATTCAAACTTTTTTCTTTAGGGCTCAAAGCTGCATTGAAAATAGAGAAAGGGAGAAAAAGAAAATGTGAACGAATCGAGTTAGTAATCTAACTCCAAAAAAAATCCTGGGCCAAGCCGAAATAGGCTAACCCAGGAACTTTTAATGCCAATGATCTTTAACATTTATCGCACAACGGATATAACGGTTAGATCAATGACATGCCATTCTGAGCAAGCGCTGTCTAGTCCCGTCCGGTGGCTTTCTTCAAGCCTTTTTCAACTTGCTGCTCTGCAGAAGTAGCTTGCTGTGAATTTTCAGGACGGCTCATCTTGTCTATATCAGCACCGCCCTGCACGGTGTTAAGGCCACCCCGCGCTTCTCTTTCTAGCTCGCCGGAAGTACGCGGCTCTTCCATTAAAACTCGTTCAGATTTGTCTTGAATCTCTTGCAAACGAGCCTCTCCCTTATTGGGATGAGAAGGGGTGCTGCCAATTGCTAAAGCAGGGAAAGCATTGGCAAACAATAGAGTTGTACAAATGAAAGCTGCAACTAGAAAGCGAACTGGACGCAGAGCTGATAAATTACGACGAATAAATTGCATACGAATTTCTCCAAAAGAAGATTAACAAAAAAACAGCAAATCACTTGCTTGAGCAACTTTTTAGTCGCTACTCAGGCCACTGAGATGCTTAAGGAAGCATGCTTAACAACGATTCACGTTAACGGTACCTAGCACTTCATGTCAAAAGCTCCTCCTATTCTGAGAATGGGAAGAGACCTTCAATCGGAGGGATAAACTTCCTAGCGCTCACTGCCACTGTGATCGCGTACTGCGATCGCACACTATGATCACGCCAACATGGTTGCCACCGAAGCTATTTAGAACATCTTCTGATCCAGAGATCCAGCTAGATTTCTAGATTGGACTTGAGAGGCCCTCAACAGAAGTCAATTCTAAATTTGCATGAAGTCCAACTATTGTTCATTTCACACTGAAGCCACTGTCTTTACATCGCTCTCCTGACTGATGTTTCCTAGAGTTTCTCGGCTTGAGAACTCATTCTTGAGACAGACGCAAGGTGACCCAAAATATGAAGCAGCAATTGCAAATCGATTTAAGATCGATATCTTAAGCTCAATCTGTCTAGGGATGGATGAAAAAAACAGTAGTCTCTGACACGATTAAAAACAGCTCAGCGTATCGTCTTTTGTAGACAAAAACTGAGCTAAAACACGAAAGTTCAAATCAGTTGTTTTACAAGTTAAATCACTTGGAGATTACCTCGTATGAGTACTGAAGATAGAGTGCAAGCAACTTCTAAGAATATTGAAGGTAAACTGCAGGAAGCGATCGGTGAAGTCACCGGTAATCCTCAGGATAAGGCTGAAGGTCAGGCAAAGCAAAATGAAGCTAAAGTCCAACATTCTGTTGAGAATGTCAAAGACCAGATTAAAAAGGCAATCGATTAACTAATTACCAGTTGCCTCATATTGAGAATCTTTCAAAGCTAATCAAAGAAGTGAAGTAGATGAGCTTAATTATTTGTAGGATGTGTTAGTGCCAGCGTAACGCATCAAAGTCTGGGAAATGGTGCGTTACGGCTACGCCTAACAGCACCTTACAGCATCATTTATTTATGTCCACCTACTTGAAGTCTTCCAACGATTAAGCCAAACCGTTCAAACCAGATCCCCGGCGTCTCTAAGGATGCTGGGGATTTTGGCGATCAATCTGAGTGCTCAGCCCAAGCACCTGATCAACTGACAAATCCTCTCAGGATTGGATTTTGGCTCTGCTCAACCCACGATAAAGGCCACGATAAAGGTTAGATCGCAGGTTGGCTCAACTTTGCCTACTGAGAATCGATAGGGATGGAAGAACCGCCCTATTATGTAATAATCTTTAATAGATGTTCTAATATTTGCCTTCCAGTTCTGTTTGAACCATGAGTACTGAAGCTACGGATCCACAGAACACCAGTGAAGTCACCCCGACCGCCGATTCTCATGAACCGGATCGGTACGAGTGCGGTGCCTGTGGTTATGTTTATGAGCCAGCAAAAGGCGACGGAAACGAGATCGCACCAGGTACGCCGTTTGAGGAGTTACCTTCCGACTGGCGTTGCCCAGTTTGTGGCGCACGGACTCGTCAATTTGCCAATGTCGGTCCAGTCGGTCAACCATCCGGTTTTAAGGAAAACCTGAAGTACGGAGTGGGGGTCAATACTCTAACACCGGGACAGAAAAACCTTTTAATTTTTGGGGCCTTAGCGCTAGGTTTTCTGATGTTTATGAGCCTCTATGGCTTGCAGTGAGGCCAGTCTACCTTCTCAAAGTCTGAGTTTAGGCTAAGGGGTTGGGAAAGAAGCTCAAGGAACTTGATGTGCCGGAGTGTCCTGAACTGTAGTTCTGAACGTTTCTGGGTTGAAGTTTCTGAGTCGAGCTGTTTTTTGCTGAGCGAGCTTAACTTTTCTTAACGATCAAATTTTATGTCCGTACTTAGAATTGCAGACGGAAATCCGATGCATATAATGTTGAAGCGTTTACAGGCGATCGCGCTGGTTTTGGTGGCTGTCTTGTTTTGCACGAGCTGCGCCAAAGCTTATCTGCCCTCACTCGAATACAATCCTTGGCAGCCTGTGGCAATGCCAACAGATGCGACCTTGACAGACGTGGCGTTCACGGATGATCCGAGCCACGGTTGGATAGTGGGCAGTAGTTCAACGCTTCTGGAAACCACTGACGCTGGTAAAACCTGGGATCTGCGCCCTCTAGATCTGGGTGAGAGGAACTACAAGTTTACATCGGTTAGCTTTGCTGGCTCAGAGGGATGGGTGATTGGGCAGCCCAGTATTTTGCTTTACACCTCTGATGCAGGACGCTCTTGGCTCCGGATGCCGCTCAGTGAAAAGTTGCCAGGTTCTCCCAATACTGTCACGGCTCTGGGTGCTAAGTCTGCAGAGATGACGACTGATATTGGGGCAATTTACCGCACAACGGATGGGGGTAGAACTTGGCAAGCGCTGGTGCAGGAAGCCTTTGGGGTGCTGCGAAACATTTCGCGATCGCCCAGTGGCAAATATGTCGCAGTCTCTGCTCGCGGCAGCTTCTATTCCACGTGGGAGCCGGGTCAGGCTGACTGGCAAGAGCATAACCGAACGAGTTCGCGGCGTTTGCAAAATATGGGCTTTGCTCCAAATGACCAGCTTTGGTTATTGGCGAGAGGCGGCATCGTGCAGTTTGGCGAACCTCAGGAAGTAGAAGCATGGCAAGAGCCAATCACACCAGAGTTTGCGACCAGCTGGGGATTGCTCGATCTGGCCTATCGGACTCCCGAAGAGCTTTGGGTCTCTGGTGGCAGCGGCAACCTTTTGTGCAGTTTTGATGGCGGGAAAACCTGGCAAAAAGATCGGGCAATTGAGAATGTGCCCTCTAATCTTTATCGGGTGATCTTTGTTTCTGGAGAGCAAGGGTTTATCTTAGGACAGCAGGGAACTTTATTGAGATATCAACCCGACGTTAAGCCTGCTTGAATGTAGGGAGAAATCTCAATCAGTTGAGCTGGAATTTGCTTGAGACTCTTATAGAAAAAACGTTAACTCCACAACTTTCGAGGGTGGAAACTAAGGTGATGAGAGAAGGGGGTTTGATACCCCCAAAGCAAGCAATCTGATAAAATCAATGTATTCGCCTGCGAGAAGCAAATTTCCGGGTCAGCAATCGTGGGCAAGGCGTTGTCCATATTGGGTTAGGCGATGTTAGACAGATTGTGCCTATATTTGCTGTTTGACCCCAAAATCCAACGGGCTTTAGCCGTGGGAGTATGTCAACTACTCTCGTATGATAGAGAGTAAGACTTCAGCTGTATTCAATGGGAGGAACTTGAATGGCCGGTACTACTGGTGAGCGTCCATTTTCGGACATTATTACAAGCATTCGTTACTGGGTGATTCACAGCATCACGATTCCAGCTTTATTTATTGCAGGTTGGCTATTTGTTAGCACAGGGCTTGCCTATGATGCCTTCGGCACTCCCCGACCTGACCAATACTTTACCCAAGAGCGCCAAGAATTACCGATTGTAAATGATCGGTTTGAGGCAAAGCAGCAGATTGAGCAATATCTCAAATAGTGGTTTCAAAAAATAGAAATTATGACGAGTAACACTCCTAATCAACCCGTTTCCTACCCCATTTTTACCGTTCGATGGATAGCGGTTCATACACTTGCCGTTCCCACCATTTTCTTTTTGGGAGCGATCGCATCCATGCAGTTTATTCAACGATAGGAGCTATCTGTGCCAAGTAGATCTTCAAATCCTAATAAGCAGCCTGTTGAACTAAACCGGACATCTTTGTATCTGGGATTGCTGCTTGTCTTTGTGCTAGGTATTCTTTTCTCTAGCTATTTCTTTAACTAGAGCTTAACTGCCTCAAAGGCTGATTTCGTTTGCTCATTGTGTTTTCTCACTGTGTTGTGCTGTGTTCACGTTAGGAGTTAAAACAGTGTCTGGAACTGGCAGAATTCCCCTTTGGGTTGTAGCTACAGTGGCTGGATTGGGTGTCGTCGCTATCTTAGGTCTTTTCTTCTACGGCGCTTACGCAGGTTTGGGGTCCTCCATCTAGTTGGGATCGCCAAAGTTAAGTCCCGCCTACTGATGAGACAAACTTGAATTTAACCCATAACATAAAAGGTCGCTCACAATGTGAAGCGACCTTTTTGTTGATTCAAAGACCTAACGGTTTGAGAAATAAGAGGTGTTAACCAGCCAGATTGCCAAATGTTTGCATGACACCTGAGGTGAAGACCTGCATGATCAGGTATGCAAACGCAGCGCCACCAATGCCACCAACGAGGAAACTACCAGCAAACTCGCTCCAGCCTTCACTGGTGCCAAGTGCTTCTGGGGGGTTGGGGGTTGTGATGGTTGCGATGGGCTTTTTGACACCAGCGCTGCTATACAGGGACAGACAAACCGTCAGGATCACCACTAACAGAACGGCTTCAATTAAGCCTACGATGTCAGCAACGCCTGTGTTCCGGAATTGACTGGTGAAGGCAAAGGGGCCGTATAGCAGGTAACCATGTGCCATACCAATTTCCAACCCACGCCGCTGGGCAGATAGTCCAGAGCGGTAGGCGGGCAAGTTGTTGATAAATGCTTTGGTGAAACCTGAGGAATTGATAGGAGTTGCTAGATTTCCAATCTGAGGATCGCCGGCGGGACTGACTACTTGGGTTGTCATGCTTGCTTATCTCCGAAGTTATCGAAAAACACTCACTGGGAAACGGTTATCTGGTGGCAGATGAGGCTAGATTCCGCTTGCGTCTTCACGCTCAATGTAGATGAACAAAAGCGCCATTGTGACTGCAGGAAAAACCCACCCCACAATGGGAACAAAAATTGAGGGCAAAAATGAAGCTGCCATAACAAAATTTCCTATCTGACGTTACATGTCGTTAGAACCGAATTTACTGTGAATCGAGACCAAAAGCTGGTTTGCTAAAAATTTTTAACAAAAGTAGCGAAATTTTGTGGGCGGGCGATCGCCCCCCTAGAGCGCGATTGGGTCAAATTTCCCAGTTATCAGAGGAGAAAGAGGGTAGATCTGGCGGAACCACAACTCGGTGAACGGAGACCTTGTGGCTTTCCCGCTGAGTGGTGATTTCGACGGCGATCGCCTCAAACTGAATCTCAAAGCAGCCAAATGGCACCGTGAGCTGAGTGCTGGTTTCTAAATCGCCAAGGCCATTGGGCGAGAAATCGATCAGCCAGCGCGGGCCATCCAGAAGGCTTCGGGTTTGCCGATCGTGAACCCACAGCTTGACGTAAATGCGTGGGCGCAGGCTGGGCAACTTCACAAACACATTCACAGGCTTGCCAGCGGTCAATTCTCCCGTCTGGAGTTCGAGTTGAGGCGTCGGTACAGGCTCGTCTTCGGGTAGCACGAGCCCTTCAGGTGGGTCTAGAGGCGATCGCCCCTGCCTTCCAGATTGACCTGCGCTTCCCTCTTCATCGTCAACCACAACCTCTTGAGCGACCAGATCGAGGTCTGAGCTTGCTGGAGCTGCTTTTTCGATAGCTGAAGAAGGGGCTGCCTCAATCAAGCCAGAAGATTCCACTCCCGGTAATTCTAGGCTAGGAGATTCTCCTTCTGGTAATGTGCTCTCCCATAGCTCATTGGAGAACTGCAAATCTCCCATCAAGGAATTAAGGCGAGACCAAAATCGCTCTTGTAGCTTGAGGGCTTGAAACGCTTGTTCTTCAGGCGATGGCTCTTTCGCAGGGGGTAAGGCGGCAAGTTCTGCTCTACCCTCTGGTGAGGCTACCTCTGGTTCAGTCAGGCCCGCATCTGGGGGGGTAGGCGCTAGTGGAGGAGGCTCGATCTGCTCATCCTCGACTGCACTTACTTTGGGCTCTACCTCAGCCGCAATGCTCTGAGTCAGCAGTAGCGTATCCGTTACAGCATCTAGATCGTCTGTTAGTTGGGTCGAAACCTGTTCGAGATCAACATCAACAGAGTCAATAGAGTCAACATCGACAGGGTCAACATTAACAGAATCCCCAATCTCATTTACTGGTGGCTCAGATGTTAGCGACTCAGATGTTAATGACTCAGACTGTGGGGCCACAGCAGTTTTGATCAAGGGAAGCTGCAGCGGTTTTGCGACGGGCTGGGCTGGATTGGGCGGATGGAGTTGGGGCGGCAGTGCGGGTTGGGTAGAAGTCTGAAAGAGCGCCGGGGGAGCTGGATTGGAAGCCAGGTTGAGGAACGTTAGGTTCAGGTTGGAATGGCTGTGCGTCGTGCTGGCTGTCGCTACAGCAGTCAGGGGTGGTTGGACAGCTTCTGATTCAGTAAAGTCGTTGGCGATCGCCTCCAGCAGGTCATTGACGTCAGCGGTGATGCTAAAGGACTGCACCGCTAGAACCGGGATATTTTCGCCCTCTGCATGACCCAATAGCGCCACTTCTCCTAGCAAAAGATGGGTTTGGGAAATGGCTGGAACGGGAATGTCACAGGCAAATGAGAAAGGCAGTGGTGCTACCTCTTGCTGTACCTGGGCCAGCACCTCTCCACTTTGCGGATCTTGGAGGCGAACTTGAATCTTGGTCGGGGCGATCGCCCCCGTATGCGCTTCATCGCCCGACAAAGCCTCAATCTGCCCATGCAGACTAAGAACCTGTCCGCGCTGCACTGTATAGGTTTCTTTTTCTAGTGCAATCTTAAAGGCTGGGCTGGCCGGGGCGCTGTCTCGTAAGGTTGTACCTGAAGGGTGGGAGGCGGGGTTGGTCTGAGAAGTGGCTTGGCTAGAATCGGTCTCCCGATCAAACTGCTTAAACAGAGACTCGACAACCTGTTCTGAGATATTCTCGGCAATTTGGAAGAGGTCAGACACCTCGGTTGCCATCTGCAACAGATCAGAGGACTGGGCCGTAATGGAGAGTTCTGGCAACGACGCTGGCTCTAGATCGGGTTCAATTAGAGCCGTATCCGGAACGGCTTCCGGTGGGAAAACTGGAGTATTTCCTGAAGTATTTTCTGGAGGTGGCGAGCCAAGTTCTACCGAGTCATGAGATTCTGCCGCTTCTACTAATTCTGCTTCAACCTGCAATGGCTCTAAGGAAACAAGCTCTGGAGAGGCTGACTCTAGGGAGGCTGGCTCTGGGGAAACAGATTCTAAGATCGGCAGAAGGGGTGTTGCGGCCGGGTTAGCCATAGTCTCAGATGTTTGATCTATCTGTTCCGCTGCTGGAGAGGGGGAGGCAGGTGCGTCATCAGGCACATGTTCTGCGGTGAGCAGGGCAACCAACTCTTCGTCAGAATTTTGTTCGTCAAAATTTTGTTCGTCAGAGTCTTGTTCGTCAGAGTCCTGACCTACTGGCGATGAGGCTATCAACTCTTCAGACGGTGTCTCAGAACCTGTTTCAAGTGATATTGCAGATGATGAGCCTGCCATTGCCGCCGACTCTTGTGGCTCCTCGTCGATGGCTGGCTGCCAGTCTGGCTCCCAATCTTCAGCTGTTTCAGAATCTTGAGACAACACCTGGAGCTGAACAAAATATTGCCAACTGTCGCCCATCATGTCGGCCATGAGGTCACTCGTGCAGCGCAGTTCCCAAATACCCGGTTGCAAGCGAGTAAACGGAATCACGACCAACAACCCATCTGCATTGGTGCGGCCTGTTCGTTTTTGCACTCGGCGTCTGGGGGATACCTCATCCCACACCTGATGGGTAATGCAAACCTCAACGGGCGTCTTGACTAGACTAGAACGTGCAACCACACGATACCGACCCTCCAAAATCTCCACATCCGGAGACTCTAAGGGTAGCCAGGAGCGATCGCCCTCTTTCTGAAGCAGAAACTCCCAAAACTTCATCTCAAACCTCTTGAGGAGACTCCTACTCAGCTGGCGTCAGCAGGGATACGGCATTCGAGTCCAGCTCAGCCATGAGGCTCTTGTCTGAACTAATCTTGACCCGACCATCAACGATTCCAGCCGTTTATATCTCGTTATTTAACCACGGTTTTTAGTTTAGTCCACAGCGTAACCTACGATGATCAGATTGAGGTGGCTCTGTTCATGGTTTGTTGCGAAACGGGGGTTTGTTTGTCTGGATGAGAGCTAGATCGACTGGAAAATTAAGCGTATCTCAGCTTGACTCAACCAAGGGGACGATGGCCTGAGCATGGCGCTGGGCAGAAGCGATCAGAGCGACAACATCGGCTTCGCGGGTGTTAAAGGCGGTGACTAGGCGAATGATGGGCTGCGGCTGTTCTTGCCAGCGGTAAAACTGGAAGCCGTCGGCTTGGAGGCCTGTCAGCACAGCCTCGGGAAGTGCTACAAACAGTTCGTTGGCTTCGACGGGAGAACAAAGCCGCACGCCTGGTAAGGTGGCCAATCCCGTCGCCAATTGCGCGGCCATACGATTGGCATGGGCGGCATTCTTTAGCCACAGGTGATCAGTGAGGTAGGCTTGCAGCTGAGCCGATAAAAACCGCATTTTAGAGAAAAGATGTCCGCCTCGCTTGCGTCGATAGGCGAAGGTATCGGCTAGGTCGCGATTAAAGAAGACGACGGCTTCTGCTGCCATTGCTCCATTTTTGGTCGCTCCAAACGATAGCACGTCAACCCCCGATCGCCAGGTAATATCGGCAGGTGTACAGCCCAGGCTAACCACGGCATTGGCGAAACGCGCTCCATCCATGTGTAGCTTGAGTCCATGAGCTTGGGTGAGTTGGGCGATCGCCCGTACCTCCTCCAACGAGTAGACTGTTCCAGCCTCGCTAGCCTGAGTCAAGCTCACCACCGCAGGCTGCACATGGTGAACAACTCCTGCCCCAGCTGATTGCAGGACTGAAGCCAGTGTTTGGGCCTGGATCTTGCCATTAGCACCCGGAATCGAAATCAGTTTGGCACCGCCTGTAAACAGCTCAGGTGCGCCGCATTCATCGAGCTGGATGTGGGCCTCCGCGTGGCAGTAAATTGCTCCAAACGGCGGCGACATCACCGATAGCGCGAGTGCATTGGCTGCTGACCCAGTCGCAACTGGAAATACTGTGACTGCCGTCTCAAACAGCTCACAAAACAATCCCTCCAGACTCTGACTAATGGGATCGTCTCCATAGGGCATGGCTGGCCCTGAATTGGCCTCTACCAATGCTGTCAGGATTTCAGGTGCGATCCCTGTGACGTTGTCGCTACAGAAATTCATAGGCAAAGGTCAAAACAGGGAGCAGTGTATGGAGAATTGCTGGAGGGAACAGCCTAGAGGGAACAGCCTAGAGGGAAGCACTATTCTGCCGAGCTAGGCTCAGCACCGTCTCCGGCACCCCCTTCAGGAGCGATCTCAGCTGGAGCGGCGGCTGGCGGGGTGGCAGGGTTTCCAGCCGCAATTTGATTGATCTGATCCTTATATTGTGCAGGAGCCAAAGAAGCGGCTGACACAAACAGCGGTTGCGCCTCTGCGTCTTTGTCTTGGGCCTGCAACACAATGGCCTTGGCTAAGACGGGTCGAAAATCTTGGGCGTCAGCCTGGATCGCTTGGTTGTACATGGCGATCGCCTCGTCATAGCGCTCACCATCGGCGTAGACTCGTCCCAACAGCAGCTGCACTGATGTTTTGTCAACGCTGCCCGGTTGAATCTGGTTGGCCTGATCGGCGGTTTGGAGGGTGTCCTGCAGCAACCCAACCGCTGCTTCCGGGCGATTTTGCTCAAGCAGCAACTCGACCAATCCTTGGAGGGCATTGAGGTTGCCAGGTTGGGTGGACAAGATGCCGCGATAGGCTTGGGCGGCTCCTTCGCGATCGCCCGTTTGTTGGCGTGCCTGAGCTAGCAAAACCGTGTAGTCGGTTTGGTCGGGATTGAGTTCTGCCAGTTTTTCTAAGGGGGCGATCGCTCCCGCGACATCTCCCATCTGAATCCGAACATCTAGGAGGCCCCGCAGGGCAGTCTGGTTGTTGGGTTCACGCTGCAAGACCAACTCGTAGCCGCGAGCCTGCGCTGCCAACTCCTCTTGCTGCGAAGTGGGAGCCGTGTCAGCTTCGGCTGGCCCTGCCGTGGCGGGTTGATTGTCTTGAAATACGGTCGTAAATGGCAGAATGACGGCAACTCCAGCAAAGGAGATGACCGCGATCGCCAAAATTAAATTAACAATCCAGCGTTTGCGCTTATCAAACACAGACCTGTCCCAAACTCTACTGCCATTATCAACTACATCAGTCGGTTCAGGTTGTCGATTTACCTAGAGCAAATTACCCAGAGCAAAATCGACTGCCTTTGCCCTTAGACTGTGATAGCCTTTCCCAGGTTAGATCAAAATCCCATGAAGCTGATTAAATTCGGTCCGAACTAGATAAAAGGCAACTATCTGGCAATATATTGGCAATATCGGTGTAGGAAGGCGGAAATTGGCTGAGTGGTAGGGGGATTCTAGCAAAAAAGTTATGAATTTCCTGCAAAAATGCCTGAATTAACGTGATCCCGACCGTATAACGAGATATGACAATGATGACCAGGCTGGAGTCGGCTCACAATTTCCTGAGTCGGCTCTCATGCGTTTGGGCTCCCATCCTTTTACTCTCATCTCACTCTGACGATTCGACGGAGGCTGCTCATTTTGCCCAACCCACCCGCCAAACCGACAGACCTACCGTTATTTTGTGGCCCTCAATGCCATGCTGTCTCACCGATTAGACCCTCGATCAGACCCTCTAATTGAGTATACCCACCTTGCCGGACTGCCAGTTTGGCGATTAGTCTAAGACCGATTACCCCCTTTAGCTCTAGCGAAGTAGATTCCAGAGCGGATGCTAACCTAGTGGTATTCCGCGTTCATGTGCAATCTGCAGGACTTCTGCTGTAGTGGTTTATGGTGGGTGGACGCTTCCGCTGCCAAAGAGGTTTTTATGAGCTCCTCTCCAAACCAAATTCCAAACTCTCCTGAGTCGAATCCTTCTCCGACTCCGCTCAATCGCCCAATTCGTCCATCATCTCCGCCTGCCCCAGCTGCAGCAACGGATATGGATCAGTACTCAGACTCAGCTAGTGCAATGACTCCCTCTGCGTCCCCCTCGGATTCTCCCTCTACTTCTTCAGAACAACCCCCTTCTGTGCCGCCGATCGCTGATGCAGACGGGAATGAAGAAATGTCTTCCTCTGATGCGTCTGCAAGTATGCGCCAGCAGCCGATTCCGCCTGCCAGTGAGCCTATGCAGTATCGGGCAATTGGCCTGGTGACGGGCAAATATGTGCCTTCGGAAGAGCAGTTTACGCGAGGCACTCTGATTACAGAGGATGGCACGCCAGTCGATGCGGTGCTGTTGGGCCGCGTGATGAGCCTGGTCAAAAAGCATTTAGATTTGGAGCAACCTCACTTGTGGGTGGTCTATCCTCGCACCCGCAGCAAAATTCATGATTTACACCTTCAGATTGTTGGGGTGTGGGAGCCTGAAAATCTTGCTAAGGAAGATTCTCAGCCGGAGGAATCGACAGATGAATCCCAATCTAGCCCATCTGCAGAGACAGAGTTTGAGGATGGCTATTTCTCGATTCGAGGCGAGATTGTTTATCAGTCTGCTGAGGATGAGGAAATCATCGTCAAAATTAATCAGCAGCCCCGCTCAAATGATCAGAAGGGAAAATCCTTCAAGCTCACCATCAAGGGCATGTTGGGCGGTAAAGCGGTTGGCTATTTCTGGGATCTAAATGTGCAGCGTCAGGGCAGCGATCTGGCTCTGCGGGATGGCACGTTGATTGCGATGGTGCCGCCGAAGAAGCGGACGGAGCGGTCGGTGGGTGGCGATCGCTATGGGGATCGCCGTAGACCCCCAGCTAATAATCGACGCGGCAGCTTTAAGCCACCTCAGCGCTCTGGCGATCGCCCCAGTCCCAGTACTAGTCCCAGTACTAGCTCTACCCCAAGCACTCCCCGGCCTAGCCAGCCCAAACCTGTGAAGCGGCGGTCAGATTCGCAGCCGCAATCGGAGTAGAGGCGAAATGGGGACGATTTTGCGGCAAGGCTGACTTGCTCCATCGTGGCTCGCTCCATCGTGACTCACTCCATCGTGATTTGCGAGCCCCACCGATCCTGCGCCAGGAATGATCTGTCCATCGGAATGGCTGCAACAGGTTCGGTGAGGGTAAAGTCTCCTGCTTCAATCCATTGCTTTAGCTCTAGTGCCACCTGCCGGGACAGATAAATACTGGCGAGGGGGGCCGTTCTGACTGATTTGCCGTCAACGGTGATGCGGCCTGATTTGAGTTGGGCATAGCTTACTAGCCCAAACGTGGGGCGGACCCGACGCGGAATGGAAAAGTCAACCACGGGAGCGACTAGATCTTGGTCGAGAACTGAGCAGTGCTCAATCACCTTTTCATTGAGGACGGGAAAGGGGACGCCGACGCCCAGCATGATGGAAGGGCCATAGCCCCGCAGGTAGCAGCCTCGCACCCAGCGAGCAGACATTTGCTTTGCATCTCCAATCAGCGTCAGGGTAGCGGCTGGGCCGATGGGGGTGCGGTTGGGCAAGCGCTTTTGGAGCGGAAAATGCTGGGTGCCTTCCCAGGCGACGTAGCCAATGCCACCGCCTAAAAAGATCCGGGTCCCGACGCCAACTAGCTGCAAATCGGGGTCGTTCATGAGGGGAGCGATCGCCCCGACATTGGAGTAAACAGCGTTACCCATGCGAGGCTGGAGCGGTCCCAGGTAGGTTGCCAGGGGGCGATCGCCACCATTTACCCCAACTATAAAATTTTGATATAGGTTGCGCGGGTTTAATAAATAAAATTGATTTATTGTGTCCTTCGTCACCGTCGTCTCTACAGAAGCACGGGGGTAGCAGTCGGTGACGTGGCCTAGCGCTCGCAAATGGATCTGTTTGCCCGCCACTAAATCGGCAATGACATGGCCGCCGCCCCGCTCCCGCGATTCTTCTGGCTCGGTTGCGTCGGTAGTGCCAGAGTAATCGTTTACCTGGGTTGCGCCCAGATATAAATCTACGGCTCCAAATCCAGAATAGGCCAGCACGCCATCGAGCCAGCACTGACGAATTTTGATCGGCGGGTCAGTATGGCCCAGGTTCAAAATTGCCCCTGAAGATTCCATTGGCTCAAAGGTTCCAGTTGTCACAACATCAACCTCTTGAGCGGTTTTTGTAATGCCAACCTCTTGAACTTGAGCCTTGACTTCTTCTACCGTTTTGACAACGGCCTGCCGACGCTGAATTTTGTCGTTAATCTGGGCAACTGTACGCATGAACGATATATCTAGTAAAAAGACTAGTAGGAGGAACCCGATCCCAAAACTGTTCTTCAGTGTAGCGCTGACCGGACGAGGGCCTGGAAGCGGCGAAGGATCACTAAGAAAGACCGCTTGTTTTGCAGGTCGTACTCCCTTAAAGTTCGAGATCTCACCGTTCATTCACTTTCTTCACGTCCTATGGCTGGTCAAATACTGGGCGATCGCTACCGGATTGAGCAACAGTTGGGCAAGAACATGGGCCGTTGGACGTTGCTGGCAAAAGACTTGGTCACTGAAGACAATGTGGTGCTAAAGCTTTTGGTCATTGATGACGATTTGCACCCCAACGACCTCAAGTTGTTTATTCGGGAAGCAGAAACGCTGAAAGCCCTTGACCATCCAGCCACGCCCAGATATGTGGGGCATCTAGAAATTGATCTGCCTAAGGGGGAGAAGGCGATCGCCCTGATTCAAACCTATGTGGAAGGGAAGTCTCTAGAACAATGTATTCGAGAGGGCCGGGTGTTTAGTGAGCAGGCCGCCCGCCGACTCGCACACGAGGTGCTGACGATTTTGGTTTATCTGCATGATCACCAGCCGCCCATTGTGCATCGGGACATCAAGCCCAGCAATATTTTGTTGGTTCAATCCTCTGACCCGGAGCAGAGTGCAACGGTGTATCTGGTAGACTTTGGCTCTGTCAAGTCTCTTTCCAGTCAAGACAATACCTCTTTTACGGTGGTGGGGACCAATGGTTATATGCCTCCCGAACAAATGGGTGGGCGAGCCGTCACAGCTTCCGATCTGTATAGCTTAGGGATTACATTAGCCACGGCTCTCACGGGTTTGATGGCCACTCAACTGCCGACTCAGGGACTGCAGATTGACTTTAATGTCATGGCAGGGCTTGATCCGACGTTCGTCCAGTGGCTCAAACAAATGACTGAACCAATGCTCGATCAGCGGTTTGAAACGGCACGGGATGCATTAGATGCTCTGGAAAAACTTGCAGTTTGAACAGGTGGTTAAGCAGGTGGTTGAGCAGGCGGTTGAGCAGGCGGTTGAACTGTCTGGCATGAACCGCATTTCGATCATTATTCCTACCCTAAATGAGGCGCGATCGCTGGGCGCAACTTTGCGGCATTTGGGTGGGCTAGAACCGCCTCCCTGGGAGGTGATCGTTGTGGATGGGGGCAGTGTAGATCAAACGGTGGCGATCGCCCAGCAGCTCAGTCAGGCTCAGACATTCCCGTTAGCGGTGCAGATTGTGCAGATGGATAAATCGGGGCGATCGCTTCAGCTGAATCGAGGTGCAGAAGCGGCAACTGGAGAGGTTTTGTGTTTTTTACATGCTGATACGTTTGTTCCGGCTGATTTGGTGGCTGTGATTGGCGCTACGCTCGCAAAACCAAAAGTCGTGTGTGGTGGGTTTATCTCACTGATGGCAGGGCCAGAAGCGACCCGCTGGGGCATTTCTCTCCACAACTACCTCAAAACCTACTATGCGCCCCTGCTGTTTCGTCCCCACCTATTTGTCCGAGGGCTACGGCTATTGTTTGGCGACCAAGTCATGTTTTGCCGGCGCGAGGATTTTTGGGATTGCGGCGGATTTGATCCAGCCCTACCCATTTTGGAAGAGGCCGATTTGTGCTTGAAGCTAGTGCGGCGGGGCCAAATTCGGCAGGTCAATCGGGTGGTGCAGTCGTCCGATCGGCGGGTCACAAAGTGGGGAGCCTGGAAAGCTACCGCGATCTACGTCTACATTGGTTGTCTATGGGGCATTGGGGTTTCGCCGACCTATCTCAAGCGATTTTATGAAGATATTCGTTAGGAGTTTTGAATTGAACTTGAATTATCCCTGGATCTGGGCAGGTCTCAATCAGTTAATTCGCCTGAAGTTTCCCAAGGTCCAGCATCTTTCACCCGATCAACTTTCCACCTGGTTGGCCCGTTCTGATGGTCCCTCGCCACTGCTACTCGATACGCGCACCGAAGCAGAATACGTGGTGAGCCATTTGCCCCAGGCCCAGCGCCTCGACCCAGCCACAGACAATTTTGACATTCTCCAGCCCATTGGCCGAGACACTCCTATCGTCACTTATTGCTCGATTGGCTATCGATCGGCGGCGATCGCCACCCGCCTCCAAGCCGCTGGATTTACGAATGTGGCCAACCTCGAAGGCTCAATTTTTCGCTGGGCCAACCAGGGCAAACCGGTTTATCGACAGGGACAACCCGTGGCTGAAGTTCATCCCTATAGCAGCAGATGGGGATGTCTGCTCGACAAAAAGCACCATGCCAACGGGTTCTCTTAATCCAGTGGCCTAACCCAGTGGCCTAATCCAGTTGAGAGATATATCGCCTCACCCACCTGCCCCACAAGATAGTCCTTGCGGCTGAATCGAACGGCTCGATCTCACTCTGAGGCTATTCACCCGTGCTCTTACGGAAGCCTTAAAATTTGGAATGATTTTTTATGCCCCGTGCAAAGGTACTTAAGATGACAATCCATCCTGGCGATCCGGCTCCCGATTTCAGCCTGCCCGATGCCGATGGTAACACCGTCAGCCTGTCTGACTTTCGAGGCCAGAG
Organism: Elainellales cyanobacterium; assembly: GCA_041746655.1. Classification (GTDB taxonomy): domain Bacteria; phylum Cyanobacteriota; class Cyanobacteriia; order Elainellales; family Elainellaceae; genus JBGTGR01. The sequence goes on along the minus strand of JBGTGR010000073.1, from coordinate 60,745 downwards.
AGTGGTGCTTTACTTCTACCCCAAAGACAATACCCCCGGCTGCACCAAAGAAGCCTGTGGCTTTCGAGACGCCTACGCTGAATACGAGGCCAATGATGTCGTAGTTTTGGGCATCAGCACCGACGATGGTAAGTCGCACACCAAGTTTAAAACCAAGCACAATCTACCGTTTCCGCTCCTGTGCGATCAAGATGCCCAGGTGGCGATCGCCTACAATAGCTATGGCCAGAAAAAGTTCATGGGTAAAGAATATATGGGCGTCAGCCGCAACACCTTCATCATTGGGCCAGATGGCAGGATCGAGAAAATCTACCATCAAGTGAAGCCAGAACCCCATGCCACCCAGATTTTGACCGATATGGCTGAGCTTGCCTCTTAGAACACTGCAAGATTTGGTCAATCGACTTCGAGGGTGTAGTTTAGATGGACACCCTCTTTCAAGGCTCCCTATCTGCTCGAGGTAGGGGTGAAACGGACACACTGTCACTAACACACGGTCACTAATTGAGCTGCTTGCCTATGGGTCGGTTATGGCGATTGCTTCAAACTGCGCTGGGCGTTATCTTTCGCCACCCTATCACTGGCACTAGTATTATTCCGGTCCTACCCGATGGTCGGATTGTACTGGTGCGGCGTCAGGACAATGGCCAGTGGAGCTTACCAGGGGGCATCGTCGACTGGGGTGAAGACATTCCCACGTCGGTTAAGCGAGAACTGGCCGAGGAAACGGGTCTAGATTTGGTGAAGATTCGCCGCCTAGTAGGAGTCTACTCTTCGCCAGAGCGCGACCCTCGGTTTCACTCTATCTGTGTGTTGGTAGAAGCAGAAGTAGAGGGGACGATGCAGGTTCAGGATACCCTAGAAATTTCGGATATCGCGGCGTTTCTCCCCTCTGCACTGCCGCAGGGCAAGCTCTCCCACGATCACGATCAACATCTAGAAGACTATTTTGCTGGGTTGACTCGGCTAGCGTAGGTGGAGGAGGGAAGTTTTGAGTTTTGAGTTTCGAATTGCTAAGCTGCTTGATACAGTTTGAATGCGAAACTTAACACTCAGACCTCAAAACTCAAATTTTTTAACACAGCAGGATGAGTCTACCAATCCGCAACTCCCGAATTCGGTTATCTCAGGGGCAAATTTTCTGGCGAGAAGTGGGGCAGGGAACGGCTCTGGTCTTCCTGCACGGCTCTTGGGATGACGGCGATCAGTGGCTACCCGTGATCGAGCAACTCCGTTCCAAATATCATTGCATTGCTCCTGATCTGTTGGGATTTGGGGAGTCAAAGGCTCCTGATCTACACTATTCGGTTGAGCTACAGGTTGAATGTCTAGCAGAATACCTGGAGACGCTGCGACTGCGGCAGGTTTACCTGATTGGGCACTCCGTCGGTGGTTGGATTGCAGCTAGCTATGCGCTACAGCATCGCGATCAGGTTCAGGGGTTGGTGTTGATGGGGGCAGAAGGGGTGGCGCTAAAAGGCCAACGTTGGCTATGGGTGCGTTGGCTCACGGCACGACCGTCAGTTTTGACTGGGTTGCTGCGATCGCTCCTGCCTTTAGCTCGGGTACTCAAAAAAAGTCAGGGCATCGAACAACTGCTACAGCGGCGTCAAATGTGGCTGCGATCGCCCGCGGCCTGTCAACTGCTGTTTAAGCGGCGTCGAGCCGAGATTCAAGCCGAACAGCTTCAAGACCGACTTCACCACCTCAAGCTGCCTGTCTTGCTATTGCAGAGCGATCGCGACACGCCAACCCGAGCCCGCCTCAACCAGATCTATGCCGAGTCTCCCAGAGCAGAACTGCGGATGGTAGATAGCGGAGAACCCGACATCATTCACACTCAGCCCGAGCAGGTGGCAGAGCTAATTCGAGAGTTTGTCAGCACCAGCAGTCTCTTAGACCTAACGCCAGAGCCGCTTGAGGAGCCCGAATCAGACTTGCCAGAACCAGGCTTACCAGAACCAGACTTGCCTGAATCAGACTTCTTTAGCGCACCTTAGGTGGGAACCGGGAATTAGAGGTAGAGCAATCTACTTCGTGACGCGCAATTTACTTTGTGGCATACAGCAATCCAAACCGGATCAAACCTCGCTTGTAGCCGCGTCGCATTAACCCGAGCGAAAGCGCCGCTTGGATCGTTGTCCAACCTGAGCGGAGCAAACCCACAAAGGCGGCAGGATTTAAGGCAGAATCAATCACCACATCCCAAAAAGGGGCAACTGCGGCTGACCAGTCATCGGTGCGGATAGCCTGGAAGTTGAGGTCGTGGGCGATCGCCTCATAGTCAGGCAGCGAAATCACATGGGGCAAACAGTAGACCCGATAGATATCTTGCAGGTGCTTCTGTTCATCTGCCGTCAGCGGAGCCTGATCGGTAGGGCGATGGCACCAGGTCACCATCAAAAACGTCCCTCCTGGCTTCAAAACTCGGTAGCATTCCTGCATAAACTGCCTTTTGTCGGGCATGTGCTCCCCACTCTCCAGCGACCAAACAAAGTCAAAAGAGTCGTCAGCAAACGGCATTTGTAGCGCATCGGCCACCTGGAAATGAGCATCTATGCCAGCGGCTTGGGCTCGTTCTGCAGCCCGCCCCGCTTGCACCGGACTGAGCGTGATTCCCGTCGCTGTCGCCCGAAACTTCTCCGCCAGATAGAGTGAACTGCCCCCGATACCGCACCCCACATCCAGAATCTGGTGGGCCTGATCGACCTGTGCCCACTTCAAGAGTTCTTCAATCAGATCAATCTGCGCCTGTCGCCGCTCTTTGCGTTCCTCCCCAGAGGCACCATAATAGCCGTGGTGCATATGCTCTCCCCAGACCTGCTCCCATAGACCAGAAGAAGCATCGTAGAATTGCTGAATTTGTTGTTGCAGAGTTGATGTCATCGCTTCAGAGTACTTTGTAAAAAGGCTTCAAGCGCCATTAAGTCCAGTCTTTGTTATCCTAACCAGCCCATGACCGTTTCTAGAACGATTTGCCTAGGATTTCTTGCTGTTATTACTATCGGCACATTTTTACTGTGGATGCCCTTCTCAACCAGCGACGGCAGCTGGAACAACCTCGTGACAGCCATTTTTACTTCTACGTCAGCCGTCTGTGTCACAGGGCTAATCATCGTCGATACAGGCTCTTTCTATTCCTTTTGGGGACAGCTATTCATCTTGCTGCTGATTCAGGTGGGGGGGCTAGGCTATATGACCGCCAATACCTTCCTATTGCTGATTTTGGGCCGCAGGTTTGGGCTACGAGAGAAAATCGCGATTCAACAGTCACTCGACACGCCAGGTATGTCTGGAACGACGCAGCTCGTGCGATCGATTATTGCAGTAACGCTGATTTTTGAAATCACTGGAACCCTGCTGATGCTGCCAGTTTTTGTACCAGACTACGGCTTCAACTATGGATTTTGGTTATCTCTATTTCACAGCATCAGTGCATTTAACAACGCTGGGTTTAGCCTGTTTGAAGATAACTTGATGGGTTACACTACATCCGTGCCGATCAACCTGATCATCCCGTTCCTGGTCATCTTTGGGGGGATTGGATATCAGGTCATTATGGAATTCTACCTGTGGATATGCGATCGCCTAGTGAGACGCTCAGATTGGGTGATCTTTTCCCTCAATTTTAAGATCGTCACCAGCACCACCATTTTCTTACTCATCATTGGCACCCTTGCTATCCTCTCAACCGAATTTAGAAACCCCAATACACTAGGGCCACTTCCCCTCACTGGCAAACTTTTGGCGGCCTGGTTTCAAGGCTTGATACCTCGCACCGCAGGCTTTAACTCGATTGACTACGGCCAGATGACAACTGCTGGATTGTTCATCACCATTGCCTTAATGTTCATTGGAGCCAGTCCAGGCAGTACAGGCGGTGGCATGAAGACTACAACGCTTAGGATCGTGTTTAGTGCAACCAGAGCCGTCTTGCAGGGCAAAGAACAGGTGTTGTGCTATCAGCGCCAGATTCCAACCAACCTGGTTTTGAAAGCGGTAGGAGTTGTGTTTGGCTCAGTCATGACTGTGATTGGAACCACCATTCTGATTTCGATTACCGACCCAGACATTGACTTTATTCGGATTTTGTTTGAGTCTGTATCGGCTTTTGCCACAGTCGGTCTTTCGACTGGAATTACCGCCACAGTCTCAGTCGTAGCTAAGCTTGTATTAGTCACCACCATGTATGTAGGCCGGGTCGGAGTCTTGCTGCTGATGGCAGCAATCTTAGGAGATCCCCAACCTAGCGTGGTTCGCTATCCCGAAGAAAACCTTCTGGTGGGCTAAGGAGAAATGGGTGGATTGGGTCTTGGCTCAGAGCGTAAGCGTATTTTGGCCAGAGAAAGCAGCTCTACCTCGGGGAGATGTCACCGTTCACAAGACGACCGTTAGCGCTAATCTAGAGCTTGACGCTTTAAAGAGCTAAGCTTGTAATTATTCTATGGATCTGAAAAACCAGATCTGGAGCTGAGTTGTGAACTTGTCGTCTTTGTCTTCCCTGAGTTTCTTTCGTAACCTGAGAACAGGCAATCGCCAGTACGCCGTAATCGGCCTAGGACGCTTTGGTCGCGCAGTCTGTTCAACGCTACATCACTTAGGATATGAAGTTTTGGGCATTGATTCGGATGAACGGCTAGTCTCGCGGATTTTGACCGAGCACTTAGCAGCCCACGCTCTACAACTCGACTCGACAGAACCGGCTGCTCTCGAAGAAGCAGGCGTGTTTGAATTTGATACAGTGATTGTGGCGATCGGAAACTACATCCAGGAAAGTATCATCACCACTCTCAACGTCAAAGAGGCAGGTGTTCCTCATGTCGTTGCTAAGGCCTCTTCCGAAATTCATGGCAAACTACTGCGGCGGGTTGGAGCTGACCATGTGATTTTCCCAGAGCACGAAATGGGTTGTGCGTTAGCGCGATCGCTCACCCGCCCCGGTATTCTAGACCGTTTCGAACTAGATCCCGATAACAGCATTGTAGAAATCGTAGTTCCTGCCGAGTTCGACGGAAAAACCATCATGGAACTGGAACTTCGCAAGAACTATGGCCTTAACCTGCTGGCCGTTAGTCAAAATGAAAAATTTGAGATCAACCCTAGTCCGATTCACCGTCTAACTAAAGGTTCGATCATGGTTATCATTGGTTCCAATCGCGGAATCAACCAGTTGCCCGTCTAGTGATCATCATCTAGTAATCATCCCCTAGTGATTATTATCTAGCGATCATCGCTAATTTTGCTCATTAGGAGGCTCAGGAAGATGCTCTTGAATAGCCTGCTCGTCATTGAGGTAATGGGCACAGAGCACCATCTGATACCAGGCTTCTAGTTCTACCCGTTTTGCCGCCACATCCTGAGATGGTTCTAGAGTAAGCCCACTTTCCTGTCCATCCCACGGGTCGTCATCTACGATTTCTTGACGAACCCACATTTTGATATATTGCCAAAGCGCTTTCAAAGAAAGTTTGGATGTGGACCTGGATTGAAAGCCAGCATCGGGGCTAGGAAGCATGTAAGAGTCTCCTTTCGTAAACGTCAGGGTTGGTCTCTGCAAAACTTGGCGCTAACGAGACATTTCAGGAACGGGACATTTCAGGAACAGTATCCAATCTCAATTCAACAGGAGGACTCCTGGAGCAGGAACTTGAGATCTTAGGGGACAATTCTCAACGGAACAATGGGCTACCGCAGTTCGGAGAATTGCATCTCTATCCTAAGTTGGATTTAGTCTAACGTCTGCACCATGAAAAAAAGACTAGAGGATGTGAAGTTTTCCTGTAGAACGCTTAATAAAAGCCTTAAAAAGCCAAAAAACATGAGATTTTTCGAGTACTCTCTCACCAGGAAAACTAAAAAAGTCTTACTTACCGACCAGGAGAGAGGATCAACGTACGCTGACCTGCTGGAATAGGCGCAAGGGCCTCTAAAGCTGATTGAAGTGGAGCAAGGTTGATGAGTGGCTTTCTAGTTCAAGTCCTAGTCTTCATCCTGCTACTCCTGTTTGTGCTGTCGCCTTTTGCAGGCACGACTCCGATGCTCTTTCTGCTACTTGGAGCAACTGTGGCATGGGCGGTTTTAGCCCTGCTGAGGGTCTTACTCTTTGGGGCTCCTAAAGAGTGAAGAATCTGAACACAAAAAAAGGAGCAGCCCTATTTAGTTAGGCTTGCTCCTTTGAGGTGAGCTATTGAGGGGCCGTAGCAAGCCTAGGATTCGGCACTTAGGTCAGATCCAGTTCCGATCTTGGTGGGATACTTCTCGGCAAAATACTTGCTCAAGAATGTATTCACAAATGACAAAATCACAGGTGCCAAGATAAAGGCCAGGATTCCTCGGACCGCGAAACCGGGTGCAAACATCGAAGCCAACCAGAGACAAAAACCGTTTACAACTAGCGAAAACGCGCCTAGGCTCAGGAAGTTGAGCGGTAGAGAGAGGGTAGACAGGATGGGCTTGATGAACGAATTGACCAAGCCAATCGCTACTGCAGCAATGAGAGCAGATGGAAAAGCGGTGATATCAACACCTGGAACAACCAGGTCAACCACTAATAGGCTCAGCGCTGTCGCTACCCACGTCAAAAGTAATCCAATCATAATAATTCCTCGGATATACAAGCAGTAAGCTTAATCAGCGTAGATTCTTTAATTTTGCTGAATAGAATTAGGTTTGCCCTCTCTACAGAGACAGACTTTCATTCTATGTATGGAATATGTATAGAGATTTTGACTTTTAGCTTTATAAAAATATTTCTGCAAGATATTTAATCTGGTAATTAACCTCATGCCAGCTCGACGTAGGCTCGATGCAACCTCGTAAATACGGCTTGGTTTGAGCTAAGGTTTTAGCCGAAAAGAATTGGCTTTTTCTACAAGTAAAAAATAGCAGTGAGTTAATTAATCCTCAAGATGGAGGCTAAGTTTGGGGTGATATGGAGACAATAGAGACTAAGGAGTATCAGCAACATACGGGAAGTCTTATGAAATTAGTTCGCCTTGCTATTGGCTTTGTATTGCCACCTGTAGGAATCTTTATGACTTATGGGGTGGGGCCTACGTTAGGAATCAACATCTTGCTCACTATTTTGGGTTGGATCCCCGGCAGCATCCATGCGGTTTGGGCTATCGTCAAGCATGATCAAGAGATAGATAAAAGAGGCGAAGCCTATTAATGCTCGATGCTTGACGGATTGCAAAAAGAAGTTGCAAGAAGAAGGGGTACCCAGTTTTTGGTGTACCCCTTTTTGGTAGCTACTTTTTGTTAGCGCTTTGACGAATCAGATGGTGTTGAGTCGCGGAAAGACTCGCTCATCGTTCGCCATAATTCTTTCAGGATCTGACGAACCTGCCGCTCTTTCTGAGCAACGGCTGTTCCAGCTTCACCCATTTTTTGATTAATCTCGGTTTGTTTGTGCTGAACTGGATCAGTGCCTGATGCTTCTGCTCGGATCTGAGCCTGTTCGTACCAAACTTTGGCTTCATCAAGGTGTTGCTTGACGTCCTCGTAGCGCTCTCCGTAGCGAGCGGCGAGATTGGCTTGTAAAACCGCTAGTTGGGATTTGAGTTGGGCATACCGTCTTTGCATCAGTTCTGCCTCTTCGGTGTCTCTGAGAGAGGCGATCGCCGCCTTGATAGCTTCTTGAATCTTAGAAGATTCATTGCTGCTAGTTTCTTCTACTTCAACCAAAATGCTATCGACTTCCTGCTGTAGGTTTTGCTCTTCTACATCAATTTTGGCCTGGAGTTGATTGACCTCAGCTTGGGTTTTGGCGATCGCCTGCCGACGAGCCTGACTGACGGCCTCTAGGGCTCCTTCCGTAGAAGCAACAACGTCTTCTTTAAGCGTTTCACCTCGATCTCTCAAACTGTCTACCACAGCCGAAACTGCATCGCGAATCAAAGAACGAACTTCGGTCGAACCTTCTTTGAGTTCGGTTGCGGCTTGAGAGACAGCATCTTTGACGATACTGCGAATGCGATCGCTGCGAAGCTGCCCCTCCGACTTGGCTTGCTGAATATCCTTTGTAATCTTGTCTTTAACAGAATCAGCCACTCGTTTTCTCCTAAATTACATTCTCAAAATTTTCAGCAGCTCAGGTGCTTGTACTCACCGGGTTAGTAGGAAATAAAAGTTTGACTGCCGCATGAAAAATAGAATGAATGCTATAGCTACTTCCATGATGATGAATTAATCTCAAATTCAGAACTTCCCTAAGGAATAAAATTAGAAACATAGCGTAGATATATGAGGAGCTAAGCCATGCCAGAAAGCCTGTACGGCAGTGATTTTTATGCCTGGACACAGCAGCAGGCTCAACTCTTACGTAATCATCAACTCAATGACTTAGACCTGCTGCATCTGGCCGAAGAGATCGAAGATATGGGACGTAGCGAGAAACGCGAACTGGAGAGCCGCTTAGAGATATTGCTGATGCACTTGCTCAAGTGGCAATTTCAGCCCCACCTACGGTCTCGAAGCTGGCAACTCACGATCAAAGAGCAACGCCTCCGTCTGGAAAGGCACCTAGCAGATAACCCTAGCCTGAAGACGGTTCTACCCAGCTATTTAGAAAGCGCTTACCGTCTGGCCACGATTGGAGCTGAAAAAGAAACAGGGTTTGAGGCTTTTCCATCTACTTGCCCTTATACGACCACACAAATCTTTGACTCTAGCTTTTTGCCAAAGTTGGAGCTTGAAGAATAGTTTGTTATCGTGGCCTCAAGCATCTGTAGGATATCGCTACAGAAAAGCCTGAGGGGCGTGATCTATCAACAAATTGCTGGGAACTCTAGAAAGAGGAGTTTCCAGCAATGTTCTTAGATCAAGAAGCCTCCAGTGTATGCAACAAGATACTTTTGAGTTTGAAGAATCTGCCCTCCATCCTTCGTTACCAGGAGTGCAGCCGTGCATTGGCTCACCGAAAGAAGAGGACTCATCCGACTTCAAATTGATTTTGGATACTTATGCATATCTAGATCTGGAGGTGAACGCGGAAGAGAAAATTTTTAGCGTAGGCTATTTATCTAAAAACTGGGCGGTAAAGGCGGCCCCTGAGCAGGCTGAAGCAGTTTGTCAGCATATTTCCCAACTGTCAGAGCGTCTCAGCCTTTTGTGTGGTCACAATATTCGGCGATTTGACCAGGACCATTTGGTGAAGCAGTGGCCGACGCTTCAAGATCTGTGGATCATCGATACGTTAGAGCTGTCAGTGTTGGCTTTTCCGTTAGAGCCTTCTCATCGGCTACAAAAAGACTACAAGCTGAGCGATTTTGCTAGCAACGATCCGTTAGAAGATGCCAGAGCAACACGGTTACTGTTAGAAAAAATTCTACAAAAACTTGCAGAACAGCCGCAAACTTTACGGGATGCCTGTATCTGGTTGTTGAGCTGTGGGAAAGAGGAGGGCGATCGCGCCTACCAACGCCTATTTGAGCACCTGGGATGGCAGGTCGCGCAAGCACCCGAGATCGAAACTTTACCCGAAAGTGCCTTACAGCGGGTCAATCGGGTTGGGTTAGAACATCTGTGGCAAGCATCATCTAGTTTCGAGACTCGCCTCAGCGTCGCAGCACTTCTCGCCTGGAATCATCAGCGCAGCCAAACCAACACCCGACAAGCACCTTCGGCATGGCTCAATCATCTCCCAGCTTTCCCGAATGTCCTAAACTCTCTATTTCCCATTACCCCAGAAGGCTTTACCTATCAACCCTACCTTCAAGACTTTGGAGTGCCCAATTTTCGCGGCATTCAGGAAAAAGCCGTTCAAGCCATCGTCGCAGGCCAGAATCCGCTGATTTTGATGCCCACTGGAGGCGGGAAATCTCTGTGCTATCAGTTGCCAGCCCTGATGTATTACCGCCAGCAGTGGGGGCTGACTGTTTGCATTTCGCCCCTCCAGGCCTTGATGGAAGATCAGGTGATGGAGCTGAACTCCAGCGGATTGGATTTCGCCACATTCATCAATGGCAATCTTCCCGCTCAAATGCGTGCCGATCGCTTGGAAGCGGTTCATAACGGTCAGATTGGCTTACTTTACATTAGTCCAGAACAACTTCGTTCGATTAGCATTCGTGACCTATTGCGAAAGCGACCTCCTGTGTTGTGGGTAATCGATGAGGCGCACTGCATTAGCCAATGGGGAAAGGATTTCCGGCCAGACTATCGCTACATTCCTAAGTTCATCTATGAGCTGTATTTCGAACAAAGTCGCAGTTTGCCGCACCTTGCCCTCTTGACAGCAACCGCAACTGCTCAGGTCAGAAGCGACATCGTTAGGCTGTGTCAACAGCATCACCTCCAGGTTCAGCAGGAATTTGTCTCACCCTTGCATCGAGAAAATCTCAGCTATCGCGTTGCTCCAGTTCAAGGAAATAAAGAAGCACTGATTGCTGAAGCTGTTCAAGAGGCCCAAGATCAAGGGGGATGTGCCCTGGTATATACCACCACTCGTCGAGAAGCCGAACGACTTGCCATGATCTTGCAACAGCAGGGGATTGCGGCCAAGCATTATCATGGCCAAATTTCTAAGGAGGAAAAAACTCAGGTTCTTCAAGCATTCAAGCGTCGTGAGTTGAATGTAATCACGGCAACTTGCGCGTTTGGCATGGGGATCAACCGTAAGGATGTGCGAATGGTCATTCACCATACGCCCAGTAGTAGTTTGGAAGGTTATATCCAGGAAGCAGGAAGAGCCGGACGAGATGGAAATCCAGCCGTTTGTCTGCTCTTATTTGATGAGAAAGATGCAGAAACAATTTTCTTCATCAAGAGTCTGAGTCGGCTTTCGATCAGTGACCTTCGCAACATTTTTGATGCGGTTCGTGGGGTTGGTCGGCGAATCCAGTCTAAATCGACTCCTGCTTCAGACGATTGGTTTTGGGTGACGGCAGAAGAAATTTATCAAACTAGTGAACTGGATGAACGGTTCGCGACGGAAGATGACCAGCGAGATACCAAAATTCAAGTTGCGCTCCACCATTTGGAGAATTTTGGTCTGATGGAGCGAGCTGAAAATCTTTCAACCTCTGTACAATTTCACCTCAAGCATTCTACGCCTCAACAGTCACAGCAGACCTTCTCAAGATATAGCCAGCAACACCAAATCACGGCGCAGCAAAACAAGCAATTTGAACGGCTGATCTACGGAATGCACCTGATGCAGCAACATCACCAGCAAGCGGGCGATCGCCTGTCTCTGGAACGGTTGAGTGATGAGTCAGGTATTCCCATTCAAGAACTCCCCGACCGGATTCGAGAGCTACAGAAGGCTGAGGTCTGTTCTTCGCAAATTCCGTTGACGCTGTTGGTCACCAAAGGGGTGTCGGGCGATGCTCGCAAGAAGTTTGAGCGGTATTGCAGTTTGGAAGCAGACCTGTTGGAGGCGATCGCCAACCTGATTGGTAGCAGAGACAGCATCCAGATCAACTTACGAGGTCTTGCAACTCGTCTGAATGCCAACAATCAGGAAAAGCTAGGTGCATCAGCTCTATTGAAAGTCTTAGAAGGCTGGCAATCCTTACGCTGGATAAAGCTCAAACAGTTAAATCATAGTATTTTTCAGATTCAAGCGCTGGATGGAGAATCTGGGCCATTGGCACAGGTCATTGAATGGCAGGCTCAACATCAACACTTTTGCAGCAGGCTCTTAGACTGTCTGTATGCCGAAATTGATCAAAAACTGGATACCAAAACTGGAGCCAGACTAGTGGTGCCCTGTGAGCTTCAGACTCTACTGAGGACAGTATGCGATCGCCCCAACCCAACTGAAATCGAAGAAAAACGCCTCAAACAAGTGCTGCTGTGGATGCACCAACAAGAGTTCTTACGGCTCACAGATGGCCTGACATTGTTCCATCAAGCCTTAAAAGTGAAAGTTTATAAAGGAGCTAGCATTACAACCATTGATCGGCAATATCCAACGCTGGAAAAGCACTACATCGAACAGGCTCGCAAGACTCACTGGATGCTGGAATATGGCAAATTGGCGGAGGATGAAAAATCCCGTCAAAAAATGGTTGAAGACTATTTCACCCTAGCTCCCGATGCGTTGAGGGAAATTTATCCAAGGATCTATGAGCAGATACATCCTCTGACGCAACAAGACTATGACCGGATCATGGGGCCGTTAAACTCTACTCAACAAGCAATTGTGGAGGCTGAAGATAGGGCGATCGCCGTCATTGCAGGTCCAGGTTCTGGCAAAACGCGCACAATTGTACATCGCATCGCCTATCTGATTCAGGTTAAACGAGTCAATCCAGATCGAATCCTGGTGTTGGCATACAATCGCAATGCTGTCAGCGAACTGCGCCTCCGTTTGCAGGATTTGGTGGGTCGTTTGGCATCTCGTTTAAAAGTCCACACGTTTCATAGTTTGGCACTGTCTTTACTCGGTCGAACCTTAGACAGCCAGGACAATCAAGCCAAATATATAGATCTAAATCGTAGATTTGAGCAGGTTTTACAAGAAGCTTGCGACTTACTTGAAAAAGGCTCGGAGGGAGAAATCATTGCAGACGAAGACATCCAGGTGCGTCGGGCAAAACTGCTAGGCAGTACAGAGTATATTTTCGTCGATGAATATCAGGATGTTGCTGAACAGGAATATCGTTTAATTCAACTGCTGTCAGGGCTGACAGAAACTGAAAACAAATCTCGTACGGTTCAAATCAATCTCTGCGTAATTGGGGATGATGATCAAAATATCTATGAGTTTCGAGGCACCAGCCCTAAATATATCCTTCAGTTTGAAGCCGAATACCAGGCCAAACGCTTTCTGCTGACAGAAAACTATCGCTCTACAGAGTCAATCATTACAACTGCGAATCAGTTTATTCAAAGCAATTTGAATCGATGTAAACAAAGATCTCAAGAGCAAGTCAGAATTGATGCAGCCCGCATTGGTCAAACCGGAACACCTGTTCGCCTACTGCAATTTTCAAACCCGATCGAGCAGGCCCTATGGATTACAGAACAGGTCCAACAATGGCTCCAGGCCGGAGTCACGCCCAATCAAATTGCTGTTCTAGCAAGACATTGGGATAAGCTCAAGGAAGTAAGAGCTTTGTTGGAGCGGCTTGCCCATGTTTCAACCTACACCCTCAAAGGCCGAGACATCAAACTGACTCGCAATTATCTGACGCAGTTCCTCTTGAATGTGCTCAAGCGAGATGCCGATATCACAATCTCTGCAGAAGTTTCCATTCAAGATAAGTTTCAAACGTTCTTTGAAAAAATCCATTGCTCTCCCACTGAACCCACCGTCAAGGCTTTGCTGAAAATTGCAGAGGATCTAGACAGAGAAAGGGGCTATGGCTCGGAGGAATTGTCTAGGCCTCTCAGCATGGAGGAAGTCATTACAGCTATTTATGAGTTTGATGAAAGTCCAGACACGATTCTCGATAGAGAATCTGTTTTGGTGACGAGTTGCCACAGCGCGAAAGGGCTGGAGTTTTCAAAGGTGATTCTCTTATCAGACGACTTTGCCACCGCATCGCATGAAATTGAGCAAGAGAGACGGCTATTTTATGTGGCGATGACTCGGGCGAGGGACGAACTCATTTTTTGCGGTACTCAGCCCAGTTCCTTCTTAACAGAAACAAAAATTTTGGCTGAGACTCACTCGCGATCGCCCGTTAATTTACCGACATTCATTTACTACGCCGATCTCACGCCCGCCGACATCTATTTGGGATATGGCCCCACTCAGAAACAACAACAAGTGATTCAAAAATTGCGGGAGGGCGATCGCCTCCTGCTACAGCCCAATGCTTGGGGCGACGGCTGGGTAATCTGCGATGCAAACAACATTGAGGTTGGGGCATTGTCTCGCAAGGCCAGAGACGAACTCCTGCAAAACGGATTTGATCCCAAGAAATTTCAGTTTCAACCTGGAGAAGTTACCGTGCGTCATATTTACCGCCATCTCAAAAGCGACGAAGTCACGGGCGAGCTTCAGGAAGACTGGTATGTGGTAATCCCACAGATTCGGGTTTATCGCTGAGGGGCGAAGTTGCCTCTCTGAGCAGATGGCAGGCTGTGAATCAGTGCGTTATCCCAAAAGGGTACAAGTTTTAACGCAAGGAGAACACTGATTGTGAGCGCAGTGAGTACATCCACCTCAATTTGGCAGCAGACTGCACCCGCTGCTACAATCCATCCCTATCCACCTTTGGCTCAAGATCTGGCTGTAGATGTGGCGATTGTGGGGGGCGGGATCACGGGCTTGACAGCGGCGCTGCTGCTCAAGCGGGCGGGTTTATCTGTTGCAGTGATTGAGGCCCACGATCTTGGGGGTGGCGTAACGGGTTTCACCACAGCTCATATCAGTGAAGTGCCCGATATTGGCTATCAGGAACTGATCGATCGCTTTGGAGAGTCAGATGCTCGGTTGGCGGCTCAGTCTCGGCGGGCTGCGATCGCCCAGATTGCCAAACTCGTTGAGGAAGAGCAGATTGACTGTCAGTTTCAGCGGGTTCCTGGCTACCTATATGGCGAATCTTCGAACGAACTTCCTGAGATGGAACTGGAAGCAGAAGCCGCCAAAGAGCTAGGTGTGCAGGCATCGCTGAGTCTTTCTGTGCCGTTGCCGTTTGCTGCCGTTGGGGTTTTGTTTCCCGATCAGGCGCAGTTTGATGCGGTGCAATATCTTCAGGGTTTGGCTAAAGCGGTTCAAGGCGGAAGAGGCTCTGTTTTTGCCAACACACGAGTCAGGAGTATTACGGGGCAGTCTCCCTGTCAGGTCAAAACTGAGCGGGGAACTGTAACGGCGCAGCAGGTGATCCTAGCGACCCATACGCCGATTCATGATTTAGAAAATTCGCAAGATCTTTATCTGCTTAGCACCAAGCTAGCACCCTACCGGTCTTATGCGATCGCAGTCAAGCTTAGCTCTGCAACGCCAACTGGGCTGTTTTGGGACACTGCCGAGCCTTACCACTACACTCGCAACTATGTCGATCCGGTGGCTGGAGAGTTTTTGATTGTGGGGGGAGAAGACCACAAAACGGGTGCGGCTGTAAATGAGCGCGAGTCGTATGTGAATTTGGAAAACTACGTGCGATCGCGCTATAGCGTCGAATCCGTCGAAGCCCGCTGGTCTGCCCAGTGGTATGAGCCCGTTGACGGGTTGCCCTTCATTGGCCGTAGTGCGCTCAACGACCACATCTATATCGGGACAGGCTACTCCGGCAACGGAATGACGTTTGGCACGGTGGCTGCCCTGTTGATTTCAGACTTGATTCTCGATCGTCAAAACCCTTGGGCAGACCTCTACAGCCCCAACCGCATTAAGCCGTTTGCAGCGCCTCAAGACTACATCACTCAAAATCTAAAGGTAGCAAGTCATTGGGTGGGCGATCGCTTCCGAAGCGAAGTTCAAGACCCCATCGATGTGCCTCGTGGTGAGGGCCGATTGGTCAAGGTTGAGGGCGAACAGCTTGCCATTTTCTGCGACGACGATGGCGTTTTGCATGCAGTTTCTCCCGTTTGTACTCATGCGGGCTGCATTGTCCACTGGAATAATGCCGAAAAGAGCTGGGATTGCCCCTGTCATGGCGGACGCTTCGACTGTTCGGGCGCAGTACTCAACGGGCCACCTCTGCAAAACTTAGCACCCAAGCAGGTTTGACAATTAATCTTTGAGGAAGAATTTACCTCAGAAGAATGAGACGGTTCAGGTCGGCTTTTACATCGTTGGGTTGATCAAGCACCTTTAGGAACTTGCTAGCTTAAAGCTGAGTTTGAAGGGAGTGACAGGCATCGGATGGATGTTTCGTCGTTGTGGTCCATAGCCAGACATTGGAGGAGAGCGGCGTCAAATGTCTGGACGATGTTGGGTTTGCCATTAGCTAGAGCGGTGTGGAGTTTTTGTCGCTTCCTCCACTTTGCCAGGGTGACGAAGGGACTAAACTCCCTGCCAAAACGATTCGTCACCTTGGACGAGGCTGGCTCCAAAACACCTTCTTCCCTCCAAACTGTCTCATTTGATCGAAGGGGATAATTTAAGACAATAATTTGAGGGAATGATTTAGAGGACGTTGCTGTCAGGTCTAGCTCAAGAAGGAGGCTAGGCTTCTATCAGCCTAAAGATGAATAAATAGCCTCGACCTAAATTGATTTTGAGGTCGGTCAAAAGGATGATGAATTTGTTTTTTTGGCGTGCAAGATTGGTTTAGTATGCACATTTTGTTGTGCGATAGAGGAGAACAATAAATGGTTTCTAATCTTACTGATGCAAAGCGCTCTGCGATCGCCGAGAAATTGGCAGATATGCGAGCAATTCAAAACCTGATTATTTCCAACGAACAAAAATTCATTAGCCAGGTTGATGATTCTGATATTGCCCATCGTCTACGCGAAATGCTAGAGGATGATCAGAAAAACCTAGGGATTCTGGAAACGACCATCACTCAGTATGGTATCCAGGCAAAGCCCAAGCAAAAGACCGAAAAAATGGTCGAAATGATTCAGCAAATGATGGGTGAATCGGAGCTGAGCATATATGAAAAGATGGCCCAGCACGAACTTCTGAAGCATGGTCAAACCATGTCGGGTCTGCTGGTTCACAAGGCAGGACAGGTTGTGGGTGCAGATATCGAAGCTGCGATCGCCCCCCTGAACACTGTAAACTTCGAAAACCGAGCCCATCAAGAACAGCTCAAAGGCATCCTAGAAGTTCTAGGTACTCGTGAACTAACCGGAAAAGAGCCTGATCAAGGCCTATGGGGACGGGTTCAAGACACTGTTGCTGCTTTGGCAGGTGTGGTTGGTAGTGCGACTACCCAAGCTTCTGACAAAGATGATATGAACATCCAGGACATCATCCGGATGGATCACCAGAAGACAAAGACTCTGTTTTCTGAGATCGATCGGAGCAACGATCCCAATCGGATTCAGGAATACTTTGGGCAGCTCTACAAAGATCTCACAGCCCATGCTGAAGCTGAAGAGAAAGTAGTTTACCCAGCCGTCCGTTCCTTCTACAACGATACTCAGGAACTCTATGATGAGCAGTCTGAGATGAAGCGGATGCTAGAAGATATCAAGGCAACCAGTCCTTCTTCGGCTGAGTTTAAGTCTAAGGTCAAACAGCTCAAAGATGTGGTGATGGATCACGTCCGTCAGGAAGAGAGCACCATGTTTACTGCTATCCGCAATAACTGTAGCAGTGACCAATCTGAGCAAATGGCCACTCAGTTTAAGGAAGCTAAGAAACAGATTCAGCTGTCGATGGCTAGCTAACTTCTAGCTAACTTCTAGCTAACTCCTAGCTAACTTTCACATCTATCTCCTGAGTCCGGCTGAGGAATAGATTCATAGATGGGGCGATCGCGCGATCGCCCCATCTTTTTGTCTTTTTTGAACAACGCAAGCGCTACACTAAACCCACACCTTTCGAAATTTCTGCCATGCGCGTCATTGGTTTGATCAGCGGCACCTCAGTTGATGGGATTGAT
The DNA here is from genome assembly GCA_041746655.1 of Elainellales cyanobacterium. Classification (GTDB taxonomy): domain Bacteria; phylum Cyanobacteriota; class Cyanobacteriia; order Elainellales; family Elainellaceae; genus JBGTGR01. The sequence goes on along the minus strand of JBGTGR010000073.1, from coordinate 43,289 downwards.
GCAGCTTTAGTTGATATCTCGGGCTCCACTACTGACCTGGACGTTCGGCTCATCGCCGGAAAAACCTATCCTTATCCCGAAGACCTGCGTCAGCAGATTTTGGCGGTCTGTGGCGGTGCGGCTCTTTCGGTTGCTGAGCTTGCAGAGTTAGATGATGCGATCGCCCACCAATTTGCCCAGGCTGCCCTATCGATTCAGGCCGATCATCCGCCTGCAGAACTGATTGGCTCCCACGGCCAAACCGTCTTCCACCGCCCCCCTAATGGCACAAAACCAGCCGACTATCCAGTCTCCCAATCCCAAAGCGCCCAGTCTCAGGAAACGGTAGAAAAACCTTCAGTAAAATCTACATTAGGCTACAGCCTACAACTAGGTCGAGGAGAAGCGATCGCCTATCTCACCAGCATGACAACCGTCAGTAACTTTCGAGCCGCCGACATCGCTGCCGGAGGCCACGGCGCACCGCTCGTTCCCGCCATCGATCGCTGCTTATTAGCGCATCCGACTCTGAGTCGCTGTGTGCAAAACATTGGTGGCATTGGCAACGTGGCCTATCTCCCCGCCAGAGAAACCCACTCAAACCCCAACGCTCAAGATTTTCCTGCCAGTCTAGGATGGGATACTGGCCCCGGCAATATGTTGTTAGACTTGGCGGTGCAGTATTTGTCTGGACAAGCATTGAGCTACGACCAGGATGGAGCCTGGGCCGCTCAGGGCAAGCCTTGTGAACCACTAGTAGAGCAATGGCTACAGCAAGATTTCTTTTGGCAAGCTCCGCCCAAATCGACCGGACGGGAACATTTTGGCCAAGCCTATCTTCTTCAGTGTTTGGAAGATGCAGCCGCCTACGATCTAAGTGCAGCCGATCTATTAGCCACCCTCACCGATCTAACGGCGGTATCTATCGCCCATAGCTATCAGACTTTTCTGCCGCAAATGCCAGATCAGGTTTTGCTGTGTGGAGGCGGTAGTCGGAATCTTTACTTAAAGCAGCGTTTGCAGGCTCATCTAAAAACTGTTCCTATTTTGACCACAGATGAAGTTGGGTTAAGCGCAGATTTTAAGGAATCTATTGCCTTTGCGGTGTTGGCCTACTGGCGCAGCCAAGGGATTCCCGGTAATCTTCCGGAGGTGACAGGAGCCCATCAGGCGATGCTCTTAGGGGAAATTCACCTGGTAGTTAAGGGTCTGCATGATAACATAAGGTGCTTTTAGAGCATTTTTTAAGGGCACTGACTAAGTAAGATTCGTGCTGCAGTCGGCAGCAGAGCAGGAAACAGGGCTGTGGCTCATACCTTTTTGATAGAAGCAGGTCGTTGGACTCTGCAGGGCAACTGGCTAGAACGGGATGGTCTCCCCGTCACCGTCAAAGGCAAAATCTTAGTTGCATGGAGCCGCGACGACTGGTACACCATGGTCACGAAGCTGTTGTTTCCGGGCACTGAACGCGAGGAAATTGCCTTCCAGTACCGGGGACGGCTAAACTCAGGCGAACGCCAGTATACGTTTGTGCTCCAACATAGCCTCTTAGGTCGCGTGGAAGGAGAAGGCTGGATTGGCCCCGAGTCGATCGTGCAGCGGTATTGGGTGTTGGGCGATCGCCAACGACGCACTGGCTTTGAAACCTTGCGACGGCTTAACGAAAATACCTACTGTCTCTCCAGCAGCATCATGGCAGGTCACTATCTCACCAGTACGATGGAGGCCGTGATCGAACGCCAATCACGAGGATAGCTCACGCCGTCTAGACGCTCAGTTCTCATGTCAAAGCAGGATGCTCCTTTGGAAGGAGAAGCGCTGATTAAAGAAGTCTGCCGCCGCATTCGAGTTGCCCGTAGCTACTGGGATGCCCACAACAATCAAGCCTGCCGTCACGAACGGGAGCGGGCGCTGCAGCTCTACAACACCCTGACCAAAGCCCAAAAAGAGAAAATTCCCCAGGTTTTACGAGTTTGGCTACGCTACCGTAGCGAAAAGTATTTTGGCGACCATCGCACCCCACCCGGTGGGCATTCTCAGGGTAAGGCTAAAAAAAATCGCCAAAAGCGCTAGCAAGTTGGGTCGCATCCGCACTATAGCCGTAGCCACAACAAGTAAAGACGATTCAACGTCCATCCTCAGCAAGCGGTCTAAGCCTCTTGTCCGTAGGGAAGTGTCTACAGCTATAGCCTGAGTTTAGAGGGTTGCCATTTGCAGAGGCGACCAGGAAAATCACTTCTGCTCTGGGTGCTCAACGGCAGGAGAGGGTTGGCCCAGTTGGTTGAGTCTGCGAATGAACCGATATAAACGGCCAAAATCTCGCTGGTTAAACGTCATGATCAGGCGGGGCAACTTTTCGATTTCTTCGTCTTGACTGCTGCGGCCCAACTCCTCTGGCAGCGCTTGGGTCTTTTGAATGGTTCCCTCCAGCAAAATATCGCCAAATTCTTGGTTGAGCAAGGCTACGGCTTCGTCTGACAAGTCGGTCTTGAGCCGAATCACCAGCCGCCCCCCGACATAGCGGCTAGAGTGAAATACGCGGTAAAAGCTTGTGATCACCTCGCAAGCCTCATCGATATCATCAGTGATGGTATAGAGGCTAACGTCATCCGGGCTGATCAACCCTGTTTTTAGCAGATGCTCCTGCACATAGCGATCCCAACCATGCCAATAATTGCCACCGGGGTGATCGAGCAGCACCAGCGGCAGCAAATCCGCTTTCCCGGTTTGCATCAGCGTCAGACACTCAAACGCTTCGTCCTGAGTGCCAAATCCTCCTGGGAAGAGCGCTAGTGCGTCGCTCTCTCTCAAAAAGAAAAGCTTGCGAGTGAAGAAATACTTGAAGTTAATTAGCTTCGCGTCACCCTCGATCACCAAATTGGCACTTTGCTCAAACGGCAACTGGATATTTAGCCCAAACGAGCATCCTACTCCTGCTCCCTCATTACCCGCCTGCATGACACCGCCACCCGCTCCCGTCATCACCATAAAACCTTGCTGGGTGACGCGCTTAGCGAACTCTGTCGCCATTTGATACTCTGGGCTCTCGGGTAACACTCGGGCTGAGCCAAAAATCGTAATTTTTCGAACATGGCGATAGGGATAAAAAACCCGAAACGCACTTTCCATGTCCTGCAGCGAAGAGTTGAGAATCTTCCAGTCTAGGCGGTCTGCCTCTACCTCAGCCATTCTTACTAACGTCATGAGGGCATTCTGAATCAACTCCCCATGCGCCATCGTAGGCAGCTGAGCTAGCAAGTTATCTACTTCGGCTTGAAACAACTCTGACTGATTGGACGAGGGAGAGAAAGCCATACATTCCTCTGAACTGTCAGCACTTTATTTTATCGAGATTTGAAAGACATCACTCTGAAGCGGGAAAATCTGTATCAGATAATACATAAATTGAGCAATCCATCCAGATGATACAGAGAGGGCGATGACCTTGCGACTGGGTGAGTGCAAAAAACACCTTAACCGGCTACTGGTTAAGGTGCTGTCTAGTCATACTTGATACTGGATCTGAGCTAAGTCGGGAGTACTATCTGTTTTTAACATGCAAAACGCACGCAGTCGGTTGAGTGCGCGTCGTCTAGCTGCGTGGTCTTCACCCGTTTGCCTCAGAAAAATCGCCTAGATATATTTTTCCAGTGTGTTAGCAAGGGTTGTCTTTGGAACTGCACCCACTACCATATCGACGCGCTGCCCACCCTTAAAGATCATGAGGGTCGGAATGCTGCGGATGCCATACTGGCTAGCAACGCTGGGATTCTCGTCGGTGTTGACCTTGACGACTTTGATTTGACCATCGTACTGCTCGGCGATCTCATCCACGACCGGCGCAACCATCCGGCAGGGGCCACACCAAGGAGCCCAGAAATCTACTAGAACTGGGACCTCGCTTTCAAGTACTTCTTGCTTAAAGGTGGAATCCGTAACTTGTGCGGCTGCTGACATGCCTGAAAATCCTTGCCTACGTTATCTAAGAAAATATTACCATAGCGAAAACCGCTCCCTTAGAGCCTTAGACATATACATTCAGGTATATTTGAGCGGAAACAGCTGGAACTGCGGTGGCTGTCATGAAACTGGGAGAATTTTTGATCTAGATTGCTGGGTTCTATGTTTAAGTTTTGTTTTGTTTGAGCGGATCTGAATACTCTTTGACAGAAAGATGTCTTAAATTCCCGTACTCATCAACTCCCCCGGAACCAAAATCGAAGCAAGACTATGTTTCCTAAATATTCTAAACAGGAACTCGCGATCGCCAGCTTTAAAGACAATGGGTTTGCTGCTATTTCCCTAGAGACAGGCATTTGAGGCGATCGCCCCTTATCAACCTTCCTTCTCCTTGCTTTTAAAAAGAAGGAACCGCCCGAACAATTGCCCAGGCGGAGTGTGGTGTGAGGAGTGAACGGAAACATGTGTCTCCGCTTCCTTTATTGTAAGCGAAAGTTATGGATTTTCGAGCAATTTTGCAAGGACACTTGGGAAAGCTTATCGGAAAAACTTGACAAAGTACGCTTATTTGCCCATTCCAAGTTGTTGAGCTTTCTGGTAGACCTTGCCTTCTGTTAACAAAGAGGGCGCGATGACCACTTCAACCTGCTGCATTTCACGAACATCTTTTGCGCCTAAGGTGCCCATACTGGTCTTGAGCGCGCCGAGTAAGTTGTGAGTGCCATCGTCGAGCTGAGCGGGACCCCGTAAGATTTGCTCTAGTGTCCCTGTGGTGCCAACCCGAATCCGTGTTCCCCGTGGCAAGACTGGGCTAGGAGTAGCCATGCCCCAGTGATATCCCCGGCCCGGTGCTTCGGCAGCTCTGGCGAAAGGAGAGCCAATCATGACACCATCTGCACCGCAAGCCATACATTTGCAGATGTCGCCCCCAGTGACAAGACCACCGTCTGCAATCACCGGAACATATTTACCAGTTTCTTGATAGTAGTCATCGCGTGCTGCAGCACAATCTGCCACCGCTGTTGCCTGAGGCACGCCCACGCCCAAGACACCCCGAGAGGTACAGGCTGCACCTGGGCCAATGCCAACCAACACAGCGGCTGCGCCTGCTTTCATCAGGTTGAGGCTGACTTCGTAGGTCACGCAGTTCCCCAAGACTACGGGAATTGGCATTTCTTGACAGAAAGTGGCCAAATCTAGAGGGGTGACAGATTCGGGTGACAGATGAGCCGTTGAGACTACAGTAGCCTGGATGAAGAAGAGGTCTGCCCCTGCTTTGGCGACCGACTGCCCATATTTGGCTGCACCGACAGGCGTTGCGCTAACGGCAGCGATTCCCCCTTGTTCTTTAATTTCTCGGATACGCTGCTCAATGAGCTCAGGCTTAATGGGTTCAGCATAGAGTTCTTGCATCAGAGATACAAATTCTGTTGGCCCGACTGAGGCAATCCGATCCAGAATAGGGCCAGGGTCGGCATAACGAGTTTGAATGCCTTCCAGATTTAATACGCCTAATGCACCCAGTTGGGACAGCGCGACTGCCATACCCACATCTACGACTCCATCCATGGCACTAGCAATAATTGGGATCTCCCGCTCAATGCCACCAATGGTCCAGCGGGTATCTGCTAGGGCTGGGTCTAGAGTCCGCTGTCCAGGGACTAGCGCAATTTCATCAAAGCCATATGCTCGACGGGCAGACTTGCCCCTACCAATTTGAATCTCCACGCTTCCGTCCCCAAGTCTATATTTGAACTAGAGTATCAAATTTTATGGAGTGAGTGGATCAAGAGGCAAGCGATTCTGTTAGATTGAGCCACGCCTCGCTTTCCCCGATGTCTCTACCCAAAGAACTTCGCTGGGCTCTGCCCATACCTTGAAGCGTTGGTAGGCTAAGCGTCAAACTTCGAGTTGCTCAAACAGCGCAGCTAGCACCACATTTGAGAACAAAAAACCTTCTGGATCACTGAGCCGGAAACGCAGAGAGTCTAGATTTAGATCCAAATCTAGATCCAGATTTAGATCTGGCTCGATTGCTGCCTCTCCATCAAGTGCGAGTCGATCGAGTGCGAGCGGCTCTGTATGAAAGAATTCAACCCAGCCCTGGCGCTGATAGGGGCGTAAGGTGGCTTGCACCTGGGACCAACACCCTATGCCAAATTGTCTGATGAGATCCTGGACACGGATGCCCTCTGCCAACCGTAAGCCCAACATGAGGGTATCTAGCAGTTGCTCGGTGGGTGAGGTCACTGGGCAGTCGATTTGGCCCCCTTGAGCAGATAGAGCCTGCACCCACTCAAAATAGGCTTGCCGCGTACGGGGGCGGGTAAACCTTTGGCCTTGAATGTAGCTGGCGGCTCCCATGCCAAACCCATAGTAGGAGCGGTTTTCCCAATAAACGCGGTTGTGGCGACACTGAAATCCAGGACGAGCATAGTTGGAAATCTCGTAGTGGGTGTAGCCTGCGGCTGTTAGCTGCCGTTGGGCTAGGCGATACTGGTTGGCGGTTGTGTCTTCTGATGGTAGCGGCTGCACACCCGGCTGATATTGGCGACTGAAGGCGGTCATCGGCTCTACTGTTAGATCGTAGACCGAGAGATGGGCTGGCTCTAGGCTCACTGCGGCTTGGAGGGAGGCTTGCCAGTGTTCTAGGGTCTGGTGAGGTAAACCTGAAATTAGGTCTAGGCTGAAGTTGGGCAGATCGACTTGGCGAATCCAATCTACGGCGGTCTGAATGTCGGCGGGCGTATGGGTGCGACCACAGGCTTGGAGCAGTTCGGGTTGAAAAGCTTGCACTCCTAGGCTGACGCGGTTGACGCCAGCGGCTTTGTATCCCTGTAACTGAGCTAAATCAAATGTGCCGGGGTCGATCTCCATGGAGATCTCGGCCTCTGTAGCAATGCCAAACCGCTGATCGATTGCGGCTAAAATTTGCTGAAGCTGCGCTACAGACAGAAGGGAAGGTGTGCCTCCGCCAAAAAAGATGGTGTGTAGGGCGGCTCCGAGGGGCGGGGTGACGGCAATTTCTTGGGTTAAGGCTTCTATGTATTGGGCGATCGCCCCAAAGCTCTGATGCTCTGGCTGACTAGAACGGCTGCTCAAGGGCGGGCGATCGCCCACAATAGAGACCGGAAAATCACAGTAATAGCAGCGTCGCCGACAAAAGGGAATGTGGATGTAGGCCGCAGTGGGGCGATCGCCAGCTCCTACTGCTGCACCGACAGAGTTGATCGAAGTGCCAAAGGTGAGACTCAAAATGTTAACCGCAGGTGCAATCTATAAAGAACCGTGCTGATGATTCTGATCTTAATCTGCAACGTAGGGCACTTTCAAACGAGCGAGAATCAGCATGATCAAGGGACGTAAAGCTAGCATGTTTCCCTGCCAGCTTGGTTTTTTAGAAAATAAAACGCTAAAAGCTCTAGTTCAAGGCGAGCGATATAATGGGGCTGTGCAATTCGGTTGCTGAGCGCGATTCTAATCACTCATTAGAAGACATCATTCGTCTTGAGAAGCTCTAGAGGAGTTTCTCTACTTATTCAAAGCCCTGCTCGGCATCGGCCTGATCCTAGATCAGAGTTGCAGCTTCATCCACTCAAACTGGATTGAAATTATGCTCGACGCCATTATTGTATTTTCATTCATTTTAGCAGGGGCAGGGATCGGCTTCTACAGCGTCGATCTGCTGTCCGACCGCGTCTTAGAGCAAGTGACGAACCTAGAAGGTTTGAGCCTTGTGATTGCTGGATTTGGTGCTCTAATTGGAGCTGGAACTGGCATTACCGCTCAAACCACCTATCGACGCTTGGAGTCCCAAGTTCGGGGCATGCCAGTGGACATGTTGCTGAGCCGATCGGTGGGCTTGGTGATTGGTCTGCTCGTTGCAAACCTGATGTTGGCCCCCATTTTCTTGCTGCCGATTCCGCGAGAATTTGCGTTCATCAAGCCTCTTGCCGCTGTTTTGGGCAGCCTCATGTTTGCCTATTCTGGGATCAGTCTAGCGGATACCCACGGTCGGGCTCTCCTGCGACTGATTAACCCCCATAGCGTCGAAACGATGCTGTTGGCTGAAGGCACTCTGAAGCCCTCTACAACGAAAGTTTTAGACACAAGTTGCATTATTGACGGGCGAATCGAAGATTTGTTGGGAACTGGTTTCTTAGAAGGGCAGTTGCTGGTGCCGCAGTTTGTCCTACAAGAGTTACAGCAAGTGGCAGATGCATCCAATGATCAGAAGCGAGTCCGGGGCAGACGGGGCCTCGACATTTTAAATCGGATTCAGGAAGCGTATCCCGATCGCATCATTATTCATTCTGCCGACTATGAAGATATCGCCACGGTGGATGCCAAGCTAGTCCGTCTAGCTCAGGAGATCAGTGGGACTCTGCTCACCAACGACTACAACTTAAACAAGGTTGCTAGCCTGCAAAAGGTAGCCGTCCTCAACATCAATGACTTGGCTCAGGCCATTCGCTTGTCTTACCTACCGGGCGACAACATCGAGATCAAAATCCTCAAAGAAGGGAAGGAGCCTGCACAGGGAGTAGGCTATCTCGACGATGGCACGATGGTTGTTGTGGAAGAGGGCGGCCCTTATATCGGGAATGAAGTCATTGTTGTTGTGACAGGGGCATTGCAAACTTCTGCCGGACGCATGATCTTTGCCCGTCCTGAAGCCTCGGTCGTTGCTTCAAATTAGATGCAAAGACTTGTTAGGTGTAGAGAGGTGAGATGTAGAGGGGTGAGCGATCGCATCTCTACATTTCGTCTTGCTCGGCTTATTGCAGAACCGTTTTGGAGACAATGCGGGTTTTCTTGCGATCGCTCTCTGACAGGTCTTCTCCCGCCTGTAGACGGGTAGCATTGTCTTGTAGCACAGTGGCAGCCCCTTGATCGCCCATTTGGAGTGCTGTTTTGGCCGCAGATTGCAGCATGGTGGCAGCTCCAGCGCGATCGCCGTCTTGGAGTTTGATTTCAGCAATTTGTGTCTGCCGATATTTGGCGAGTGCCAAAACATGTTGCTGAACTTGCGGGTTGACATTGGGCTGGAACGTCTTCAGCACGTTTGCCTCAATGGGAATGGTTTCTGAGAGCAACCCTTCCTGATTTTGGGCAGGATCATCGTAGCGCACTTGCAGCTTGGCAATGGCTTGTATCCCCTCCGTTAATTGCCCTGTATACAAGTTGGCAAGAATGACTCGAGGTGCATCGACCATCAGATCCCCGAGGCGTACCAAATACTGATTGGCTTCCTGCATTACTGGCAGCTCAATGGTTTCGGGGACCACCTGTGCGATCGGCTTGAGTTCGGCTAGCCGCACCTGGGGCCCCAGCGTCAGCATCAGATAAGCATTGGTCAGCCCCACCGACTGAATCCGGCTAAATAGACGGCTAAACTCACTTACCGCCTCTTCAGGCTGCTGGATGTAGGAAAGTGAGCCATTAGCAGCATCGGCAATCTTTTCCAGGACATCTTGGTTCCAGTGATCGCCAAAACCAAGCGTGCTGAGGGTCAGGTTATAGCCTGCGGCCAATCCGGCCAGCTTGAGACAGCGATCATTGTCCCCATGCTCGTTTTCACCATCCGTTAGCAAAAACGCCTGAGAAATAGTTTCGCGTTTCCCCTTGGCCAACTCTTCGATCCCCAGTCGCATGCCTTCATCGATTGAGGTGCCGCCACTAGCTTTGAGCTTGTCGATTTCTACCTTGATCTTAGCTGGATTCTCAATGACTTGGTTGGGGATCAACACTTTGGCTTTGTGGTCAAAGATGACAATGGAGAGGCGATCGCCCGGAGAGAGACTGTCCACAATCCGATGAGCCGCCTGCTTCACCGTTTCGAGTGGGCGTCCATTCATCGAGCCGCTGTGATCCAATATCAGGCAAAGATTGAGCGGGGCAGTGCGACCGACCGTATCAGCGATCGCAGAAATCGAAATAGCCAGTTGCCGTTGGCTGTTGGACTGAGCAACATCTAGATGGGCATCACTCAACGCGGCCTGCAGACCAACTTTCATGACATCAAGCTCCTAATCCAAGTGAGAGGCGATATGAGTAGCTTCACGACGCTCCTTCGACAATACGGAAAAGCATCCTGATCTTTCTAACGATATTCATTATTCTCAATAAGTGCTGTCAATCCCGCCAGTCCGCCGATCCAGGTCTTAACGAGATCTACCCAAAGGCTGAATTGAGCTAGACCGAACCAAAAACCGCCCAAACAGGCGCGATCGCCGTATACAGACTCCATTCCCAGCAGGGGCACGCTACTATGTTAAAAATAGTGCCATCATTTCAGGCGATCGCAGGCTATGAACTTACCGATTCAGGCTGTCCAATCTCCATACGGTGGAGATGCATATTTCCGGACACCTCCCCCCGATTTACCATCGCTTCTTCTCAAGGAGCGGATCGTTTATCTTGGTATGCCCCTGGTGGCGGCGGTAACTGAGCTGATCATTGCAGAACTGCTCTATCTGCAGTACGAAGACCCAGACAAGCCCATCAAGATCTACATCAACTCGACAGGCACTTCTCGTTCTGATGGCGAACCTGTTGGCTTCGAGACAGAGGCCTTTGCTATCTGTGACACCATGAAGTATCTCAAGCCACCCATTCACACCATCTGCATTGGCGCAGCAATGGGCATGGCCGCGATGTTGCTCTCAGCGGGTACAAAGGGTTTTCGGGCGAGCCTTCCTCATGCCACGCTCGTTCTGCACCAGCCTCGCAGCTATGCCAGAGGTCAAGCCACCGATATTCAAATCCGGGCGAAAGAAGTACTGGCAAACAAAGCCACGATGATCGATATACTGTCGCAAAACACGGGCCAAACGACAGAGAGGATCGCCAAAGATATGGATCGGATCTTCTATCTGTCGCCGCAGAAAGCGGTTGAATATGGCCTGATCGATCGGGTATTGGAGTCTTCCGACGAGCTGCCGCGATCAATTCCGGCAGGTGTCATTTAGAAGGTTTTGAGTCCCCAAGTTCCATTCAAAACTTAAAACTCAGCGCTTAAAACTGCTAGTCCATCAATACGGAGCACTTCTATGCCAATTGGCGTTCCCAAGGTTCCCTACCGCATGCCGGGGGAACAGTACACACAGTGGATCGATATCTACAATCGGCTTTATCGAGAGCGAATCATCTTTTTGGGCCGAGATGTAGATGACGAAATTGCCAACCAGATCATCGCAGTCATGCTTTATCTAGACTCTGAAGATCCAGGCAAAGATATTGTCCTGTATATCAACTCTCCGGGTGGCCTGGTGACGGCGGGTATGGCCATCTATGACACCATGCAGCACATCAAGTCAGACGTGGTCACGATCTGCGTCGGGTTGGCAGCATCAATGGGCTCCTTCTTGCTAGCAGCAGGAACGAAGGGTAAGCGTCTGGCTCTGCCTCATTCACGAATCATGATTCACCAACCTTCGGGTGGGGCACGGGGTCAGGCGACAGATATTGAGATCGAAGCTCGCGAAATCATTCGTCTGCGTCGAGAGCTGAATGAAATCTACGCCAACAACACGGGCCAACCTTTAGAGAAGATCGAAAAAGACATGGACCGTGACTTTTTCCTTTCTGCCTATGAAGCCAAGGAATACGGTTTGATCGATCGCGTGATCGAAGACAAGGTCTCATAGTTTGCCGTTCTGTGAATCTTTGTCTGTCCTTCGATATTAAAGGTATCGATTTAAGCTAGCTAGTGGCAGAATTTTGAATAATTCTGCCATTTTTTGCGTTGATGAACATTGCTGATTGCTACCGACTGTTGGGATTGAGGGCAGGGGCTTCTTTTGATGAAATTAAAGCCTCCTATCGGCGTTTGGCTCGGCAGTATCACCCTGATGTGAATCCCAACAATCAGCAACAGGCGAAGGACAAGTTCATCCAGCTGACTGAGGCCTATAAGCTGCTAATTAGCATTGTGCCGCCATCGGGAGCATCGAGCGTAGACTCATCTGCTGCGCCATCTGCCGCCGCAAACCCTTCTGCCTCAGCGTCAACGGCTCGACCGCAAGTACCCCGTGTCTCACCCAAGCCGCCTGTAACCATAAAGCGCAAAGGCCCCAAGGTTCAGTTTAATCCCAGCCTCTCGGAGGCGGAGCAGTTGCTAAAGCAAGACTCCTATGAGCAGCTCCAGCGATTTTTGAAGAGTCAGCGTTTCCCGAGGGCGATCGCCCTCGTCGAAGGTTTGGCCCAACGCATCCCTCAAGATCCAGAAATTCGCCAGTGGCAGGCGATTACCTATCAACGCTGGGGCCGTTATCTCATCGACCAAAAGCAGCTAGAGAAAGCCCGGATCTATCTCAAAAAAGCGCTTCGTACCGATCCTCACAATCGCTCCCTATGGTCCGAAGTGGAACGGGACTTCCGTCGCATGGAAAAAATCTTTTAGTACAGCAAAGGTGAGCGATTTCAAGAGCTGTAAGCAGTATGAATAGGGAGGCCAGCATGTTGCTACTCTATCCTCTGACGGCTGCAATTCCGATCGCGACGGTGTTTTTGCTGTTGGTCGCCGGACGATTACCCGCTAGTCGAGCCATGCCGTTGGCGTATCTGGTTACAAGTGCGATCGCCTTAGTCATTTGGCGGGTCCCTTTCAATTGGGTTGCAGCCTCTACCGTTCAGGGATTAGTGATTGCGGCTGAGATTCTCTACATCGTGTTTGGTGCAATTTTATTGCTGAACACATTGCAAGCATCGGGTGCGATTCAAACCATTCGTCAAAGCTTGAAATCGATTTCGGGCGATCGCCGCATTCAAGCCATTATCATTGCCTGGTTGTTTGGCAGCTTTATTGAAGGCGCATCGGGCTTTGGGACACCTGCGGTCATCTGTGTGCCCCTCTTGGTAGGAATTGGCTTTCCAGCAATGGCAGCAGTGATGATAGCCTTAATTATTCAGAGCACGCCCTCGACGTTTGGCGCAGTGGGAACCCCAATTCTGATTGGCATTGATGCGGGTTTGAGTGGCGTTGTAGCCGTTCAAAAACAGATTGCTGAGTTAGGAATGAGCTACGAGGGGTATCTGCAACGGATTGGGCTCTTGGCTGGGCTAGTGCATGGGGCCGTCGGTACATTGATTCCGCTAATCCTCTCGGTGGCTCTGACGTACTTCTTTGGAACCAGAAATTCACTGAGGGAGGGGTTAGCAGCCTGGAAGTTTGCCTTATTTGCAGGGTTCGCTTTCACAGTTCCTTATACTCTCACGGCGATCGCCCTAGGGCCAGAATTTCCTAGCCTCGTGGGTGGGCTTCTAGGCTTGGCCATTACCATTCCGGTGGCGAGAACAAGATGGCTTGCCCCAACCACAACTTGGGATTTTCCGCCCCGTGAGCAATGGCCAGAGATCTGGATTGGTCATCGCAGTGAAACGGTTCGTACCGTACAAAAAGAGGAAGTTGCCAAGATGAGCGCGGTCAAGGCTTGGCTACCTTATGTGTTGGTAGGTCTATTTCTAGTGTTGTCCCGCGTGGTGCCACCGTTGCAGAATGGATTGCGATCGCTCCAGTTCACCTGGACAAACATTTTTGATACGACCCTGACCGTTTCGTCGCAGCCGCTCTATCTACCGCCGACAATTTTGCTAGTAGTGGTGGCCCTCACCTATTTCATCCATTCCATGCGACCTGCTGCACTCCAGCAAGCGGTGCAGGACGCCCTGCCTGTCATTTGGAATGTAACGCTAGCACTGGGGGCTGCGGTTTTAATGGCCCGAGTATTTATTAACTCTGGAACCAATGCAATAGGCCTAGAAAGTATGCCTCTGACGCTCGCGGCAGGAATTTCTGCGATCGCAGGCGGGACGTGGCCCCTCTTTGCGCCTGTGGTCGGTCTAATTGGGGCCTTTGTGGCAGGCAGTGTCACCGTCAGTAATATGATGTTTTCCCTGTTCCAGTTTGGCGTAGCAGATCAACTCAACTTGTCCACTGGGCTGATTTTGGCATTGCAGTGTGTGGGTGCTTCGGCAGGCAACATGGTCAGCGTTTCCAATCTGGTCGCTGCAGCTGCCACTGTAGGGCTGTTGGGTCGAGAGGGATTGCTGATCCGACGGCTGATTTTCCCAACACTCTACTACATTGGCTCCGCAGGCATTTTAGGTCTAATCGCCAGTGCGATTTAGCGATTAATTCAACAGCCTTCTCTTCTCGCCGAATCTTGTAGACATTGGTTGCAGACAGTCCATGCAACGGCACGAACCGCTAAAGTTACGGCGGTGCTTGAGCAACAGCCCACTAGACTATGCTGAAGCCTGAATAGCGGCTTACTTTTTGGCACCTCAATGCGATCCGATCGCTCTTTTGCGTTTCACCGACCTACGCACCTCAGCGTTTTACTTGGGGAGTGATACCTTTGCCCTCCAAACAGGCTAGATACTCGATTTCGTTAGCGTCTAGTTTATAGTCGCTGTAGTTATCTTTGACGTCGAAAACTTTTTCTAAAAAGTCATTCTGCGCTTCTTTTAAGGCGCGTGATAGGTTGCCCTGATTAAGTTGTCGGGGCAGGCATTGCGCCATTGCGGTTAAATCAGTGCCATCTGCAGCAATGTAACGATTGGGAGAGGATAAGCTCTCTGCATAGACTGGAGCCACTAGACTGGAGGTTAGCCAGAGCACGCCAACCAAGACTGCGATCGCAAAATGTTTGACAGCGCCACGGATAGAAAATCGAAAAACTTGCATAGCAGTTAGACCTATGTGTGAGCGCAGTACAATTTCATTTTAACCAAAAATATTAAAAAAAGTAAACTTTGATTGACCCAGGAGACTTCTTGTACGGGCACCCATAAAAAAGCTGGAGGACCCCTTTCAAGTCAATCAAAGTTTAAACACGCCCTACCTGTTTCCGGGGAAAGTTATGAATTTGCAGCTTTCTGCCGTTGATTAAGCTTTAATCCCATTGCTGTTAGACCAAACAGCCCCAGTGCTGCCACAGTACCTGGCTCTGGAATGGTTTCCCCTTCCAGTGGAGGAGTGCTGAGCGGGGACTTACGAACGAGAGAGGCTTGCTCATAGGCATAAGCTAATCCAATCAGAGTTGGCTCACTGTAGGCTTTGCCCAGAAAAGTGATTCCATAAGGAGCTAGATCAGACTGGTATCCCGCTGGAACCAGAATGCTGGGATATCCAGCTTTTGCACCAATTGAAGCTCCTCTTGTGGCTGGAAAGAAAACTGCATCCAGATTGTAGGTATCGATATAAAAATCAAGTCCTTCTTCTTGAGATAATCGCAAATCAGTGGCCCGATCCAAAAGATACTGAATCGTGTCTTCACTGCCAGGAGACAAATCCTTTGCCTCAGCTGCCAAAGCACGAGTTTGGCCATATTTCAGAGCAACTTCCGCATTGGCTTCGTTAAACGCAATGACATCTGCCAAAGTCTTAACGGGTGCATCTTCTCCTAGCGAAGCCAGATAAGCATTGAGATCTCGTTTAAACTCGTAGGTGAGGACCGATGAGCTAAAGCTCGCTAGTTCGCGGGCAGTAGGAATTTCAGCTTCGATGATCTCAGCCCCCAAGTTTCGCATCAGAGCGATCGCTTCTTCAACAATTGTTAGTTGTTCCTCTGACAAGGGGTCCCAGTAAAAATCTTTGGGAACGCCAATCCGAGCTCCCTGCAGTGAGCCTGAATCAAGAAATGGGGTGTAGTCCTTGAGAAATTGACCTTCACTCGTGAAAGTTGCTGGATCAGTCGGATCAATCCCCGTCATTGCCCCCAATAAGATTGCGGCATCCGTAACCGTGCGACCAAAGGGTCCGGCTGTATCTTGACTGGCTGCAATGGGAATAACACCATCACGGCTAATCAAACCAACTGTCGGTTTGATGCCTACTACTGAGTTTTGATTGGCTGGGCTAAGGATAGAACCTGATGTTTCTGTACCCACTGAGACGGCCACTAGGTTCGCAGCCACAGCTGCAGCCGAACCTGAACTAGAGCCCCCAGGAGAGAGAATGGGTCTGCCATCTCCATCAGGAAGAGGAATTGGATTATAGGGATTGAAGGTGTAGCCATTTAAAGACGTGTAACCAGCGGGCATTCCATTGGTCAGAAAATTTGCATATTCAGTTAGGTTGGCCTTACCCAAAATAATCGCTCCGGCATCTCGAAGCTGCTGGGTTAGAAATGCATCATCTGGTGGAACAGAACCCTCTAAAGCAACAGAACCTGCCGTTGTCGGCATATCAAAGGTATCAATGTTGTCCTTTAGTAACACTGGAATACCGTGCATTGGACTTCTTGGTCCATATAAAGCTCGCTCCAAATCCAACGCTGCTGCCGTTGCCAAAGCATCAGGGTTGATGGTAATGAACGTGTTTAAAGCTGGTCCGTTCAAATCATAAGCTTCAATACGATTGAGATAGAGTTGTACTAACTGCTCAGAAGTGAGTTTTCCCAAATCAAAAGCCTGGTTAATCTGCGGGATTGTTGCTTCTTGCAATGTGAAAGAGAATGCCTGAGCCGCAGATGGCATAGCACTTGCTTGACTAACAACTGCGGCTTGAACTGCTAAAAAGACGATAGCCCGTGTTGTATGCTGCATGAAATTTCTATTTGCTCCGAATCATTTACAGGGAGGAAAGGAACACAAATTAGGGATGAAGAAAGTATCTTCACCCACAAGCTTCTTCAACAGATTTCTCAGCTGAAATCTAATGGAATGTAAAAGTGACCTACAAAAATCTATTGCTCTCTCAGTAGAGTTATTGTTTGTACCAATACAAAAAATTCTGAGATACAGCTTACTTTACAGAAACTTTAAAGAAAACTTGTATAAATCAACATCAAACTCTTGTGCTTGATCATCTGAAAATTAGCCAATGGCATCAAAAAATTGGGATTTAACAGGATAGAGACTTGATTTTCAGTAAAGTCTACTCTACATCTGTCTTCATCCAAATTTCACACCCGTAGGTAGTTTCCACAATCTTGGGAGGCTCGTTTCTCACACTATTTCTCATAGGACTGCAACTTTCTTGAAGCAAGAGGTTGGACAAACTACGTCAGATTAGAACAACAATGATCAAATCCTGATTCTAGTCAAACGAGGTTGGAAAGGGGTGAGTAAAATACCGAGAACTTTATCAATTTCTTTGATGTAGCACTCGATTGAGTCAATTGAGGCACGTTTAAGCCCTGGCTGGGTTCTACATTAAAATCAATACCTGAAAAGAGGCTGATTTTGTAGCTGAGTTGCCGCCTGACTTCAGACAAGATTGGGGCGATCAAAAATTCGGAGCGGGCTTTTTCACTGTTGATGGCGATCGCCAGAGGGATGTTTTCTTCCAGTATCAGTTTCAGGCGATCGGAGGGAGGAATTGCTGGAACATCGGCAAACAGGTCGTGATTTTCTTCTAAGGTGAGGTTGAAGGCTTCCCGCACTTTTGCCAGAGTAAAATCACTGTATGCCATAAGCCAAACCCTTGTTTGCAGACACTTCAATTATGGGGTGTCTGTCAGGCTATTTGGGACAGTCCTCTCTCCGTATTTCCAAACACCCTCTAAGCTTTTTCTAGGGGAGCCATCGTTAGACCCGCTCGACTCAGCTGAACGTGATACAGTTCTGCCTGTTCTTGGGGGCCTACCCAAACGGTTGCCTGACCTTCGTTGTGGATTTGGTGGGTCAGTTCCCAGGCGCGATCGCCCGTCATATTAGGGACGTACTTCGTCAAGCACTCCGCCACATGCTGAAACGTATTGAAGTCGTCGTTCAGCACAATCACCTTGTAGTTTGGGTAGGTTTTACGAACAGTTTGACTGGCTCGATCTGGAGCTATCGTCGGCGAAGCCGTCATCGTCGGAGATGAGATCGGATGTACAGTCATCATAAGCACAGCTACCGAAAACCTTCACAAAAGTCATAAGTACTTTATCCTACCAGTTTAACCTTAACCTTCTGAAGCTTCCGCTCCTCATCAAGAGCTACCCTGAGAGGTTGCTCTGCTCACTACCCTGCCCCAAGCATTAACTTTTATCTCCAGCCTTCCCAATCTTGATTAAAGATCGAGGTATTGGGAAAGGCGACTGGATTGCCTTGGCGCTCTATTCGCTGTTTGAGGGCTTGTAGCTGCGGCTCATGAGAGGGGAGCTGATCGACGAGTTGATAGGGAAGAACGGCTTCTTCTAGCGCAAATGCCGCTGTATTGCCTGCTGCTGCTCCAGATGACCACTCAAACGAGTGAACCCGGTAAGCGGCGGCGGCGATATGGCTAGTAGCAATGCTTTTTCCTGCGACCAACAGATTGTCGATTTCTTGCGGAATAAGCGCCCTGAGCGGAATCTGGAATGGATAGGCATTTCCTGCTCCCCGGCGTTCTCCAGGCCGTTCATAGTTGCCTTCTCGCTCCGGTGGGCTGAGGGCCATGCAGGGATGAAAGTCGATGGCGTAGTGGCCAATTCCGACAGAGTCCGGAAAAATCGTTGAGCGAGTGCGGCGCATGGCCTCGGCTGGCGATCGCTGTCCACCCAGAATGGAAGGGGCTTCTAGACCTGCCAGAGTGGCCTGAAGCTGACGATAGGTATTAGGAGAAAGGGTTTCTTGATAGTAGTCTTCCCGATAGTCGCGCCGGGAAATGTCGATCTCCCAAATGGCAAAGCCATCGCGATGGGCTGGCCCCGGACGGCCAATGATGCGCCGACCTTCCCGCATGTAAGGATATTTGGAGAGACCATGCTCGGTGCCCATAGGGGAATCTAGACCGCTGAGGTAGCGATGGTTGGGCTGGGGCTGCTTCACTTCATCGTCGAGTTGAGAATCGGTGGTTCCGGCGACGAGCCAGTAGAAATAGCCCTGCGCGAGTTCCTCAGCGCTGCGGAGCGTTTCGGTGCGGAGTCCGCCTAGCCAGCTACCGGGTTCGAGTTGTCCGGTGGCTTGAAGTTGTTGGCGAGTGTAGATGAGGTTGTCTTCAGCGGTGCTGGGACGGTAGTCGTTGCCCCAGGTCCAGTTTTGCATCGAGATGTCGCCAGGATTGACCTCATAGTCGTAAATGTTGCGCGTGACGTTGCGCGGGGGAGCTTCTGCACTCAGGATGCGGCGATAGGTAAAGACGAGGTCGAAATCGGCGAGGCGAGGCAGTTCGTAGCTGTAGTAGGGCTGATATTGGGGATAGAAAGAGGGCATCTCATGAGTTTGAGGTTCCTCCATTGCTTGTATCGCAAACGTGTAGGTAAATCCTTGAGTGCAGTAAGAATCGGGGGTGGCACTGGAGGAGGAAGGCTCTAAGTAGGAGCGGGCGTCAATTCCTAGCCGATAAGGCACATCAGCTAAGGCAATTAGTTCTCCGGTTTCGGTGGCTTCGACCACATACCAGGCGGCAGGGCGATCGCCCCCCTGCCGCGCAGGTCGAGGCACAAACCGAATGATATTTTTCTCAAAGTCGGCAGAGTCTTCGTACTGATACCAGTCTTCCAGCGTTTGGGAAAGGAATCGGGTATTTAGAGGGGGCGCACCCGGAGCAGGTTGATGCTGAATGGCGATCGCCTCTCTGATTTGCCCATCGGTGACTTCCAGTTCTTTAACCACCGTTGACGGAAACCACTCCAATCGCCCCCGGCCTCGGCGAGCCGCCTCTCGCAACATCTCAGAGAGAATCTCATGGCCATCTTTGGGCAGGAAGCAAGATTCGCTGACCCAACAGTCGCCCGGATTTTGCTGACCATAGCGCCTGTTGATGCGATCGCGCAATTCTAGGTAGCCTCGGGAGTAAAACTGGAGCGATCGCTGGGTTTGGCGTTCATCAAGCGCTGAAGTGCCCTGGGAAGAAATTTGTCCGCCCAGCCAGTCGGTGATTTCGGTGAGACAAACGGTTTTTCCGGCAAGCAGTCCTTCATAGGCTGTGGCTGCGCCTGCCAGTCCACCCCCCACCACCAAAATCTCGCAGGCCACCTCTTGATCAACGGGTCGAGGCGGAGCGGCCCAGACAGGAGGCATCAACGTTTCTAGCAATCCTACTCCCAGGAGCAGGCTGATCAGACGTTGTCGGCGGAGCAAAGACCACTGCTTCATAAAACTCTCTTAGGGCAACTAAAACTCGATAGCATCAAGCCATCCTACAGGGTAGACTGCCAGAAATTCGACAGCCTCACAACTGGGTGACCAGACAGATGGATGACCAGACGGACTGATTAGAGCAGGGTGTTCCGCGATCGCCAATATCGCTCAGGTTAGAAATTTGATCTTGAAATGAAAAAAAGGAGCGCGATCGCCACGCTCCTAACAGAATTCGAGAAATGATTTGAGAGGGTTAGCTATGCTAAGTGACTACTCAACCCCTTCAATCCGGTCTTCAACTTGTTGATATAGCTCACGCAGCAGATCGAGATTGCTCTCGCTGGTTTCCCAGTAGCCCCGGCCATTCACTTCCAAGAGAGTGGTGACAATCTTGCGGAAGGAGTGAGGATTGAGATTCATCAGGCGATCGCGCATGGCTTCATCTTGAATGAAGGTAGCGTTGGTGTCCTCGTAGACCCAGTTATCGACCGCATCCGCAGTGGCCGACCAGCCCATTGTATTCACCAGTCGCTTGGATAGCTCACGCACACCCTCATAGCCGTGGGACAACATGCCTTCATACCACTTGGGGTTGAGCAGCTTGGTACGGGCATCGAGCCGCACCGTTTCAGACAACGTCCGCACCTGAGCATTGGCGGTGGTCGTATCCGCAATGTAAGAGGCCGGAGCCTTGCCATCTCCTCTCAGCTTCGCAACAACCTTGGTCGGGTCGGAGTCGAAGTAGTGAGAGACATCCGTGAGGGAAATCTCGGAGGAATCGAGGTTTTGGAATGTCACATCCACCGTCTTCAGCGCTGTTTCAAACATCTGCTGAGACTGCTCCATCGTGCCCGGATTGTCGGAGCTAAAGGCAAAGGACTTCCGAGATAGGTACATGTCCTGTAATTCGGACTCAGCTTCCCAAGTGCTATTTTCAACCGCGAGGTTGACGTTAGCGGCGTAGGAACCAGAGGCATTGGAGAAGACCCGCGTAGCAGCCTGCCGCAGATTGATGCCCATGTCTTCAGACTGCTTGAGGGCATGCTTGCGGACAAAGTTCATCTCTAGAGGCTCATCCGCTTCTGCGGCCATCTTGATGCCGCGATCGAGCAGGTTCATCTGGTTGATGAACAGGTCACGGAAGACGCCAGAGCAGTTGACGACTACGTCAATCCGAGGCCGTCCCAATTCTTCTAAGGAAATGAGCTCTAGTTTGTTGACCCGACCGAGCGCATCAGGCACCGGACGCACACCCACTAGCAACATGACTTGGGCCAGAGATTCGCCGTAGGTCTTGATGTTGTCGGTGCCCCACAGCACAAAGGCGACTGTTTCGGGATAGACTCCGCCATTTTCGATTTTCTGGCGATCGAGCAGGCGATCGACCACCACTTGAGCAGACTGAATGGCCGCTGTCGTGGGAATCGACTGAGGATCAAGGGCATGAATATTTTTGCCCGTCGGTAACACATCCGGATTCCGAATCGGATCGCCACCGGGTCCAGGCAGCACATATTCACCTTCCAAAGCCCGCAACATGCCGCCTAGCTCGTTATCTGCCACGATCTGCTTGAGGCAGAACTCCAGATATTCAAACAGGGGCTTCAGCTGTTCGGTATCGACCCGAGGATAGCCAGCTTCGTGCAGTGTTTCAACCCAAGGGACTTTTTTGCCCATGTTGAAGAAGTTGAGCTTGGCAACCCGTGAAACTCGGCCATCGGCATCAGTTTGCTCTTTGACCAATGCGGTGACTGCAGCCCTTGTCGCTTGAGTGATGTCGTAGAGCAGTTGCACATCTTCGAGGACGCCGCGATCGCTATTTCTGTAAATATCGTCGATATCGCGTCCCAGGCTGCTCGCAATAATCCGCAGCAGGCTAGAGATTTCCTCTTCAGGGCGATCGATGCTAGCGATGTTGACCAGGGTGGCGATCGCCTCTTCTGCTGTCGGGGGTTTGCCAATCACATGCAGACCACAAGGCAACAAGCGCGACTCAATCTCCATCAGACGGATGTAGACCTTGCCCACCAGGTTGTCTCGATCTTCTGCCGTCATGTCTTTGGCATCGATTTCGGGCAGCTCGATATCCTTATCCAGGTTGACGATGCGGCACTTGTCCACGATGGCGTTGACGATGGAGGGGCCGCGACCTGAGTCTTTCAGAGTTTGGTAGGAAGCAATCAGTTCGCTTAGCTCTTTTAGACCCTTGTAAAGTCCAGCATTCTCGGCAGGCGGCGTCAGATAGCTGATGGTTTCGGCATAGCTGCGGCGCTTGGCGATCGTGGCCTCGGAAGGGTTGTTGGCGGCGTAGTAGTAAAGGTTGGGAATCTTGCCAATCAGGCTATCGGGATAGCACTCCACCGACATGCCCATTTGCTTTCCAGGCATAAACTCTAGCGAGCCGTGGGTGCCAAAGTGCAAGACAGCATCGGCCTGCCAAACATGCTCCAGATAGGTATAGTAGGCAGCAAAGCCGTGGTGAGGACTGGCTGAGCGAGAGAACAACAGCCGCATCGGGTCGCCCTCGTAGCCAAAGGTAGGCTGAACCCCAATGAACACGTTGCCAAACTGCTTACCATAGATCAGCAAGTTTTGCCCATCGCTGTTGAGATGTCCAGGCGGCTCACCCCAGGACTCATGCAGTCGTTGAGAATAGGGCGTCAGCGCTTCATATTCTGGCACCGACATCCGGTAGGCAACATTTAGCTCAGGGCTGCTGTATTGGGCTTGGGCGTCGTGGATTACGGCCTGCATCAGTTCTTCCGCCGATTCTGGCAGATCTTCTACGTCGTAGCCGTTGTTCCGCAGCGCATTCACCACTTCATAGATGGAGCCAAACACATCCAGATAGGCAGCGGTTCCCACATTGCCTTTGTCGGGCGGGAAGCTAAATACGGTGATGGCGACTTTCTTCTGGCACTTGGGCTTGCGGCGCAGGTTGGCCCACTTCATGGCCCGTTGGGCGATCGCCTCAATTCGATCTTGCAGCGCAATGGCTTTACCTGTATTGCCATCTCTTCCTGACAAAACAATCGGCTCGATCGCGCCATCCAGTTCTGGAATTGCAATCTGCAGTGCTACCTGAATCGGGTGCAGACCCAAATCGCTGTCCTGCCATTCTTCTGTGGTTTGGAAGACGAGCGGTAGCGCCACCATGTAAGGGCGGTTTAGCCGCTTGAGTGATTCAATCGCCTTGGGATGATCTTGGCGGGCAGGGCCACCCACCAACGCAAACCCAGTCAGCGACACGACGATGTCTACAATTGTGGTCGAGTTTTTGGCAGACGCCTCGTCGTGGAAGTAAGCGTCAACGGGCTTCGAGAAGTCAAGCCCCCCGGCAAAGACGGGAATGACCCGTGCGCCCATGCTTTCTAGCTCTTGCACCATCGCCACATAGTGGGCGTCGTCTCCAGTGACGAGGTGTGTCCGCTGCAGCACCAGACCCACGCAGGGAGCCAGCGGATCTTTCAAATCGTCTGAAATATCTTGGCGCGAGCTGTACCAGTTGAGATATTCTTTGACATCCTCAAACATCTGCGACGCGAGCGGATGCCAGATGCCCATATCTGGGTAAGTGACCGGATCTTTGTACTTCAGAACGGTGCCGCTCTTCGCATCTGGCTTGATGACATACTTGTCGGCCAGCATCAGCAGGAAGTTTTCCAGGTTTTCGGCAGAGCCGCCAAGCCAGTACTGGAAGCTGAGCATGAAGTTGCGAGCATCCTGCGCCTTGTCCATCGGCAGGTACTTCAGCACCTTGGGCAGGGTTTGCAACAGCTTCAGCATGCCGTCTTGGAAGCCGGAGCCAGATTTTTCCTTACGCTTCCGCATGAACTGGGCGATCGCACTCTTCGATTGACCCAGTTGCGCCATTGAGAAGCTTCCCATCTTGTTGAGGCGCATCACCTGCGGCATGGAAGGGAAGACGACAGCGACATCGAGGCGATCGCGGTGAGGCTCTACCGCTGCAACGACCTTATCCGCCAGTTCTTCGATAAAGATGAGTGAGCCAATGAAAACGTTCGCTTGAGCAACATCTTGTTGAAAGGCCTCATAGTTTTCAGGGCTACGAAGTTCTTCCAGCAGATAGCCACTGATTTCAATCGCTAGGTCTGGATTACTCTGATTGATCGAGCGGACTGCCGCAGAGAGAGAGCTTTGATACTGCGGCTCTAGCACGACATAGACCACCTTGATCAGAGCCCGCTCCTGATCTAGCTGGTCAGGCGCAATATGTCTGATAGTGGGCTTGACGTGGGTGAACATGCGGTTAGGCTCCTTTGAAAAGCTGTCAGCAACTTAACTATCAGCAGTCAGTAGAGGCAGACTATAAGCCATCGCTTGGCTTGAGTCTGGGCAATCGAGTTGACTGAGCGGCTGATAGGCAGAGCGCTGAAAAGTGTCACAAGAGTGGTTTTACCAGAAAAACCTTACCAAAATCATAGTTTGGCCTCTCATTGATACAATTTGATAAGAACTTTGAGAAAAAATTTTACATTAATTGACAAATCATGAATGCAAGTGCTCAAATAATAGTTAATAAATGTTAAGCTGATTCTACCCTGCTGCTAGATCAAGACGGTAATCCAAACTATTCGCCTTCAAGCTGCTCGGAGTTCTGTGAATAAACACTCAGAGCACTAGACGCCCAAACAGCGCTGGGAAAGGGAGTTCTCAGGAAAAATTACTCCTGAGAAAAATGCTTTATTCTCACGAATAATTCTAAGAATAGCTAGTAACTAGAACTAAATAGATCAATGGTCTTTGTAATTGCTCTATCTGAAAAGATAGGGCTTTGGCTTTGCAAATAATTTACTGAAATAGACGAATCGCGTTGAATGAGGCGAGTGTGCGATCGCAAACTGCTATTAGCTATTGTAGAAATATGTACGGCTTCTAACGCTACACAGACAGCTCGCTGGGAAGCAATCTATTCTACTCTTGAGAACCTTTCTCAACTGGTCTGAGCTGTGTCTGAAACCGACTCTATCTTTGCACTCTGTCCCTGCAATAGACTTTCTTGAAGCTATTGAGATACCTGGGTCTATTGTAGCTTCACCTCAGCAGAGACTGGGAAGGAGACAATAGAAAGATTAGGCTATAGCCACGCTCCAGGGAGAACGAACGGTGTCTGCTGCAGATATTTTAATTTTGTCGAATGGGCCTGGTGAACTCAGCACGTGGGTCAGACCCGTTGTGAAACGCCTGCGAGAACAGCTTGGCGAAGACCGCAGCCAGATTCGGATTTCGCTGGTGCTCTCGCCCTGCCCCAATGCGAGTGGGCAAGAAGTGGCGATCGCCCGTCGCTATCCTGAGATTGACCGGATTCAGGCTGCCACAGATTTTTTCCCCTTTTTGGTATCGGGAAAAACTGCTGAAAACTGGGACTGGCGCGATCGCGGTGTGGTTCTTTTCCTTGGCGGCGACCAGTTTTATCCCGTCATCATCGGCAAGCGTCTCGGCTACCGCACTGTCATCTATGGCGAATGGGACACCCGCTGGCACCGCTGGATCGATCGCTTCGGCGTCATGAAGCCTGATCTGATTCAGCAAGCGGCCCCTCAATACCACCCAAAATTCACCGTCGTCGGCGACCTCATGGCCGAAGCTGGCAACTTTACTGCTTCACTTCCCACTCCCCACCCTACCACCGAGTTGATCGGCCTCCTCCCCGGCTCCAAACCGCTCAAGCTGTCCCAAGGCGTGCCCTTATCACTGGCGATCGCCGAACAGATTTATGCAGCCCGTCCCCAAACCCGCTTTTTTATCCCCGTCGCACCCACCCTGGAGTTGCAAACGCTGGCTCGCTTTGCCGATCCTGTGCAAAATCCAGTCATTCGCCAAATGGGCAACGTCACAGCAGAACTGATTGCCGATGCTGCACCCTATCTCAAAACTTCTGGTGGCCTGCGAATCGACCTGCAAACTGAGGTGCCTGCCTACGATTTGCTGTCGCAGTGCAAGCTTTGTCTCACCACTGTTGGAGCCAACACTGCCGAACTGGGAGCCCTTGCCATCCCGATGATTGTGCTGTTGCCCACGCAGCAGATGGATGCGATGCGTGCCTGGGATGGTTTACCTGGCCTGCTTGCTAATCTTCCCGGTATGGGGGCTGCATTCGCTAAATTGATTAACTGGTCTTTTCTCCGCAATCCCCGACTTTTGGCGTGGCCCAACATCTGGGCGGGTGAAGAAATTGTGCCCGAACTGCTTGGAAAACTTCAGCCTCAGCAAGTCACCGACCTTGTACTGGATTGGTTAAACCATCCCGAAAAAATCGAGCAGGTTCGCGATCGCCTCCGCCAAGTCCGAGGTCAACCCGGAGCTGCTAAAAAACTGGCTCAGATCGTGAGGGAGGAGTTAGAGCCTTAGAGAAGCTTTAGATCTAAAGATAGATCTATCTGGAAAACTATCTGGAAGCCTTACCGTCTCTGCGTCCTAGCTCATAAACAGCACAGCCGACGCAAGCTAAAATTCCAACGCTAATGGCCCAGCTTTTGCCCAGGCCAATCTCAATGCCGTAGTTGCAAAGTCCACCTGCGGCGAGGAAAGGCACAATGCTGAGTAGAGAAGCATAAAACGCATTCTGGGAATCTCGCGACTGCTGCGTCCGCTCAAACTCTTTAGCTGATGTATACATCGACCGTTCGGCAAAGTTGAACCAGCGTTGCAACTGCTCCATCACCCACTCATTGAGCGGGGAAAAGCCGAGATATAGAGCCAATGCCCATAGGCTAATGCCTGCCAGGGTTGTGGCATCTAGCTTTAAGCCAAACGGGAGAAGTTCATTCAGCATGGTTAACGTTACGGAGTAACTGAGCTGTTAAATAACTTTACTAATTGTAATAGTTAATTCAGCCGGAAACACACCTGCCGTCTAGCTCCTTCTGCGCCTCTCCTAGTCTGATGGCGTTAGTATTCTCTCCCAAGTTTCCTGAAAGCCGCTTGGATTGGTCTGTCGCCAAATCGTCATACTAATTGCGCCTGCTGCAAACAGTAAGATGATGACCCCGACCGTGAGAGTCAACGGGTTGGGCGATCGCCATTTTCGGGGAGCCGAGACAGGTGCAGCAGTTTCTGGAGGTTCAAAAGACGCATCATCGGATTCTCCGTAGAGCAACGCTCTGGAGGCATCCGATAGCTCTGAACTCCATCCGGCGGCGGGAGGGGGAAGAGCAACGATTGGATCTAGTAGCTGGGTCGGCTCACGCGAAACCAGACAGTGTAGAAGCACCAATGAGGTATTGTCGTGGCCGTTGTGTTGATCGGAGAGATCTAACCAAAACTGAACGGCTGAATCCACTGACATCTGGCCTTTAAATACCTGCTGAGCCACATGTTCCCACGATCGCTCGACCAAATTGTTGTCGCTCAATCCGTCTGAACAGAGCAGCAACAAGCCATCTTCTTCGAGAATAAATCGCTGCACCGTGGGCCGCAAAAATTCAGAATCGCGAGTTCCTAACGCTTGCGTCAAAGCTGCCGCGTCGGGTCGGGTGCGAGCTGTGTTGGCAAAACTACGCCCCATGCGGATTTCCCGCGTTGCCACATCGTCGTCCATCGTGAGGGGATGGCAATATTGCGGTGTGATCCAATAGGCTCGACTATCTCCTACATGCGCCAGATATAGTTCATGGGCATTCCCGAATCCGTCCGGTGTGGCGACCTTCTGCGGCAGTTGTAGGGCCATCACCAGCGTTGTACCCATGCGCTGACGCGATTCTCGCCCCTGCGTATCGTTTTGCGACGCAATGAGGTTGTTGATGACGCGAATCAGGGCCTCTAGCTGCTGGATGATCACCTCTGGTGGCACGGTCTCGGTTTCTTCGGCAATTTCAGCCAGCATGGCCCGCATCTCAATCTGGAGCGATCGCACCGCCAACTGACTCGCCACCTCACCCCCTGCATGTCCTCCAATCCCATCACATACGACGACAAAATGCGGCAACAACACTTCTTCTATCGAGGTGCTAGGCCGCGCATTCAGCGTCAGGGGATAGCACGTATCTTCGTTGTGAGCTCGTTGTGGCCCTGTCACACTCGCCCCTGCAATGCGCGTATGGATCGGTAGCTGAGCGGCCTGTTCGAGCAGGAGTTGGTTGAGCTGGGTTGAAAGGGTGGAAAGCGTCGCTCCGGGAGTCTGCATACTTTGACAAAGCGCCTGCAACGGCTCACCAATAGACGCTGAGGCCTCTGGAAGCCAAGACTGCCAAAGTTTGGCAAGGTCGGAGAGGGTTGGCTCTGGGCGAGGTGAAGCCTCTGATGCAGGATCTAATGCAGGATCTGATGCAGGATCTGCTGAATCTAATGCTGGCGGTTCTGGAATATAAAGCTCTCGCAGCCGCACTCGCCATCCTTCGACGCGCAAATTGGCAGCATTGAGAAGACTCGCAGCAACGCCTTGCTCCTGGAGTGGTTGCCAGAGCTGAAGAATCTGCCACAGCCAGTAAAGCTGACGAACGGGTGAAGCCTTGGGCCAAAGAGTTGCTAGAGCGGGAAGCAGCTTGCCCTGATGATCGATGGGCACATTATCTAACAGCAGGATGCTGGCGGCTCCCTCACGGTGGTAGAGGCCATACACCGTCGGCA
The DNA here is from genome assembly GCA_041746655.1 of Elainellales cyanobacterium. Lineage (GTDB taxonomy): Bacteria > Cyanobacteriota > Cyanobacteriia > Elainellales > Elainellaceae > JBGTGR01. The sequence continues at coordinate 14,762 of JBGTGR010000073.1, read as the reverse complement.
AGTGTAGGCGATGGGGATAGAGATGCAAATAGGGCAAAATGCTATCGGGCGGCTCGGGGGGGACTTCGGGCGATCGCCCCGGTTGAGTCTCCAACCAAATCTGCGGCCCCACCACGCGATAGCGCTGCCCCACCAACGCACCCTTCGGTAGGCGCACCACTCCCGGCCCAATCGCCCAAAGATGGCGATACACCAGAGGCGTCTTACAGCGATCGCACTGTGCCTGACCCAGAGGGTTGTCAGCATAGCAATCTGGATTAGGACATTGGATCAGGGGCTTAGAATTACTCATGCGATCGGTCAAGATCAAGAACGCTGCTCGCTAACCTAAAGATAAGCTGATTAGACAGCCAAATTACCTTAGGCTGGGATAGATTAAGGCTAGATGTACTGCCTGCAAGGCTTTTGCAACATTTCTACAACAGTTACATCCTTCATCTGCGGATTTCTCTTCACTGGGTCTTCCCGGAATGTTCTCCGCAGTTTTTGAATCTACCCACTATGTGCTTCGACTGCCATCTTAGAATATGTCGCTCACTCCTACTGCTCTGTGGCTGATCGCAGGTGTCATCCTTTGTGTGATGGAGTTTACCCTGCCGACAGCGTTTGTTGAGTTCACGATGGGAATCAGTGCCATCGTCGTTGCGTTTGTTGCCTTAGTCGTCCCGCAATTTACGATTCAGGTTGTACTTTGGTTAGTGCTTTCGGTTTTGCTGACTATCTTATTCCGTCGGCTTGTTCCCAAAGGTAAGGCATTTTCGCTAGAAGCAGCCAGAGAAGCACAAACGCTGACAGAGATTTTGCCAGGTCAAACAGGTCGGGTGATTTACGAAGGAAACTCCTGGCAGGCCCGCTGTGAAGACGATGAAATGGCGATCGCCCCCAATCGCCGCGTACTGGTGTTAGGGCGACAGGGCAACACACTCATTGTTATGCCAGAGAGCCTACTGAAAGGGTAACTCTGGTCGTTTGCTTCAAAACTTGAGAGGATCTAATTTGCAATGGACGTATTAGGATTTTTAGCTTTCTTGGTAGTTGGCGGCTCTGCTCTAGCGGGCTCTGTCCGCATCGTCAACCAAGGAAATGAGGCCTTAGTTGAGCGGTTAGGACGATATAGCGGCAAAAAGCTAACACCTGGCTTGAATCTAACCATTCCTTTTATGGATAGAGTTGTCTATCGAGAAACAATTCGGGAGAAAGTTCTCGATATTCCTCCTCAAAAGTGCATCACCCGCGATAACGTCGCCATTGAAGTCGATGCCGTTGTGTATTGGCGGATCATGGACTTGGAAAAAGCCTACTACAAGGTTGAAAACCTTCAGTCGGCCATGGTCAACCTGGTGCTCACCCAGATTCGCTCCGAGATGGGCAAGCTAGAGCTGGATGAAACCTTTACCGCACGCACCGAAATCAACGAACTCCTGTTGCGAGAGCTAGATGTTTCCACCGATCCGTGGGGCGTGAAAGTGACACGGGTTGAGCTGCGAGATATCGTTCCCTCAAAAGCAGTGCAGGACTCTATGGAGCTGCAAATGACCGCAGAGCGCCGCAAACGAGCCGCCATCCTCAACTCAGAAGGCGAGCGAGATTCTGCGGTCAACTCGGCTCGTGGTAGTGCAGAAGCCCGAGTCCTAGAAGCTGAGGCTCGCCAAAAAGCAACCATCCTGGAAGCCGAAGCCCATCAAAAAACCATCGTTTTGAACGCCCAAGCAGAACGTCAGGAGCAAGTGCTGAAGGCTCAAGCCACCGCAGAAGCGATCCAGATCATTACCAAAACTCTCCAAAATGATCCCAACGGTCGTGAAGTGCTACAGTTTCTCGTCGCTCAAAACTACATGGTGATGGGCTCCAAGATTGGCAGCAGTAGCAGCAGCAAAGTGATGTTTATGGACCCACGCAGCATTCCTGCCACAGTAGAAGGAATGCGCTCCATCATCGGCGAAAATGGCAGCCCGACCTCTTAACCCGACCGGGTAATCTGTCTAGCCATCGCTACTATTGGCTGCTTGCTCGAGCTGGCAATGATTGCAGAGGCCAAAGAACTCTAGCGTGTGGTAGTAAACCTTAAACCGATAAGACTGATGTAGCTGGTCTTCCAGTTCATGCACGGGGCATTCATTAATTGGAATGGATGCCCCACACTGTAAGCAGGTGAGATGATGCCGATCTTCCTGGACAGAACTATAGAGAGATTCCCCACTCGACAGCGTTCGAACCTGAACGGCACCTTCTAGTTTGAGTGCTTCCAAAGAGCGATAAACCGTGGCTAACCCCATGCTCTGGTTTTGGCCCCGCAATTCTATGTAAAGATCTTGAGCAGAAATGGCCCGATTTAAGGTTTTGAGCAAGGACAAAATCCGCTCTTGGCTGCGAGTGCGATGAAGTTTCATAGGGTAATTGTCTTTGGCGTATCCTGAGCCTTCTCAGATTTAAATCATGAGGACTACTACTTCTACGCTAGATCAAATTTGGTGCGTCGGGGAAGTGAGAGACCCTCCCTCTACAAAAGTCACTCAAACTTCATTTGATTTTTAAAGACTGATCTAGAAGAATGGCTTCAAAGACTGCCTCAAAAACTGCCTCAAAAACCAACAGCCCAGATGCTGTAGCGGTATGACATGATTCTGCGACACCTGGGACAGAACTGCTCTGCTTTTACCTGCTTTTAACAGAGGATCTAGGCTTATGGCAAGATTTACGGATTTTCGTCGAGAGATTGCCGACAAGATGGGAATACTGGGGAAAAGCTCAGGCTTTGGGCACTTCATCATTCCGAGGATATGTGGAATCGGCTCCGAAATTTCTTCCTTGGACTCAGTACTTACGGTGTATTGAGTCCGGATCTCAAGGTTAGACAACAGGTAAACCGGAGACTCCATGAGCGCCCTGCTCTCCAGTTAGAAGAATGGGTTGAGACATTCTGGCGACCTTGTGGTGTGTCCCAATCGCTGGCTGAGTTTATTTATTTTACGCTTGCTCAATCCTCAGGGTTAGAATTTGCTCGTGTGACACCAGGCGATCGCCTAGAAGCTGACCTCCACTGGACCCTGGTTTGCTGGTTCGACTGGGATCTACACCTGTGTGAAGCCTTTTATCAACGATTTGGGCTCGATTTGAGCGATCGCTTCGACGCTGCAAACTTTGAAACCATCGCCGATCTGGTTCTGTTTTTTCAGACTCACCTGCTAGCCGTTAATTCTTCCCCTACCAACGACTAAACCTAAAATTCAGACGCTAAGTTGCCGGAAGTTCAGGGAAAAATCTTGTTATTTTAATGAGAAATGTTTGCAAATAACAAAATCTTGTCGTATCTTGAATAAAGAAATTATTGCATATTTTTCTCAATAAAAAGCCTTAATGGTTTTAGCATCAAAGTTCAGGCCTCTCAAGGTTAGTTTTCCTAAAGGTCCTGTGACATTACCTTCCTCCATCCTGGTGCCCTTTCGCCGCCGTCAATTTATCATTCTGAACTACTCCTGAAATACTCCTAGACATGGCTGGCGTCACCCATTAAAAGACGCAATCACAGCTATAACCAAAGCTTAACTAAGAATCTGTTGCATTTAGGTCACTTCTATGGATCAAGCGCTTCCCCACTCCTGTAACCGCCACCCGTTGTTGATTCCTCGGGGCGATCGCTGGCAGATCTACCGACGACTCAGAGAACTAGAGATTCCCTGTGCCTGTCCGGAAGATGGTGGGTTTGAAGTAGAAGTCAACAATCCTGTTGCAGCCGTACAGGTTTGGAGTGTGATTCAGCACCATACGGCTGCGCGGCAACAGTTGGTACAGTGGCTAGAAAGCTGCTGGTAGCCCAAGATGGCAAGACCGCAACATTTCATCCCCTCTTTTAAGAGATTCTTAAACGTCAATATTTTGGATTTATCCCATGGGCAAAGATCAAAAAGTAGACTTCAACTTAGAAGGTCGGTTCTTAGGTTTTCTGATCAAGGATGGCTATAAAATCAAAGGACTTCACCTCGCCGCTGCAGACGGTGAACACACCATCAAACTAACCAAAGAAGCGCGGGCCTCCTGCCACCACACGCTGATTCCTGGCGAATGGATTCAGGTCCGGGGCTATCAAAAGATCAAATCTAAAGATGATGCACAGCTCAAGGCACTGTCCATCACACGAGTTACCCCTGGATCAACAGAGTCCCTTCCTCCCCTGCCACCTCTCTCAGAACCCGCCCCTAGCAGTATTCCGAAAGCCAAAATTTTGGTCTGCCAAAAGTCAGACTGCTGTAAGCGCGGCGGAAGAGCTGTTTCGGAAGCGCTGGAGACAGCTTTGCGCGATCGCAATCTCTCTGAACAGGTTGCCATTAAATGTACGGGTTGCATGAAGCAGTGCAAAGCAGGCCCAAACCTGATCATGCCCGACAAAACTCGCTATAGCCGAATTCGTCCCGAAGCTATCCCAGAACTGTTAGACAAACATTTCCAAACTAACGCCGTCTAACCGAATCCTGCTCCTCCTCCTCCTCCTCTTCCTCTATTCTTAATCATCGACCCTTGTAGAGGCGCGATTAACTCGTCTCTACATTTTCGTCTCTACATTTTTTTCTAAACTTTTTCTCTGAATCTTTCGGAGAATTAGGGCAAATTTTGTGTCAACTGCATCTCCAAAACGCACAAAAGTAAGGGAGCAGAGAATCCTGCTCCCCGCCTAAGCTAGCGTGGTTCAATCTACATCAAACCAAAGCTACTTTCCTGCAGCGCTACTCCCCAAAACCTGCTCCTTTAGAACATCAAAGTCTTCGGCTAGTTCTTTCCGGTTCACTGCCCGCAACAAATAACGGTATACAAACCAGGCAGAATATCCCAAACCGATGAGTTCAAAAGTGGGTGCTAAGAGCGGGATATCATTCACTGCGCCTAAAATAGCCAGTGTCAATTTCACAGTCACGATGCCACTTAGAAGTAGACCAATCGTGATCAGTGGGCGCTTGTACTCACTGAAGAACTCACTCAAATATTCTGGCAATTCTGCCAAAAACGCTGAAATCCGTTCTCCAATCTGCTGCCACTGCTGCGTAGACTGATTGGAAGAAAACGTGGCTAAAGTCCCTGCTTCTTCACTATTGATGTCTACCCTAGCTTGCTCAGCGTCTTGTCGGATCTTTTCAGCCTCAATCATGTAATCGGGGGCAGCCTCTTGTTTCACTTCAGGATCCATAGTGATACCTCGGAACGACCTGGATAACGTTTGCTCAAAAATATCCCGACTATTGCAGGAAGACAGCAAAGTTATTGGGACAACTCTTTTTAAATTTCAGACATATTAGACACTAAAACAGACTTTTGCGAATTGCAAGATACATTTGGCAGATTATCTCCATAGATAGAAAGAAAACGCAACACTACCAGGAGGTTGAGACCGATCAGGCAAATTTTGGCCCTATAAGTCAATTTGCTGGATAATTTGCCGTAAAATCTGGCCAGATTTCTGAAGCTGCTGTTCTTCTAGCGACGTTAAGGATAGTTTGAGAATGCGCGTCACTCCCTGAGAGTTGACCACAGCAGGTAAACTCAAACACAGGTCTTCTAAGCCATGAAGTCCATTGATTTTTGTGCTAACCGTCAAAACGCGACTTTGATTGCGCAAAATCGCCTGAGCAATTTGGGTGACCCCCAATCCGATCGCGTAGGAAGTCGCACCCTTCCGCTCAATGATTTCGTAAGCCGCATTTTTCACCTGCTCAAACGTTTGATAAAGCCATGCATCGTCGTCTCCTCGATCTTGGATTTCCTCCTTTGCGCAGAGGCGAACCCCGGCGATGTTGACCTTGCTCCAGACCGGAACTTCACTGTCTCCATGCTCTCCAATGATGTAGGCGTGCAAACTACGAGGATCGATCTGCAGCTTTTGGGCTAAAAGATAGCGAAATCGCGCTGTATCCAGAACCGTCCCAGAGCCGATGACGCGAGAACTCGGCAGTCCAGAGAGTTGCCATGACACATAGGTCATAATATCGACCGGATTGCTGACAATCAGCAAAATTGCCTCAGGGCTGTGTTGAACGACTTCCGGAATCATCTGTTTGAAGATTTCGACATTCCGCTGCACTAAATCCAGTCGGCTTTCTCCCGTCCTTTGTTTAGCACCAGCGGTAATGATCACCAGGTCTGCGTTGTCTGCATCTCCGTTTGCTAGACTGCCTGCCCGGATCAGCGTGGGTTCCACAAACGGAAGGCCATGAACTAGATCCATGACCTCCCCCTCTACTTTGTGCTGGTTCACATCGATGAGGACTAGCTCATCCAAGACGTTTTGGATGAGCAGAGAGTAGGCACAGGCCATGCCAACCTGTCCTGCACCGATGATGACACCCTTACGAAGGGGACGAGCCGTCGAAAAATTCTGCTCTACTTCGGAGCAAGTGCTAAAGAGCTGCTCAAGCATAGAACTTCTCAGGTTGCGATAGGACAAAAATTAGCTAAGCTAACCTTTGTTCTAACGGTATCGCAACTATCGCCGCCTGCAAGTTGCTTGAATTTTTAACATGACCTGAGTGGGGCAATGCCTCAGTCCACAACCTGAAGCAGCCCATGCCGCAAACCGTAAAAGACTCGTTGAATCATTGCTTGCTGGTCAGGGCTGAGAAACTTTTGACCTGCAAGAGTCGAAACAAGTCGATCTTGCTCGGCACGGGTGATTTTTCCAGATAGTAGAATTTGCTCGACCAGGTCCTTAAGTGGAATCTGATGAACTAAAGCTGGAGACTCCATAGGTTCTGGGGGTTCGCGATGATGCCAGTATCCTCTACCTCATCCTGCAGGGATGTGACTGTAGAAGACTTCTACTGTGATCGTTTCGCTACAAATGTGTGATATAAATCACTGCGATTAGTCTAGGTTGTCACTCGTCTCAACCCAGAAGCTAATGCTGCTGTGGATGAAACTTGCGGTAAAGCATCGCTTGAATGGGATGCCCCCCTTTGAGATGGCGCTCCACAATTGCGGGCACTTCGTCGGGGTAGACCCGACAGTACCAGATATCTTCTGGGAGGATCAGCACCATAGGGCCACTGCCACATTGGCCTAGGCAGCGACTTCCTTCAATCGCAATGTCAGCCACAGGTTGGGCTAAAAAAGTTGCCAGAACTTTTGCTGCTCCTCCTTTCTGGCAAGCTGTGTTCTGGCAGACCAAAACATTATCAGTCAAGATTCAACCTCAAGCAGGCATCAGTTCGGGTGTCAGTAATCCCTTTGATTCTAGCCATTCTCGATTGTAGAGACGAGACTGATAGCGGGCTCCACCATCACAAAGCACTGTGACAATCGTGTGCCCTGGGCCTAGCTCCTTCGCGAGGGCGATTGCTGCCCCGACGTTGATCCCGACTGAGCCGCCCATAAACAGGCCTTCCTTATGCAGCAGTTGGTAAATCACGCGGAGCGCTTCGTGATCATCGACTTGGAAGGCGTCATCGATGGGTACGCCTTCCATATTGGCAGTGATCCGATTGTTGCCGATGCCTTCTGTTACAGAGTTGCCTGTGCTGCTAATCTCACCTGTTTTGATATAGCTGTACAGTCCGCTGCCCATCGGATCTGCTACGACACATTTTAGGTCAGGATTTTTTTCCTTAAGGTACATCGCGACGCCTGCATAGGTTCCGCCTGTTCCGGTTGCAGCAACCCACCCGTCTACTTTGCCGTCTGTTTGCTGCCAAATTTCTGGAGCTGTTGTTTCGTAGTGCGCCTGTCGGTTGGCCAGATTGTCGAACTGATTGGCCCAAATGGCGTTCTCCATCTCCTCTGCAATCCGCCCAGACAGCTTCACATAGTTGTTGGGGTCTCTATAGGGAACGGCTGGAACAGGGCGCACCTCGGCCCCCAGCGTCCGCAGAAGATCCATTTTTTCCTGGGATTGGGTATCTGGAATAATAATCAGGCATTTGTAGCCCTTTGCATTGCAGATGTGGGCTAACCCAATCCCTGTATTGCCTGCTGTGCCTTCTACAACTGTACCGCCCGGTTTTAGTAGGCCTTTTGCTTCTGCATCCTGAATGATGTAGAGGGCTGCCCGATCTTTGACTGAACCGCCTGGATTCAGGAACTCAGCTTTACCCAAAATTTCGCACCCGGTTTCGTCGCTAAAGCTGTTTAGCCGGATCAGGGGGGTATTGCCAACACTTCCTACAAATCCATCTTTGATATCCATGCCACAGTTCCTAAGTTCTTCCCTGCCAAAATTCTAGAGCTTTGTCTCACCTATTTTGGCGGAGTCGTTGAGGTTTAAACTATTTGGGGCTAAAAGAAAGCCCTCTCCTACAGCTCAGAAGAGGGATGCAATCTGAGGTTGCTTTTTGGGGCAACCTACTTGCTCATTGGCCGCTTGCTCACTGGCCGCTTGCTCACTGGCTGCTTGCTCATTGGCCACTTGCTCATTGGCCACTTGCTTGTTAGCCGCTTACTTGTTGGGCTGAGGAGTCATCCGCAGGTAAGGCTTAACTTCTGTGTAGCCTTTGGGGAATTTTTCTTTGAGGACTTCGGGATCTTTCAAGGAGGGGACGATCACGCAGTCGCCGCCATCCGTCCAATTGGCAGGGGTGGCTACGCTGTGGTGATCCGTGAGCTGAAGAGAATCGATCACCCGCAGGATTTCGTCAAAGTTCCGGCCTGTGCTAGCGGGATAGGTTAGCACCAAGCGCAGCTTTTTGCTAGGGTCAATGATGAAGACTGAACGCACGGTCAGTGTGTTGCTGGCGTTGGGATGGATCATGTCGTAGAGATCAGACACTTTCCGATCTGAGTCAGCCAAGATGGGGTAGTTGAGCTGAGTACCCTGAGTTTCTTCGATGTCGCCAATCCAACCTTTATGAGATTCGGCATCATCGACGCTGAGGGCGATCGTCTTGACGTTACGCTTGTCGAACTCGGGCTTAAGCTTGGCTACCATACCAAGTTCGGTGGTGCAGACGGGTGTGAAGTCAGCGGGGTGAGAGAACAAAACAACCCAGCTATCTCCAGCCCAATCGTAAAAATTGATTTCGCCTGTGGAGGAATCTTGCGTGAAGTTAGGTACTGTATCACCTAGTCGAAGCGCCATAGTCCGTTTCCTGTTGATTGATCAAAACAGATGTAGAAAAGCATTCTACTCCGATATCATGCCATAAATACCCCGGTTTTCCGGTCGGAGTTTGGCTCTTTTCTCCGATTTTAGCGTAGGGATGAGTCTTTGCGATTCAGATGCTCGCTTTTCAAGATTAGGTAATGCTGTAGTTGACGGTGCTACCTGATGGCGATCGCTCCAAACTTGCTCAAAACGTCTGCATAGATAGGGAGACGGCTATGTTCCAAACTTTATACATTTTTCTCCACTGGCTCATTGCCTCGATCCAGCCCTTTCTCGGACCAATCTGCTTCATCGCGGCCTGGAGCCTAGTGCTGTTGGCCCTTTCAAGCCTATGGACTGCTTTTAGAGATGGCCTCACGAATGCCAAGCGAATGCACCAGATTCCCTGCGCAAATTGTCAGTTTTTCACGAATGACTACCATCTCAAATGCCCGGTTCGACCTACTATTGCGTTGTCTGAAGAAGCCATTGACTGTCCCGACTATGAACCAGATCACCTCCAACATATTGTATGACAACACTCTAAATTAAACGCTAATGAATCGACTTCTCAAACCACGTTTCAAATTTTTAATTTTGCATCATGTTGATCCGTAAGCTAAACGACTGCCCAGAATTTGTCGCTGGAGATCAGACACTGCTGCGAGAACTGCTGCATCCCGACAAGCAACCTGTTCAGCTTCGGTATAGTTTGGCGCACGCAGTTGTTGCTGTCGGTCAAACCTCAACCCCTCATGCCTTGAAGCCTTCGGAGGTGTACTACATTCTCAGTGGCAGAGGAGAAATGCACATTGGGGATGAGGTGCAGTCTGTGGAAGTGGGCGACATGGTTTATATCCCACCTCATGCTCAACAGTACATCCGAAATATTGGATTTGAATCGCTGATTTTTCTCTGCATTGTTGACCCTGCATGGCGACAGGAAGATGAGATTATTTATGAATAAGTTTAGTTGATAGCTATTCTGATAGCAAATTTTGTCATGAGCCTAACAAGAAAAACCTAACCTATACAAACAAATATCTTGGCTGACGCAAGCTAAGTTGCTAGGCAAAATCACTAGACTGCTTCGCGATGTCCAAGACTTCTTTCAGACCCTAAAAATATTTGAAGCAAGCTTTAAACAACTGGATTAAGCGGATCCCAGCCTATTTAAGGGCCGTTATTTCTGAGAACTCAGGCAGCTCAGACAACAAAGTGTATCGCGTTATACAGAATTCACTTCCTCATAATTGGTGCAATCATTCCTATCTTGTCTTGTTCACTCGTATCCGCTAGCGCTTGCTTGGGCCTGGTTGCCTGATTAAAATCCTTGTGATATGAGTGTGGGGTTCGTGACCTATGATGCTTAAACCCCCGACTCCTTTTGCCTGGAGTTGACTTCAAGATTCTGATTGCTCCTCAGGAATCCGATAACAGCTTATTGCTCCTTTATTGGGCTATCGGACTTAAATTCGTTCATTCAAGGAACGTCCAGTGATGATGTCTAAACAAGTGCTCAAGAGAAGAAAAACAATCAGAAGCCGTAGGCGGAATGCAGGCTTGGGCTCTGCTTATGCACCGGATTTTGTTTCCTTCTTCAAGTCGTTTTTCCCAAAATTGTCTTTCGGTTGGCTAGCTAGTATTCCTCTGGCAGTCTTGATCGTTGGTGCCTGGGGGCTGGCGGCCTCCGCGCAGGAAGAGCCTCTGACTCCTGAATACGTGAAGGGGGTTCTAGATGCTATCTGGATTTTGGTCGCGGCGATTCTAGTCATTTTCATGAATGCTGGATTCGGTATGTTGGAAACCGGATTCTGCCGACAAAAGAACGCGGTTAACATCCTGACGAAAAACTTGATCGTGTTTGCCCTCGCGACTATTGCGTTCTGGGCAATCGGCTTCTCGATTGCTTTTGCAGGTGAGAATGGATTTATTGGGGGAGGCGGCTGGTTTCTATCCAGTACAGATCCAGGGTTGTATGGTCTTGATCCATTCCCTGCGGGTCTACCTATTCCAGTATTTTTCCTGTTTCAGGCAGCTTTTGCAGGTACTGCTGCAACAATCGTTTCGGGTGCAGTTGCCGAGCGAGTCAAGTTTCTTGACTTCCTGATCTTTAGTTTGCTTCTCACAGGAATTGCCTATCCCATCACCGCTCACTGGGTTTGGAGCTCAAACGGCTGGCTGGGTGGGATGGGTTTCTCTGACTTTGCAGGTTCTACGGTGGTTCACTCGGTTGGCGGCTGGGCTGCCCTCATGGGTGCGGCTTTTCTTGGTCCCCGGATTGGGAAGTACCAGGATGGTCACCCTTCGGCTTTGCCGGGTCACAACATGAGCATTGCCATGCTGGGCTGTTTGATTCTGTGGATCGGCTGGTTTGGATTTAACCCTGGTTCTGAACTCGCTGCGAATGAGTTGGTTCCGTTCATTGCGGTGACAACCAACCTGGCAGCAGCAGCTGGTGGAATCTCTGCGACCATGACCTCCTGGGTCACATCAGGTAAGCCTGACCTGTCGATGGTCATCAACGGCATTCTGGCGGGCTTGGTGGGTATCACCGCAGGCTGTGCGGGTGTCTCCTACCTGGGTGCAGTTGTGATTGGTCTAATTGCAGGCGTTGTTGTGGTCTTCTCAGTGCTGTTCTTTGACAGCATCAAGATTGATGACCCTGTGGGTGCAACTTCAGTCCACCTGGTTTGCGGTATCTGGGGAACCTTTGCCGTTGGCCTGTTTAATACAGAAACGGGTCTGTTTTACACGGGTAGCTTTGCTCAGCTGGGTATTCAGATTCTCGGCATTCTGGCGATTGGCGGTTTCACCGTTGTGCTGACTTCTATCTTCTGGCTAGCTTTGAAGGCTACTCTAGGAATTCGAGTGACGGAAGAAGAAGAGCTGATTGGTCTGGATATTTCTGAACATGGTATGGAGGCCTACAGCGGTTTCTTGAAGGATACGAGCGGCATGAGTGCAGGCCCTTCTAGCGGTATCTCTGGCTCTGCGGGTGTGGCTGGAAGCTCTACTCCGTAGGTTTTAGCCTCTCCATCTCTTGATCAACTTTGTAAACCTATAACTCGGGGGCATAGCAACGCTATGCCCTTTGTTTTTTATGTAACTTGTGAAGCCAGTCTCAAATCTGGTTGCTAGTTATTGTGTCTGAAGCAATCTCTGTCTAAACTGATGGACGATCTCCGTCTAATTGGCCGTATGCGCGATCGCCCTTCTAGATCTGCTAACGCTTCCAGACGTTCTGAGCCTTCTGGGCATCGGTTCTCATGGTTTTCTATGCCTCAGTCACTCCGAGCGATTCCGGCTTGGGCGATTTTGTCTTTGATCTCCAATGGCTTGCTCATTGCAGCCGTGGTCATCTCTTTGATGCGAGATCCTCGATCGCTGGTTGCTCCACCAACGCATGCTTCGATCACCCCTTCTCAGGCACCTGAAGCGATCGCCCCACCTTCAACTCCAGGGTTGGGGCCAGAGTTGAGTCCAGAGTTGGGGCCTCGCCATCAGCTGTCTTATCAACAATGGCAAGATTTGCTACAGCAGGAGGCGGAGGCGATCGCCGAAAACCAGCCATCCCGATTAAGTATTTTATTGGGAGATTCGATTAGTCTTTGGTTTCCCCCTAATCTGTTGCCTAGCGATCGCACTTGGCTCAATCAGGGCATTTCCGGCGAGATCTCTTCTGGTTTGCTCAATCGTCTCAGTTTGATTGATCAAACGCAGCCAGAAACTATCTTTGTCATGATTGGCATCAATGATTTGATTCGGGAGTTCACCGATGAAACAATTGTGGCCAACCAGCGCCTCATCCTGCAGGATTTGAAGGCGATGCACCCGGATGCCCAAATTGTGTTGCAGTCTATCTTGCCCCACGGGGGTGAGAAGGTAACCTGGGAAGGCAAAGATCGGCTTCTAAAAATTTCAAATGACCGGATTTGGGACTTAAATCAGCGACTGAAGGCGATCGCCCTCGAACAAAACGCCTACTATCTCGATCTGTATCCCCTCTTCACAGACGAAGAAGGTGTTCTACGCTCCGAATTGAGCACCGATGGACTTCACCTGAGCCGAGAGGGCTATATGGTTTGGCGATCGGCGTTGCAGTTGTATAGTCAGATAGAGTTGGAACGTAAGGATTAACCCCCCACTCTCTTTCCACTCTCTTTGGTAGTCTGAAGATAGATGGTGTAGCTCGTACTCAGAAGCAGGCATGGATACTAAAGCGTTTAAGCGATCGCTCAATAACTCCGAGCAGTATCACCGCAAGGGGTTTGGCCATGAGGCAGAAGTTTCGGGCCTGATGCAGACTGAATATCAGAGCAGCCTGATTCAGCAAATTCGCGACAACAACTATATATTGCAGCGCGGCGATGTCACCATTCGACTGGCGGAGGCATTTGGCTTTTGCTGGGGCGTAGAACGAGCGGTGGCGATGGCCTATGAAACTCGGCAGCATTTTCCTACCCAGCGCATTTGGATCACCAATGAGATTATCCACAATCCCTCGGTCAATCAGCGGCTGAAGGAGATGCAGGTCGGCTTTATCGAAGTCGAAAACGGCAACAAAAATTTCTCAGTAGTTGATTCGGGCGATGTGGTGATTTTGCCTGCGTTTGGGGCCAGCGTACAGGAAATGCAGCTTCTCAACGACAAAGGCTGCACCATTGTAGATACAACCTGCCCTTGGGTGTCGAAGGTATGGAATACGGTCGAAAAGCATAAGAAGGGCAACCATACTTCGATTATTCACGGCAAGTACAACCACGAAGAGACGATCGCCACTAGCTCATTTGCTCGCACCTATTTGGTGGTGCTGAACATGGCTGAGGCGCAATATGTCTGTGATTACATCCTGAATGAAAGTGATTCTCCTGCAGAGAAGCTGCGCCGACGCGAAGAATTTATTGCCAAATTTAGTCAGGCCTGCTCCGAAGGATTTGACCCAGATCGCGACTTGGAACGGGTGGGCATTGCCAACCAAACCACGATGCTGAAGGGCGAAACAGAGCAGATCGGGAAGCTGTTTGAGCACACCATGATGAAGAAGTATGGCCCTGCTGAACTAAATCGGCATTTCCTCAGCTTCAATACAATCTGTGATGCGACGCAAGAGCGCCAAGATGCGATGTTTGGCCTGGTAGAAGAAAAGCTGGACCTGATGATGGTGATTGGAGGCTACAACTCTTCCAACACGACACACTTGCAGGAAATCGCCATTGAGCGGGGCATTCCGTCTTATCACATCGACAGCGATGATCGGATTGGTCCTGGCAATCGAGTCGAACACAAACCGCTACGTCAAGAGCTGGAAGTGCAGGAAAATTGGCTTCCAGCGGGGCCGCTCGTGGTAGGGGTGACCTCTGGAGCTTCTACGCCAGACCGAGTGGTCGAGCGGGCCATCGAGAAAATCTTTGAGCTCAAGGGAGCTGTGGCGATCGCCCAGTAATCCCCCCATAATTCCCCAGGAACCATAACGATATGGCAAGCGATCCAGCTAGGCCAAAAAATCAGCAAGAAAAAGAGGCCAGGGAGAACATTGGCCTCAGTAGGAGAGTATCTAGTTGACCAAAAATAATGGGATACAAGCCCCGTCCTTATAGGACGGCTTTTTGATACAATAATGGTGGTTGAAATACCCACCTCATCTTGCAGCGATATACCAGCCATAGGCTGTGAAACCGGGACTGGGACGGTAAGAGGG
>JBGTGR010000072.1:0-23835 GCA_041746655.1 Elainellales cyanobacterium | reverse complement strand
GTTGTCATTTTCTAAGAAGCTGGAAAATCACATTGGAGCGATTTGGAATTTCATCCATTACTACAACGAACAAATACGTCTAGAGCGATTAGGTGCGTGAGAGGACTTTATTTCCTCTGTCCTTTACTAAAAAGGTCTACCTGAAAAACAATGGTGATTGCCAGAAGTGTTGAAATTGAAGCAGTGATTGAGATGGCGATCGCAAGTTTTCTAGACACAGAAGCATTGGGCTTTGCAGATTGGCCTCATAATGATGTCAGCGGTGTGGTTTGGGGGGATAAATTGCATAGAATAGCAGAATACCTCAACGCCTAATTCTCTATCGTTTGGTATGACATCTCAACACGCAAAAGAGTCTGAGAACAGCAAGCTTCCTAGCCCGCTCTCTGCACAGCCATCAGCCGCAGATCCGGGTTTGCAACGGGTGCTGGGTCGTCTCACCAGTAACTTAAGGCGAGATGCGCGCGTTCAGCAAACTACCGACCAGTTGCGCGAAAGTCTTCAGGCCGATCGAGTTGTTTTGTACTACTTCTACTATCCTTGGAAAGGGCAAGTAACGTTTGAGTCGCTGAGCCGCCCACAGCTTTCTATCTATGGCTCTACAGGCGCAGATGATTGCTTTAATGATGGCTATGCGGCGATGTTTTTGGAAGGTCGAGTGCGGGCGATCGCCAACATTGAGCAAGAACCAATCCAGGATTGCCACCGCGACTTTCTACGCAGTATTCAGGTGCAGGCCAACTTGGTCGTTCCTATTTTGACTGCCAAAGGATTGTGGGGATTATTGGTTGCCCATCAGTGTCAGGCCCCTCGTGCTTGGTCAGAGGCCGACATCGCCGCCATGCAAGCCGGAGCAAAGACTTTGGCGATCGCCCCTACCATCCAAAACAGCTAGCCCTCATCGCCATCAGCAGAGATTGTGACGCCTTAGACGATCTTTACGGCGGCAAGTCTGTTACATTAGGGGTCAACGGCTACGTTACCTCTATCAGCTTCGATTGAGTGTCTCAGCCTGCTTCGATAGATTTTAGACTGGTTGCGCGGGTTTGCCATTTGCAGCGTGCGCTCGATCAGGCTTTGGCATCGCTGCAAGAACTGCAAGCCCAAATTCAAAACCAACAACTTTTAGAATCACAGCTGGCTGAGACCGAAAAGTTTTCCAACGTTCAGCAGCAAATTATCGCGCAGCTTAAGCGCCAACAGTCTGAGCAACAGCAGTCTCAGAGTCAGGTGCTCCAGGATTTTATGGCAACTACGCTGGCTCTGGCGAATCGCCAAAAAATAGAGCTAGAAAGGCTACGGATTCGGACCCAACAAACTCATACTGAGATTCAGACGTATCTGATCCGCATTCGGCAGCAGTACCAAAATGCGCCAGACCTCGTCATTCCAAAGATCAACGTTTCTGAGACAGAACCAGAGGTGATGGTAGCGCGATCGCTAGTGGTAGGTTTGGGCAGCCAAATCGAAGCCATTTGGCACCATCTTCAAGAGCTAGACAACATCTTCAACCACCACGAGATCGGTCTAGCAACATTAGAAGGCTCCTTAGAGCCACCCGATCCCCTCTCCCAAACCTCGGCCAACCGCAATCTGACAAACCCTTCCACTCAGCTCGATCAAACCTCCAACACCTTCGCCCTCAATCAAAAACTTAAGTCTAAACAGCTGAGAGTAGAAGAACTGGAAGCAGAGCTAACCGAGCAGTTTAAGTTTCAAACTCGGCTCAAGCACCATTGCCAAGAACTTGCCGCCGAGCGCGATCACTACAAGCAGCAAATCCAGGCGTTAGAAAAGCAGAAAGCTGATATGCAAGAACAAATCTTGCAGCAGGCTAGCCAGATTAGCGAGCAGGTTGCGGCTACCCAGTATTGGAAAGACCGTCACCTTTCGGGCTGATAAAGGAGGGGCAAATGCAGCAGATTTTAATGCCGACGAGATAAAGCTGCATATGCAGTGGCCCATCTCATCCCTGACTACAAAGGCACACAAGCAACAGGAACAGCAGGATAGCTACGGAAACTTGCTACAAACCGATCATTGACCGGACCTCTAGCCGCTGCAAAGAGCGTGATATCTACAGGTGCAATTCCCATCACATTGGGCACAGTCCAGTTGCTATCTTCTCCAGCAGTGTGGAACAAAGCCTGCTGGAAGTCTGGCTGGTCGTCAAAGTTCGGTGATTTGATCTGCACATAGAGATACTCACCTCCCCGGAGTTGCGGATAGACAAACTCCAACCCCACAGAGATATCCTGTGTTTCAGCGTTGGCACTGAGCACCGCACGGCAACGAATCTGACCCGTCGGAGAATCAACTTCCTCTGGCATCACCATAGACTCATCTACAGCAGGCTCCGGTAGGTTTGCAACAGGTGAATTTACAGGCGCATTGGCAACAGGTGCATTTACGGGTGAATTGGGGGCAGGCGCATTGGCAGCAGGTGATGGATTACTAATCACGGATGGCGCAGGTGTAGGCGGAGAAATTTGAGCAGGCCCAGCACCAGTTGAGACTTCATCTACCGAGATTTCATCTGCAGACTGCTCGGTAGAGGGGAGAGCAACAGCGGGACTAGATGCAGCATCAGCATCTAGCTGCGAAGAAGAACACCCATAGGTGAGGGCAACAAGAGCAGCCCCTAAAGTGATTTGAGCAAGTAGAGTTTTTTTCATTGTTCTGTACCTATCTATCTGTACCTATCTAACTGAAAAGACTTCATTGAGTTGCTTGACAACTGGCTCTAAAATGAACGACAGCACCGATTAATGCTTCCTTTCACTCCTAACCATTCCTATTCACCGCTACCAGCTTCTTGAAACTTGGGTTCGGCCACCGTTCTGGCACATGTTGCTAGAAGCGAGACGCTGTCAATGTGCTTTCTGAGTTGGTCCAAGCCTGTTCAAATCGTTGCCATATGGATTGAGCTTCTGCCGTCTTTCCTTGGGCTTCCAAGCTTTGAGCCAGTCCGTACAAAGACCAGCCGTTTTCTGGGTAGAGCGCTAGATCGTCTCGGTAGACTTGCTCTGCAACAGTAGGACGATTCGCCTGTAGCAACACGGCTCCGAGCGATTGGCGCACCGGGGCATACCACGGGGCAGGCTCATCATAGTTGAGGCGATCCTGTAGGGCGACACCGCTTTCAAGGTGGGCGATCGCCGCATCAAAGTCTCCTTGCTTGGCAACCAATTCTCCCGACAACACCTCAACACCAATTTGCAGCAGGTGTGACGTCGTGTTGATATCCCAAATGGTGACCTCCTCTAGAGCCGGATCGAGGGCGATCGCATTCAGAGCGGCTAGTTCTTGAGCGGCCAACTGGAGCTGTCCCTGAGCTGTAAATGCCATTCCTCTAGCAAAACGCCATACCCCGGTGGGATAGACCAGATCCGGATCTGGAGCAGGCAGCGCTAGAATTTCATCCCACAGGCCAAACCTGACATCGGTATAAATCGGAATCAAAGAATAATGCTGTAAGGTGCCAAATCCGGGTTCGCGCATCAAGGTTTGATCGACCAATGAGGCGGTGTCATTGGCGGCTTTTAGTGAAACCTCCCGCTGTCCTGACATCGTTGCGGCATACCAAAGGAAATGATGATTGTGTGGCATATATCCAATCGCGTAGATCCCTTCAGGATGATGCTGTTGGGCATACTGGGTATCTACCAGGGCTGCTTGCTGATTGGCAACCACCGCATCTTGATAGCGCCCGACCCGAACGTAGATGTGAGCGGGCATATGAATGAGATGTCCGGTATTGATTCTGA
This sequence comes from Elainellales cyanobacterium, assembly GCA_041746655.1. GTDB lineage: Bacteria > Cyanobacteriota > Cyanobacteriia > Elainellales > Elainellaceae > JBGTGR01. The sequence goes on along the minus strand of JBGTGR010000072.1, from coordinate 20,068 downwards.
GAAGACGCAGGCGATCGGCTACGTTGGCGGCCAATTCTGGGCGTCCAGCTTCAACCGCATGAATATAAAAGTGCAGCGCACCTGGATGGTAGGGACTGCGCCGCAACACCGACTCTAGTGTGGCAATAATCTCGGCTCCTGCGGAATTGGGTTCGCCATTTTCTTCCCAGTAATCCCAGGGTGTGGTGTCCATCAGCGCTTCCGCAAATAGAGTGACGGCATCCGGATCGTCGGGATAGCGCTGGGCAACCTGCCGCATGGCATCAGCATAGGCCAAGTCGAGGGCAGCACGATCTGCATCGGGTTCAGGTGCATAACGTTGTGCCAGAGCTGCGATGTAGGCTCTTTCTTGATCGCTAGCATGATTGCTCAGTTGCACAGCCGTTTGGATCGCTTCCCAAGCCGTTGGAATTACATCCGCTTCCATTGCAGCATTGATATTGGGACCCAGCACATAAGCCATCCCCCAATAACAAATAGCGCAGGTCGGATCGAGGGTGGCCGCTTGCTGAAAAGAGCGCAGTGCTTCAGCATGATTGAACCCGTAAGCTAAGATAAGTCCTTGATCGAAGTAGCGTTGGGTCAGGTGATTGAGGGTAGAAATAGGATGGCTGTAGCTACCCAAGTTGTCGAATAAGGGCACAACTGGGGCATCGGCAACGGAAGTAGGGTCTGTATGATCTGAGGCTTCTGCGTGGTGAGGTGCAGGTACTTGTGCCATTGCAGCTCCAGACCATCCGCCTACGATTCCAGACCAGCCAATTATTGCTAGCAGAGCCAAGATAAACACGATTGAATAGGGATGACATCGACGGTTCATGGTGGTGTCCTCTAGAGGGCAAAGAGTGGATTGATGTGCCTTGCAAACTGAAAAGTTGATGCTTTTAGGGGGATCTTCGGCAAAATCCTTTGTCAGGTTAATTCGCTAGTTTGCGTAAACCTGCAGCGGAGCACTTGTTGAAAGCTGTTCGGTTTGGCCTAAGTTAGCCAGCAGTAGGAACAGCGCTAGATTGGGGAAGCGATCGCGTTGGGTCCATCCCCAAACATGGGACTGCTGCTTTTTCCAGACGTATTGTAGATTTGTTCCAACGGTAGGTATTCACAGGCTGACCTAGCTCATGATGCTGGGCGATCGCGTCAATTGTCATCATGGTTAGATAAGAGTTAGGTGATAAGGATGAAGGATGGGATTACCCCACAAACTGAAAGGCGTTGCTGTTGAGGCGGAGGTTATCGGTCTGCCCTTGCACGATGGCAATTAGCTCATTGTTGATGCCAGGTGTTTTGAGGAAGATTGCCGTTCCGCGTTGCACTCCTTGGGGAGAAGCACCCAGAGAATAGTCCGATGCCTTACCGTGCAGCAAGATCTTGTCCTCGCTGCGGTTGAAGTCTTTGATCACTGCATAGTCTTGCAAGCCTAAATTGTTACGCTTGCCGCTGTTGTAGAAGACATAGCGCTCATTGCCCAACACAAACAAGTCTCTGCCTGCCCCTCCGGTCATGATGTCGATTTCATTGCGTCCGGGGGTGCGAGAGTTGGGATCAACGCCCACCAGGATGTCATTGCCTCCCCCTGCCACAAGGCGGTCATTGCCACGCAGGCCAATCAACATTTCAGCTGCGCCAGTTCCAGCAAGACGTTCAGCTTGATGGGTGCCCACCACCAGCTTCTTGCCGACTGAACCCGGGAAGCGAGGCAAATCATCATCGACAATCGTCACAGTGGTAGTTCTGCGCTGGTTGAGAGTAGCACGAGAAACGGATTCCAGTCTAAGCTGAATGGTTTCGTTGCCCTCGATCAGGTTGTCTTGACGGATGGGAATGTTGACGACCTTACGAGTTTCGCCAGGGTTGAAGGTGATGGTGCGAGGTGCGGCAAAGGTATAGTCTTGGCCACGAGTCGCAGTGCCTCCTGTGACATCGAGCCGCACTTGCGTAGTCAGATGCAGTTCATTCTGGCGAGCAAGCACGATCCGAGCCCGTCCCCCATCCTCACCGACTTGGATAGATGGGTCTTTGAAGACAACCGTTGAAGTCAGCTCAAACCGCTGAGCATACACACCCTCTCCATCTCCATCCTGTCCAGAGCTTTCCCAGGTAATGACAAAATCACCCCCGGGCTGCATGGCGATCGCTGGGTACTCCTGATCATCCTCTGTAAAGGTATTGACCTGAAATTCGTTACTCAACGGTGTGCCATTTGGCCGAAAACGGCGAGCATAAACACCATAATCACTGCCATCTTGGCCATCGCTTGTCCAAGTGATGACGAAGTTGCCAAACTCATCAGTGGCGATCGCTGGGGCAGACTGAGTCCCAGCGGTATAGGTATTCACTAAAATTTCGCCACTCAGCGGAGCCCCACTAGCACTAAAGCGGCGGGCAAAAATGTCATAGCTTGTCGCTCCATTTAGTCCATCCCAAGTGATGATGAAGTCACCGTTGGGTTGCATGGCGATCGCAGGTGCAAGCTGACCGCCTTCCGTCGTGGTATTGACCTGAAACTCCGATCCTTGAGGACTGCCACTGGCATTAAAGCGTTGAGCATAGATACCATAATCACTGCCATCTTGGCCAAAGCTCTGCCAAGCCACCACAAAGTTGCCATTGTCGTCAATAGCAACACTCGGTCGAGATTGATCGTTTTCAGTCGTAGTGTTGACGCGAAACTCCGGCCCTTGAGGATTACCACTAGCATTAAAGCGTTGAGCATAGATACCATAACCACTGCCATCTTGCCCTGCACTTTCCCAAGTGATAACATAATCGCCGCTCTTGTTTTGAGCAATCCGAGGATTGCTCTGCCTGCTGGGCCTGTAAGTATTAATATCCCGTGTTCCTTGGATACCATCCGCAGTTCTTGAGAAGCCAATAATGTCAGGATAGTTTGAGGTTCCTAGATTATAAGTGGCAGCGATAGTAGTAGTCCCAGTAGGACCTACGACCACAGATGGACTATACGTATATCCTTCTATGGCTGTCTGCTCGTTATTAATTGGATTACCATTCACATCAAACTGACGGTATTTGACGCGATAGTTAACCAGTGCGGAGCCAGAGCCTTCAGTCCAAGCAATCGTGATATTACCATCTGGGGCAGTGGCGATCGCTGGGTTCCTTTGATTCCCTTGTGTGGTTTGATTGACTAAAAACTCAGAGCCAGCTTTAACAATAGGCATGATGATTCTCCGCTATAAATTTAGAGTTAGCGTGTGGGTGAAGAATTGAGAGGGTGGAAAGATGGGGAGAGGGTAAGGCCGAGCGAGAGGAGGGGTGTCGCTCTCTAGGGCGATCGCTCAGGCTGCGTTGTCAGGAGTGAACCGAAGTCTAGAGCGCTGATGATTTGTCGCTCTTGAAGAATGATTTAACAAGCAAATCGCAATAAAGCTAAGCGCCAGTCTGTTGCCAACTGCCAATCAAGTTGTGCAACCTGATAGCGGATGCGCGTCGAGCCAAGAAACTCGCCCCTCAGTTGTGGCGTGATGTGGGTTGTTTCACAGTTGCCGAGAAACTGCACATACTCCGCATCTGGACTGACCGCTTCAAAGGTGACAAGATCGCCTCGTCGAACAATGGAATAGGTGGTGATATGCCAGGGTTCTAATGGAATGTTAGGATTGCCAGGTTCAGGATTACCCAAAGCGTCGGGAACAACTTGCCAAGTGAAGGTCTGGTCTCTCTCGATCCAAGGTTCCCCTGCGGTGAGATGTCCTACCATGAAAGCAGCGGAGAAGAGGGACCCCAAAAGAACTACAAACTTGAACTTGAAGGACTTCATAATTAAAGGCATTGCTGTTACAGCGCGACTTCAATCTCTTGTTGAGTCAGACTATCCGGCTCACTGAAAAAGAGTTGATCGATGCGTTCATAGTGCTGGCAGAGGTTGTCTAAACCCAAAGCATAATCAACCATCGGGCTCTTGAAAGGCACTTTGATGAGATTGCCCACATGGGCATAGGCAGTCGCATCTAATGTGGTGGGGCGATCGCCCATAAAAAACTCTCTATCTGCCAAGAAATCTGAAAGCGCTTGAAAATCAGTCTTAACCATCTGGCAGATTTCTGACTCACTATGGCGACCCATCCCTTGGCTATGCAGCTGGCCTAATATAACGTCATACAGATGCTCAAAAAAGATTGCTTTCTCCGCCATTGGCATCCCAGGAAACATGACCTGCATGGTCATATCTCGATAAAGCAGCCAATTTTCTTTAATGCCGAAGCGCAAATAGACCAATCCCCAATAGGTATGTTCTTCCAGCATTCGTCGAAATGCCAGGGAGATTCCCCGCTCCACTGGAGACAGGCCAGTTTCTAGACACTTCTTTTCTGTCTGCTGTAGTCGCTCTATGATCAAGTTAGAGTCACCAATCAGCTCTCCTTGTAAGGAAATAAAAGGAGCTTTACCCTTAGGGGCTTGAGCAAAATTGAGTTCTCCAATTTGATAAGGAATTTGGTTCATCCGTAGCCAAGTTTCCAGTTTCATGCAAGGAGGGCTGATGCTGGGTAAACCCCAGAGAGCGGGAATAGTATAGAGGGTGATCATTATTGGGGGGGTGTTTCACTACATCTACACCATAGGTGGAAAGCCCATACCTGTCTTTACAGAAAAGTATGGAAATGAAGCCCGAAAAAGTATGGAGTTGAAAGTCAGAAAAGTATGGAGTTGAAAGTCAGAAAAGTATGGTCTTTAGATCTCGAATCTCCGGTTGTTGAGAAAAGTTGGAGATCTTTACACTCAAGACCTGATTGACTGACGAATTTTCTCAGGGGTGGGTTTCGGTTCCGCTCAACCCTGGGAATAATGAGTTATTAAGGTACTAGAACTAGCAGGGTATACTTGTGAGCCGTTTGCCATTAAGGAAATTACTCGTCGGGGAACTCAGTTGGAAAAGACTAGTGCGATCGGTGCTGTTTATTTACACCTTTTTCGCGCTCTATGTCTTTTTTCGAGCAGACAGCATGATTTTTTTGCCTCAGCCTGCTAGTTATCAAGACACTGAGGATGTTCTTAAAATACCTGTCACCCAGACCGAACAGATTTCTGCAACATACTTGTTTAATCCTCAATCTGCATATACCTTGCTCTACATTCACGGAAATGCAGAAGATTTGGGTGATGTTCGTTCTGTGCTAGATCGCTTACACAGCTGGGGATTTAGTGTTTTTGCTTATGACTATCGGGGTTATGGAACAAGCGATGGTGAACCAACTGAGAGGAATGCTTATCAAGATGCTGATGCTGCTTATGAATACCTAACACAACAACTCAAAATACCTCCTGAACAAATTATTGTGTACGGTCGATCCGTGGGAGGAGGATCAGCGACTGAACTAGCAACTCGATATCCTATTGCTGGTTTGATCTTGGAGAGTACATTTACGTCTGCTTTCCGGGTCGTTGTACCTTTTCCCTTACTCCCCTTCGACAAGTTCTCTAACATTGACAAGGTGCAAAAGATTCATTGCCCTGTTCTTATAATGCATGGTCAAGCTGACCAAATGATTCCTCCTGAGCACGGTCAGAGCCTTTATGAAGCTGCACCAGAACCCAAAATGTCTCTTTGGGTAGCAGAGGCAGGACATAATGATTTCACTTGGGCCGCAGGAGAACGTCATCGCCAAGCTCTATTGTCTTTTCAGCAACTTGTCGAAACACATCCACAAAAGTAAGTCGCATCAGAAGCAGCATGAAGTGGCTCAGGATATCAGTAATACCACCTAACAATTACTTTGCCCGCTAGCTGAGCTTGCAGGACAGGGCTAAAGTTGTAAGCAATTTGGGAAAGTTTGGCTACCTGGACAGGCTCGCGAATGATTTCGATGCCTGCGATCGCCCCTCTGCCAGGGTTGCTAAATCCCTTAAAGTACGATAGGCTCGTAATCAATTTAGTTTCGGCCCAAAATTATTGAAGCGTCCTCTGAAGGTGCGGGAACACCCTCAGAAGACTAACCCCCAAGCTGAGTAAGCAGTCTGGCGGCTTTTTGGATTTTAGCACTCCAAGTAGCCACCTCATCTGTTATGACATGGGGTGGCTTCGCGTTTTGGGCTTTTTTCCCATACCTTATTGGAGTGTAAAAGCCATGTGTACCGAACAACCGTTTCTTGATCTGCGCGATACGGCCCATCCTCACTTGCTGCGAGTGCTGGCGATCGGTTCGCCCACTGTGGTTGAAGACTACATCTTGAGACAGCATCAATTGGGCTACGCTGCCCCACATGAATGGTCAAGGCCCTTGCCAACTATCAATCCAGGTGAGGTGATGCGGATTTTGACGAAGCGATCTTTGATGAGATAGCAAGTAGGGGCGATCGCGTTTCTTGAAGAAGGGGACGGTTGCCCTTTCAAACATCCAGATGACCTCACATTTCTAGCCATCCAAAGGAGATGAGCGAGAAATGCTTCGATTTCAGCTTTGCCCATCTCCTTTGGATGGCGCTCATTGTGAAACAGAATATATCGCCTAAGCCACTGAATGCATCTCTCCTCGGCACGGTAGGCATAATGCTTCAAACGCATGGCCTCACGAACTTGGTCTAAAAGCTTCTTCGGTTTTGGTTCCATAAGATACTCAGGCAAAGCGAGTAAGGCATGTATTAAATGCAACCCAGCAGTTTGCACGTACCATACCTGAAAATATGTGAAAGTTTCTTGCGATCCACCTAGATTAGGATAGTATGTGGAAAATTTCCTGCGATCTACCTGATTGAGGAGAATACGCGGAAAGTTTCAGCCTAGCTACCCTCCTGAGAACAATATGCAGAAATTTTCTCTCTAATAAGTTTGTTAAGCTTCTCACCCAGTTGATGTGTGAAGAGTTTAACAGTTTTTTATGACAACTAAAGATCCGCTCTGACGCAATATCTGTGTTTGTGAAAAGCTTACAGGAAATATGGATAATCAAGATCTTTATAAACACTTAGCAGTTCTTGAGCTTAAGCCAGGTGATTCCTTAGAAGAAATTAAAGCCTCTTACAGGGAACTAGTTCAGATTTGGCATCCAGATCGGTTTCATGGCAATTCCAAGTTACAGCAGCGCGCTCATCTAAAGTTACAGAAGATTAATGAATCATATGAAGTTCTTAAGGGTTATTGCGAACGTAATGGGCATCAAATTCCTGTAAACGACTTCCAGGATGCTAGACAGAAAACTGAGGATCAAAGATCAACATCCGAGATATTGGATGAAGTCATAAGCCTTTTGAATCAAGTACCGGGAATGACTCAAGCACATAATCGAGATTTCGATCGTGCCGTGCCAAAATTTAAGCTTTGTGATGGTTCAGTGGTGAGAACTTGGAAAAATCCTGTAGGCGTAGATCATGTATTCCTTGCAGATAAAAGTGGGAAAATGATTTTTGGTGGTTTTGTCGGTTGGATTCATTCAGCTGGTTTTCATCAAGCCATTGCCCAAATTCAGAAAGACTTCACTTAAGTAAGTTTCTTGTGTGCCTAACAATTGCGGTGCAACGGATTGAAAAGATATACCTGTGCTGAGTTAAAGGGGATCGGTAACCGCTGACCGCAACCGTTAGGTGGAAAAATTCTGTCTAAGAATAGTTATGCGGCTTCAGTTATCGGTGGGGGCGTAGCCGCAGTGCTATCAGCAAGCATTAAAATTCACAGAACATTGTGCAATGTCAGAATGAAGAAAACCATGCAAGTAAGATTTCAGGGCGATAAGGAAGGATACTGTAATATCTGTGGACAATATTCTCAACTTACCCGCGATCACATTCCTCCAAAAGGTTGCGTCAAACCAACAAATGTTGAGTTAAGGAGATTAACACATTACCTCTCTCAGCCAGACAAAAAGCCGGTAAAAAGTTCCCAAAGCGGACTTAATATGCGCTCTATTTGTGGAAACTGTAATAATAATTTACTTGGCACAGAATATGATCCAGTATTGATTGAAGTTACTAAGCAAGTAGCTGGCATGTTAAGAGATCAGCAGGGACTAGGGCTATCATTGCCAGAAAAGATAGATTTAAGCATAAAGCCTCAAAGGTTGCTTAGATCTGTAGCTGGTCATATTTTGGCTGGGAAGTTGCCAATTCCAGGAAAACCACCGATATCAGCACCTTTTCCAGATGCTTTAAGGAATTATTTTTTAGACCCGTCTAGTACTATATCGGACAAGTTTGAAGTCTACTATTGGGTATACCCATCCAACAAGCAGATTGTTATTAATTCACTCGGTATAGGTTCAGCTATGAGTGAAGGATTTATCTCTGGTAGTTGCTTACTTAAGTTTTTTCCACTGGCTTTCTGGATGGTTTGGGACAAACCAAATTCATTCCCAATAAATCTCACAACAATATCGAAAGACAAGTTTAAGGGCTTAGACGAAACTTGTGAAATAGTGCTTGACTTGCAAAACATACCATCTCTTAACTATCCAGAAGTTCCTGGTGAATGTAGGTATATTATGTGCTGTGATGACTCTACCGTCCTAGCACAGCCAAATGAAGCCTAATGGATTTAGATAGTATAAAATGAAAACCTTAGCCTGGATGCTGTTGCAATTAACTTAGAGTAAACCAAACGACACCAAACCCAGTAACAACCCGCCGCATACAACCCTAGTGCAGTGGATTGACCGAAACCGCTTTGTGTTGTTACAAAGTCTTTGGCAGCCGCTGACTGCTGACTGCTGACTAGGGGCATTAATCTTATCTGAATATTTATTTGAGCAGACAACAATCTCTAAAGGATGCGATCACTGCTCGTTTACTTGCTGAAATGGAAGATGAGCAGAGATGAAAAACCTAGTTTAAATTTACAACGGATGATCAACGGGATCGGATGACTGCAATGGTACGGCAAGAATTCCTGCTGGTGATATCACACCTTTAGCTGAAGTTTTTTCCACTCAGCCTAAGTCACGTTCTTGATCGTTTATTTTGGCAGCTCTGCGATCGCATCTAGAAGGGGCATTACAGATTTGCAATAGAATCGCTCTCGATGAACGCCACCTGCTTCAATGACTCGAAAATAGCCCGTTATGCAGTTCCGTTGCACAATATGTCCATCAAGGTAATGTAGATTATCCCAGTCTTCAGTGTTGCCAATTGCAAGAGGCCAAGGCTTTTTGGCTTTTTCAGAACTTTGAATTCCTTGAGTATAAGCAAGAAGTCCGATAATACCGGGGACAATACGCGCATACCCAGTATATCCACTATGGGTGCAGTTCACCTTTAAATTCTCAAAGACACCAGGGTTTAAAAGTCCATTAGTTCCAATTGCGGTGCATCCCTTTGCATTGAAATAGACTTGATTCAACACGAGATCCCATTTAGGAGAGTGATAATTCAATGCATAATACTGAGGGGTTATGCTCTGAATTTGAGAGGTTATATTTTTCTGAGGATAAGCTGCACCTAATAGAATCACGCTATGGAGATTAGAGAGGTTAGGATGAAGTTGTAATGCCTCTAGTAGGACTGCACCACCAAGACTATGACCAGATAGTATAACTTCTTCTTTGTCGGCTGCAATCATCTTCACTAGGCGAACAGCGACTTCTTTGATGCGACGCTCAGACTCGTGAAAATTGGCAGTTAGCTTGGTTAGATTTCCTTCTAATGTGTTCCACTTAAACTCTTTTATCTCCAAGTCCCAGTGAAGTTTATTGGCGAATTTCCGATATTCATTGGTGATAAGTGATTCTGGTTCGAGTTCTGTAAACCCATGAACATGAATTAACTTCATCGTGGTCTTTCTGTTTGTCAATCGCTAGCACTTTAGTCTACCCCATTTTTTCGGGTGATCCCGTCACTTGCTGAAGAGATCGATAGAATAGAAGAGCAAACCTGATTCAAATGGAGTGTTTTGCATGGTTTCATCAGAATTGATCTCAACATTGAAAGAACTGAGCCGCTCAGACAAGTTCTACATCATGCAACTCCTGATCTCAGAACTGGCGCAGCAGGAAACAAATCTAATTAAACCTGACCAAGCTTATCCAGTGTGGTCACCCTATGATGCTGTTGAGGCAGCAGATACGATGTTAAAAGCGCTACATGCTGCTAAAGTTCAAGATCATGCGCAACAGTGAGCGATTTCCATTTGTCTCTAGTGATTCAACACTAGGTGAAGCCAGTTTCCGCCCATGCTTGCCATTTACCCTAATTCACCAACAAATTTCTGCTACAGCTTCGGCTCTGTTGGATACTGGAGCAAGTGTCAATGTGCTGCCCTATTCGATAGGGGTCGAGCTTGGATATGACTGGAAACGGCAAACAACAGCACTGAATTTGACAGGAAATTTGGCTCAATATGAGGCCCGTGTTGTGCTTGCTCAATTGGAGATCTTTGCACTTAAGACATCCTTTCGGTCCAAGCGCGCATCTTGCCAGGATTGAGGAGGCCGTAGGGATCGACTTTTTCTTTAAATTGGAGTTGTTCAGGATCAATTGCTTTTCTGCCGCCATCTTCCAGGATATAGGTGTGAGGATTGGCAATAAAGGCTCCTTGGTCTTCGTGGTAGCGGATAATTTCTTGGAGTCGTTCGGCGGTGCTGTAGCGAACTACTTGTAGCGCAGCTGGAATGATGCAGCTCTTGACCCGCAAGAACTCTAAATGCATCATCACTTCGTCACCAAAGTGTTCATACATGTGCTGCAAGAGCTTTAGGTCGGGGTCGTAGGGAAATAGCGTTTGCAAGTAGGTCAGAGACGGATCAACACTGCGGGCGTGGAGTGTGGTGTGGTTCCAGGTATACTCCATCAAGGTGACGCCTTTGCTGGCATCCTTGGCAGATTTGGTATAAGTAATCGTGCCACCAAATTCTTTGACCAACTCGCCCAATGGCTCCAAGCAAGACTCAGACACCATGAGCAGAGCACAGTGACTTTCAGTAGGAATGTGGCTGCGGAGGGCGGCAAAACAGCTAGGAATCGGCCAAGCGTGGATGCTGATCAGTTTCTTGATGATGCCGTCGGAGTCGCCTAGAGCTTGACCAAACCGAGCTGCCGTCATGAAGTCGGGAAAGGTGACAATACATTCGGCCCAAGGATAGGCTGGCCCCAGCGGAATTTCTAGTTCAGTGATAATGCCATTGGTGCCGTAGGCATGGTTCACCTTTTGGACATCGTCGCCCCGCAGCTCAATCACACGAGGTTCGTCTTCCATTGTCACCACTCGAACAGCGTGCAGGTTGCCGCGATCGCGCAATTGCCCATAGGTAATCGAGCCAATCCCGCCGCTGCCACCCCCAATGAAGCCGCCAATGGTTGCAGTCCGGTAGGTGGACGGAGCCATGCGAATTTCCCAGCCTGTTTCTCGCGTCTGCTTGTCGAGCGCGGCCAGTTTCACGCCAGGTTCCACACAAGCTAATCCTGGTTTAATCCAGCGCACGGTTTGCATTCGACTCAAGTCGAGGATGACACCGCCTTCTAGAGGGACGCACTGCCCATAGTTGCCCGTTCCAGCCCCTCGCACTGTCAGCGGTACTTTAAACCGAACGCAGGTGGCGGCTACTTTCAGCACTTCTGCCTCATTGATAGGCCGCACCACCAAATCGGCAACTTTGCCCGCTAGCTGAGCTTGCAGGATGGGGCTGAAGTTGTAGTAGTCTTGGGAAAGTTTGGCCACCTGGACAGGCTCGCGAATGATTTCGATGCCTGCGATCGCCCCGGTAAATGCTTCCCAATCAAGGCTCTGGCTCATAGTAGCAGTCACAGATCGGCTCTCCTTTGGATCAAATCATCTAGCTCAGCATAGTCGGGCAGGGTGGTATCGATCGGTCGTCCCTGACGCAGCACAATGCGGTCTTGCTGCGATCGCGCCAACAGTTCGCTAAAACTCCGGCCCTTAAACAAAACTAAATCAGCGGGTAGCCCCACCCCAATCCGGCCCACAGTCGGCAGTTTGAGTAAATCTGCTGCGGTTGCGGTCACGGCTTGCGGCCAGTCGGCGTAGGGGGCATCCAGATGGGCAATTCGTACCGACCAGTTAAAGACCTCCAGCACGTCATGATCGCCAAACCCATGAAACGGATCGCGGCAATTGTCACTCGCCACCGTCACCGGGATGCCGTGGGCCTTTAGCTCATGCAATAAGGTTACTCCCCGCCAGCGCGGTGTCCAACCCGGTGCTAGGGGTGCTGCTGCCGCTAGGGCGGCTTGCTGAAAATGCTTTGATGCTTGCTGGTTGCGGTCCTGGAGGTAGAGGTTGCACAGCGGCAAACTGACAACGCCGATCTGGGCTGCTTTGAGCAAATCAAGCGTTTTGGATACCTGATCTTCATCCTGCACAGCGAGACTGCAACAATGTCCGCAGACCACCTGTCCCTCAAATTGATTGCGAATCGCCGCTGCCGCAATGTGACGCAGCGTGATGGCGTGAGGGTCGCCACTTTCGTCGGTGTGAAAATCTAGATTGAGATTGCGTTCTTGGGCCAGGGCAAATACGCGATCTAGCTCCGTATCAAGGTCTTCGCCCATCAGCGTCAGGCCGCCCAAGACGCCACCACCTACTTCGGCAACAAGATCGGCTAGTTTTTCGCCATCCGGGGTGCGGAAGTAATCGAGGGAAACGAGGGAAACAGCTTGCAGATCCAGGCGATCGCCCCATTCTTGCCGCAATGCCTTAAACACCTCAAAGCTAATCTGGGCCTGCTCTCCCCAGGAGTCGAGGTGGGTGCGAATCGCCTTCGTACCGTGGGCATAGCTACACTGGAGGCCAAACGCCATGCGCCGATAGACATCTTCGGCCTGCCAGTATTGCTTCTGGTCTTCCTGGGTCGCAGCCAACGCGCCATCAAAGGTGCGATCGCGATTAGGCGTCCGGTTCCAGATGTGCCCCTTATCGAGGTGGGTGTGCATATCGACCAGGCAAGGCCACACCTGCCCCCGCCGCCGATCGACCACCGGAACGTCACCCGGATGGGCCGTCCCGCTCGGCACGAGCCGGGTGATCTGCCCCGCTTGAATCTCTAAATCGACCTGGGCTAGATCTTCACCTAGCGTGGCGGAGAAGCGATCGCCCCGCCCCAAAAACTGCTCCGGATGGTCAACCTGTAGCAGAGACACAGGCACCTGAGCATTGGTTAACCAGTAGTGATCAACAGATGGAATCATTGAGTGAGTTCTTTAATTTTCACGTTTGATGGCGCTTTCATGCCAGTGGCGCAGCAGGAAATCTGACAGCAGAGTCAACACGACAAAAATCAATACACCCAGCGCCGTCGTCATGATCAAGGCGGCAAACATGCGCGGAATTTGCAGATTGTAGCTCGACATCAAAATCTGGTAGGCGAGCCCTGACTGTCTGCCGCCAGTTCCGGCCACAAACTCAGCCACAACGGCCCCAATCAGAGCCAGTCCGCCACTAATTCGCAGTCCGCCCAAAAAGTAAGGCATGGCGCTGGGCAAACGCAGGTAGAGCAGGGTTTGCCAAGGAGATGCTTTGTAGAGCTGAAACAGGTTGACCAAGTTGTGATCAGCGCTATTGAGCCCCAGTGTGGTGTTAGACACAATGGGAAAGAAAGCCACAATCCAGGCGCAGACCACCAGCGCGGCAAAGGTATTGTTTTGGAGCCAGATGATGATTAGGGGGGCGATCGCCACAATCGGCGTCGTCTGCAAAATCACCGCATAGGGAAAAAAGCTGCGCTCAATCCACTTGCTCTGGGTAAACAACACCGAAATCAAGAGTCCCGACACCGCAGCCGCCACAAATGCTAACAGCGTAATCTGTAGCGTCACCAATAGCGACGGAAACAGTTGTCCCCACTCGCGGATCAGAGTTTGCAACACCAACAACGGCCCCGGCAGCAAGTAGGGCGGAATGGCAGACCAGCGCACAAACAAATCCCAACCCACCAAAAACAAAATTCCGACGACCACAGGTGCAATCACATCCAGCGTCAGCAGCTTTTTGAACGGCAGGTGCCTGGAGCGCCGACTATTTGCACTCCCTTGAGTCATGCCTGCACCCATGCCCTCGAGCGGATTTTTAAACGGATCTAGGATGGCAGACCAGCGGATGCGATCAAGCGGCAAGAGGTGCTGGAGTTCTAGGAGAAATGCGGTGAGTTGCCGAAAAGACATGGTTCAAAGTTTTAAGTTAAATATCTTAAACAAACGAATCCACCTTTCCTCCTCGACGTTCTGCTCTAGTCGTAGAAGTACCTGCGGCGGCTGACAGTGCGGCTGACACATCTCGACAGTGCTGACTGAACGTATTAGACAGCCGAAACTCCTCAGTGCGGGGATAGGGAGTGGCGATCGCCAAATCGGCCACCACTCGCCCCGGACGAGCCGCCATTACCACCACCCGATTCGACAAATACACCGCCTCATAGACATTGTGGGTAACAAAGACCACCGTCCAGCGCTTTTGACTCCACAGATCAAGCAGGTCACTATTCAGCCTGCTGCGCGTCATTTCATCTAGCGCTCCAAATGGCTCATCCATCAGCAAAATGTCAGGCTTGGTCACGAGGGCACGGGCGATCGAAACCCGCATTTTCATCCCACCCGAGAGTTCGCGAGGATAGGCCTGTTCAAAGCCGCGCAGATCGACTAGCTCCAGGGCTTCGGCGATCGCCCGATCGGTCACTGCCTTCGAGAGCCCTGCCAGCTTCAACGGCAAACGCACATTCTCCCAAACATTGGCCCAGGGCATCAGCGCCGCCTCTTGAAACACAAAGGCCAGCTTTTGATGGGCCGGATTGTGCCATTCAATCTTGCCCGCAGACATCTTGCCTAGGCCCGCAATCAGACGCAACACCGTACTTTTTCCGCAGCCAGAAGGCCCGACCAGACTCACAAACTGGGATTCGCCAATCACCAGGTGCAAATCTTGCAAGGCAACCGTTCCGTTCTTATAAACCTTGCTGATATGGCTAAGTGTGATGGCCGGATTGTGAGTCATGCGGAGTCAGGTCCTTGCCGTTGACAGATCTTTCAGTTAGCGTTCCCTCAAGCGGTGTAAGCCTCAACGCCTTTATTGACAAACGCCAGAGTATAAGCCTGGGTGTAGTCTGTTTCAGAGTTGAAGATACCCGCCTCAGCCATCGTTTCAAAGAAAGATTGCCAGCGCTCATCGGTCATCGCCCCAATGCCAAGCGTTTCCGCCTCGCCAGATTTGACAATGCCATACTCCTGCATTTTTTCCAGCCCATAGGCAAGCTGCTCATCCGTCATCTCCGGATTGTCTTGCTTGATCAACTCGTTGCCCGGAGCCGGATCTTCAAAGTAGCTGTACCAGCCCTTTATGGAGGCATCGACAAAGCGCTGCACCAAGTCAGGGTTGTTTTCGACGAGTTCTCGCTTGGTTTCAATTGTGGTGGAGTAAGGCTCATAGCCATAGTCGGCTAGCAGCATCACCACGGGTTCAAAGCCACCTTCTTTGGCAATGGAGAGCGGCTCAGAGCTGAGATAGCCTTGCTGGGCCGAGTTTTTATCAGCCAAGAACGGGCCTGGATTGAAGTTGTAAGGACGCTTTTGGCTTTCGGCAAAGCCATACTTAGCGGCCAGGAAAGGCCAATAGGTAACGTTGGCCGCTGAGGAGATGAAAATCGGTCGTCCGCTGAGGTCTTCGATCGAGCTTACCCCCGTTTCAGGATGGGCAATCAACACCTGGGGGTCTTTTTGGAAAATGGCTGCAACGGTGACTTTGGGAATGCCTTCTTCAATTGCTTTAATGGCATCGGCAGTGTAGCCCATGAAGAAATCGACCGCATCGCCCATCAACAACTGGGTGCCGTTGACCTGCGGCCCCCCCATCTGAATCGTTACATCCAGACCATATTCTTCATAGATTCCGGTTGCGACGGCTTGATAAAAGCCACCGTGCTCGGCCTGGGCATACCAGTTGGTGCCAAAGCTGAGCCGAGTTAGCTCTCCATTGCCCGTTGTGGCGGCAGGCGATGAAGTTGAAGAGGTTTGCCCCCCTGTACAAGCTGAAACAATTCCTGCACCGACCGCCATCGTTCCATATTTCAGCAGCTTACGACGGTTCATGCCGTAAAGGCTTTTGGAAGGGTAACGCAACTCGCTCATTCAAGTCTCCTTGGGTGGAATCCCATATCAGACGCTACTAAAACCCCAACAGTCGCATTGTAGCCATCGTTACGACTTTGCCATGAGTCGTCAACTAGAGAGGGAAGAGGAAGCGCTTTTTAGCGAATCTCGGTGCTCCACAATCCAGCTGATTACCTGTTGCCCCAGCCGCACGTCGTTGAGGCGATCGATTTCACGAATGCCTGTGGGGCTGGTGACATTCACCTCGGTGAGGTAGCCTCCGATCACGTCGATGCCAACAAAAATTAGGCCATCTTTTTGTAGCGTAGACGCAAGCTGGTCGCAGATTTGGCGATCGCGCTCGGTAATCTCCGCTGCCGCGACTCGTCCACCCACCGCCATATTGCCGCGAAACTCACTGCCCGTCGGAATCCGATTGACTGCCCCGATCGGTTCGCCATTCAGCAAAATGATCCGCTTGTCGCCATCCTTGGCGGCGGGCAGATAGGTCTGCACCATAATCGGGTTTTTGTACAGCGTGCTGATCTCAATTAGGGAATTAAAGTTGCGATCGCCCGGTTCGATAAATAAAATGCCTTCCCCCGCCTTACCACCCAATGGCTTAATCACCCCTGCACCCTGCGCCTCGACAAACCGCCGGATCACCTTCTTATCCTGACTGACAATCGTCTTAGGAATCGCGTCGGCAAACTGGAGCGCATACATCTTCTCGTTGGCAGTCCGCAAGCCCTGAGGAGAGTTGATCACCAGAGTTTTGGTCGGGTCAATATAGTCGAGAATATAAGTCGCGTAAAGGTAAGGAACAGTGACAGGCGGATCGGTTCGCATGAACACGGCATCCATCTCTTCCAGGCAACGTAACGCTGTGTCACCCAACTCATACCAGGTTGGCACTGCAACCCAACGCCCATCCACAAGCTGGACAGGCTTTAAGGACACAGGCGTCAGCTCTGCCCAGGCCTTCCCCTCTGCCACGCTGAGCAGATGAGCCTCGGTGATCCACACCTCATGGCCCATGTCCTGAGCCGCTTCCATTAAAGCCACACTGGTATCGTGACCCGGATCAAGCCTGTTGATGGGGTCAATGATGAACGCAAATCTCACCGAATCACTCTCCAGCCATACATTTGGGCACTTCTATTATGAGGGGTTTGGCCAGGTTTTGGTATGAAATCGGGAGAATTTGGCCGGAACCAAGCTAACCAACGCTGGCCTGTAGCAACGGGTCAAGCTTGCCTTGTCGATCGAGGGCGTGCAAATCGTCGCAGCCGCCAACGTGCTGATCGTTGATGAAAATTTGCGGTAGCGATCGCCCCCCATTGGCGCGTTTTGACATCTCAGCCCGCGCCACTTCATCGCCATCAATGCAGTACTCGGTATAATCCACGCCCTTGCGGTCTAGAAGTGCCTTGGCGCGAATGCAGAAAGGACAGGTGCTCCAAGTATAAATTTCAACGTTGGGATTCATGTTTAATTCCCCGCTTAGTAATTTTTCTTCATATTAATCTAATTTTATAAAGGCTTGATTCCTCCAACTGAGGGAAAAGGGCGATCGCCCTAGCACCTTGCCCGCCTGAACATCTCGAACCTACAGATTTTGTGCCTCTAGGTGTATCGCCCGAAAAGCTAGACCACAACCTTTAGTAGAGAATTTGAGCCTCGATTTTCCGATAAAACCTACTGGTATACCTACGAATTTCTCGAATTTCCTGTAACTCATCCTTTTCTCACCCTAAGGCGTGCGTTTTCATTTGTTTTCAGGGCCAGAGTTCAGCTTTAGGCTAGGCCTAGCCTAAAACGAGGTTACAGATCCTGAGGTTGCAGATCCTACTGACCTGGACAGGAGTTTGCCCTTGCTATAGTTCGTATTGAGGAGTTGTTATCATGCGTGCTCAACTGGTTGCTCAACCCCAATCTTCTATAACGGGGGCGATCGCCGCCTACTCCGGCCAGCTTTTGCCACTCACCTCTCGATCTTTGCCCAGGTTCAGTTCTGACCAAACCGTCTATTTCGCGGGTGGCAAAGGCACGATCAAAAACTATCATCCTGAATCCGGTATCTGGATTTACACCATCGAAATGGATATGGGGCCAGAGCCCGACATGGGCCGAATTGGCAGCGAAACGACCATCTTGCTCCCTGAAGCAGATATTCGCACCTCGCCCACCCTGCAACGCTGTTAGAGCATCAGTCTGGCGCACTAATCCTCAATACTTTCCCATCGCTGCCTCTAGCTGTAGAAAGATTTATTTTCGCTAAATTCAGGATAGGAGCGAGACGGCATAAGGGAAATAGGCCATAATTGACGAGTTCCAAATTCCATGACTCGGGATACTAAATATTCATGAGCGAGTTTTTGATACCTAGATTACGCTTCCCTGTAATGTTCCCGGCCACTCTCCTCGCGATCGGCCTCAGCGCAATACCGCTTCGAGCCCAAGCAGAAATTTATAGCCCTCTTCCAATTCAATCTGGCACACCTGTCACCGATACCCTTTCCGAACAAGACATCCCCACTGGAATGGGTGGCTTTGCTCGCGACTATGTCATCACTTTTCAAGAAAGCGATCAGGTCGTCATCGATCTAACCTCGGATGAGTTTGATACCATCATCACCCTGATTGCTCCCGACGGCACCACAGTCGGCGAAAACGACGATGGCCCCGATGGCACCACCAACTCGCTCCTCTTTGCCCGCATCACTCGCCCCGGCAATTATATCCTGCGCGTCAGATCCTATGGCGGACAGGGATTAGGAGCCTTCACGCTCAACGTCACCCGCCTCCGCCCCGTCAACGACTAATCTTCAGATCAGGGCGCTGCGAATCGCCTCAGCGGACTCGCTTTGCCCTGATCAAACTTTTTAGGGGCGATCGCTTGCCAAGTACCGCTAATTTTGTTAGCTTAATGAAGCGCTAAAAACAGCCCGCCGGGATAGCTCAGTTGGTAGAGCAGAGGACTGAAAATCCTCGTGTCCGGGGTTCAAATCCCCGTCCTGGCATTCAAGCAAATCAAAGAAAAACCACGAACTACCAATAGTTCTAGCTTTTCCAGAGCATCCTCTACAGGACACTCTGGAAAATTTTTTAGGTATTTTGGGAGAAGTTCAAGCAACAAAGTGGTGGAAAGATGGTGGAAATGGTGGAGATGCTGCAAAGAACAAAAGTACTAAAAATAGGAGGAGTCTATGTTTTCCAAAACTCCTACAGGCAGAGCCTCAAAAGGTTCTGTGTCCATCATCAACACTCATGGACGGTTGCAGCTTCGGTTCAGCTTTGGTGGCAAGCGCCACTACCTGACTCTAGGGCTTCCAGATACATCAGCCAATCGAAAACTGGCACAGCTAAAGGCCGCCGAGATCGAGAAAGATATTCTCTACGAGCGCTTTGATTCGACTTTGGAGAAATATCAACCTCGCTCTGCGCTCAGTACCGTTCCACCAATTCCACCAATCCGAAAACCGCGCCCTAATCTTGATGAGCTTTGGGCGCAGTACAGCGAGTTTAAGAAGCCTCAAGTCAGCCCAAGCACGTTCGCAAAGGACTTTGCTAAACATCGAAACCACATCAGCCGTTTCCCCAGCAAATCGCTGGAGGATGCTTCCAGTATCCGAGACTATCTACTGGCCAGCTTGACGCCCGATGCAGCTAAACGCTGTTTAATCCAGATAAAAGCCTGCTGTTCTTGGGCCCTAGAAGAGGATTTAATCGACACAAATCCCTTCAGTGCTATGAAAATTCAGGTTCCTAAGGGTTTGAGTGAGGATCATGATATTAGTCCTTTCACTAAAGAGGAGCGAGACCTAATCATCAAGACGTTCGCTAGCGATCGCTACTATGCCCACTACACCAACTATGTCCGCTTTCTGTTTTTTACAGGGTGTAGGCCATCAGAGGCGATCGCTCTGAAGTGGAAACACATTGACAACAGTGTTATTACTCCCATCCCGCCAGAAGATCAGGGAACGAGTGAGAAGATGAAGTTAAGCGTTTTTTGGACTTGTTGTGGGGACAGAAATTGCTGGGAGGCGAGGAACTGATTCAATTGTTGCTCAATCTGTGCAAGCGTTGTTCC
>JBGTGR010000071.1:0-12812 GCA_041746655.1 Elainellales cyanobacterium | reverse complement strand
TAAAAGTCATGAAATTGCAGGGCAGCTGTTTGATAACGAGTACGATTTAGCCCTTGCTGTCATGGATGGGATGAAAGCTCGCAGCGAAGTTGGTGAATATGACCTGGAGCGTTTTATATTTAATTGCACCTAGCTACTTAGGCGTCAAAAAACTCCCGCTAGGAGCCAAAATCGTCTAGCAATCACGTTAATCTTATAATCGGTGATGAACGGAATTTCGTCTTGAGCCCGCTTGCGATTCTATGCAAATTCCTCTCAAGCAATATGGATCGCTCCTGTCGGAGTACCTCAAACCCCAACGCGAACGGGTTGTAGGGCTGGCGATCGCCCTCCTCGGCAGCATCGGCTTACAAATTCTTAGCCCCCAAATTCTAGGCTATTTCATTGATACCCTTCTGTCTGGGGGGGCGCAGCAAAATCTATTGATGGCAGCAGTCCTATTCATCGGTCTGGCCCTACTTGCCCAGATTTTGACAGTGATCGCCACCTATTTAGGCGAAACCGTTGCCTGGACTGCAACCAATGCCCTGCGATTCAATTTAGTCAAACATTGTTTACATCTTGATCTCTCCTTCCACAAATCCCATACGCCAGGAGAGCTATTAGAGCGAGTCGATGGCGATGTCAATCTGTTGTCTCGCTTCTTCTCGCAATTGGTCATTCACATCTTTGGCAACGGGCTCTTGCTGCTAGGAATTCTGGTCATTCTGTTTCTTGAGAATTCATTGGCAGGAGCAAGCTTAACCCTATTTTCTTTGATTGCATTGTCACTATTATTAGGGGTGCAGTCATTTGCGGTTACGCCCTGGGCCAAATATCGTCAAATGAGTGCAGAGTTTTTTGGCTTCTTGGGTGAACATTTGGCAGGGCGAGAAGACCTCCGTGCCAATGGAGCCGTGAGCTATGTGATGCATCGGTTTCATGAAATTTTGCAGCGATGGTTGCCCATCTATCAAACGGCGAGGTTCAACAGTACGATTCTTTGGTCTGCTAGCGTTGGCTTATTTACTGCTGGAAATGCGATCGCCCTCACCGTTTCCGCCTACCTCTGGAACCAAAATGCCATTACCATCGGCACGGCCTACTTGATCTTTCACTACACCAACTTACTGAATCAACCCATCGAGCGTATTCGAGAAGAATTGGAAGAACTTCAACAAGTCGAAGCTAGCATTCACCGCATTCGCGAATTATTGGCTGTACGCTCTAAGCTCACTGATGACAGCCATCTTCCCTTCCCTCCAGGAGCCTTATCCGTCTCATTCAAGCAGGTCTGGTTTAGTTACGCAGCCAACAAGCGACCAGAAACCCATCATACCCCTTGGTCTTCATCCCCAATTCTGCATCCCCAGCTCCAAAACCTTTCCATTGATCTCCCTCCCGGCCAAACCCTTGGCTTGCTAGGACATACAGGCAGCGGCAAAAGTACGATCGCTCGGTTGCTTCTCCGGCTTTACGATATTCAATCGGGTGAAATTCGCCTTGGGGATGTGCCGATTGCCCACACTTCTTTATCTGAACTGCGGCAGCGAGTGGGATTAGTGACTCAAGATGTGCAATTGTTTCAAGCCAGCGTTCGTGACAATTTGACATTTTTCAATCCACGGATTCGAGATGCAGATATTCTGGAAACCTTATTTTCTCTAGGCTTAAGCGATTGGCTGAACACCCTACCCTATGGCCTAGATACTCAACTGAGTTCAGATAGCGGCGGGCTTTCTGCCGGACAAGCTCAATTGCTCGCCTTTGCGCGGGTGTTTCTCAAAAATCCGGGTCTGGTCATTCTAGATGAAGCCTCCTCTCGGCTTGACCCCAGGACTGAAAAGCTCATTGAACAGGCGATCGCCCATCTCTTACAACACCGTACTGGAATTATCATTGCCCATCGACTCGCGACCATTCAACGAGTCGATCAAATTTTACTCCTAGAGCAGGGGCAGGTCATTGAATATGGCGATCGCCTCACACTACAGAATGACGAGCGATCGCGCTTCTCACGCCTCTTGAAGGCTAGCTCGACAACTCATCTAGATTGGCAACTTGACCACTCCCACATAGGCGTCGAGAACAAGATTCATTAGTGTGTTCAGATTGAGAAGTGTGTTCAGATTGAGAATATCTCATTACTCATTTCCGTCCTTCTGAACTAATGCTGCAATGGTTTTTACCAATACCTCTGGTTCCACAGGCTTGCTCAGATGTTGCTGAAATCCAGCTTTCAATGCTTGCTGTTGATTCAGATCTCCAGCGTAGGCAGTCAGGGCGATCGCAGGAATCGTTCCGCCTTGAGCCGATGGACGTAAGCGAATCTGCTGCATCAGCGCATAGCCATCGATTTCTGCCATGCCAATATCGCTGACAATCACATCTGGGAGTGATCGATCAAGTGCCTGCAACGCTTCTGAGCCAGAGGCAGCAGCGATCACTGTTGCCCCCTGTTGTTCTAGCAAGAAAGTCTCAAACTCGCGGGTATCGGCATCATCATCCACAAGCAAAATTTTCACATTTTGCAGGCGTGTTTCTGAGGTGGCTTGAGCCTGGGTGGGTTCAAAATCGATTAGGCTGGCCTGTAGCGTCGGCAATTGCACGATGAACGTTGCACCTTGATGCTCACCTGCACTCTCTGCTTTAACCGTACCGCCGTGTAGCTCTACAATTTGCCGCACAATCGCCAACCCCAACCCCAGACCGCCAAATCTGCGAGTGGTTGAGCCGTCTTCTTGCCGAAAATACTCAAACACATGGGGCAGAAATTGTGGGCGGATTCCCTTGCCCGTATCGATGACTCGAATTTGCGCCATCGCATTACCCAAGCCGCCTTCGGTAGCAACTCGCCGCAGTTCAACCAGCACCTGTCCGCCACTGTCTGTAAACTTGACCGCATTGGTCAGCAGGTTCCAGACAACTTGTTGCAGTCGGGCCGCATCGCCAGAAACCGGAGCAACGTCTGGATCAAGGTCAAGCGTGATCTGAATATTTTTCGCGTCTGCCGCTAAATTCACGGTTTCAACGGCAGCAGCAATGACAAATGCTAAGCTAACCGAAGTCGCTGTTAGGGTGAGCTTCCCCTGCATGATCCGGGAAATGTCGAGCAAGTCCTCAATCAGTTGCGATTGGAGTTTGGCGTTACGCTCGATCGTGGCTAAAGCATCCTTTTGACGGGCAGGATCGAGTTTGCCGTTTCGCAGCAGGCGTGTCCAACCCAAAATTGGATTCAGGGGCGATCGCAACTCATGGGACAGCACGGCCAAAAACTCATCTTTGATCTGATTGGCTCGTTGGGCTTCTTCTCGTGCCGCTTTTTCTTGTTGCAGGAGTCGTTCGCGTTCTGCTTCGGCTTGTTTGCGAATGACTTCGTCGCGCTTCGCTTCAGTAATATCGACCACCATGCCTAACAACCGAATGGGCGTACCGCTAGCGTCACAGTAAACGCTGCTGCGTACCCAAATCCAATGAATACTCTGATCCGGGTGAATGATTCGACATTCAAAGTTCCAATTCGTGCTGGCGGAAAGGGTCTCTTGAAACTTTTCATTCACAGCGGCACGATCGTCCGGGTGAACATGGGCTAAAAAGATGTCATAGCTCCATTCCGGCAGCAGCGATTCATAGCCAAAGATTTGATCGTGTCTGAACGATCGATGAGCGGTGTGGGGTTCCGTTGTCAGGTCGAGATCCCAATCACCAATCTGGGAGGCATTCAACATAAACCGCAGTCGGGTTTCACTTTCCCGCAAAGCGGCTTCTACGTTTTTGCGTTCGTCTTCGACGCGCTTGCGATCGCTAATGTCGCGAGAGCAACCGACGACCGAGTCTATGGTGCGATCGGCGGCAATCACCGGGCTCAGAATATATTCAAAGTAGCCCTCAACTCCAGTAGGACTACTGTAAGGAGTTTCATTTCTAACGCTCTTTCCAGTTTCTAAGACTTGTTGCAGATCATCCAGCACTTGCCGCTCAACGGTTGCGGGATATTTAAGTTCAGCCATCGTTTTGCCAATCGCCTCTGCTGCGCTGATTCCCCACACATCAAGCAACACTTGATTGGCGTAAAGAAACCGCCCATCGCGGTCAAAGCTAAATACAGAATCGGTGATGGTCGAAAGCGTTGCATCAAACTTCCGCACTTGGCTTTCGAGTTCGGCTGAGGTCTGCTGCAAGATAGCTTCTGCCTGTTTGCGTTTGCTGATGTCGGTAAATACGACCGCCACCTGGCGCATTGCGGCATCACCAACCCGCGAAACTAAAATATCGAACCACCGATCGAGCGCATCCGACCGTACTTCAGCGCGGGTAGACTCACCTGTGTTAATCACTTGTGCGTAAAGGTTATTCCAATACTGCTCCAGTCCCGGCACCAGTTCGCTGGCTGTTTTGCCTTCTGGATTGGCAATGCCAGACTGCCACTCGAAGGCTGAGTTCGCTTGCAAAATGCGGTGATCAAACGGCTTGCCATCGGCAGCGAACAACACTTCAATGGTGCAAAAACCTTCGTCGATCGACTCAAACAGGGTGCGATATTTTTCCTCAGACCAAGCGCTCTGATGCGCGGCCAATCTTAGTTCCAGTTCATCCACCACCATTGCGGCTAAGTCAACCAGCGTGGCTTGCTGTTCTGGAGTGAGTGGGTTGCGGGGCTGTCTGTCGAGGATACACAGGGTTCCCAAGTTGAAGCCATCGCGACTGAGCAGGGGCGCACCCGCATAGAACCGCACCCCTGGTTCAGCCTGTACAAAGGGATTGCAGACAAAGCGCTCGTCCAGCCGAGCATCAGGAACAATCAGCGGCTCATCGGTTGACACCGCAAAGTTGCAAAACGTGGCATCAAGTGGCACTTCATTGGCATCAAAGCCAACGCAAGACTTAAACCAGGCCCTCGACTCATCTAGCAGCGAAATGAGGGCAATGGGCATGTCAAACAACCGTGCTGCCAACTTGGTAATGCGATCGAATGCGACTTCAGGAGGTGTGTCGAGAATCTTGTAGCGATGCAGTGCCGCCAATCGTTCAGCTTCATTAGTTGACATCGTTGCAGTCAAAATTTTTTGATAGACTGGGTCAATCATGCCGGACGAATTTTTCCTGGGATAGCTGCATCGTAGCGCACAGTTCTCTCCCTAGCAGAGCGATCGCAGGCTACTGCCATTCGACGCAGTTTGTCTTCGAGGAGCATCTCAGTAAGCAATAGATAAAGTTATACACCACTTTTGATGGCGATCGCCCTACTATACATCCATCTGGAGTCAGAAAAGAAACCTTCTTCTCTCGCTGCTATCATTTTCTCTAAGCCATTCGCATAATCTTGAAGATGAAGATGAAGCTACTTCTTTGGAAGGTTCGCAGTTATGTCTTTGGAGGAACACCGCTGCCTTCAACTCAGCTCACTATAAAGTAAGCAGACCGCTTTACTTTAGATAAGAAGAAGACATATGGCTTTAAATAGAACTCAACGGGCGATCGGAACGTTTCCTACTCGCGGCGAGGCAGAACAAGCACTGCATGAGCTTAATCGCAGTGGCTTTCCAATGGATAAGGTTTCTGTAATTGCCAAAGATGCTGATCGCACCGATGGAATTGCTGGCACCGAGGTGACCGACAAAGTAGGCAACAAAGCCGATGATGGAGCTAAAACAGGCGCAGTGTCTGGTGGTGCTGTGGGCGGTCTTACGGGCTTGCTAGTAGGTCTGGGAGTTCTGGCTATTCCTGGCATTGGACCTGTAATGTTAGCTGGAGCCGGAGCAACCGTGCTGGCAACGGCGTTATCAGGAACTGCAATTGGAGCCGCCGCAGGTGGATTGCTGGGTGCATTGGTTGGACTAGGCATTCCTGAGAAGGAAGCAAAAGTTTATAGCGATCGCGTTTCTCGTGGTGATTACTTGGTGATGGTGCAAGGCACAACTGCCGAGATTCAACATGCTGAAAGAATCTTGAAGCAGCACACTATTCAAGATTGGGGCATTTATGACGCAACGGATGCTACCCACACTGAAACTGTTGGGCAAGCAGCACCCGTCGTAGCTCCAACCAATCAGCCAGTGGGCACAGTACCGCCCTCACCTCAACCAATCGCTGACAATGACGCGGTTCGACTGTATGAAGAGAAACTGCAAGTTGAGAAAACGCGACAAAAGACAGGTGAGGTAGCAATTGGCAAACATGTCGAAACAGAAGTAGCCAACATTGCAGTTCCAGTTGAAAAAGAACGTCTCATCGTCGAAAGAGTCGATTTACCTGAAGCCGATAGATTTGTTCAGCCCGGTGAGGCAGACTTCCGCGATGGCGAAGTAGCGCGAGTGGACTTGTACGAAGAAACACCAAACATTCAAAAGCAAGCCTTTGTTCGGGAAGAAGTCACCATGCACAAGGAAGTTGACCAAAAGGTCGTGAAGGCCGAAGAAACCGTTCGTCGTGAAGAACTAGATGTCAATGTCCAAGGTCGTCCCAGAGTGGATGGAGCAGCTAATTTGCCACCCGATCGCATCTAATAGCGGTTCATAAACGATGCATTAGAAAACGATGCATTGAAAGTCCTGAGAACGATTGAAAATCTCAGGCTACTTCTTTTCGCCCTACGGCTTCACCACCTACTCCAAAAGGTCGTAGGGCAATCATTCTCAACCATCTCAATCAAACCATGAAAAAGCTAACTTCACTACTTTTGGGCAGCGCTTTATTATTTACTGTTGTGGGTTGCAATACAGCTCAAACCAGCAGCGATGCTCCTGACGCAGCGGATAACCCTGAAACTAATTTGGATCAATCCACTGCCGAAGGCAATCAAGACGACGCAACATCAGAGCTGAGACGCAGACAGCTCAACTCTGATATTCGTGCTGCCGAACAACGCAACAATGCGACAGGCGGCGATGCTGACCGAACAGATAGCGATTTGCGTAGCCAAGTGCGCTCAAAGCTTGAAGCAAATCTACCCGCCAGTGCGTTGACTGTTGAAGCAGAAGACGGCACAGTAACGGTTGGAGGTACAGTCACTGATCAAGCTCAGCTCGATAAAATTGAGCCACTTGCAAGAGAAATCAACGGCGTTCAAGACGTTACGGTAAATGCTGCTGTTCGTTCGGGCGCAGAGCCAGGAGCTTCTGGAAACGATACTAGCGAATCAGTCGAGTCTCACACTGATAGGCCCTAGACAAAAATAATTTTGCCACTGTACTAGATCTGCATACTAGATCTACACACTAGATCTACATACCAGATCTAGTATGCAAAGCTAAAAGAGACTGTTCTGCTCACATCAACGCAATCCCCCAGCAGAAAAATCAGCAGGGGGATTTGTTTTGATAATGTTCCTCAGAGAAAGAGAACTCAGAAGGGATTGAAAGCAAGTTACTCTTCAGTGACATTGCCTCGCATTGACTTGAGCTGCGATCGCTTGCTTTTGCTATCTAGCCGCCTGCGCTGAGAGCCGCGAGTAGGTTTACTAGGTTTGCGAGGCTTGGGGAGGGCGATCGCTCCTTTGATTAATTCTTGCAATCGCTGCATTGCCTCTTCCCGGTTTTGTTCCTGACTGCGATGGGTTTGGGCTTTAATGACCAGAATGCCATCTTTAGTGATGCGTTGATCGCTCAGCTTCAATAGCCGCTCTTTGTAGCGATCAGGCAGTGAAGAGGCCGTCACGTCAAAGCGGAGATGAATGGCCGTTGCAACTTTGTTGACGTTTTGCCCGCCTGCTCCCTGCGATCGCACTGCGCTCATCTCAATCTCATGCGCTGGGATACTCACCGTGTTAGAAATTTGCAACATCGTTTATTTGTTGAGAAGGGGTCCGTCCTCAAAGCAACAACCTCGTCCCAAGCATAACAATTTGAGGCACACCCTCATCTATCTTGTGAGCGAAATAGCAGAAGTCTTGGTATTGTCTTGATTATCTTTGATGCCGTCTGCAGGAGAACCGCTATCAGTCTGTCCTATACTACTACTTCCATACTACACAGAACGACTTCTGGTCCTGGCCTTAAAGGAACTATCATGACTCAGCTCAAAGATGCAGTGGTACTGATTACAGGAGCAGCAGGCGGGTTTGGACAAGAGCTGACTCGGCAGTTGCTCAAGGCAGAGAGTCGGCTGATTCTGACGGATCTAGAGGCGGACAGACTAGAGCAACAAGTAGTAGGCCTACAGCAAGCGATCTCAACGGGAAAAGTGCTGGCTTGCCTGGAGGCAGACCTATCGACCTCTGAGGGCTGTGATCTGCTCTACAAAAAAGTTCAGGCTCTTAATACTCCAATTGATATTTTGATCAACAATGCTGGGATTGCGGTGTTTGGGCGGATGGATGAAATTCCGTCTGAGCAATGGGAACGCCTCATGCAGATCAATCTTCTGGCTCCCATGCGGCTGAGCAGCTTGTTTGTTGCTGATATGGTGGCGCGGCGATCGGGGCATATTGTCAACATTTCATCGGCAGCAGGTTGGATTGCCACTGCTGGCCTGACGCACTACTGCACCAGCAAGTTTGGCTTGCGGGGCTTTAGTGAAGGGCTGCTGACTGAAGTAAAACCTTACAATGTCAGAGTGACTGCTGTTTATCCGTTTTTTAGTCGGACCCCTATTCTGCAAGCAAAACGCTATGGCACGTTGGCAGAGGAAGGTGGGACTATTCCTGAGTCGCTCATTACAGATCCGGCTGTCGTGATGCGCCACACGATCAAGGGGATTGAGCGCAATCAACGTCATGTTTTTCCCGATCGCATTGCCTACACGGCCCATCTACTCCAACGTTTTGCTCCCTGGCTTTTAGACTGGATGAATAACAGGTTTCAGCGGAGGATACGTCGTGGTACAGAGCGATCGCCCCAGAGTTACCCCCCAATTCATTGACCGCACCGATCGACACTTGATCCTAGGGGCAGGATTTGTGGGAATGGGGATGGCTCAGGCACTCCAGGCAGCCGGAATTGCCTACGATCAGGTCGATGCCAGCGATCAAATTGGAGGCAACTGGTATCACGGCGTTTATCAAACGGCACATATTATTTCATCAAAGAAAGTGACTCAGTTCACCCACTTTCCCATGCCCGCTGATTATCCTGATTTTCCGGGCGCGGCCCAAATGCGGGATTATCTCAATGCCTTTGCCGATCAGTTCAATCTCCGTTCTGCCATCGAGCTGAACCGTACCGTTCTAGAGGTGCAACCAGTCGAAAACAATCATTGGCAAGTGACCTTTGAGGATGGAGAACAGCGGGTTTATAAAGGAGTGCTCCTGTGTAATGGACATCACTGGGACAAACGCTTTCCGCAATTTCAAGGCGAGTTTAAGGGTGAAATCATTCACTCCAAAGATTACAAACATCCTGATCAACTGCGGGGAAAACGGGTCTTAGTGATTGGGGGTGGCAATTCGGCCTGTGATATTGCCGCAGAAGCAGGCCGGGTTGGGGCGAAGTCAGTCCTAAGCTTGCGGGAATCGGTCTGGTTTTTGCCCAAAACCTTTGCTGGAAGGCCGATTACCGATCTAATTGGCGGCTGGATGCCAGAATCGCTACAACGTCTGATCGCCTATGGCATCATTCGCCTCACCTTTGGTAATCATCAGGACTACGGCTTGACTAAGCCCACCTACCAGATCTTCAAGAAGCATCCCACCCTCAACAACGAGGTGCCTTATTACATCCAACATGGGCGAATTCAACCCAAACCAGCGGTTCGACACCTAGTAGGAGATCGGGTCGAGTTTGTCGATGGCAGCTGTGAAGCATTTGATCTAATTGTTTGCGCGACTGGATTTCATGTTTCTTATCCTTTTCTGCCGCCTGCTCTGCAACGTACCGAGGGAGCGATCGTGAAATGCTATGGCAGTTGCTTTCTAGACGACTACAAGGGCATTTATTACATCGGCTGGGGACAGGCTCGCGGTGGGGTGGGTTCTCTGATTGCGGCCTATGGTCCTTTTTTTGCGCGCTGTCTCAAACTTCAAGACGAGATTGATGTACCGCTAGGCCTGGTTCTAAAAGAGATGGGCCAACAACTTCCCCAAACGCACCTTTCCGATCCCCATGCGGCCTTTCGCCAACTCAAAGTCGCTAATTGGGGATTTCGCTGGCTCACCTACAAAGCACATCAAGTTGATAGCCGATATCCTGAGTTTCGGAATCCTCCACTTGGGCGATTTTGATTATGAAACTGCCTGTGATCTAGGCGGCAAAAAGGATATAGAAGTTTACGGAAGTTGATCGGGAGACGTTGTAGAGGAATTATATTAACTCTCTCGAAGGCGCGCGCGATATGAATTGGCACAAGAAGTGGCGTACTGCTGGTCTGCTCGGAATCATGCTGCTTTGTGCCACTTCTATGAGGCATCTCTCCTTTATGGTTGCTGAGGCTCAGACGCAATTGAGCGACTCTGTCAGCGAGTGTACAGAGCGGCGAGGTCAAACCCTTGAACTTTTGGCGCGGGATCTGATTTATCGCAGCGGAGTTTACGCTGATGCTGGGCAGTTTGATTGGGCAGCGCGATCGCTCGATCAAGCCTTACAAATGGTGGCAAGGGTTGAAGATCCTCATGCTAAAACTGAGCTGATTTCAAATATTGCGAGTGAAACAGGTGGGCAACCTGGCACAATGGAACGAATCATTGCCCATGCTGTCACAGCTCAACAGCAGGAGATTCCCCTGGGGCTATTGCCAAAGGTGGTTGAGGCAGCTCAAACCCTAGACGGTGACTATGGAGTTATTAATAGCAAACGGGCAACTCTGATCCGGTTGGCCCATTATTACACCATGCTCGATCAGCCTGATCAGGCGCGATCGCTACTTGAGCAAGCCCAGCAGTTACTCAATTCACTGCATGGCGATGGCTTTGGACTGATTGCTTCCCCTGTTGCGGAAGGATATGCTGCGTTAGGAGATCGTGGGGCTGCGATCCAGGTTCTGGATCAAGCGCTGCAACACACGGAGGCGATGACCACCTCTAATCGGGACTATTTGGCAGACATTTTTAGTGCGATCGCCACCGCCTACGCCCATGCCGGAGCTGAGCAACAAGCGTTACAAGTCGCAGGACAGATTGAGGTTGTTGGTGTTCAAGCGAAAACTCTGGCCGCAATTGCTAGCCATGTCGCCCAAACTCTGCCCACTCCGCAGGTAAACTCGATCCTTTCCCAAGCACTAGCCCTGACCCAGACGATGCCAGTGGACTCCCGATCGGATGTATTGTCTCAAATTGCTCTAGTCTATGCGGAGAGAGGAGAACGAGATACTGCACTAGAGGTCGTTGACGCGATCGCCTCACCAAACATCAAAATCCAAACTTTAGCCAAGCTAGCCTCTATCAGTTACCGTGCCCATCGTCCTGAAGCAGGGACAGCGCTCTTGGGTGATTTGGTGGCGATCGCCCAAACAATTGAGCCTTTCTATGGTGGAGATAGTTTGCTGCGCGAGATTTTCAATCAGTATGTGGCAAATCAGCAGTATGGGTTGGCCTTCCAACTCAGTCAGATGCTTGATGAAACGTCTCAATCAAACCTACTGTTGAAACTGGTTGAGGAGGCAAGTGTTGCCAGAGAATTTGCGATTGCACTACAAGCGGCGGAAGTCATTCCACCCGGATGGGAAAACCAAACCCGATCGTTAGCGTTGCGCTCTATTGCAGCAGGCTATGCTCAGGCTGGGCAATTTGAGCAAGCGATCCAGCTTCTCCAACGGATTGAAGACACCAGCGCTTATCCTAGTCAAGTCTTGGCCAGGGTGGCGATCGCGCAATCCTATCGACAGGAGAGACAGCCCAACTTAGCGATTGATCAGCTCAACCAAGCCTTGCAGTCATTGGAAAACTTAGACGATTCCCCAGTAAAGTTGGAAGCATTAAGCCTAATGGCGATTGAGTTTACACAGCTTGAGCAGCCCGATCGCGCCCTTGAGATGCAAACACAAGCGCTCAATGTTGTCAGCACGCTTGATCCTTCTGGAACATCGTCCTATGGAATAGAGCAATTGATCACTCAGTATCTCAGGGTAGGGGAGTATGATTTGGCGTTGCAGTTGGTTGAGATGATCGAGACGGAACCTATCCAGGATCGATTCCTCCAAATTATTTTGCGCCAAAGGCTTGAAGTTGGCGATCTAGAGGCAGTCTGGCAAGCGGCGGACAACCTCCACGATCCTAATCAAAAGGTTGCGTTTTGGGTGAAGATTTCAGACCATTACAGGGGCCGCGGACAAACTGAGCGGGCGACTGAAATCCTGGCTCGAGCATTTGCGATCGCCCAAGCCATTCCAGGGCCAGACTCCAGAAACATTGCAGAGGCAGCCCAGATTGATCCCTCTGTAGCCATTTGGAATGAATTCGATCGGGGAAGCTTGATTGAGTCTATTGCCATTCGGTATGCAGAGTTGCAGCAGGATGAGACTGCCCGTCAAACGGTTCAGGCTTTGCGATCGCCTGCCAATCAAGAACACTTGCTGCGCCGTCTGATTTGCTATCGAGAATCGACGTAATGCTCTGATGGATCGCCCGAAGCCTTGGTCATGGAGTGTTTGGAGAATAACTATCACTCGCTGATTTGATCGCAATGGATGTAAACGGTGATTTTTTCTCGAAAACACAACCTACCGCTGACTGGATTAATCCTGATGATCAAGGCTGATGAATCAAGCCTGATGGATCAAGACTGCTAGATCAAGACTGATGGCTCAAGACCAATGGTTCAAGGCTAAGTAGGTGGACATAAATAAATGATGCTGTAGGGTGCTGTTAGGCGTAGCCGTAACGCACCATTTCCCTTTGATGCGTTACGCTGGCGCTTTTCTGGTATGCCGGAACGGCTTTACACATCCTACAAATAATTAAGCTC
>JBGTGR010000070.1:0-152695 GCA_041746655.1 Elainellales cyanobacterium | reverse complement strand
GTGCTTCTCGTCCTTACAGACATTACGGGAGTACGTCCAAGAGGTCCTTGACCAGATTATATGTGAGCAGGTAATTTCTGTCTCATCTTACGATTTCATTTTGGAAGCTCTCTTCTATGCAGCTTCATATTGAATTGGTATAAGCTAGTTCCCTCTGCCAATTGCTCAAACACGGTAGCATAATAACCCTAAGGCACCCGACTGCTGAGAGATGTCTGTTGGAGTTCAAGGTTATCTGCGGCGGGTGAATAGGTTTGTTGGTAAATTAGTAGGTTTGGTAGTCAGGTGTTTAGGCTCGTGGTTTCCTGTTTTTGGGTTGATGAAGCATACGCTGAAAAAGTCTAGTCTGTTCTCCGAGATCACAGCCTCCTTGCAGCTCTCTGTCCCCTTAGCCAGCGCTCAACTCGCTCAGGCTGGAACAGCATTTATCGATACCGTCATGATGGGGCTATTGGGCAGCCAGATTTTGGCCGCAGGGGGGCTAGGCTCCGCTGTTTTCTCTGCTCTGCTCATCATCACCACAGGCGTTATTTCCGCCGTTAGCCCCTTAACGGCAGAAGCGCATGGCTCGGGCAAGACTAATATTGTTGGACGGGTTGCCGCCCAAGGGTTGTGGCTCTCCTTGTTGCTCAGCATTCCCGTCCTACTGCTGATTTGGTTTATAGGACCGATCCTGCGGCAGCTAGGCCAAGCAGAAAACAACGTTATCCTGGCCGAAGTTTACCTGCGGGCCGTGATGTGGGGATTTTTGCCAGGAGTAGGATTTGCGGCTCTGAAAAACTTTGTTGCGGCCCTATCGCAGCCTCGCTCGGTGATGGTGATCATGCTGTGCGGCATGATATTCAACGGAACTACCAATTACGTGCTGATGTTTGGCAAGTTAGGCTTTCCGGCCTTGGGATTGGCGGGAATTGGCTGGGCTAGCACGATTTCTTACTGGCTCATGTTTACCACTTTAGTGTTTTACATTCTGAGGCAACCCCAGTTTCAGCCCTACAACATTTTCCCAAACCTACGGTACTTTGATCGCCGGATTTTTATGGGCCTTGTCCAGACGGGCTGGCCGATTGGGGTATTGGCAGGTGTGGAAAGTGGGTTGTTTACCGTCACCACATTTTTGATGGGTCAGCTTGGAACCGTGACTTTGGCTGCCCATCACATTGCCCTGCAGACAGCAGCTGTCACCTTTATGGTGCCGTTGGGCATTTCGTTCGCGACCACCGTAAGGGTTGGCCAGTTGATGGGCCAAGGCAATCTGCGGGGGGCACGGCTGGCAGGCTTTGTGGGCATGGGAATCGGCGCGACATTTATGGGCATGATGGCGCTATTGTTTTGGACGATGCCGCAAACCATTGTTTCTCTTTATCTAGATGTGAACAATCCAGACAATGCAGATGTTGTTCAAATGGCAATGGCATTGCTGGGCGTTGCGGCTATGTTCCAACTCTTTGATGGTGTTCAAATTATTGCCGCCGCAGCATTACGCGGATTGAAAGATACACGTATTCCTATGCTAATTGGGGTCATCGCCTATTGGATTGTAGGCTTGGGCAGCGGCTATTGGTTGGGAATCCGTCTAGAGTTTGGCGGTGTGGGGCTTTGGCTAGGATTGGCGATCGGTTTGGCAGCGGCAGCCTGTATTTTGTCGTGGCGCTTTTACAGCTTGATTGCTGCCACGAAAAAGATCTAAAGCTGAGTGCTGATTGAACAGTTCGTTCTTCCCCGCTCAACCAGACATTACTCAAACAAACATTGCCCAAGTTGTTGAGCTAGAGTTTGAACGTGGGGCTGTTTTAACAGAGATAGATGGTTGCCTGGTACCTGATGGAGCTGAATGTCACTTGCGAATGTACTCCAGCCTAGAGTTGAATCTTGTCCAATGGCATCAGATTGTTCAGCGGCTTTGAATAATGTGATGCGGTTGGGGTAAACCTGCGGTGTATATTGGGATGCGGCTTGAGCATTGGCATAGACAATTCTTAGCATGGGGGCGATCGCCGATTCATCCAATAACTGCAATTGAGATTCTTCGGGAAGCAAGCGGGTAATTGCAGACCATTGCCAGCGAGAAAGCCAGGAGTTTTGGGAGTGTAGTCGATTTCTGACAATTGCACCGTAATCTAGCAAGAATGGCAGCGTAGACCAGAGAGCCGTTCCAAACAAAAATTTGAGGCTTTGCAGCAAAGAAGGTTTGTTGGAAGGGGCTGGAGTGTCGAGAATTGCTAGCAGGCCAATCTGTTGCCCTGCCTGAGTTAGCTGTTGTGCCATCTCAAAGGCAACCAAACCGCCAAAAGACCAGCCGCCGAGAAAATAGGGGCCGTGGGGCTGGAGCGATCGCATGGCTTGAATGTAGTAGGTGGCGATCGCCTCAATTCGATTGAGCGGTGGAGATTCTCCACCCAATCCCAATGGTTGGAGTCCATAGAAACTGCGATCGCCCCCTTCAGGAAACTGCTTGGCAATGCTATCTAGATGGTGTGCTAGTTCTAGATAGGGAAACACCACTCCAAACATAGGATGGACACAAAAAAAAGGTTGCTTGCTGCCTCTCCCATTGGCCAAGGTTAAGGGAATGAGAGGTGATCTAGGTTCTATAACCGACCTAGATTCTTTAATTGGCCTAGATTCTGGCAGCAATTGCTCAGAAACTTTAACTTGCTGATTGGAAGGTGGAACTTCCTGGGCTTGCTGGGGGAGAGCAAGAGCATTATTACTGGGCAAGGCCGATCGCTTGCGACGGTGAGCAGATCGATCTAACCGAACAAGAGGAGGAATTTTGGGAGTTAAAGGTGTGTCGCACAAGCTATCTAGGATAGGGGCAAGTTGGGCGATCGCCGGAGCTTCAAACACGCACTTGAGCGGTAGTTCTAACCCAAAGGCATCTCGGACACGGGAGGTCATTTGTGTTGCCAAGAGAGAATGTCCACCCAGTTCAAAAAAGTTGTCGTGAATGTTGACTTGTTTGAGCCGCAAGAGGTCTTTCCAAATATCAATTAGGGTTGTTTCTGTGGGAGTTAGGGAGGCAGGATTAGGGCTGGCGATCACATTGGCTGAATTTGAAGAGGGGGTTGAACGCTGGGGAAGAGCTGGGAGGGCACGACGGTCAACCTTACCGCTGGAATTGAGAGGAAGCATTGCCAACGGCACAAAGGCAGAGGGCACCATATACTCAGGTAAGGTTTGTTTGAGGGATTGACGCAGCTCCGGAATAAGTTGATGGGCAAAGTGTGATTGGAGCGGATTGTTCGTGTGTTGCTCCCAAGCGCCATCGGGCCGCTGAGCAGTGGGCAAGTTGGCCTTTGTATGCAACCTTTTGTCAGCACCTACATTAACACTTACATCAAAACTTCTATTAAAATTTGCATCGATTCCATGTCGAACAAGTAGCACATCATAGTTGTCTGTGTGAGTTGGAGGTGACCAGGTAATTTCTACGCTATAAGGGAGTACTGATTCCAAATCCCACCAGTCTTGCGGGGCGATCGCCGTTTCAACAAAATCTTGTAATTCTACTCGCATTTGCCCGACGTTTTTAGGTCCAAACGCTTTAGGCCCACTCGTTTTAGATCCAACTGCTTTCGAAGCATCTTGATTGCATAACCAGTTTGCAACTTTGACGGCATCATTGACCCGACGGTTTGACACATTCGTGATCAGCAAGATCTCAGGTTGAGCTTCGACTATATACTTTTGGATTTCTTCAACTGTGGTTGGTTCAAGCTGCCAGTTCTGGTATTGAATTGAATCGTGTTGAGTTGCTTTAGATTCCTGAGATTCTTCTATATGCAGCAACACATTGTAGCGAAACTGCGTCATTTCGTTTTGGCTGCGACCCCGTGAGAGCTGGATTTGAACCTGCCGAATTTGAGGGAATTGATGTGGCAATGCATGAAAAAACTCTGGGGCGATCGCCAACTCAGGTTCCTCAAACTGTGAGCGTTCTACAAGTTGCTGAAGTTGGCGGCGCTCCATACTTGCATCTGCTTGACAAAACTGTACCCACGTATGGAACGCTGTGAGCAAAGCTAGATTTCGCACGTCACCCAGAAACAGAACACCACCAGTCGCTACGGCCTGAAGTGCTCCCTCTAGCACTTGTATTAGATAGTCTTGGCTGGGAAAATACTGGACGATTGAATTTAAAATCACCACATCAAATGATGATAGATCAACGTCTGCAAAGTCAGTGGCCATGCGGTGTAGGAGTTTGACTTGAGGCAGATTGAGGGATGTCAATTGAGTTTGAATAGACTCCAACGCCTCTTTTGAGAAGTCTGTTCCGACATATTGCTGACAGTGCGGCGCAATTTGAAAGAGGAGTAGCCCCGTGCCGCAGCCAATTTCTAACACTCGTTTGGGCTTGAGGGCAAGAATTTGCTGGACGCGATCGCCCACCCACTCTTGCATTTGTTCTAGCGGAATGGGTTCTCCGGTATAGCTGCTGTTCCAACCCGTAACATTGAAGGGCTGAGCTGGCTCGGGGGCGTAGTAGGTTTGGTCGTAGAGGGCTTGCCAATGTTGAATGTGTTGGGTTTGAAGCGATCGCAAAGCCGTTTGAAAATGTTGGTGATTGAGGCTAAAGTATGCGAGCAGGCGCATCTGACTAGATGGCTCGTCGGAGGGGATAACC
Organism: Elainellales cyanobacterium; assembly: GCA_041746655.1. Classification (GTDB taxonomy): domain Bacteria; phylum Cyanobacteriota; class Cyanobacteriia; order Elainellales; family Elainellaceae; genus JBGTGR01. Next base: position 148,065 of record JBGTGR010000070.1, on the reverse strand, counting down.
ACAGCATCTTGAATGGCGGGATGGCGTTGTAAGGTCGCTTCAACTTCGCCGAGTTCGACCCGAAAGCCTCGGATTTTGATTTGATTGTCAATTCGACCCAGAAATTCAATGGTGCCATCGGTGTGGTAGTAGGCGCGATCGCCTGTTTTGTAGAGTCGCGGCGTAGGGATTGGAGAATGGGGAAGGGGTGATTCTGGGCCGTTCTTTTGAAAAGGATTGGAAACAAACCGTTCTGCTGTCAACTCTGGGCGATTGAGATATCCACAGGCAAGGCCTTCTCCGCCAATATATAGCTCCCCTGGAATGCCTGCGGGAACCGGATTCATATTGGCATCTAGAATATACACCTGAGTATTGAGGACGGGGCGACCAATTGTGAGAGGGCGATCGCCTGAATGAAGTTCGGCAATCGTTGCCCAGATGGTAGTTTCCGTGGGACCATAGGCGTTGAAGAAGCGGCGATTGGCAGCCCAACGCTCGACCACTTGGCTAGAGCAGGCTTCTCCCCCTGTCACCAAGACTTGCAGCGTGGGAATTTGCGTAGACGGCAAAACTGCTAATACGGCCGGAGTCAGCAAAGCATGGGTAATGGCATTGTCGTTTAAAAACTGCACCAGATCCATTCCCGGTCGCTGGGCAGATCTGGGGGGAATATATAATGTGCCGCCAGAACCTAAGGCTAGGGCAATCTCGAAGACAGATGCATCAAAACTAAGAGAACTAAATTGCAAAACTCTACTATTGCGAGGCGGCTGAAAGAGGTGTTGCTGGGCCGCCACAACGTTACACAACCCCCGATGAGACAAGAGAACCCCTTTGGGTGTACCTGTAGAACCGGAGGTATAAATGACATAAGCAAGATGGTCAGCCGTGCAGCCCTGTTCCCCAATGGCTAACGGATTCCCTTCTTTCTGGGGGGCGCTACCCTGGACGCTGGCCTGGACGCTGGTTTGCTCGAGAGATTGCTCTTGGTCTAGATCCAGATCAATGTCTCGATCAAGACAAAGGATCTGCGCTTGCGATCGCGGTAGCATTTCCATGAGCCAAGATTGTGTCAGCAGAATTGTAACCTGCGTATCGGTCAAGATGAAGTGCAAGCGATCGCCCGGGTAGCTCGGATCGAGGGGGACGTAAGCTCCTCCGGCTTTGAGAATTCCAAGAATGCCAATCACCATGTCGGCAGAGCGATCGACACATAGGCCCACCAGAGCATTAGGCTGGACTCCCATTTGTCTCAATGTTTGGGCGAGGCGATCGGCTCGTTGGTTGAGTTCTGCATAGGTGAGCGATGCTTGTTCTGAGACGAGGGCGATCGCCTCTGGAGCCAATTGCACCTGAGCTTCAAAGATGTGATGAAAGCCGCCTGCTTGCCCATTTGGTTGAGGGGATGTCAAGGGCGATCGGTTCCATGCCGTCAATTGCTGGTATTCGGTGGGGGTGAGCAAAGGCAGGTCTGACAGACAAGCATCGGGATTGGCGACGATGCCTGCTAGCAAGGTTTTGAAATGTTCGATTAAACGGCCTATTCTGTCTCGATCAAACAAGTCTGTGCTGTAGGAAATAAAGCCGCTCAAGCCTGCTTGCGATCGCCATAGACTCCGCAGGCCGTGGGCTGGCTCCCATAGGTGAACTTCTAGATCAAACCGGGTGCTGCCTGACTCGAGGGGGGCAGGTTCTAGCATCAATCCTGGTAATTCTAAGGGCTGCATGGGGGCATTTTGCAGCGCAAAGGCAACTTGAAACAGGGGATTGCGGCTGAGATCTCGATCGGGGTCGAGTTCTTCTACCAACTTCTCAAACGGTAAGTCCTGATGCTCATAGGCTTCTAGGGCAACATCCCGAACCCGCTCTAGCAGAGTACGAAAGGTAGGATTACCAGACAGATCGGTACGCATCACCAAGCTATTCACAAAGAAGCCAATTAGCCCTTCCAACTCACTGCGGTGGCGGTTGGCAATGGGAGATCCGATCGCAATGTCTTCTTGCCCCGTATAACGATAAAGCAACGTTTGAAACGCTGCCAATAGGGTCATAAAGAGGGATATGCCAGACTGCTGGCTCAATGACTCTAGGGCCTGGGTCAGCGTTGGGGGGATTTGGAGCGGATAGGTTGCGCCCCGGTAGGTTTGAACGTTTGGACGGGGGCGATCGGCAGGCAGATGCAGCACTGGCAAATCTTGTAACTGCTTACGCCAATATGCCAATTGTTTTTCTAAAACTTCTCCCTGCAACCACTCGCGCTGCCAACAGGCAAAATCTGTGTACTGAATGGGCAAGGGTGGCAATGCGGGTGTTTGGCCTGTCACTAAAGCGGTATACAAGCTACCGAGTTCGCGGATTAGCACACCCAATGACCAGCCATCGGCAACAATGTGATGCAGGGTCAGCAGCAGCACCGACTCCGTTGGGGTAAATTGCAGCAGCGTCAGGCGCAAGAGCGGATCAGTGGTCAGATTAAACGGACGTTGGGCTTCAGCCGTGGCTAATTGTTGGCTAATTCGTTCGGGCTCGCGGAGGGTTCCTGTAGCAGAATTGCTCACCTCAGCTGTTTGCAAATTCACAACTGCTAATTCAACCTGAGCAACAGGTTCAACGACTTGAACAGGTTGTCCATCCAGGGTGGTAAAGGTGGTGCGAAGGGCGGCATGACGGCGCACAATTTCACGCAGCGATTGCTCTAACGCGGCTTGATCAAGTCTTCCAGTCAAGCGAATGGCCGCAGGCACATTATAAAAAGGATTGTTGGGGGCAAGTTGGTACAAAAACCACAAGCGCTGTTGGGCAAAGGATAGGGGGAAGGTTTGGGAAGATGTAGAAAATGGACGACTTTGAACGTCGGCTGAATGTAAATCGGCAGGGGCGAGAATAGGCGGGAAGGATTCGTCCTTGGCTTTTTCTTGATGTAGATAGGCAATCAGTTCGGCTTTGCGATCGGCTAATTCCTGCCGCAGTTCGGCGGTTAGCGTCCCTGCTGGCGCACTGCAACGCAACCGAATTTCGTCTAGGGAAGTATTGCGATCGCCCTCAACAAATACCTGCATATCCAGGCTATTGAGATGAGACACAAATTCAGCAATGGTGCTTTTAGTCATAGCTCTACTTCCTCACGTTGTTGCGAAGCCAATTCTTTTTTCTGCAAAGACTCGATGGTGTGGGCAAGTTCTGCAATGGTGGGTGCTTCAAACACCGTGCGGAGGGGCAACTCTATCTGCAAGCGATCGCGAATGCGTGAGATGAGCTGAGTCGCCAAGAGGGAATGTCCACCCAGTTCAAAGAAATTATCGTGAATTCCTACTTGTTTGCGCCCCAGGAGATGCGCCCAAAGTTCGAGGAGGGAGGCTTCTAGAGACGTTTGGGGAGCAATGGTTGGGCAGGTTCTAGCAATGGTTAGATCTGGAGGTGGCAGTGCTTTTTGATCGATCTTGCCATTGGCCGTGAGGGGGAGACTGTCTAGTACAACCCAGGTCGCAGGCAGCATATAGGCGGGCAATTTGGTTTTGAGGAACAACCGCAGTTCTGATTCAGTTGGCATCGCTGCGGATTGGGGCACGACGTAGGCAACAAGCTGGGAATCATGTTCGATTTGTCGCATCACGACCACTGCCGTTTGGATGGTTGGATGTTGGGCGATCGCCAGTTCAATTTCACCCAACTCGACTCGAAAGCCCCGAATCTTGATTTGATGATCTGCACGTCCCAAAAACTCCAGGTTGCCGTCAGGACGGTAAAGCGCGCGATCGCCCGTCTTGTAAAGGGTGAAGGGGTGCGGCATTCTTGTCGATAAAACTGTTGGTAAAGCTGTAGGTAAAGTTGTAGATAAGGCTGTGGTTGATCCAAGTTTTTTGGCCGCGAAGGCTTCGCTCCTGCTATCTATAAATCGCTCTGCTGTCAACTCTGGACGATTTAAATAACCCCGTGCCAATCCAGCACCGCCCAAATAAATTTCGCCGATTACACCCGCTGGCACTGGCGTTAGATTTTCATCTAGCAGGTATATCTGAGTATTGGCGATCGCCTGACCAATCGGAATCGTGGTGGCATTTTCTGGTACATCCTCGATCTCATACCAAGTCGAGAAAGTGGTGTTTTCAGTGGGGCCATAGACATGCAGCAAGTGCTGAGGTTTTCCCTGCTGTAACACCGACCGCACGCGATCGCCATTCACCATCTCGCCACCAAACAAGAGATATTTGAGCGAACGGAATGCGGCAGGATTTTGGCTAACGGTTTGGTTGAATAGGGCTGTTGTGAGAAATAAAGTACTGATTTGCTGATCCTGCAATTCGCTCACAAACTCAGCCGGTGACAGCGTCGTTTCTCGCTCAATGCCAATCAGTTGTGCGCCATTGAGAAGTGCGCCCCAAACTTCAAAGGTCGCTGCATCAAAGGCCAGGTTTGCTACTTGAGCCATGCGATCGCCCGCTTCTATCTGCACATAGTCAGTTTCACATACCAATCGATTAATTGCCCGGTGCGGCACCATTACCCCCTTGGGCGTTCCAGTGGAGCCGGAGGTATAGATCACATAAGCCAGCTGATCAGCAGTGCCAGACGTGGCTAGATTTTCGTCTGACTCTTGGGCGATCGCCCCCCATTCTTGCTCCAAACAAATCACTTGAGCGTGACCAGTTTGCAGCGAATCTGCCCACTCTGCCTGAGTCAGCACGACTGTGATTCCGGCATCCTCTAGCATGAAGTGGAGCCGCTCGGGTGGGTAATTGGGATCAAGCGGCACATAAGCCCCCCCCGCTTTGAGAATTGCTAGCATGGCGGCGATCGCCTCTGCGCCGCGTTCCAAACAAATACCAACGGGCATTTCAGCCCCAATTCCCAATCGTTTCAAGTAATGGGCTAGTTGGTTGCTGCCTTGATTTAATGCCTCATAGGTAAACTGTTGATGGGTAAACTTGTGATGAGTGAACTTGTGATGATTAAACTGGAGGGCGATCGCGGTTGGTGTTTTCTGCACCTGTGCTTCAAACAATTGATGAATGCAAGCATTCTCTGGATAACTGGATTGACTGCTGCGCCAATGCTCCCACAACGCCCCTTGTGCTTCAGACGTTAATAAAGGCAGGGCCGAGAGAGGCGTATCTGGGTTGGCAACAATTCCCTCCAGCAGGGTCTGAAAATGCTGGCGCAGGGAGGTGATGGTGGCCGCATCAAACAAATCGGTATTGTAGACAATCACACCCCGCAAACCATCTGACTGCTGCCAACCCTGCCCCCACAAGTTTCTAAAGTTGTCGGTACACTTCCAGACATATAGCTCCAAGTCAAAGCGGGACGTTTTGGTCTCCAACTCCAAGGGGCTTAGGACTAGGCCTGGTAACACCAACTGCTCCATTGGTGTATTTTGGAGGGCAAAAACAACTTGAAATAGCGGGTTTTGACCCAGGCTCCGAACAGGTTGCAGCTCCTCAACAAGCTTCTCAAATGGCACATCTTGATGGGCATAGGCCGCTAAGGTAACCTCTTGCACTTGGGCCAACAATTCGCGAAAGGTGGGATTGTTTGCCAAATCAACTCGCAACACCAAGCTGTTGACCAGAAATCCGATCAATCCCTCTAGCTCGCTGCGGTGCCGATTGGCAATGGGTGAACCGATCGCAATATCGGCCTGGCCTGTATAGCGATGCAGCAATGTCTGAAAGGCGGCCAATAGGGTCATAAATAGGGTGACACCTGATTGCTGGCTTAATGCTTCCAAGGCCTCTAACAATTGCTGCGGCAACTCTAGCAATTGACTAGAGCCCCGATGGCTTTGCTGCAATGAAGGCGCTAACGATCGATTTGCTCCAGGCAAATTGAGAATAGGTACATCTTTTAATTGTTGCCGCCAGTAGTGCAGTTGAGTGTTGAGGACTTCTCCCTGCAACCACTCTCGTTGCCAGTGGGCAAAGTCGGCATATTGAATCGGCAACTCTGGCAGTGTAGCAGGCTTGCCTTCCACAAAGGCTGCATACAGTTCACCCAGTTCTCGAATTAAAACCCCACTTGACCACTCATCAAAAACAATGTGGTGTAGTGCCATCAGTAGCAGATGTTCAGCTTCCTGCAATTGCCACAGATGCACTCGAAACAGCGGTCCTTGATTGAGGTGAAACGGCTGCTGAATCTCTTGCCAAATCTGATCAAGTGCCATCCTTTCGCGATCGCTGGCGGGGAAAGAGCTTAAATTTGCTAGTTTGAGGGGGACTGGCAGAGTAGGGGCGATCGCCTGTATCAATTGCCCGTCTATGACATCAAATGTAGTGCGAAGCGTTTCATGACGTTGGGCGATCGCTTGAATACTTTGCTCAAGGTGCGATCGCTGCAGTGAGCCTGTGAGTCGGAACACCAGCGGAATAATGTATAAAGAGTCTCCAGGTAGCAGCTGTTCGATAAACCATAGGCGTTGTTGAGCAAATGAGGCCGGAAAGATAAAAACATCGTCCTCAATTCGCTGCTGATCCGGTTCGTCTGAAATCATTCACACCTGCTTCTGCTTAACCTGAACTCACGTCAATAACAATGTTTCCATGTATTTTAACTCGCAATTACTAAGAAACAGGCGCGATTGCCTCCAACATTGAGCAAATCACGCCTCTTCTTGATCTTCAAAAACTACAGCTTCGAGCTTATCGGTGGTTGTGCAATCGTATTTACCGGAAAACTCATATCCACTGCATTATCATCTTTTTGTCTAGGAATCAGCCACTTACCAAACTGGGCGTAAATGGCAGGAATTACCAGCAACGTCAGCGCTGTGGAAGTAAACAACCCACCTAACACCACAATCGCCAGCGGTTGCAAGATCTCGTTTCCGGCTCCACTGGCGATCGCCAAAGGCAGCATCCCCAAGGCAGAAGTCAACGCTGTCATCAAAATGGCATTCACCCGTTCGAGTGACCCTTTCGTAATCACATCTTTCAGGTGCATTCCCTGTGCAAACTTTTTGTTGTAGTTGTCTACCAGTAATAACCCATTCCGTACCGCAACCCCAAACAAAGTGATAAAACCAATCAAAGACGCGATCGACATCACGCCACCCGTTAAGAGAATCGAAACAATGCCACCCACTAACGCCAGCGGTAAGTTGATCATGATGGCGATCGTCGCAGGTAAAGACTTCACCGAGAAGAACATCAACACTGCAATGGCGATCGCTGCCAGGATGCTAAAAATTAGCAGGTTATTCGAGGTATTTTGCTCTGCCTCAAATTGCCCACCATATTGAATGAAGTAACCATTGGGCAATTGAACGTTTTGCTGAATTTGAGCTTGAATATCACCAACTACGCTACCGAGATCGCGTTCCGCAACGTTAGTGGAAACCACAATTAACCGGGAAACATCTTCCCGATTCACCACATTGGCTCCCATGCCATAATCCACGATCGCCACATCACCTAACGGAATTATTTCTCCAGTAGGCGTGGAAATGGGAATTGCGCGGATAGCATCTAGGCTATTGCGGGCGGCTTCGGTCAGAGAGACGGAGACATCAATCAACTGCTGATTTTCTACCACCTGTGACACGACTCGACCATTGAGTGCGGTTTCTACAACGTCTGATAATTGCGCCATACTCAATCCGTAGGTTGCCGCCGCTGCGCGGTCGTATTGGATTTGCACCTGACGAATCGGCAGTTGGGGTTCAAGCTGCAAATCGACCACTCCTTCAATCGGTTCGATCACGTCGCGCACCTGTTCTCCAATTCGCCGCAGTTCAGCTAAATCGGGGCCAAAGATTTTAACCGCGATCGCACTTCTTACGCCAGACAGCACCTCATCCATCCGGTGGGAGATAAACCCACCGATATTCGGGGCAACACCGGGCAACTTAAGGAATGCATCGCGCAACTGTTGCACACTGGCTTCCCGGTCTTTGAGCGCTTCATCGCTCAGTTCCACGTCCACATGCGCCATGTTGACCCCGGCTCCATCGGCATCACCGGGAGTCCGTCCGGCACGCACCTGCACCCACTCATACAGCGGATTATCCTTCAGCGAATTTGCCAGAGCAAAGCCTGCCCGATTGGTCATATCCAGGGAAACTCCCGGAAATAAGACCATCGAGTTGACCATCGATTTTTCTTGAAATTCTGGTAAGAACACCCGTCCCAACGAGGGCACGATCGCACAAGCAGCCACTAAAGAAGCCAACGCTAATCCCAAAATGATTTGGGGCGATCGCAGTGCCACATTCAACAGCGGACGATACAGGCGCTCTGCCCAACGGGAAATAAAGGTGCCTTCCTGGGGCAAGGTTTGGTTTGCCAGCAGAATGGCACACAGGGCAGGCGAAAGGGTCATGGCAACCAGGGTAGAAGCGGCGATCGAGAGCAAATAAGCCACCCCCATCGGCGCAAAAATGCGCCCTTCCACCCCCGTCAAACTGAAGATCGGGGCAAACACCACAACGATAATCACCGTCGAGAAAATCACCGCCAGCCGCACTTCCACAGACGTGTCATACACCACCTGGAACGGGTGTTTCGGATTGCCCTGTGCCTGATTCGTGCGGAGTCCGCGATAGCAGTTTTCCATATCCACGATCGAGTCATCGACGACGGAACCAATGGCAACCACCAAGCCACCCAGCGTCATCGTATTGATGCCCAAGCCAAAGGCTTTCATGAACATCAAGCCAATCAACAACGACAGCGGAATCGCACTCAGGGTAATCACCGCCGTGCGCCAATTCATCAAAAACAGCAGCATAATCACCGAAACAATGATGATGCCTTCGATCAAAGACTTGCCGACATTCCCCACCGCCGAGTCGATAAAGCTTGACTGCCGGAAGGTTTGCGCAACTTGTACATCCGCCGGAAAGTTCGGCTGCAAAGATTCCATTACCGCTTCCACGGCTTGGGTGACGGTCGGCGTATCGACATCGGGTTGCTTGTTCACCATCATCACGACGGCAGGCTGCCCGTTAAAGCTAGCATCTCCACGTTTGAGTACTGCCCCGGTTTGCACGTCCGCCACATCTTGTAGCAGGATAGGTTCGCCGTTATCGACCTTCACCACCGACTGCTGCAAATCTTCAATAGATTGCACCTGCCCGATGCCACGCACCAAGAGTTCTTGACCACCCCCAATTAGGAAGCCACCTGGAGCATTGGAGTTTGCGCCTCTGGCGGCATCAGTGACTTCGGTGAGGGAGACATTGAGCGATCGCAACCGTTCCGGATCAACCAACACCTGTTCCTGCTGCTCATCGCCGCCGTAAATGGTGACATCCGTGACTCCTGGAACCGACAAAATCTGGCTGCTAAGAGTGCTATCCACGAAGCGGCGTAGATCCATCATGGATGTTTGCCCCTGCCCATTCACCGTAAAGGCGTACATCAAAATCGTGCCCAACGGCGATGCCAGCGGTGAAATCTCTGGTGGATGAGTGCCTTCAGGAAGCTGATTCGTCACCTGTTGCAGCCGTTCAGTCACCGATTGCCGTGCCCGAAAAATATCAGCATCCTGGTCAAATACTACCTGCACCATCGACAGCCCCACCTTGGAGGACGATCGCACCGTCGTCACTCCTGGCAAGCCATTCACCGCCCGTTCGATCGGCACCGTAATTTGCGATTCGACTTCTTCAGGGGCGAGTCCAGTCGCCTCGGTATGAATATCGACTTGGGGCGGTGCGAATTCGGGAAACACATCCAGCGGCATCTGGGTAACGCTGATAACACCCCATACAGTTACCAAGATGGCAGCTACAACGATGAACCAGCGTTGGGCGATCGAGTTTTTAAGGGTCTGATTCAGAATTGAGTTGAACATCTTGGATTAAAGTCCCCCATCCTTATCAGAAAAGATGCTCTTTTTCTTACGACCACCCAAAACGGCGATCGCTCCCACCAACAGCACGGCTCCCCCACCGAGGGCAGCTACTATCCCGACTGGAAAGCCCTGAGATGACTGAGTGGCTTCACCCGGTTGTTGAGCAATTTCACCGGGCTCAACGAGATTGCCATCCGCATCATGGCTATGAGGAATTCCTTGTGCATCTGCCTGAGCATGGGTTACATCCGGTTGAGGGGAAGCAGTTGCATCAGCACTGGTGGTTGCATCAACCGTTTGAGTTTTGCGGGATTCGGCATAGAGCGACAGACTTCCCTGAGTTACGAGTTGTTCGCCGACCGACAATCCTTCAGTGACTTCAATCAATTCGCCTTGGGTTACGCCTGTTGTGACGGGCACTGGCTCATAGAAATTCTCATACTGCACAAAAACAAGTTGTCGTCCATTGTCATCCACCAGTGCTGTCGCCGGAACGAATACAGCCGCACTTCCATCGGCAGCGGATTCAATCGAGGTGACTTCAATTCCTAGCAGTGGATCAGTTTCAGCGTTCACTGCTACACGATCGATTCCTCCTTCTGCCTGAAATTCATCGCCATGCCCAATATGAGCAAACCCAACGCTGGGCAAACTAACTGCCAAACTAATGGCAAGAATAGAACTCATGAATGGAAAACGTTTCATACTACCTCCTCACAATGACGTGGGTTGAGCAAAATCCTTCATAGTCTGCCAAAGGGCAGATGAAAATCAGGTGAAATTGCAGCGGTTTCGGTAGAATCAAGCTCGTGGTTGATTTTCTTGAGGCGATGCGAGTTTTGCTGGTGGAAGATGAAGCTGATTTGGGGCTGGCGATCAAGCAAGTTTTAGTCAGCGAAAAATATGTCGTGGATTGGGTGCTAGATGGCACTCAGGCATGGCATTGTCTGGAAAGCCAGTGGACAGACTACACCGTGGCGATCGTGGATTGGCTGTTGCCAGAGCTATCTGGGCTGGAGTTATGCCAGCGGCTGAGAGTGCACCAAAATCCTTTACCTGTGCTAATGTTGACAGCCTTGGGGCAACCAGAGAACCGGGTCGCAGGGTTGGATGCTGGCGCGGATGATTACTTAGTCAAGCCATTTGTCATGGAGGAACTGTTGGCGCGATTGCGAGCACTTCAGCGGCGATCGCCCCAATTCCAGCCCCAAAACTTAACGATTGGTGCATTCACACTCGACTATGCCAACAATGCTCTGTCTATCACTGCCACTCAACCTCCTCAAACGATTCCGTTAACCGTGAAGGAATTTCAGATTCTCGCCTACCTGATGCAAAATCCCGATCGCATCATTTCAGGCAGCAAAATCCGACATCAACTCTGGGATCTGGATGAGGAGCCCATCAGTAATGTCGTTGCCGCTCAAATGCGTTTATTGCGCCGGAAATTAGCGAGTCACGGCTGCACCTGCCCGATCGAAACCATTCCGGGGCAGGGCTATCGTTTCAACACTGCTTTGTAAATTGCCACCATGAACAGCCACCAACTGTTTCGTCGCAGCCGGACTCGTTTAGCCCTCTGGTATGCGCTGGTGATGGGAGCGATTTTGAGCCTGTTGGGGCTAGGAATGTATCGATCGCTAGTTCAATCCAATTGGGCTGCAATGGAGCGAGAAATGGAATCGATCGCGGGTACGCTTCATGACAGCCTGGAACCGATGCTGCCTGCTTCAGAAGACCCAACGGCAGGGTTACGCCGCATTTTGCCAGAACTTTGTTTAGCAGGACAACCCTGCAACACCAACCCAACGTTGATTCAACGACATACCACTGGAATTAGCGATCGCAGCACCTACTACATTCGTCTGTTTAATCATCACGGCAAACTTCTCGCCTTTTCACCGAATCAACCCACCGATTTGCCACCCACCTTACACGCTACACCCTGGCAAACACTGCAAAGCGCCAATGGCATCCGTTACCAGCAATTCACAATTATCTTGCACAGTGCAGGTGCCCATTACACTTCACAGCTCGATCCTCACCCGCATTCCTCCTGGGGTTATTTACAGATTGGGCGCACGTTAGAAACCTTTGATGCTGAAACGAAGCGAATTCAATGGATTCTTGTGATTGGCTTTCCCATTGCCTTGCTTCTAGTGGGATTCTCTAGCTGGTGGCTCTCAGGACTAGCCATGCAGCCCATTTACCAGTCCTACCAGCAGCAGCAACAGTTCACCGCTAACGCTGCCCACGAACTACGATCGCCTCTAGCTAGCCTTTTGGCAACAGTAGAAGCAATCTTGCGCCTCCCTCCGACCCACCAACATCATATTCCAGTGATGCTCCAGACAGTAGAGCGGCAAGGAAGACGCTTGAGCCATTTAATTGCAGACTTACTGTTTTTAACCAGTCTTGAGCAAAATTCATCGCCTAAGCCCTTTCAGCCCTGTTGCTTAAATGATTTAATCAGCGATCTAACAGAGGAATTTTTAGAACTGGCAACGCTCGCTGATATTCACCTCACCCATCAAATGCCAACTCATGAAGTTTATGTATTGGGGAACGAGTCTCAGCTTTATCGTTTGGTGTCAAATTTAATTGCCAATGCAATTCAGTACACACCAAATGGGGGGCAGGTGGTAGTTAGTTTAACGCCCCGCGATCGCATGTCATTGATCACCGTGAAAGATACTGGGATTGGGATTGCAGCCGTAGAACAAACCCAAATTTTTGATCGGTTCTACCGCGTTGATAGCGATCGCTCTCGCAAAACAGGCGGAACTGGCTTGGGGTTAGCTATTGCTCAGGCGATCACGCAGGTTCACCAAGGTAGCATTGAGGTTCAGAGTGCAGTAGGTCAAGGCACACAAGTTACGCTGCAATTGCCCCTAATGTGCAAATAAAAAGTAGATTAACGTGAGTTCGGGATAAAAAGGGATGGAACAGATACAGTTGAAAGTGCCTAATTCTCAACCCATCTGACCACCCAATGCTTAGTTTAGTATCTTTGTTTTGCCATGTTGATGACTTCTGTCGGTGGTTTGAACCCCAGGTTCTCATCCCCTTTGTGCCTACTCAACTCGAACTCACGTTATAAAAGATACAGAAATCTCTCGATTTCCGCTCATAGAAATCAAACTGGCAATTATCCCCGCCATAAAGACATTGCCGCAAAAGGGCAATATTGCTCAAAAAGTTGGGCATGCCCCATGTACCTTACCCACGCTGCACCTCCACCGTCATACCTGCCCGACGCAAGCGATGTGCCAATACATCACCCAATCCAGTTGCTGGCGTCAAAACACCGCCTCGCGTCTGACCTCCCGGTAGCTCATCAGGTTGCAGCGCCAGACTCAAAGCCGATTCGCACAGAAACTTGACCGTTGCTCGGTTGCCAGGATCGCCTTGATCGCGAATCACACCGCGCACCTGACGCCCATCAACGGCAGTACCCACCAACTCACAGGAAAACCAACCCTCATTCATCGTTTGCTCAGAGGGGCCACTGCCCGGTTGCGGCAAGAGAGGCTGGACGAGCGATCGCAGTTGAGACTGTTGCATAACACCCATAAACAGCCCCATTCCTGCCGTGACGCCCATCGCCTTCAGTCTTGCCAGCGGCTCATCAAACTTGAAATATTCTTGATAGGTAAAGTCAGGGCCATAGGATGCTTGCCATTGATCATAGAGAGCAGAGCTGCGGCGCACAACCCGAGTATTGACAGGCCCCATGAAAAAAGGACCAACCCAGGTATTGAGATTTGCATCAAAAAAAGGTATGGCGGGGTCACGATTTTGCTCAATCTCGGCTTGAGAATGGGGTGCAGGCGGATTGAGCAAGAAAGGATCATTGAACAGCTCACTCTGGTCAGAATCATATAAATTGAAACCAGAGGCTAGCGTTCCGCCATTGAAACCACCCTGAGCCTGAAAGTAAGCTTGTACAGACTTGCACGGTACGCCCAATTCTTGTTGTAGGTAACGCACAACCTGATAGGTGCCGAGGTCAGACGGAACAGAATCAAAGCCGCAACAGGGAATGATGCGTGTACCTTGGGAGGCGGCTTGATCATGATAGCGATCGATCAATGTTTTAACCCAGGGGGTCTCTCCGGTAATGTCTACATAGTGGGTGCCAAACCGAACACAGGCATCTACCAGCGCATCGCCATAGCGGGCAAAGGGGCCAGCCGTGGTCAACAACACTCGCGTCTGAGCGACAATTTTATCTACGGCTGGTTGATCTTGGCTGTCAGCAATCAAGATGTCTACGGCTACACCGACCTGATCTCGAACGGCTTCTAGTTTTTCACGGTTTCGACCTGCGATCGCCCATCGAATTTGCGGAGCGTCAGTATGGCGAGCAACATATTGCACCGTCTGCTTGCCAACAAAACCACTAGCACCGTAAAGAACAACATCATAGGGGCGATCAGATTTCTCAACGATGGGGCCAGAAACAGGATCAGATACAGGACCAGACATGGGGCACACTCTTGAGCGAAAATACTTGGGCAACGATACTTGGCACTTTTCCTAGTGTAGATCAATGCCCCCGATCACCTGATGGAGACGTCGTTTGAACTAAATCTGCCGACGGACTAAAATCAAAAGTCTATCGTTCACCTAATCAATGCAGACCCAGTATGGAACCCAAGTTTGCCAATATGGCGGCATGGCGGCAGGCCGAACTGTTGATGCAGCCTGTCTTTATTCGAGTCATCGACAATATTCGCAAGCATCTAGAGCAATCGCCCTGGAAAGGCACGTATCAGGAAATGCAGGTCTGGCCAGAAGAAACGCCAGAAGAAACGCGGGCAACGTTTGAGCAGTTGCAGCAGCGGCTCCATGCTGCGCCACCAGAACAAGCTGAGATGATTCAGCAGCAGCTCGCCCAGTTGCCTCAACCCTATCCGGGATATTTGCTGCGCTTGGAGCGCCACAACCACCAGGCAACCGTAGACCTTTGGCAACTGTGTTATCAAATCTGCTTTCTCAACTATCCAGCGAATGGAGAGGCTGTGGGGCAAACGGTGGTAGAAGTGGATACTAGTCTGATTGACGAAACGGGAGATGTTGACTGGCAACGCCTTGATGAGAAGGCCCAACAAACAATTGAGCTGGTGTTTGACGGCTTGCCAGGAAGTGACGAAGCCTAACCAATGTCTCAGCAGGGGTTGGGAAGGATCGGCTAATCTCGGTAAGATGCAATCAGGAGCATTTTTCTTGTCCCTCCTGGTTTTAGGCATTGTCAAGGTAGCTGTGCAGCATCATGATTCAGCAGTTAAGAGATTTACAGGTCGAAACTGGAGCAACATTCGCACCTGATGTAGAAGGTTCTGGTGTAGAAGGCTCTGGTGTGGCAGCAAATGGCCCTGCCAGTTTTGGTAATGGCCCTGCCAGTTTTGGTAATGATGCGATCGCACTGCAGGCGGTTAATCACGGGGTGGCTTTGTGCGATCGCTCTCACTGGGGGCGAATCGAGGTGTCGGGGGGCGATCGCCTCCGGTTTTTGCACAACCAGAGCACCAATCGCTTTGAGCAGCGGCAACCTGGAGAAACCTGCGAAACGGTATTTGTGACTTCGACGGCTCGCACGATCGATCTGGTCACGGCCTACATCACCGAAAATGCGGTCATTTTGCTGACCCATCCCAGCTGTCGGCAGCGCTTGATGGAGTGGATGGATCGGTTTATCTTCTTTGCCGACAAAGTAGATCTCAAAGACTTGACCCCCACAACTGCAACCTTTAGCCTGCTTGGGCCTCAAAGCGACGCGCTACTGGAAAAGCTCGGTGCAGGTGCCGCTATTGGTCAGGAGGGGGGGCATCAGGTGCTAACGGTGGCTGGAATCGAAGCCCGAATTGCGGCGGGCAGCGGTTTGGCAACGGCAGGCTACACCCTAATTGTTGAGGCAGAGCAGGCTGCTGATCTGTGGAAGGCTCTCACGGCAGCGGGGGCAGTGCCGCTGGGAGAACAACTCTGGGAACGGCTGCGGATTGAACAAGGCCGACCCGCTCCGGGCCAGGAACTGACAGAAGACTTCAACCCGCTAGAAGCAGGGCTGTGGCAAACCATTTCTCTCAGCAAGGGCTGCTATATCGGCCAAGAAACAATCGCCCGACTCCATACCTACAAAGGCGTCAAGCAACAGCTTTGGGGTATCCAGCTCGATGGCCCCGCTGAACTAGACATGGGAGTGACGACGGCAGATGAGAAGGTGGGCAAGCTGACGAGTTGCACCCCCACCTCAGAGGGCTTTTTTGGGTTGGCCTACATTCGCACCAAAGCCGCAGCGGCGGGTCTCAAGGTGCAGGTGGGCGATCGCCAGGGAGAACTGGTGCCGTTGCCGTTTCTCTCCCACGAATACCCTTAATTTCTTTAATTCTTTTAATTCTCTTAGTTAAAACTGTTGAATGAAATTTTTGGGAATTGATTTGGGGTGGCGATCGCAGCCGAGTGGTCTGTGCTGCCTGGAATGGCGATCGCCCCAACTCCAACTGTTGGCACTGGATCGGCTAGATGCCATTGACGATGTGTTGGCCTGGGTTGATCGGCAGATTGGCCCTCAGCAACCCGCAGGAATTGCCGTTGATGCGCCGACACTGATTCCCAACGAAACGGGGATGCGACTGTGCGATCGCCTCACCCACAAGCACTTTGGCCGCTACCATGCAGGTTGTTATCCAGCCAATCTGGGCAGCCCCTTTGCTGAGCGCACTGTCAACTTTGGCCTCAGCTTAGAACAGCGGGGATTTATCCATGCCCCCACGATTCAACCTCAGCAGCCCCAGCGCTACCAAATTGAGGTGTTTCCGCATCCAGCCACCATCCATTTGTTTGGCCTCCCCCGCATTCTCAAGTACAAAAAAGGACGATTGGCAGATCGTCGCGTTGAGCTACAAAAATTGCGCCACTACTTGCTAACTGTCTTGCCCAGTCTGGAGCCTGCTCTGCCGCTAGCAGAGAGCCAGCTACCTGAGATTCCTTTGGGAGGAACAGCGCTCAAGCAGGTTGAAGACCAGCTCGACAGCTTGATTTGTGCCTATGTTGCGGCCTACTGGTGGTATTGGGGCCTAGAGCGGAATTTGGTTTTGGGCGATCGCACCACTGGCTACATTGTCATACCCTCTGCAATTGAAAATCCTTTGCTTATACCAGGCACCAAAATCCTGTTCCGGTCGGATCGAAAGAGCTAGAACTCGTAATATTTCAATACCCTTTCAGAAAATTGCTGTAATATTTTCTGTCGGTTTTGTTGATCTAGATTCAACTCATTTGTGTAAGCATCTCTAAAATCTTGACTGAGTGTTTCTAACTCCTCAGCACATTCATGAAATGTTCTTTGTTTCCACACTTTAGAGTTGCAGTCCCTACATTAAAAAATCCTTTATAGCATAGGGTTTTTCAGCAGACTAACGTTCCTGGTCAGCGGTTTTCAGGGTCTTTCCTTCACGGCAAGCAGCTTCGGGAAATCCGCTGCACTAGGGTTGTTAGGTGCTGAACGACTAAATTCGAAAGGTTGACAACGAGAGCCAATTTGGTTGACAATTAAAAGAGGCAAGCTTGACAAAAGGGAGAGACGTGAGTGTCAAAAGTGAGAAAGCGTGGTGAACAAATTCGCCAATTTATCCTGACAAACGTTGAGGGCCATCCAAGGGATATTGCTGCTCTAGCAGTGCAAGAATTTGGTATCACTAGGCAAGCTGTCAACAAACATATCAAGCGCTTAGTAGAGCAAAAGGCTCTTTCGTTTAAAGGCTCAACCAATAGCAGAAGTTACTACCTTCACCCCCTGATTGAGTGGAGAAAAATATACTCTTTGGATACTTCCCTTGAGGAAGATATTGTATGGGATTCTGATATAAAGCCTTTGTTGTCTGATTTGCCGGATAACGTTAAAGATATTTGGATCTATGGCTTTACTGAAATGTTAAATAATGCCATAGACCACTCATCTGGAACAAAAGTATTTATCGAAGTCAAAAGGACTTCTTTATCCACTGAGATCATGATTGATGACGATGGCGAAGGAATCTTCAGAAAGATCCAGCGATCATTGGAACTACATGACGAACGCCACGCAGTTCTTGAATTAGCTAAAGGCAAGCTTACAACCGACCCAGATCGTCATAGTGGCGAAGGCATTTTCTTTACATCTCGAATGTTTGATAGATTTGCAATACTTTCTGGAAATGTATACTTCTCCCACCAATTCAATAAAGCCGAAGATTGGATTTTTGAGAATGATAGTTCCCAAGATGGTACAAGCGTTTTCATGGAGCTTGACAATAATACTTCTAGAACCTCCAAGCAAGTATTTGATAGTTTCTCATCTGGAGATGATTATGCCTTCAATAAAACAGTCGTCCCTGTGCGTTTGGCACAGTATGGAGATGAAAGGCTAGTATCGCGCTCTCAAGCTAAAAGGCTATTAGCTAATGTCGATAAGTTCAAAATAGTAATCTTTGATTTTTCTGAAGTGGAAGCGATAGGCCAAGCTTTTGCGGATGAAGTATTTCGGGTTTTCAAGAAGCAGCACCCGGAAATCCAAATTGTTGACTTGAATGCAAACGAAGAAGTTAAGAAGATGCTTAATCGTGCGACGAGCGCACTTGGTACCTAACGGCAAAAAGCAGCGGCGGCAAATAGCCTCGGCAACCCCACAAGCGGCTTTCATCTGTCCGCTGCCTTGAAGTGTTGGGGTGCTGGTGCTTACGACGTGATTGAAGCAGCTTGAAGTTGTTTTTCAATGGCATCACATGCCACACCAACCCCATTTTCTGCTTGGATGACACCGCTGACTTCTGAAGCTTTAGTTGCATAACTTGGATTTTCTAACAAGTGACGTAATTGCTTGTCTACTCGTTCTGCTGTGTAGTGATTTCGAGGAATTGTCCGTGATGTTCCCAAACGTTCAACTCTTGCTGCATTATCCGGTTGATCGTGACTATAAGGCATTACCAGAGTTGGGCGACCTGCCCGTAATGCCTGAGCTGTTGTGCCAATGCCGCCTTGATGCACAATCGCACAAGCACACGGAAAAACTTGAGAATAGGGAACATAAGTTATGGGAAAAACGTTCTCTGGCAGATCCTTTGGAGGAGCATTTTTACCCATCAGCAAAACAGCACGGCGATTCAGTTGCATTGCAGCTTCAACACTTTCCTGGTAAAAACGCCCAGGAGCCATCACTGCGGCTGAACCTAAAGTAAAAACAATTGGGGGATCGCCCTTATCCAAAAACTGTTGAAGTTCTGATGCAAGTTCTGTCTCACCTTCGTTGCCATCATAAAATGCAAACCCAGTGAGTACCGTATTTCTTGCCCAATCAGGTTGAGGCTTCGCGAATACTGAAGAGAATAATGCTAGTACAAGGTAAGGGGAATATTTATCATCAATGAATGGATTTCCTTTCAGAGGTGGTAAGCCAAGCTCGTGTCGCAATTCCTGGATCGGCTCTGCCCAGGATTTAGACAACACTTTTGATAATTGAATGATGCCTCGGTTAGCCAGCGAACCTAGCCCCCGTAACTTGGCAAGAAACGGCAGTACAGGCAAGACGGATGGATCATAAACTGAAAGAAATGAGGCAGGCTGTAGGACAGCGATCGCCCACGGAATTCCTAATTTTTCTGCGACCAATCGAGCCGCTACAACTCCTTCACCTGTAATGATGAAGTCTGCATCTTCAGCACTATCCATTAAATCGGTGTAGGTTTCACGTAAATTTGCACAAACCCAATTTTTGATAACATACTCTGTGCCTGTTTTCAGATCCATCATCTGCGCCATTTCTTGAGGGTCATTAAGCGCAGTGTTGTCAGGACGCATCCGACGAAACTCGAAACCGAGAGCCTCAACTTTATTCTGATATTCTTTGTGAGTTGCAAACACAACATCATGACCACGCTTTCGTAACTCAAGCGCGATCGCAATTTTGGGATGCAAATCACCAAAAGACCCAATGGTGGTTAAAACAATTCGGCTCACTACTGCGCCTCTTAGCTAACGACCCCGTATAGAATACTTGCCTGATCTTAAAACCTCGCTGCTCCAACAGTGAAATTGGAGGGCTGGCCTTACCAAGATATAAAGCAGCCCAACTATGTTATTAAGTGTCAGATCCGCTGGATAAGCCCCCGCAATGTCTGCATTATCCGGCACATCTACGGGATAATACCCAGATTTTAAGGAATTAAACAGAATATTTGCTGTATAAGACCGAGGTTTTGGGGTGTTATCTAGCAAATCTGATAGTTAATCTTGGAAATTGGGGTGCTTATCCATCAAAAGTGCTGGATAACACCCCTTGTACCGGGGTTATCCAGCATCTATCACTATGTCACCATCCCAGCTACCGCGTTTGCTTGACCAGGTTAGATAGTCCATTCGACTCAATCATTTCAGCCTCAAGACCGAAAAGTCTTATGCGTACTATGTTCGAGACTTAATTGTGTTCAAGTTATAGAGCAAAGACATTACTCATCCTGTAATCTCTTGGGTGATTAGGAAGAGTGTGTGAGCTAACATTGCAGCGAGATTATCCAGAATAAAAAAGGGCCGACTACGAGTGTAATCAACCCTTTTGGAGCAAGTTGGAGCAATTTAGAGCAGGGGTGCTGAGGCTAGTGAGCTACCCCGTAGTAAGACATTGCAGCGAGCAGAATGATGGTTAAAACCCCTAAAGAAGTACTCACTAGAAAAAGAACTGAGGGCTTTTGGGGAGTTGGGGGTTTCGCTGTCCCGCTGAACGCCTGTAGGCTGAGCCTGATTGGAGGAAAGTTTGGTTTGATCAGTTTTCATCGAAGTTCCTATTTATAATTTGCGTTATCAAAGATGGCTAAGTCTATAAACCTATAGACCTAGTTCCAAAACCTTCTCTCCAGCGTAATAAGGTGACAAATCCACTTCCTCTTTCGTGAGTAAGAGAGTCATCAAATCTTGCGGGTGAAGGCGATCGCCCCTGTTCTCGCGAGAGGCACGAAGCTTGATAAAACAGCAATCATGGCTGCGTTTTGAGGGACGGCGGCAAGAGATGTCAAAATGGGAGATAAACTCTTGCGCGATCGCATTGACCCTGTGACTTCTCAATCCTCATTTCAGATAGGTCGCTCTTACAAGATCGATCTGCTCCGCGCCGTCCTGGCCGATAGTTTTACCGTTTTTTGGGGAGACTGGCTAGATTTACGGGTCCGCATTCTTCAGGTCGCCGCCTCTGGTTTAGTCTCGCCTTTGATCTACATCCTGGCCTTTGGGCTAGGTTTGGGCAGCGCCTTAGATGCAGCAGTGGCACCTCCAGTGGGAGATACCTATCTGCAATTCATCCTGCCGGGTATGGTCGCGCTCTCCTCCATGACGATCAGCTTTGGCGGCACCACCTTCTCAATCTGTGGCGAACGGCTCTACAGCAAGACCTTTGAAGAAATTCTATTGCTGCCAGTGCATCCCCTAGCATTGTTCTTGGGCAAGATGCTGGCGGGTGTGGTGCGAGGGCTGATGACCTCCGTTTCGGTGCTGTTGATTGCCCTCGTGTTTACAGGACAGTTGCGATTTTTGCATCCGCTGTTTTTGCTGGTGCTGGTGCTAAACTGCGCTGTTTTTGCTGGATTGGGCGTGATTGTAGGCCTCAACGTCAAGTCTTTGGAAGGCGTGGGGCTGCTAAACAATTTTCTAATTGTGCCCATGTCTTTTCTGGGGGCGACCTTTTTTGATCCTCAAACACTGCCCCTGGCCCTGAAGGGCATTGTATATCTGCTGCCCCTAACCTACACCAGCATTAGCCTGCGAGCTGCTGTTTACTCTCCCTGGAGCGAGTTTCCCTGGTATAGCATTCCTGTGCTGCTGCTGATTGCGATCGCCCTCTCCGCCATCGGAGCCTATCAGTTTGCCCATCAGCAAGATTAATATCAGCGGATGAATACCAGCGGGTAGATCACAGGTAGATCACGGGTAGATCACTGGCCTTAACAAATCTCTTCACCAATCCTCCCTATAATGGAGGCTGAAATTCTGTCTGCGACTCACAGACCTCATTCAGCTATGGCATCAGACGACATTCGCGCTAATCGACTAGACAAAGTTCAGCAACTCAAGCAGCTGGGCTTCAACCCCTATGCCTACCGCTGGGAATCAACTCACCAAGCCGCCAATCTTCAGGCCAAATATGCTGACCTGCCAAATGGCGAAGAGATCGATATCGAGGTGGCGATCGCAGGCCGCATTCTCACCCGCCGTGTTTTTGGTAAGCTTGCCTTCTTCACACTGCAAGATGAGACAGGCACAATCCAGCTCTACCTGGACAAAAAGAAAGTCCAGGACAGCATGTCTGAGACGGATCCTGAAGCCTTCACCCACCTCAAAAACCTCACCGACATTGGCGACATCCTAGGAATCAAAGGCTCCGTTCGCCGCACCGAAAAAGGCGAGCTATCGATCAATGTCAGCCACTACACCATGCTGACCAAGGCCTTGTTGCCCCTACCCGACAAGTGGCATGGCCTCACCGACATCGCCAAGCGCTACCGACAGCGATATGTCGATCTGATTGTCAATCCTGACGTTCGAGAAACCTTCCGGCGGCGTGCCCTGATCACCGCCTCCATCCGGCGCTACCTGGATCAGCAGGGCTTTATCGAAATTGAGACCCCAGTGCTCCATGCTGAAGCGGGTGGAGCTGAAGCGCGCCCCTTTATCACCCATCACAACACGCTTGAGATGGATCTGTATCTGCGGATCGCCACCGAGCTGCATCTAAAGCGACTAATTGTCGGCGGCTTTGAGAAGGTGTTTGAGCTCGGTCGGATCTTCCGGAACGAAGGGGTTTCAACCCGCCACAATCCGGAATTTACCTCGATTGAAGTCTATCAAGCCTACGCCGACTACCATGACATGATGTCGCTGACTGAGTCGCTAATTGCCACTGCGGCTCAAGAAGTCTTAGGCACTCTCCAGATTCGCTATCAGGAGCAGCCGATGGACCTGACTCCTCCCTGGCGTCGCGTTACGATGCACGACTTGGTGCAGGAAGTCACAGGCGTTGATTTTAGTCAGTTTCAAACCTTAGAGGATGCTAAAGCTGCGGCTGTCGCGGCTGGCATCACAGGGGTAGAGGACTGCGAGAGCATTGGCCACATTCTAAATGAGGCCTTTGAGCAAAAAGGGGAAGAAACCCTGATCCAGCCGACCTTTGTCTTAGACTATCCGGTAGAAATCTCGCCCTTGGCTAAGCCCCATCGCACGAAGGCTGGCTTGGTTGAACGCTTTGAGCTGTTTATTGTGGGCCGCGAAACTGCCAACAGCTTCTCAGAGTTGACCGACCCCATTGAGCAGCGTCAGAGACTGGAGGCGCAGTCTGCCCGCAAAGCCGCAGGCGATCTAGAAGCGCACGGTGTTGATGAAGACTTCCTGACGGCCCTCGAATACGGGATGCCTCCCACTGGCGGGATGGGTATGGGGATCGATCGCCTGGTGATGTTGCTTTGTGATTGTGCGAGCATTCGAGATGCGATCGCCTTCCCCCTCCTCAAACCCGAAAGGCCAGAGGACAGCGAAGAGACCTAGGAGGCCTAGATCGAAAAAAGGACGTTCGGTG
The DNA here is from genome assembly GCA_041746655.1 of Elainellales cyanobacterium. Classification (GTDB taxonomy): domain Bacteria; phylum Cyanobacteriota; class Cyanobacteriia; order Elainellales; family Elainellaceae; genus JBGTGR01. The sequence continues at coordinate 124,694 of JBGTGR010000070.1, read as the reverse complement.
ACGTCCTTTTCTTTCAGTTGGAAACTTTTAGGCGGAAACCTTTAGTTGGAAACCTCAGCCATCTCGATCACCCGTCCTCCTAGATCTTTGACCAGGAAGTTGAGGGGCTGATCGCGGCGAATCTTGTGTCTGACACCGCGTGTCTGAACTCGCAGCAGCACCTGCTCCAGGCAGTCATGATCAAAACAAACATGGCGCTGTCGATCTTTTTGGCCCAGGCTCGCGCCAGAAATGACGTGTAGCTGCGTATTTTTCTTGAGCTGATACCAGAGTCCATCGGGGCGATCGTAGTTGCGGGTTGCTGGACTGGCAATACTCGTCGCAGACATATAGAGGGGGTCAAGGCCTCCTGAACCGAGCGTCTGCTCATAGTTGTAGTAGTAATGGAGCGGCACATCGGCGACCGCCAAGCCCAGCAGGTTTTCGTAAAACTCGCGGGCCATCTCCAAGTCAGACACCATAATCGTGTGGACCTTGGGGGCACTGGTGAGAAACATCCACATCGCGCCTGCATAGGCAACCAGCAGCATCACCATGATGCCCTGAGTCGAAAGCAAGCTATCGAGCGGAAGAAATGCCGCTAGAACAGAAGACTGAGCCGAGATGACGTAATCTGTTAGAACCATGAATTACAAAGAGATGAACTGAGGGCAACTACACGAAACTTCAGCAACCTCGTTTTGGCCCAATGGGCACCAGATTCTACTAGTCTATCAAGCTCTTTTCAATGTCAACAGGATTTAGCCCAGCGTGAACCGCTTCAGTGAGCAATTTGAGCCAATTTCTGCAGGCAAAATTGAAAATTGTGCGGCTTATCGAAGCATCTTGTCCAATCATCCCTCTGGCGGAACTGCAAAATCTGAGCCAGAACCTTGATAATGAGGGCAAGCGATGCAAAAAGTTGCAAATTCGCTAGATTGAAAATAGGGATCTGGAGAGGATACGGATGGCAGAAGAACTGTTACTGGTTGATGATGAACCCGGTCTGCGGGAAGCGGTACAGGCTTACCTGGAAGATAGCGGTTTTAAGGTTCATGTGGCCAGTAATGCCCGTGAAGGTTGGGACCTTTTACAGCAGGTGTCACCCGGTTTGGTGATTACCGATGTCATGATGCCGCAGGTTGATGGCTATCAGTTCCTGAAGCAGCTTCGAGATGACCCTCGCTTTCAGGCACTACCTGTGGTTTTTCTGACCGCCAGAGGTATGACCACTGACCGGATTCAAGGCTATCAAGCGGGATGTGATGCCTATCTTTCTAAGCCGTTTGACCCGGATGAATTGGTGGCGATCGTCAGTAATTTGTTAGAGCGTCGCACGGCCAGCAAAGCCGCAGCAGGCAGCGGTGAAACGCCTGATATTGCTGATATGGCGCGGCAGATTGCTGAAATTAAGGCGTTGCTGACTCAGCGGGGGGCGATCGCCCAAACACCTTCTCCCATCAAGCTCGACTTCACGCCCCGCGAACAGAGTGTGTTGGATCTCGTGGCTGAGGGGTTGATGAATAAAGAAATCGCTCGACGTTTAGAAACCAGCGTTCGCAACGTCGAGAAATATGTCAGCCGTCTCTTTAGCAAAACAGGCACCAACAGCCGCACCGAGCTAGTGCGCTATGCCCTAGAACATGGCCTTACTCACTAGCAGGGCTCACTAGCCGGGTTGGGCCTGAGAACTTGGCCTATCTTGATCAGGACTGAATCACCTGATAGAGATAGTAGGTAGCCATCGGAATCACTGTGGCTAACAGCAGCAGCACAACCACGGCAACAGTGGCACTGCTGTCATCTGTATCTTCAGCACTGGTAAAGGTGCCTTCGACCTGCACCGTCTTCTCAACGGCTGGAGGCCCGGGATCGGGTTGTCCAGACAAAACTGCGGTGAGGCGATCGCTCACATCCAGCAAGCCCTGGTTGTATTTATTGTCACGCCGCAGGGGCACCATCAGCGTTTCTTGCACCACGCTATTGGCAATATCATCGCTCAACAGCGTTTGAGACTGCTCGCCGACACGAATTGCCGCATCGTTGGTGACATTATCTATCACCAAAACCGTTTGGTTGGCCTGAGCTTCTGGTGTCGGAAACCATTTCTCAAATAGCTGATCCACAAAGCTTTGAGCATTTTCACCATAGTCAAAACGGTGAATGGTTACCAGGCGGACTTCATTGCCCGTTTCCTCTGCTAGAGTTTCGAGGGTGCGGTTTAGATTCGCTTTGTTAATTCGGCTGACAATATCGGCCTGATCCACAATCCAGGTTGATTCTCCCGCCGTCAGATCAGGGATTTCATAGACTCCGGTTGCCTGTGCAGGCGTAATCCAAAGCAATGAAGCAAAAACAGCTGCCAGCATGGGTAAAACCAGACGCTGAAAGGAATTTTTCCACTTTGGGGCAAGATTTGGGATTGGTATCATCATATGATTTCGATCGCTTATCTATCTGTTATTTTTTCAAAATACTATAGATAGGCCCTGGAAGATGAGGTCTACAATTTCCTTCCTTATCTTCCAGGGGCGATCGCATTTAGCCGAATCTCGATACTGACAAGCTGCCTAGACTTAATTAAATTGGCGTCGCAGGCGAGCGAGTTGTTCTACCCGTGGCTGGACGTGCTGCATCCGTGGAAAGGCGATCGCGCCCATTCAGCAAATCTGCCGTAGCATTCACCACAATCTGAGTTGCACCCGCAAAGAAGGTGGGATTTAGATTGGCAGGGATATCGGTTTCTTTGTGATAGTGTGGCGTCCGGAAGTTGGCTGTATCTGTCACCATCACAGCTCCTACACCTTTCTGCCAAAACGGAGCATGGTCACTCCGCAGCAGATCAGGCGTCAGCAGCCCCAGTTGCGGAATCGGCAAAGATAAAACCTTGGGCAACACTGAGCCTGTGGCGCGATGGAATGCATCTATGAGTGGCATGTGCCCCTGATCGCCAATCACAGCCAGAAAGTCACCCCGATCGGTCGGGGGCTTAATCGGTAAGCCCCTTGGGTAGCGCTGACAACTCGGCTCGTAGCAGCCATAGCCCAGCATTTCCATAATTAGCGCACCCCGCAGCGTCTCCGGATCGGCAAACGCTTCGGCATAGGCCAGACTGCCCAACAATCCTGCTTCTTCTAAGTCAAAAAAGGCAACTCTTAGGGCGCGGGGAGTGGGTGCGCTTAGCAAACGAGCTGTTTCTAAAACGGCTGTCACTCCGGTCGCATTGTCGTCGGCACCGGGCGATCGCTCGACCGAGTCATAGTGTGCGCCAATCAAAATTGCACCTGCATCGGGATCAGTCCCAGGCCGCTCAGCAAATACGTTGACTCCCCCCTCAAAGACCTGAGTCTGGGGAGACCATCCTGCTTTCTCCAACGCCGCCATAATGTAAAGACGAGCCTGCGCGCGATCGGCTTCACTATGGCGCTTGAAGGATAGCGCTTCCACATCTGCGAGGATGCGTTCCGAGTCGATTGCCGGAGCTTTTACGCGAACGATAGGCCGCTGCGCTTCAAATGGTCTGGCTGGAGGAGATGGCTGTCGCTGTTGAAAGCTGGTCGGTACAAAGGCTGATGGTGGCTGAAAGGCTTGCCAGTTCCATCCTGTGACGACTCCCAAACAGGTGACAACAAATAACGCCACCCAAACCCATCGCTTTTTCATTGCCCATCCTATCTGGCTTGCAGTAAAGCATGTTCCATTGTAGAGAGTTCCCCCAGTGTCAGCACAACTCATCACCATAATCTTCCACTGGATTGAGAAGTCGAGTGAAGTTTAGACCAAATGAAAGATGAAACCTAAGACAGAGGAGAGGTGTAATAGTTCTACGAGTGGGTGGGAAGTCAAAATATTGGTGCCATTAGGAGGCTATTATGAGTTGGATTGATCGGTTGGTTGAAAATGAGACAGGAGAAAGTAATAGGGCTACGTCTTACGCCAATAGCAACATGAGTCCCGGATTAACGGGAGCCTATGACTGGGCTTTGCGAGAAAAGGCCGGAATGCACAAACCTCCCACACCACCCGAGTGTATGGGCCTAGAAGGTGAATATGATCCCAACGGGCTAGCCAGACGGGTGGCGATCGCCTTCGATCAAGATCCCAGCATTGATGACATCCCAACCTTAGAAGTTTCCCAAGAGGGCGGCACAATTATCTTGAAAGGCGAAGTCTCTGATCAAGACATGCTCGATCGACTGGTCAAAGTCGCCAGCAAAGTTGATGGCACAAAAGCAGTAGACACCAGCCGGGCAACCGTCAATTCATCTCCGGCTTAATACCTGTCATTACATCAGGATCTTTAACTAAATACGATTTATCGAAGGGGCGATCGCATCTCAGCAAAGGAGGGCGATCGCCTCAAATCTTTGCATAGCCTTCACCAACTCACCTTTAGATCTGAGCTAGGATCAAGCCATCTCCAGCGTAGCCACAACAGCTGTAGCTCTTCAACTCTGCAAATCCTAACGTATCTCATGCAAGCATCTGAACTGAAGTTCCTCCTCAAACTTTTGGGCCATCCCAACTATCGCGCTTCGATTACTCAACTGAATCCCAATGAACAAACAAAAGCGCCAGAGCGAAACAGAATCTGTTGTACGCTCTCTGACCGAGGCTGGGTAACTCATTCGAGAGAAGTTAAGAAGTTTAAAGTCTCTCCAGCTGGAAAAAACTTGCTCAAGCAAGATATGAATCAATTTCCTTTGACAAAGCAGCATCTTCAGGTTCTTGAAGCATGTAAGGATAAGTCTATTGTTCCTAGTGATGTTAGGAAGATGGCTGCGACAGAACGTCAGTCTGTAATTCAAGATCTTGAAGCAAAAGGGCTAATTCAGGTTGAAAAAGTAGATATCAAGGAAGTTTGGCTAACCAATCAAGGACAAGAGTATTTGAGGAATCAGTACAATCCTGGAAAGAGCTCTGCCACTATTTCACTCAACCTCTTAAATAACTACCTTAAGTTTATAAGAAAGACCATTAATCCTGTTAATGAGCCTCAAGGGGGGCATATTCCTATAGCTACCGAACAAATAAGTGGCCTGAATAAAAAATTAGATGATGAAGAAATTCTTGATCTAATCAAGAAACTAGATCATGAATTTGGCACTGAAAATTATTTGCCGATTTTTCGCTTGCGTGAAAGATTACAACTTTCTCTTTCAAGAGATGAAGTTGATCAAGCTTTATATCGTTTAGGACGGCAGAATAAGATTAACCTGAGTTCGTTGGTAGAAGCAATTCACTATATGCCAGAACAGATCCAAGCTGGTATTTCGCAACCTTCAGGCGGTCCACTATTTTTCATTGAAGTCAATCAGTAATTCTCCACGCTTTTTAGGGCTTTTTGAAAGAATTTTGAGGTAAGGACATGGCATCGATTGAAGAAGTTATTCAGCGGGAGATTAATCCTTTCGATCCGGTTACATTTAAGGCTGGAAATTTTTGGCAAGAGGATGCTAGCTCGCCTAGTAGAGTCGAATCAATTCATCAGAATGCCATTACTGAGGTAGAGACAGTTATCGATCAAGTAGCTCAAGATCATTGGAGCCGAACGATATTACTTACAGGTGATGTAGGATCTGGAAAGAGCTACTTTCTAGGACGCCTTAAGCAACGTCTAAACTCCAAAGCGTTCTTTGCTTATGTTGGGCCGCGTCAAAACAATGACTACATTTGGCGTCATACTCTCCGTCAGATGGTAGATAGTTTTATGCACAATCCAGAGGGAGAAGAAGAGTCTCAACTTATTCTTTGGCTTAAAAGTTTATCTGCATTTAAAGATCGTAGCTTGATCAAGAAAGTACTAGGCGAGAGAGGTATATTTGTTAATAACTTCAGGAGTACTTATCCTACTGGAATCTATCAAGCCAAAGAGTTTTTCGGAGCATTGTATGATTTAACAGATCCAAATCTTTATTTTCTTGCGTGTGATTGGCTGAGAGGGGAAGACCTTGACAGAGAAGACTTAAATGCATTAGGCATTAAAAATAGTATTAGTAGCGAAGTTGCAGCTCAGGGAATAATCTCTAACTTTGGAAAAATCTCCACCTCAGCTCAACCGATTATATTGTGCTTTGATCAAGTTGAGACAAGCCAATTATTAGACGGCTCTGCTGATATCCAACCTGTCTTCAACGTTAGTACGACCTTTCATAACGAACACCTAAAAAATTTTCTGATTATTATTAGCATTGTTGTTCATACGTGGAAGCAAAACTTGAATCGGATTCAAAAGTCCGATAGAGATAGAATAGAGAAGATTGTTACTCTCAAGTCTATTACACTTGAAGAGGCTCAAGCTCTTTGGGAAAGTAGATTAAATCCACTACATAAACAAGCTACGCCTAAGCCTCAGTCTTCTATTTACCCATTGAAAAGCCAAGCACTAGAACAGTATTTCCCCAACGGAAAAACTACTCCAAGATCCGCTCTTACCTTAGGACAAAACTTATACCTCAAATATAAAACAGGTGAAGAAGAAGAAGCAGATATTCAAACTTCCTTTAAACTACTTTGGCAAAAGGAATTAAATAAAACGCAAAAGAAGATATCTAGAGTTCGTCAATTTTCTTCTTTGGAGCTAAGTTCGATGCTCCAAAAGGTTTTATCAGCTCTACAAGTTCGAGAAATTCAGCCTAAGTTCTTACTTAGTTCAACTTATTCCAATCACTCTTTCCAATTCACAGATGTAAGGAAAAACATAATTGGTGTGGCTTGGATCGAAGAGCCGAATATGACAAGTTTTTTCAAGGCTATGGAAAGTTGCCAAACAGTAGTACTACAGAATTTATGCCAAACTCTTTATTTGATCCGAGCAGAGCGAATAGGTAGTCCTAATAATAAAGGACATAAAATATATCAGAAAATATTTAAGATCTCTGCTCCACATGAACATATTGTGCCTGACATGGACTCAGTTTGTATTTTGGCAACGTATGATCGACTTTTAAATTCAGCTCGATCTGGAGAACTAGTCATTTCAGGAGAAACTCTAAAACCACAAGGTTTTGACGAGTTGGTTCGTAGATCTAACGTTTTTGAAAATTGCTCTCTACTCCAGAAATTAAAGATAGTTAAAGGCACAGTAGCTCCACCCCCAATTCAGAAAGCAAAAGAATATATGTTTGACTTCATTAAGGTTCAACATATCATATCAGCTATGACTGCAATTCAACACACTCGTATCTCGTTTCCTACTCTCACTGACGAACAACTAAAATTCTTGATTCAAGAGCTTTGTCATGAGAAAAAAATAAATATCATAGATGATAAAGTCTCCATAGAAGAGCAAGTTATTTGCTTAATTCCTGAACAGAAGTCAATTAAATGATCGAGTATGTCGTATTTGACCAAAGCAGCAGAGATTCGGACAATCATTTCTCAGTTGGCTATGTATCCGGTGTTGTGGTTGGATACGGAGATTGCAGATTGGTGGACGCCGAATCCTAAGCTGTCGTTGATTCAGGCTTTGGCAGATCCGGGCGATCGCACAGGTTCCTCTTCATATATCCTGGACGTTTTAAATCAGCCAGATTTGGTGCAGCTTTTCATTGAGCAAATTATGGCGAATCCCCAGATCGAAAAGGTTTTTCACAACGCCAGTTTTGATTTGAAATATTTGGGCAAACATCAAGCTTGCAATGTTACCTGTACGCTCAAAATTGCTAAAGGTATTTCACTCGCAGCTTTAGGAACATCCAATCTCAAGCTAAAGACTTTAGCAGAAGAATTGTGTCAGTTTACTGAGGTTGATCCAGAGCAACAGAGTAGTAATTGGGGAAAGCGTCCGCTCAGCGATCGCCAGCTTCTCTACGCCAAAATGGATACAGTCTATCTAGCTCATGTGCATCGACGCTTACTTGACCTAAAAAATCCAACCCCCGTTGTGCCCGTGCCTCCCTCACAGAAAGCTCCTTCCTTTAGTGTCACCAAAGTTCGAGTTGCGTTTGAATGTGCGCGGCTGTTCTACTTGGCTCACCATTTCAATAGCCCCACCCTATTTTTTCCAAAGGGCCAAGTTTTAGGACTGGGTAAAGCATTTCACGATCTGTCCGATCGCTTTGCCAACCTTGCGCTGAGAGAACCACAGTTTCAAGTTTTGCTGGAGCCAGAACCCGATCAGCTTCAGGTTGAGAAAATTGCCTCTCAATTACAAGATCTGTTTTATAGATTAGAGTTCTTTCCATATTTACAAGCTGCGATTCAGGAAGATCCCTCTAAGTCGCAGGCATTGCTCCAACTGTGGGAAGGCTTAAAGGGGTTGATTCGGCGCTGGGCAGAATTGCTCGTTAGCAACCGTCGCTCCTGTAAAGCCAGCGAAGTCATCAGTAAAACTTTCCTAGCCCAGGAAATCAAGGTTCAGCATTCGTTTCCCTTACCAGATGGCAATCAGCAGCTTGTGCAGGGCCAACTAGACAGCCTGGTTTACGACTTTACCCATCATCGCCTTTGCGTGGTGGAATACAAAACCTACCAGTCTCCCGATCCTTCGGCGCAGTTGGCGCAGGTAGCCCTCTATAGCTATATGCTGCGCGAAAAGGTGGGGGTGCCCATCAACTCAGCTGTGTACAGCGTTTTGCCCGACTGGAAAGAGCTGACCTTTACTTGGGATGAACTAGAACAGACAGTTCATCAGCTGATTCCCCATAAACTACTCCAGATGCGGCAGTGGGCCAACTGGCAACCCGGACAACCGGATCCCCCTCCATCGACCTCTCAGCCTCACCTGTGCGAAATTTGTCCGCAAAGGATCAAGTGCCAAACTTACTTTGAGGCCGCTTCAGTCCAGCTTGTAGTGAAGCCTGAGCCTCAAAAACCTGAGCCTCAAAAACCTGTATCCCAACCGCCGCAGACTCCTTCAGTCCAGCCTGTGCCTGTGGCATCGGTGAGTGCAGAAACAGAGGCGATCGCCCACCAACTCGTGACTACCCTGCGAGCTTTCAACATTGATGTGGACTATGAGGGGGCGATCGCAGGCCCAGCCGTTATCCGCGTCAAACTCAAGCCGAGCCTCGGTGTGAAAGTCAGTTCGATTCTGCGATCTTCTGACGATCTGCGGGTGCAGCTGAGCCTATCGGCCTCTCCCTTGATTGCACCGCAAGCGGGCTATGTCAGCGTCGATTTGCCCCGCCCCGATCGCCAAACAGCCCACTTTGACCAATATCTTCAGCCGCAGCAACTTTCTTCTACCGATCCGGTGCGAATCGCGATCGGCGTCAATTTAGAGGGGCAGCTGGTTGAAGCAGATTTATCTGATCCCAACACCTGCCATTTTTTGGTGGGCGGCACGACGGGCAGCGGTAAGAGTGAGTTTTTGCGATCGCTCCTGCTCAGCCTCCTCATTCGGCATTCCCCCCAACAGCTCAAAATCGTGCTGATTGATCCAAAGCGCGTCACCTTTCCAGAATTTGAGCAGATGCCCTGGCTCTATGCACCTGTGGTTAAGGAGAGCGATCGCGCGATTGAGCTGATGGAAACCCTAGTGGCAGAGATGGACCGTCGGTATCAACGCTTTGAAGCCACAGGATGCAACGACCTCAGCAATTACAATCAAAAATTTCAGCAGCAGCCTGCCCAACAACTACCCCGCATCGTTTGTATTTTCGATGAATACGCTGATTTCATGGTGGAAAAAGAAAGCCGCAATGCTCTAGAACTGAGCATCAAACGCTTGGGGGCAATGGCTCGTGCGGCGGGTATCCACCTAATCGTGGCCACCCAGCGACCGGAGGCAAAGGTTGTAACCCCCATCATCCGCTCCAATTTGCCAGGACGAGTAGCTCTGCGAACCGCTAGCGAAGCCGACTCTGCGATCGTCCTGGGAGGCCGGAAAACAGCCGCATCTGACCTCTTGGGCAAAGGGGATTTGCTTTATCTGGCAGGAGCGCATCCGACCCGGCTACAAAGCCTGTTTGCATCTGGCATTCAGTTGTCCCAGCTTCTCCAAATCTCCCCCTAGGGGGATCCCAGGCTCGATCTTGGGCGCTTACAGTCAGCAAAACTGCGAGCGATCCTGGGCAGGCGAGGGGACTATAAGAAAAGCTGCTTGGGGAGACTGCAGATCAATATGTAAGATGAAGTACTTATAATGAAGTCTTCTTTATAATGGAGAAATATCTATAGCTGCTTACGCAGCAATATTCCTAACTGGGTTTTTAACCTTTTTCTTACAGATACTCAAACCTGATTATGACCTTTTCAGCAACGCTGTATCAAAGCCAATAAGTAGCCATTCTTCCTATATCTACTCAGGCCTTCACAGCAGAGGGTCAGGCAGTTTGGCTGATGGTCAAGCTTGCTGATCTCTGCGTAGATTGAAAGCTCATGAAATGCCATTGGGATCCGGAGTGGGAAAAGAGTTTCTTTTCCTTGGGCAGCATTGACAGACAGGTTGATATCAACCTGTAGCTCATTTTTTTGGGTGGAAAATATTGTTTTAGCTGTCTGTAGATTAGTTTTAAGCCCCTATTCGCTGAGTTGAGCAACCCTTATAAAACTTTAGGTCTAAGCTTCTATGTCTTTTTCTATGAACCGTCTCTCTATCTTTGTAGACGGCAACAACATGTTTTATGCCCAGCAAAAAAATGGCTGGTTTTTCGATCCGAGAAGAGTTTTAGCCCACTTTACCAGCGATCCAGAAGTGACGTTGATTAATGCTTTTTGGTATACGGGGCTTAAAGATCCACAAGATCAGCGAGGTTTTCGGGATGCGCTGATTAGCCTGGGCTATACGGTACGGACTAAAATTCTAAAAGAATATTATGACGATAACTCAGGCCGATATTCTCAGAAAGCAAATTTAGATATTGAAATTGTGGTCGATATGTTTAACACCGTTGAACAGTATGACCGCGTTATTCTATTTAGTGGAGACGGTGACTTTGAACGAGCCATTGAGCTCTTGCGTTCTAAAAATACTCACATTACTGTGGTTTCTACGGAAGGCATGATTGCCCGGGAACTGCGGAATGCAACCGATCGGTATATCGATCTCAACGATCTTCGCAGTCGCATCGAAAAAAGCGATAATTCCTAAACGAGTAGCCTCCTAAACACGTAGCCTTAGCCAACCTCAGCCATGAACAATCCATCACAGCCAGACCGCATCATTATCTTTGACACCACGCTCCGCGACGGAGAGCAATCTCCAGGGGCAACGCTAAATGTTGATGAAAAACTGACCATTGCGAAACAACTGGCGCGACTAGGGGTGGATGTTATTGAGGCGGGATTTCCCTTTGCCAGCCCTGGAGACTTTGAGGCGGTCAACAAAATCGCCCGTCTGGTCGGCACTGAGAATGGCCCTACGATCTGCGGTTTGGCTCGGGCAACTCAGCAGGATATTAAAACCGCAGCAGAGGCGCTAAAACCTGCTGCCAAGCCTCGAATTCATACCTTCATCGCCACTTCTGATATCCACTTGGAGTACAAGCTAAAGAAAACCCGAGCAGAAGTGCTGGAAATTGCGCCTGAAATGGTGGCTTATGCCAAATCTTTTGTCGATGATGTTGAGTTTTCGCCAGAAGATGCCGGACGCTCTGATCCTGAGTTTCTCTATGCGGTGTTGGAACGGGCGATCGCCGCAGGCGCAACCACGATCAACATCCCCGACACCGTGGGCTACACCACACCCAGCGAATTTGGCGCGATCATTCGCGGTATCAAAGAAAACGTACCCAATATCGATCAGGCGATCATTTCTGTTCATGGTCACAACGACTTGGGCTTAGCTGTTGCCAATTTTCTGGAAGCGGTCAAAAACGGCGCGCGTCAGCTGGAATGCACGATCAATGGCATTGGGGAACGGGCTGGAAATGCGGCTCTGGAAGAATTGGTCATGGCCATGCATGTGCGGCGTCAGTACTACAACCCTTTCTTGGGGCGATCGCCCGAATCGGAAGAGCCGCTAACCAATATCGACACCCGGCAGCTCTATAAGACTTCTCGTCTGGTATCAAACCTGACTGGGATGCTAGTCCAACCCAACAAGGCGATCGTCGGTGCCAATGCCTTTGCCCATGAATCTGGCATCCACCAAGATGGCGTACTCAAGCACAAGCTCACCTACGAAATCATGGATGCTCAGTCGATTGGTTTGACTGACAACCAGATTGTTTTGGGCAAGCACTCGGGTCGGAATGCTTTCCGGACTCGCCTCAAAGAGCTGGGCTTTGAGCTGGCCGATCAGGAGCTAAATCGGGCATTTCTGCGCTTTAAAGAATTGGCTGACAAGAAAAAAGATGTCTCTGATTGGGATCTGGAGGCGATCGTCAATGACGAAGTCCAGCAGGTGCCAGAGCTGTTCCGCTTAGAGCGAGTGCAGGTGTCCTGTGGCGATCATGCCTGTCCGACGGCGACCGTCACGATTCAAACACCCGATGGTCAAGAACTAACAGATGCCGCGATCGGCACAGGTCCAGTCGATGCCATTTACAAGGCGATCAATCGGGTCGTTGATATTCCCAATCAACTGATTGAGTATTCGGTGCAGTCGGTGACGGCAGGTATCGACGCAATTGGTGAGGTGACGATCCGGTTGAAGTATGAGGATCGAATCTTCTCAGGCCACGGCGCAAACACTGACATCATCGTGGCCTCTTCGCACGCGTATATGAATGCCCTGAATCGGCTGTATGCGGCGCTGCAAGGTGGCAAGTCTTTGCATCCTCAACACAGCGAAGAAACGGTTCAGCCCGTTGGCTAACTTGTCATTCGCAGTAGGGCTTGATATTGTCAGGCCCTACCGATTATTTGTCTCAACCTTTTTCTGTGACTCCAAACCTGACGCAGCAACCGCCTTTAGAGCCTCGCAAGCCTCACCGATCGCGCCAGAGTTTTTGGCCGCGTTTGGGGACTTATTTGCTGTTGGGGGCGATCGCCCTGGTCATGCTCCTGCCGCTGATCTGGTTGATCAGCACCGCTTTTAAGTCTCCTACCGAAAATATTTTTCAGGTTCCGCCGCAGTTCATCCCGTCCGAGCCAACCTTTCAAAACTTCGTTCGGGTCTGGCAAACCAACCCCTTTGGGCGCTACCTACTCAACAGCACGGTGGTCGCAGTCCTCACCGTGATCCTCAACCTGCTGTTTTGTTCGCTGGCGGCCTATCCGCTGGCTCGGCTCAACTTTCGGGGCCGAGAGCTGATTTTTACGGTGATTGTCGCCACGATTTTGATTCCCTTTCAGATCGTGATGATTCCGCTGTATATCCTGGCCGTTCAGCTGGGATTACGGAATAGCTATCTAGGATTGATTTTTCCGGCGATCGCCTCCGCCTTTGGCATTTTCCTACTGCGGCAGGCATTTCAGGGTGTCCCTAAAGAATTGGAAGAAGCCGCCCGAATGGATGGCTGTTCCGAGCTAGGAATCTGGTGGTTTGTGATGCTGCCGTCGATTCGTCCTGCCCTAGTAACGCTGGCAATCTTCGTCTTTATTGGCGCTTGGAGCGATTTTCTGTGGCCGCTGATTATCTTAGATCGGCCCGAATATTACACCTTGCCGCTTGGGGTAGCTCAGCTAGCAGGGGCATTCTCCCTCGACTGGCGACTGATTGCAGCAGGCTCAGTCATCTCCATTGCTCCCATTTTGCTGTTCTTCACCCTCATGCAGCACTACATCGTGCCTAGCGAAACCGGAAGTGGTGTGAAAGGCTAGTCGAGCCTCCTGTCTACCCAGCCTTTGAATTTATATGTGCGAGTTTGCATCTCTTAAGTTGCATCTCTAGTTTGCATATTTGAGCTGGCATCTCTAAGTTTGCATGTTCGAGTTTGCATAGCCGTCTTCTGACGATCTCAGCATCCTGTGTCAGAATGGTTAAGAATTGTAAACAAAAATTGAGATTTAAAACATGACAGCTACCCCATCTTCCACTTCAACTCCTACAACGCCTCCGTCTCCTTTTCTAACAAAAGTGATGAAACAGGCCAATCTTGAAGATATCTACGATGCTCGGGATATTTCTGAGGTTGTTTTCCGCACGATGCGCGACTTGATGACCACAGAAGCCACCGATCGCGTCACGGCAGAGTTGAGTGGTGGTGCGGCCTCTGCCTCGAATAGCTCAGACAAGGCAGTGCAAAGCGAAGTGGCTGTCTTGTGGCAAGATACCAATCCCGTGGTTCGATTCCTGAGCCGCGTGCGCCCGCCGCTAGAGATTGCGGGTGATACATTCCTATTTCGCATTAGCCAAGAAGCTGGGCTATCGAGAGGTGTCAGCCCTGAAGAGGCCACAACAGCCGTTTTCTCGGCCCTCAAAGCAGAGCTGTCTTCTGAACAGATTCAGGAGATTAACAGCTTTCTGCCAGGGACAATTCAACAAATGTGGCGGCGGGCATAACCTAGCCTGGGCCTAATCCAATCAGCTGGTGAAATAGACGGGCCGCTTCAGGGCCATCTTGAAGGTAGCGGGCGAGGGCGATCGCCTCTCGATAAAACCGTCGCGCCGATGTCAAGTCTCCTACCAGCTGATAATGCTGAGCTAGCGAACGCGCCGTAACCAGCTGTTGTTGGAAATCTGGCTGATTTTGGGTCAGTTGAGCCCGTTCCTCCAACAGCTCTAGGGCTTGGGGAAATCGCTCCGTGGTGTTGTAGACCGCCGCCAACCCGTCGATGACTTGGAGCTGAATGGGGCGATCGCCCATTTGTCGAGCTAGACTCCGAGCCGCCAAATAGGAGCGCAGCGCCTCAAGGGGGCGGTTGGCCAATCGATAGGCATCCCCCAAGTGCGCGAGCGTACTAGCTGCAAGTATGGGTTCCTCGGCTCGACGCAGCACACTGACTCCACTCTCTAGGGCTTGAATGGCGGCGTCATAGTGGCGAGTATTCGCTGCCAAAATACCCAGATTGCGGAGCGACAAACCTTGGCCGCTGGAGTTACTGGTTTCACGGGCGATCGCCAACGCTTCCAAAAACAGCTCCTGAGACCCCGTCAGGTTGCCCTGCCCCTGGAGCACCGTGCCTAGCTCGTTGAGGCCATCAATCTGACCCCGAAAATCTCGGTTGCTGCGGGCGATCGCCAACCGTCGCCGGAATGCATCTTCTGCTTCTGCATGGCGACCCAGGCTTTGATAGATGGGGGCCAGATCTTGATAAATCACACCCATCGCCGTCAGATCGCCCACCCGATGGTAAAGCTCTAGCGCTTGCACCCAGGAGATCACCGTTTGGTGGGACTGACCAAGCGCCTGCTGCTGTCTCCCCAGTCGCAAGAGGCGATCGGCTTCGCTGCGGGTGGCCTGTTGCGGGTCCGTGCGGGGTGATGAGACATCAAACTGCTGTTCAAACCCTGCTGCATAGGCTGGAATACTGCTCAGTCCTCCCAACCCCAACCCCATCGACAGCGACACCGATGCCGCAGTTACAGCAACCTTGCTCCAGCAATTCATGGTCTTTCCTCACTTCACAAACTGGCTGCGGAATCCAATTCCGTTGCTCCTAGAATGCCCTATTCTGGCCTCGATTCGAGCGAGACTGAACTAGCTTCCTGATCTGGGTTCTGATCTGGACTCTCTGAAAGGGTCGAGAGCTGATCGAGATAAATGGCGCGAATGTCATCTGGCAGCACTTCCTCCAAATGGCGATACCCATCCTGAAGCTGCGTTTTGACCTCAGCCGGAGACATCCGCTCTCCTTCTGCCTGCAGGTATGCCGAAATGCGAGTTTCGCTCCAGCGGAAGGTTTGCGCCATCAAAATCATCAGGCGCTGAACAGGCGGGAGCTGGTCAAGACCCTGTTCGACATAGCACCAGAGCGGCGGAGATGCGGCCTGTAACGAATAGTGAATAGACTCAACGGCAGGCAACTCAACCCGATTGATACAGATTGCCGTGATGTTGATCAGCCAGCTCTGTAGCGTTGATGGCTCCGTACTCTCCCCCGTGCGTTGCGGCGAAACGGCCCGCAGATCAAGTCCTCCCAGTTCGTGATAGATATGCCGCCATGTGATCGCAAACAGGTAGTCTGCCTGAACGGGCGATCGCGCCGAGTGCTGGATCAGGGTATAGACAATTGGGCTGTAGCGGCAAAAAATTGCAGTGAAATATTGTCCAGCTTCCGGGTGTCGCTGAAATAAGGTCAGCAAATCGTGATCGCTGTAGTGAAACAGAGACTTCACTACAGGATGATTACATTCAGGGAAAGTCGGGATTTGCACGATTTCCAGTCACCAGCTTGAACAGAGATTAACTTGAACAGATCAGCAGAGATCTAGAACAACCCCAGGTTGATTCAACCCAGGAATAGCTTTCACTATACCCACTGTCAAGACAGACTTACACTTTTCTGCAGCAAAAGGCAATCAACCCAGCCCTATACCCTTCCTGCCTCCTTCTGTACTCTCTACCTTGGGATAGAGACAGAATAGAAGACACAACCCAATGGCACCTGATCTAGAAGCCGATTAGAGCAAAATAAGTCCTAGATAAGTAAAATTTCTCATTTGGGCGCTCGCCACTCTCCTGATCATGCGACGATATACTAGGCAATAGATTTAGTGAGAAATCTTCACAAACAAACGCTAAGACCCATCGTGAAGCTGCCCTAGTTCATTAGCTGATAGCGGGAAACATGAACCCAGGAATTGATTTACAAGGAAGTTTTATTCAAGCCCTCATAGAGCTTGGTGTCCCCATCGAATTGGCCAAATTAGCTTGGATACCGCTCCCCATGCTGATCGTGCTAGTTGGGGCAACTGTGGGAGTCCTGGTCACAACCTGGCTAGAGCGAAAAATCTCAGCAGCGGCTCAGCAGCGGATTGGCCCCGAATATGCGGGTCCGCTGGGAATGCTGATTCCCGTCGCTGATGGACTCAAGCTGGTTTTTAAGGAAGATATCAACCCCGCGAAAACCGATCTGTGGCTGTTTACGCTGGGGCCAGCCTTAGTGGTTGTTCCAGTGTTTCTTTCCTTCATCGTTGTACCGTTTGGCCACAACCTGCAGATTACCGATCTGGGCATCGGTATTTTTCTGTGGATTGCGCTGTCTAGCATTGCCCCGATTGGTTTGCTGATGGCTGGCTACGCCTCCAACAACAAATACTCCCTTTTGGGAGGGCTACGGGCTGCGGCCCAGTCGATTAGCTATGAGATTCCGTTAGCGCTTGCTGTGCTGGCGATCGTGATGATGTCCAATTCCCTCAGCACGATTGACATCGTAGAGCAGCAGTCTGGCTATGGCATCCTCGGCTGGAACATATGGCGACAGCCCATTGGCTTCCTGATTTTCTGGATTGCCGCCTTAGCAGAATGCGAACGTCTGCCCTTCGACCTTCCCGAAGCAGAAGAAGAGCTAGTCGCAGGCTATCAAACCGAGTATGCAGGCATGAAGTTTGGCTTGTTTTACCTGGGCTCCTACGTCAACTTGGTGCTGTCAGCTCTGCTGTTTGCGGTGCTTTATCTAGGCGGTTGGGATTTTATCATTCCAATCAGCTGGATTGCTGACTTGATTGGCGTTAGTGAAACAACCCCCTGGCTACAGGTGATCACAGGCGCTTTAGGCATCACGATGACTGTCTTCAAAGCGTATCTGCTGATCTTCCTAGCAATTTTGTTGCGCTGGACAGTACCTCGCGTCCGAATTGACCAACTGCTCGACCTGGGCTGGAAGTTTTTGTTGCCCATCGGGCTGGTCAATCTGTTGCTGACAGCAGGCTTGAAACTCGCTTTCCCCTTTGCCTTTGGTGGCTAAGACGGCTTAGATATCCATTATGCCGCTCCGCTCGACCCAAATTTCCCTGACCGATTCCTCACCCGATCTGAAGCACGAGAGTTGAGACATCATGCTAAAGTTCCTCAAGCAAGTCACTGACTATACAAAAGAAGCGGTTCAGGCCGCTCGATACATTGGTCAAGGCTTGTCTGTTACCTTCGACCACATGCAGCGCCGCCCGATTACGGTGCAGTATCCCTACGAAAAACTAATTCCCTCTGAGCGCTTCCGGGGTCGGATTCACTTTGAGTTTGATAAGTGCATTTCTTGTGAAGTCTGTGTGCGAGTTTGCCCAATCAACCTACCCGTGGTGGATTGGGAGTTCAACAAAGAGACCAAGAAGAAAAAGCTGAAGCACTACAGCATTGACTTCGGCGTTTGTATTTTCTGTGGCAACTGTGTGGAATATTGCCCAACCAACTGTCTGTCCATGACAGAAGAGTATGAGTTGTCTACCTACGATCGCCATGAGCTAAACTTCGACAATGTGGCGCTGGGACGACTGCCCTACAAAGTCACCCAGGACCCCATGGTGCAGCCGATGCGGGAGCTGGCCTATCTGCCGAAGGGCGTTATGGACCCCCACAATCTACCCGCCGGATCGCGTCGAGCTGGGAAGCTACCCGAAGAATTGCTCGAAGAGATGGAAAAGGACGGAGCTGAGCAGTAGGATGTCAGGAGCAAGATGCAGCCAGCCTCACCTGATGGCTTTGACGCGCTTGCCCCTGCCAATTTCACTTTGTTCTAAACCAGATAGTCAACTCATGTCGGGGAGAAACAACCTGTGAATTTAGCAGACGGAGTCCAAATTGTTTCATTTGGGCTGTTGGGATTGATGATGATTGGTGCTGCTCTGGGAGTGGTGCTGCTATCTAATATTGTGTATTCAGCGTTCTTGCTGGGAGGCGTCTTCATCAGCATCGCTGGGCTGTATATCTTGCTCAATGCGGGCTTTGTGGCGGCGGCTCAAGTCTTGGTTTATGTGGGCGCGGTCAATATTTTGATTCTGTTTGGAATCATGCTGGTGAATAAGCGCGAGGATTTTGTGCCAATTCGCAATGCTTGGCTGGGCAAGATCGTGACGGCGGTGGTTTGTGTGGGCCTGTTTGGCTTGCTGAGTACAATGGTGCTTTCTACGCCGTGGCTGCTATCCAATCTTCCAGCGGCAGGAGATGCTTCGACGGTGGAGATTGGCAAGCACCTGTTTAGCGACTATCTTCTCCCGTTTGAGCTGGCTTCTGTCTTGCTGCTAATAGCTCTCATCGGCGCGATTGTTTTGGCTCGCCGAGAATTTTTGCCAGATGAGCTGATGGAGCCGGGACAGGTCGAAGTGCTCAAGTTACCAGAACGAGCCAGAGAGCTGGCTGCGGTTGGGCGCGCTGACTCTAGCGCTGAGGGCGATCGCTAACGAGCCCCGCTTTATTGACGGATTTAAGCTTTTTTCATTGCTGAATTAGCAGCTATTTCAACTCTCAGAAACCTATGCAGCTTCAGTACTTCCTTATTCTTGCCGCCGCGCTTTTCTGCATTGGCATCTATGGTCTAGTCACCAGCCGAAATGCAATTCGCGTGCTGATGTCGATTGAGCTGCTGCTCAATGCGGTAACGCTCAACTTAATGGCTTTTTCCAATTACCTCGATCCAGTTGAGATCAATGGCCAGGTTTTTACGGTCTTTGTGATTTCGATTGCAGCAGCAGAGTCGGCTGTAGGGTTGGCGATTGTGCTCTCCATTTACCGGAACCGCGATACCGTGGATATGGAACAGTTCAACCTTTTGAAATGGTAGGGTGGAGCTAAAACAGGTCATCATCGTTCACAAGGCGGGAGACCCTCACAGTCAGCGGTGGGCTGAGCAGTGTGCCAAAAAACTGGAGGGCCGTCAGTGCCGGGTTTTGCTGGGGCCGAGTGGCCCAAAGGACAATCCATACCCTGTTTTTTTGGCCTCTGTGTCTAAGCCAATTGATTTGGCGATCGTGCTGGGTGGGGATGGGACAACCTTAGCGGCAGCGCGGCATCTCTCTCCAGAAGGCATTCCCATTTTGGCGGTCAATGTGGGGGGGCACCTGGGTTTTTTGACAGAGCCGGCGGATACGTTCAAAGATTTTGACTCTGTTTTGGATCGTCTCCTGTCGGATCGCTTTGCTGTCCAACGACGGATGATGTTGCAGGCTGGGACCTTTGAGGGCAATCGCACCAATCTGGAACCCATGAGCGATCGCTATCTGGCGCTCAATGAAATGTGTGTCAAGCCGGCCTCTGCCGATCGCATGATCACCTCCATTCTGGAAATGGAGATTGATGGAGAAGTGGTAGACCAATATCAGGGAGACGGGCTGATCGTGGCCACTCCGACTGGCTCAACTTGCTACACGGTTGCCGCCAATGGGCCTATTATTCATCCTGGTATGGATGCGATCGCCATCACGCCCATCTGTCCCCTGAGTCTTTCGAGTCGTCCGATTGTGTTGCCGCCCGGTTCGGTTGTGAGTATTTGGCCGTTGGGCGATCGCGATCTAAGCACAAAACTTTGGATGGATGGTGTCCTGGCAACCCCCATTTGGCCCGGACAACGGGTTGATATTCGCATGGCAGATTGTCAGGCCCAGTTCATCATCCTCAAAGAAAATTACTCCTATTACCAAACCCTACGCGAAAAGCTACAGTGGGCTGGTGCTACGGTGCGATATAGCAACAACCATCGCAACTAGTAGTCTTGGCATCAGTCATTAACATCGTGGTTCTGCATTGTGGTTCTGGGGGATGTCTGCCTAGTCTCGGCAGCGATAAAGCTGGTAGCTGTAGCCGCTGGTATAGGGGCGAGGGTGTGAAACAGTGACGCAATTTTGAGCTTCGACCTCAGACGGCGCGTGAAAATTGACCAGCCACAGGTCGAGGGGGCGCGGCAGGGCGGAAAGCGTTTTCTGTAGTGTCGTGGTTGCTTCGCAGTCGTCTAGGCAACGTTTGACATCCTGATGGGCGAAAAGAAATTGAGGTGCAGCAGCAGAGTTGAGTTCAGAGCGAAACTGCCAGCCAATTCCCATCATTTCTCCGACCTGGACGAGGGTATTGTGAGTGGTGGCAATCAGGATAGGCTCCTGCGATTGCGTTTGCATCAGAGAGATTAATGGCTCAGGGCGATAGTATTTCTGATAGCCTAAATTGCTAACGACGGTCAGGCCACTGAGCACACCTATGGTAAGAACGACGCCCACTGATCTTTTTCCATCTAGTTGGGGCAATCCCCATCTGGGGCGCTCAGGATCACTCGGTTGCCATTTCCAGCAAGCTGCTAGACTGACGCCCAGCAGCATTATGACCGCTGGGAAATAGACAAAGTTGTAGCGAGCCCCCCGCGTCAGATCGGTTCCTAGACCGTAGGTAATCAAGAAAAAGAGGGCGATCGCCGCCAAAACAAATCCGCCGAGCGCCCCTATAGACCATTGGGAAAGTGGGTGCGATCGCTGCCTTTTTAATCCCCACACTAGGATCGGTACGGCCCAAACTAGAAAAACTGCCATCGCCAACCCAGCCAAAATCACCACGGGTAAGGCAGGTGACTCGACTGGCAGCAGCACCAGCATCGTAATCCAAGCGGCCAGAGATTGAAAGATCGGGTTAATCAAGGTCAAAAGATTCAAATCGCTGCTTTGACTTTGAATCCACTGAGTCGTCTCATGGCTGCGGAGGCCCAGCCAAATCGGCACCCAAACCAGCCCAGTGATCAATGTTGCGCAGGCAACGCCATAGATTCGCCGCCAGTAAGGTCGCCAGAGCAACCGCCTATCTTCGCGGGCCTGCAGTAGGGCTAATCCCAAGATCACTCCCGCCCCTGCCGCAATCGAGATCAGCACAAAGTAGTGGGTAGCGATCCCGAGGGCATTGACTAGAACCCAAACCAAGCCGACCCACAGTGGCATCCGGCTACGACGCTGTACTGACTGCACGGCTAGGACGAGACAGCAAAGTAAGGCAATCACCCACAAAATCGCTAGCGTATAGTGGCGCGCTTCTTGAGCTAGATAAATGCCAAACGGGGAAACCGCCATCATGGCTGCTGCAAGTTGGCCCACCACACGCGACCGAAAGGCCAACCAGCCCAAGCCAAACATGGCTGGAATGGAGATCACCCCCATCAGGACTGAGAGCGATCGCGCCACCCAAATTGAGATCAAGCTATTTTCAGCGGAAAACAACCGCATCCACTGGTGAGCCAGCACGAAATAAAGGGGAGGATGGACATCTTCTGAGAGCAAATTTTGGATGACATCAGCTATCCCCAAACGGCTCTCCATTCTCAGGGGAGATAGCAGGGTCTCTAACGAAATGGTCTGATCAAGTGGTATGCCTCTAAAGCTCTGCCCCAGGCTAAACACAAGCGTTGCAAATTCATCAGTCCAAGGGGGTTTTGCGTCAAGTTGGATCAGTCGCAAGCTAGCGCCGACGATGAGCCACAGCAGCAGCAGCAAGGGGTGAAACCAACGGCTATGAACTAGATCCTTCAACTACGCCACCTCTAGCAACGGACTCTGATAGCAACCGACCCTGACAAGCAATGACCTACTTACGCAGGCTGGAAATCATTCACTTTGGCTGGGTCTAGCAGCCAGGGATTTCCAAATACAACCTTAACTTAAGCAGACTTAACCTCTTGGGACTTAGTGCCTGGGCTGAGCTACCCGATCTTAGATCGCTTTCGTCCAAGATGAACCTCTGAGCTGAGGGTGCGCACATTGAGGTGGAGAGGCGGTGAATAGCAGGGGCGATCGCCCTAGGGTGGTGCTAAATTCCTTACTATTGATAGGCGATAAGTGGGATTGAGCTTTTTAAAGTAAAGCCAAAAGACGATTCACCATCTTACTCAAAGCAATCAATAATAATGAAACTCTCATTCTCATATAGACAAAAAATCATTGGTTTAATTGGATTGACCAGTTCTGCAGCTTTGGTTGCGCTACCTGCTCTAGCTCAGGTGATTCCCGGTGGTCCTTCCATTCAGCCCCAACCCTCTCCGGCGGAAGGGCTCCAAAGCCCCTCGATTCAGCCGCTACCTTCTCCCAACGAAGGTTTAACCAGTCCTTCGATCCAACCCCTACCCGGTCCAGCGGATATTCCCTTAATTAGCCCAACTCAGCCTGCCCCGATTGAAGGACAGGCACCCATTCAGCCGCAACCAGGAATCGCTCCAGGACAAGCACCCATTCAGCCGCAACCGGGGATTGCTCCAGGACAGGCACCACTTCAGCCGCAACCGGGTACAGGCGTTACGGCCCCTGGGGGTATCCCGACACCACAGGCACCAGCGGGAATTCCTCAACCAGCTCCCACTGCCCCTGGTGGCATCCCAGCGCCACAAACACCAGCCGGAACGCCTCAACCGACACCAGGTGTACCAGGTATACCTGGCACACCAGGAGTCGTAACGCCAACGCCGCAAACCACACCGCAAACTACAACGCCAGCTGCACCGGGAGCAGTTTCTGTTCCAGGACAGCCAGCTGGAACACCTCAACCTGCTCCTGGAACGCAAGGGCAGACCACACCTCCTGCCGTGACATCGCAGCCCCCAGCAGATATGTTTGCTCCGGAGCAGTGCGGCCCAAATCAGGTCCCCGTTAGCCTACCTAATCTGGGAGGGGGAGCTTGTTTAGCACCGGGACAAGCCAACAACCTCAATCTCAACCTCTAGCCTGCCTTCCTCAACAAAAAAAGCACCTCTTCAGGAGGTGCTTTTTGCAATCTAGAGAGAGAACCGCTGATCACGGCTGTATCGCTTAGCTGAGGGCAGCTCGGCTGCGGTCATAGCTCAGGCGAAATGTGGGATGAACTTTGCCCTGGATATGGTTCCAGTAACGGGCTGCATCGCCTGCTGTAAGACCAACCTCTACATCTAAGCGGCTGAGCATTGCTTGCTGACGGCGCTTAATCACCCGATGCTGATTCATCATGCGGGAGCGAGCCTGATCTTGCATTGAAGCGGCGGCTTGAACGAGCACAGCCGGAACTGAGACAGGTTCAGAAGTTGCAGCTACTTCAACTACAGGTGCTACCTGATTTGCGGAATGAGCTACACCGCGATAGAGCAAATCGAGGGTGGGCTGCTGCACCGGGCTTTTCTTAACGTTGCGGAATCGAATGTCTAGGCCCCGATATTTGCCGTCAGAGTCGCTGACGTTGCCTTCAACGGCTGGGGGGCTGTAGTCGTAGCTGGTACCGCGATATGTAAGTTTCATGGGGTCGCCTCCAAAAGTCTGTAGTGAGTTGAGGCGCGTTCCTTCGGGAACTTTTCCCTACTTCCGTCTCCTGCCAGGAAGGTGCTCTTTGCTAGCGGAGATGAACGAATCGTTTTCTTTCTGTATCCATTGTTACGGTTTGGCAGGGTAGCGTCAAGGATAGTTAATCTTTTGTCATGAAAAAAAGATAATTTAGCGCCTGGTTTTTCTATCTGGCTTAAAGTGGATGCCCCCACCAAACGGATGATGAAAAATGGAAGGGTGGATGGGCAAACGGGCGATCGCCCCACCCCAATTTCTGATTAAACCTTTTGCTTGAGTTTTGCAGGTCAACGTTAGCCTCATATTTTCCTGCTCACACCGCATACATTCTGCTAGGGATTAGGTTTATCAGACAGGATGGGTACTCTGATGGTGGAGCGTTGTGCTAGTGGAGTGCTTTCCTGTGTGGATTCATATCAGGAATCCGAACCTGACGCACATTTTCAGCGCGATCGCCGTCATTTCTTCTGAGCTATTGTGACTTGCAATTTGATTCGCAGAGTGGAGCATTGACGGTGAGCAACGAGTCGAGAATTACTCCAGCAGTTCTACAGTCTCTCGTTGCGAGTATTGATGATGGGCTGATGATGCTCAACTCAGACTGGCAAATCGTTTATTTAAATGAGCGATCGGCAGAAATTTTGGGTAAACCAGCGCAGGATCTACTCGGCCATAATCTTTGGAAAATTTTTCCTGAAGCCATCGACGGCCCCTTGCATGTGCATACTCATGCGGCGATCGCCCAACAGTCTGTTGTGCAGTTTGATCACTATTGCCAGACGCAGGCGCGCTGGTTTGAGCAGCGGATCTATCCTTCCCCACAAGGCTTGACCATTCTCAGTCTGGACATCGAGAGCACTAGTCGCAAACAGACAGAAGCTCTGTTGAAGCAGATCAACACAAATCTGACGCAGCAGGTGCAGGAACATATGCTGCAACTCAATCAGGCGATCGGCTTTGAGGCAACGCTGAAGCGCATTACAGATAAGGTGCGCGACAGCTTAGATGAGGCCCATATTCTGCAAGCTGTTGTGCAGGAGTTAGTCTATGTCACAGGGGTGCAGTGCTGCAATTCGGCGGTTTACGATCTCGAGCAATCAATCGCCACGATTCGGTATGAACATACCACTACGACTTGGTCTTTTCAGGGCAAGGTCGTGAAGATGGCTGATTTTGTGGAGGGATATGCTCAACTACTGCAGGGACAGTACTTCCAGTTTTGTCCGCTGGTAGTCCCGCCCAATGAAGACCAGAAGGCAGTGCTGGCCTGTCCTATCTTGGATGATCAGGAGGTTTTGGGCGACCTATGGCTGATCCATGAGGCCAATCATCAGTTTCATGAGCAGGATATTCGGCTGTTGCAACAAGTCGCCAACCAATGTGCGATCGCCATTCGTCAGGCTCGACTCTATGAGTCTTCTCAAAATCAGGTGCAGGAACTAGAACATCTGAACCGCCTCAAAGACGAGTTTTTGAATACGGTTTCCCATGAGTTGCGGACCCCGATCGCCAATATTAAGATGGCTAGCCGCATGTTGGAGGTGATCTTTCAGCAGGGAGGCTTACCCGCCGCGACAGCAACTAAGGCGGAGCGATATTTGCAGATCCTCCGCAATGAATGCGATCGCGAAATCAATCTGGTCGGCGACCTGCTCGATCTGTCGCGTCTGGAAGCCAATGTTGACTCGCTGTTGCTAAGCTCCATGCCCCTTCAAGATTGGATTCCCCACTTAGCAGAACCTTTCCTAGATCGGATTCAGAGCCAGCAGCAACATCTACAAATCAAGATTCCTACTGACTTACCCTTGATTTTGTCTGATCTCGATCGTTTGGGGCGAATCATCACAGAATTGCTCAATAACGCTTGCAAGTACACCTCTCCCAGCGAAAAAATTTGTATTGAGGTGCATCAACAAGCCGAGCAGATGGTCATCCAGATCAGCAATTCGGGTGTTGAGATTCCCCCCGCTGAGCAGACTCGGATTTTTGATAAGTTCTACCGCATTCCCAACAACGATCCCTGGAAGTATGGCGGAACAGGTCTTGGCCTAGCCCTAGTCAAAAAGCTGACTGAGCAGGTGCAGGGCAGCATTGAGGCCAGTAGTAAAGCGGGCTGGACCACCTTTACCCTCAAAATTCCGGTCAGCATCGAACAAAAACGCCTCAACTTTTGACATCCTCCCGGTGCATGGCACTACTCACCCGACGATTTGAACTCAAAGGTTGAGCGAATTTGCCAGCGCTGCCCATCGTGAATCAACAGCGTCAAACTCGGTGGCGTAAAATGAAACTCTAGTGGGCGAGTTCGGAGGTCTGACCAAAGTTCTGCAAAGACGTGGCGGTTCATGTTGCGAGAGGCGACGGTTAGATGGGGAGAGAAGGCTCGCTGCTTGGCAACCGGATCAACAATCTGCAGGGTTTGCTCTAGGGTGTTCATCAACTCAGCCTGAAGCTGCAGGAGTTCTGGCGTTTTGAGGACATGAATATACAGCACACGAGGCCGAAATCCGCCAAATCCAGATAGCGTGATCGGCACTGCGACCTGAGCGTTGGCAAAGTCCTGCAGCACCTGTTCGAGTTGCCGGATCTGATTGAAAGGCCACCGAAATGGAGCCTGTAGCGTCACATGGGGAGGAGCTTTAGACACACGGGTGTTGTAGCGATCGCCCAATTCTTGTATGACTGTATTGGCATACTCCTGAATCTCTGGCGGCGGCAGGAGCGCAATAAAGCAACGAGACGTCTCTGTTTCCAAGGCTGATCCTCCCAGTTTTCCCATACGGTGAGGCTACAAAGTTCAGAGTATCCTTGAATTCTGTGAGAGGAAAGGTTTGTTCATGCCCTGGTTTGTCAAAATTGAGAAAGGCATCGTTGATAAGACGACGTTTGATCAATATGTCCCTGCTCACAAAGCCTATGTTAGAGATCTGATTACAAAGGGGCATCAGGCAAAAACAGGCTATTGGGCTGAGTTTGGGGGCGGCATGCTCTTATTTCAGGCTGACTCCATCGACGTAGCAAAGGCCATTGTGGCCCAAGACCCCCTGGTCAAAAATGGCTGCGTTGACTATGAGCTACACGAGTGGCGCATCGTGATCGAATAGCTAGATCGAATAGCCGGATGGCAGCAGCTCCCCCGCAGATTAAGCTCTAATCAATCTCTATATGAAGACCGTCTAAATCATGAGTGATAGCAGTAACGGATTTAAAATTGTCAGCGATAACCGTCAGGCGCGTTATCTCTACGAAATCTTAGAAACCTATGAGGCTGGAATTGAGCTGAGAGGCACTGAGGTGAAGTCGATTCGGCAGGGGAAGGTCAACCTGCGGGACGGCTATGCCCTACTGCGCGATGGAGAAGTTTGGCTGTTGAATGTCCATATCTCTCCCCATCAGAGTGCCAGCCAGATTTTTAATCATGACCCTCGGCGAACTCGAAAGCTGCTGTTGCACGATCGAGAAATTCGCAAGCTGATCGGTCAGGTCGAGCAGCAAGGTCTGACGCTGATTCCGCTCAAAATGTACCTCAAGCGCGGCTGGATCAAGGTCGATCTAGCTCTGGCTAAGGGCAAGAAACTGCACGACAAACGGGAAGACCTGAAGCGCAAACAAGCCAAACGAGAAATTGAACGGGTGATGAAGAGCTATTGATGAGCCTAAATGTGATGATTTGCGATCGCATTCACTTAGATCATCCAGATCATCCAATCTGCTCCCTATTCCTCATTCTTCACCCGCTCTGCTTTCTGCGGCACGTAATAGCTGGCAATCAAGGCCACAATTAGCCACCAGAGCGTGCTGACCTGCGGACGATACCAGACGGTGTCAAATAGGCCGTGGGCAAGCATTCCTGCCAATGTGGCGATCGCCCCGATCAACCAAAATCCTTCGCTGCCGCCTAACTGTCGCAGGCGTTGCAGTTGTATCCAGCCTTGATGGAGCGTGACGAGCAAGAGCCATAGGAAGCTGGTCAGCCCGATCAGACCTGTTTCAACGGCGATCTCTAGCAAGACCGAATAGGCGCTCAAGGCTGAAAATCCGGTGCGTTGATAGCGGGGATAGATGCTGTTAAAGGCTGTATTGCCAGGGCCAATGCCTAGAAAGGGGCGATCGCGAATCATTTCGATCACGGCGGCCCAGACATTAATGCGAAAATTGTTGCTGCTGTCGCCCCGCCCCGCAAAGATGCTGAGCACGCGATCGCGCAGAGGCGCAACTGTTGCCACCGCCACAATCACCACTGCGACTGAAAGGCCTAGTGTGGCTGGCAAGGCCCAAACCCGCCACAATCGAGGCCAACGGCGGCTCCACCACTGCACCAGCAGCAGCGCTATCACAAAGCCTGTGACAACAAACCCGATCCACCCTCCTCGGCTAAAGGTAAGCACCAAGCAAGCAGAATTGACCACGGTCATGGTCACGGCTAGGGCTTTTGAAATCCAGCCTTTCCAGGCAAAGATGGCCGCAATGCTCAAGGCAACGGCAGGCACCAAATAACCAGCCAGCAAATTGGGATTGCCCAGATAGCTGTAGACCCGCGTTGTTCTCGCTAAGGGTGAGTTGGGATCAACCCAGGTTGCCAGAGCCGTCGCGCCAAAAAACCACTGCCGCAACCCCACGACGCTGACTAGCAACGACACATGCAGGTAGACTGCAATCAAACCAGAACGCCAGCGAGGCGATCGCAACACCCGTGCAATCAGCGCAAACAGCATGAGGTAGAGCGTCAGCTTCACCCATCCTGAAAAGGCAGCGGTTTTGACGGGAGAGAGTGCCGTGGCGATCGTGGAAACGCCCCAATAGAGCAGCACCATCGTATGAATCGGGGTCACGCCTGCCCCAGGCCGATCATCTGATAGCGTCAGCAGGACCCAGAAACCAGCGCAGGCAACGAGTAGAACTCCAATCAGCGCCGTTGAGACGAAAGGGGCCAGACCAAAAATCAAAATGACCAGCAGAGCACCAATTTGATCGCCCCACTGCAGCAGCCAACTGCCTTGCCGCCAAGCTTTAAGCGCTCCAATCGAACGGTATAGATAGCTCGACTTGCCCCACTGCTGAATGGGGAAGCTCGCTAGAGTCAACTGTTGCCAGACTGAATTCATCATGCGTTTGCCGAGGCCGAAATAACCCGATCTGAGGATGTTTCCCTAGACATTATCCTTGAAAATGCTGAGATGACCATTGGTGAAGATAAAGGCTTTTTGATAGCAGAAGGCTTTAATCCTGAACCAGGGACAGGAGCAGGTTTCAGCCCCGCAGGAAAGATTTTGTAATGAAATTTCCGAAAATATACGGAATATTGCCTTATCGAGCTGAAGCTTAACATCTAGAATAGACAAATATACTGTTGCAGAGTCTATCCTTTTACGCTTATGGGTACTCTCCTCAAATTGACAGGTGCGATCGCTTTGACGGCTAGTCTTCAGCTGTTTGTTTCCACAACTCCCGCTACAGCAGTAGATGTCGGCAGTGTTCCGCTGTCAGAAGCCGTGTCTAACTCCACTTTGGAGCAAATGGTAAAGGGCATCCCCAACTTTGAACCACCTGACAACGGAGGGCCATCTAGCACCCAGGGGTCCGGAACTCGCTGAGTCGAAGTCATCAAGATTCCTCCTATTCCTCCCCGCCGTGAACGTGCGGGGAGGAATAGGAGCGGCAGTTGGAGACTGCCAACAGTGTCATATCTCACAAGGTTTTTGATATCATGTGAGCCATGGAAAAAGCGTTCAGTTACCGCTTCTACCCAACCTCCGAGCAAGAACACCTCTTGCGTCGAACCTTGGGTTGTGTGCGTTTGGTCTATAACCGAGCGCTGGCGGCAAGGACTGAAGCTTGGTATGAACGGCAAGAGCGGATTGACTATGTGCAGTCGTCCGCCATGCTGACCGAGTGGAAAAAGCAAGATGACCTCCAGTTTCTCAATGAGGTGAGCTGTGTTCCGTTGCAGCAGGGCTTGAGGCATCTGCAAACGGCTTACACCAACTTCTTTGATGGACGGGCGAAATATCCCAACTTCAAAAAGAAGCGCAATGGCGGCAGTGCAGAGTTTACCAAGTCCGCGTTCAAGTGGAAGAGTGGCAAGGTGTTTCTGGCGAAGTGTCTGGAGCCACTGAACATCCGATGGTCGAGACAACTGCCAGCAGGTGCTGAGCCCTCCACTGTAACCGTCAGGATGAACCCGTCTGGACAGTGGTATGTCAGCTTGAGGTTTGTTGACCCCAGAGATCTGACCCTTACCCCTGTCGCTCAATCGGTTGGGTTGGATGCCGGAATCAGCAGCCTGGTGACGCTGAGTACAGGTGAAAAGGTGGCGAATCCTCAGCACTTTGGCCAGCATCGCCAACGGCTCAGACGGGCACAAAAAGCGTTGAGCCGCAGGCAAAAGGGCTCTCGCAACCGAGACAAAGCCAGAGTAAAAGTTGCTCGGATTCAGCAGAAGATTTCCAATTCCAGAACAGACCACTTGCACAAACTGACGACTCGCTTGGTGCGTGAAAATCAAACGATTGCCGTTGAGTCGTTGGCTGTCAAAAACATGGTCAAAAACCGTAAGTTGGCCCTCTCTATCAGTGATGCTGGATGGGGTGAACTGGTGCGGCAGTTGGAGTACAAAGCCAAGTGGTATGGTCGAAACTTGGTGAAAATCGACCGCTGGTTTCCCAGTTCTAAACGCTGTGGAAACTGCGGTCACATTGTTGAGCGGTTGCCGTTGAATGTCAGAGAGTGGGATTGTCCCAGTTGTGGGACGCACCATGACCGAGACATCAACGCGGCTCAAAATATCTTGGCCGTGGGACACACGGTGACAGTCTGTGGAGCGAACGTAAGACCTGCTAGGCATCAGTCTAAAGGGCAGTTGCGAAAAGCCAGTAATGGAAAGAAACAGAAACCTAAGTCGTGAGTCTTAGGAATCCCCCTGCTTCAGCGCTAATCCTGTAGGGGTTTCTGCGAAGCCCCGTACCACAACACTTTCAGAATCGGTGATTTTCGCGCTCGATCGCTGAAACCGCGTGGATTCGAGCTTGGAGTTTAAAACCCCTACAAGGTTAGGCTTCAGCGGGGGGAGGATGTCAACAAGATTTCCTTGTCCTGAGCAAGGACAGTTCAGAGTTCTGTGTAGATACCAGATGCTGTATCCTGACTCAGGAAGGGATAATTTCAGGGAAGGGTACAAGTGAATACCGTGAAGTACTTTTTCCTATCAGATGGCTGGACAGTCGGCAGAGTATGGGAACTAGGCGGCCTCTGGAACGAGGTCTCTTGGCGGCGGCGACCCGAAATTGAACGTCTCAATCTTTACATCGTTGAGCAGCAAGAGCAGCTGTGGCTGTATCGAGTAGAAGATGCTGTGCTCATGTTGGAAGTCAAACCTCCCAACGCTGCCTCGGGTAGTCCTGGCCAGCCAATTGGTCAGGTTGTACTCAAACGGCTAATCACGGCTGAGCAGGTGATTGAGCTGCTTTGCGCAAACCAAGTTTGATCGCTCCTACTTTGTCAGGGTACGGATTCTATCAAGGTACAGACTTTATCAGGGCGCGGACTCTGTTGGAGTACGGAATCCTTGCCCTGGATGTAGAACTACCCCTTAGGGCCGCTCACCGAGTGCCCCCTCTGGCAAGTTACTTACCGCTCGCTGCAAGCCTGCCAACGCTCGGTTGTAGCCTAAGACGGCTCGCAGTCGGTTGACCTCAGCTCGGGTGAGTTCGGTTTGGGCTCGCAACACATCCGTTTGGGTGCCAACACCAGCCTGAAAACGGAGTCGGGCCAGCCGCAGTGCTTCTCCAGCCTGCTCTAACGCCAGAGAGGCCGTTTGAATATTGTCAAAGTTGGCCTGCAGGGTGAGGTAAGACTCTTCTACCTGAAAACGAATCTGGTCGCGTACGTCAGAAAATCGGCTTTCAGCGATTTCAATATTGGCTTCTTCTTGGGAGGCTCTGGCTCTGGCTGCTCCGCCATCTACCAAGTTAAGATTGACCCTTGCGCCAAACTGATAATCATCAGAGAAACCTTGGTCTGTATTGTTAAGCTGATTTTGCACACTGTAGTTGGCAAACAGCGAAACCTGGGGGCCTAGATCGGCTAGTGCAACCTGGCGCTGCTGTTCACCCACTTCTCGCTGGATCAACTGCTGCTCTAGCTCTGCTCGGTTGCGAAATGCCAACACAATGCTCTCTTCAAGTGTGAGATCCCAAAGACCTTCTACCTCAACCGGATCGGCAGCAGCGAGATTTGCTGATTGAGACAAGTTGAGCCGTTGGACGAGACGCCGACGAGCCACCTGTTGCTGACTCAGGGACTGCGTGAGTTCTTGGCGGGCATTGGCAACATCAACCTCAGCCTGCAGCACATCAAAGCGGGTTCCGACGCCTGCTCGCTCTAGGGCTTCAGCATCTCCCAAGCTGCGTAAGGCTTCTTCCAATGCGGCTTGAGCAATGCGTACCGCTTCATCCGCTTCCTGCAGGTCGTAGTAGTCGTTGGTGACGTTGAGCCGCAGTGTTTCTGCAATCACTTCATACTGTAGCTCTTGAAACTGCGTCTGACGCTCTGCAGCCCGGATGAGTGCTGGTCTGCGGCCAGAAGTGAACAGGTTGTAGTTGAGTTCGATCGCTCCACCCAGGATGGTGTCAATTGTATTGCCGTCGTCATCCTGTCCGGGAAAGGTAAATTGCTGTCGCGCTTCTTGAAAGATTAGGTTTCCGCCCACTCCTACAGTCGGTGATAGAGCAGCCTGCGCTTCCCGCAGCTGAAATTGACTGCGCTCCAGTTCGAGTCTAGCCACTTCTAGCTCCTGACTGTTGCGCTGAGCTAGTTCAAGTGCTTGCTGTAGGGTAATAGATTGCAACTGCTGTAGTTGCACATCTTCGGGTCGCGTCGGAAACTGCAGCGGGTTGGGATCTCGATCTAGATTTTGCAGAGCAGGAGCCTGAGTGGGACGAGTCCCTGGTACGAGTGGCGTTAGGGTGGGCCGAGGTAAAGGTTCAATACCAGGATTGTCAGATTCGGCCTCGTTGTCTAGCGCGTCTTCGCTTGCGGGAGAAGGCTGCAGTTCAGAGTCTCCGAGATCTGTGGCGTCGTCTGCATCGTTGGTAATCTCTGCAGTGCCTGTAGCGTCGTCGTCAGAGTCTGCTGGAGGGAGATCAGCTTGCTCCTCAGCTGAGTTTTCTGAGGAATTACCGGGAGGAACAGACTGAGCGGAGACCGTTCCAACAGGGCTCAAAGCAAGGATTGCGCCAATGCCAACCGCAATGAAACGAGGGGAGGAATGCATGTGATTGTATCCTTGAACAGACCAGAAAGCTTTCAGAGGAGAAAAGTCAAAGCAGTAGAACAACCTTAAGCAGGATACTGGCTGCTGAATGACCTTGGCAAATTTACCATCAAAAAGCAGGCACTCTCAGCACTTTGAGGGCGCTGGAGCAGCCAGAAGCTGTAGGCAGTGTAAGCTAAATGCGGCGATCGCACTTCATCCACTTGGTTGACTCTCTGGTTGCGAGTTGACACTCTGGTTGTCAGATCCGTTGCCCCTCGGCTACTCTGTCAGGTTGCGTCCGCGAATTTCGGCTAGGAGTGAAGTCGTGGCGATCGCATCTTCGCTGTAGTATCCAGCTGCTTTCTTGGCTTCAATTTCGACTCTAGCATCTGCTGGAATCAGGTCTTCAGGAATAGCAACCCGCTGCACAACTTTGATTCCAGAGTTGACGATCGCGTTATATTTCATGTCGCTCATGGAGATGAGGCGATCGATTTGGGTGATCCCAAGCCAGTGCAGCACGTCGGGCATCAGTTCCTGGAAGCGCATATCCTGGACGCCAGCCACGCATTCGGTGCGGTTAAAGTAGGCATCGGCGCGATCGCCCCCCTCTTGCCGTTTGCGGGCGTTGTAGACCAAAAATTTAGTCACTTCTCCCAGGGCTCGTCCTTCCTTGCGGAAATAAACAATGACACCCGCTCCGCCGTCCTGAGCTGTCTGCACACAGGCTTCGATCCCATGCACCAGATAAGGCCGACAGGTACAGATATCTGACCCAAACACGTCTGAGCCGTTGCATTCATCGTGGACGCGCACGGCTAATGGTTTGGTCGGATCGGCGATCGCCTCCAACTCTCCCAAAATGTAAACTGTGATCCCGCCAATGGGGGGTAGAAAAACCTGCAAATCAGGACGAGTCACCAGTTCGGGAAACATTCCCCCGGTCTGTTCAAACAGCGCATATCGGAGCTCACCTTCTTCCACCTTGAGCCGCTCGGCGATACCAGGCAAATACCACACGGGCTCAATTGCAGCCTTGGTCACGACCAGATCACCACCCGGCTTCATAATCTGACCATCTACTTGCAGGCGGCCTTTGGCAACGGCCTCCTGTAGCTCCGGCATATTGATATGGGCTTTGGTGATGGCGATCGTCGGGCGAATATCGTATCCCTGCTCGTAGAAGGGCAAAAAGACTTCTCCTACTAAGGCACCAAACGGATCTAGAGAGACAATTTTGCTTGCGTCTGCCCAACTAGCGAAAGGTCCGATCGGCTCTGCTGGAGCAGTATTGGTAAAGTCAGGCCGATGTCCGGGCTGTAATGCGCCGCTCGCCACCGCTAAGGCTCGATATACCGCGTAGGAACCGGAATGAGTGCCAATTACATTGCGATGGGTGGAATTGATTAGCGTCGCGATTACGGGGCCTCGCAGGAGTGGATCGGCGGCTCCCCACTGAATCGGCGTTGGCTTCGGACCAAATCGGCTCGGATGAGACGTTAAAACAATATGTCTGGGTCTAGAACCTGCGGACTGATCTACCATAAGTGCTTTCAGATGCTCCCAAGTCAAAATCTGGAACGGAGGAAATCTTTGTCAGCGAGAGGCAAGTCGTGAAGGAGGGGGCGTGAAGGAGGGGGCGTGAAGGGCAAGGCGACGAGCGCAAAGATCGAGCAGCCGTGAAACTCCGTGCCGTGAAACTCCGTATTTTATCAGGCAGCTCTGACATCAATGGTGTCTTATACAGCAGAACCAACCCTCTGGAGTAGAGCTGCCTAATTGTGAAATTTTGGTTGATGGATGTCGCTAATGCGATCGCCCCTGCCGATTTTGTAGCTCATTGCACACCTTAACCTTTAATCTGCCGTAATATCAGGGTGTTTCCTGTGACCCGATTTCCTGTTTCCTGTTCCTATCCCCTGATATTTGTTAAGAGGCAAGGCTGCGTAGCGTATGAGCAGTGGTTCAACCGATTTAGACCAAACTTCTTCTCCAACGCCCCAACCCCCAAGGCAAGAGGGGGCGATCGCCCGGTTCTTTAGATTTGATGAGCTGGGCACCAATCTTCGCACCGAAATCATTGCAGGAGCCACTACGTTTGTGACAATGGCCTACATCTTGGTAGTGAACCCTGCCATCTTGTCCAACGCCATTTTTCTAGAAACGTCCGGCGACCTGTTTGGCGAATTGGCGATCGCCACTGCCATTTCAGCCGCCTTGGCCACCCTAATCATGGGACTCATCGCCAACTACCCCCTGGCCTTAGCCCCCGGCATGGGCCTGAATGCCTTCTTTGCCTTTTCCGTAGTCATTGGTTTAGGAATTGATTGGCGACTCGCCCTCAGCGCCGTATTCCTCGAAGGCCTAATTTTTATTCTGCTGACGCTCACCAATGTCCGCAGCCAAATTATTCGAGCCATCCCTGAATGCTTGAAGCGTGCGACCGCCGCCGGGATCGGGTTCTTTATTGCTTATATTGCGCTCTCTGGCAACCCAGAAGTTGGCGGCGCAGGCATTATCGTGGCCAGTGAAGCCACGATCACGGAGTTAGGAGCCTTGGGCCAGCCTACAACCATCATGGCCATCATTGGGATTTTGATTACTGCCGCGTTTGTGGCCCGACGCATCAAAGGTGCCCTCCTCTGGGGAATTTTGGCCACTGCAATTTTGGGCTGGATTTTGGGCATCGCAGCTCGGCCCGAAGGCTTTATGGCATGGCCTCAATTTCCTAGCGACTTAATTGGACAAGCTTTCGTTGGGTTCACGCTGCTCGATGCAACGAATCTCAGCAATTTCGTTGCGATTATGTTTGTTTTCTTGTTTGTCGATCTGTTCGACACGATTGGAACATTGTCAGGCGTAGGCATTCAAGCTGGCATGATCAATGAACAAGGAGAGCTCCCCAAGGCCAACCGTGCTCTGATGGCGGATGCAGTTGGCACCACGGCTGGAGCCCTACTTGGCACCTCCACCGTGACCACCTATATTGAGTCAGCGGCAGGCGTTGCAGAAGGTGGGCGATCGGGCTTTACGGCTGTCGTTGTGGCCGGATGTTTTGTTTTATCGATCTTCTTTATTCCATTTTTGTCCGCGATTCCTGGCTTTGCCACCGCCTCAGCCCTTTTGATTGTGGGCGTGCTGATGGCGGGTAGCGTCGTCGGCATCAATTGGTCAGATCCAGCAGAATCAATTCCCTCGTTTCTGACGATCTTGATTATGCCGCTCAGCTTCTCAATTGCAGAAGGCCTCGCAGTGGGGTTCATCACCTACCCCCTCATCAAAGCCTTCCAAGGCAAACTACACGAAACGAGCATTGCCGTTTGGATTTTGGCAGGGGTTTTTGTGCTCCGCTTCGTGCTGCTTGCAATGGGCATTGCCTAGAGTGAAGGCAAGAACTTGATCGCCAAAAAGGTTGCATTCCTGAGTGATGCAACCTTTTTGGTTTGAGGAATTGGCTCTGAGATTTTGCTTAGACTGGATTTGGTTCCACTCAACAAACTGCTCAGTAAATCGCTATGAAATCTTCTCTTGATCAAGCCGCTTCAGTGCGCCAAATTGAGGCGATCGCCATCACCGCTAAAAACTTTCGACCCTACGGCCAGCTGATCACCGCCACAGCTGATGGCAAATCCTATGATGCGGAGGACGCCCAGCTCAGCTTACAAAACGGAACGCCTCGCTTTTACATCATGCGTCTCCACCAGCGAGGTCGTCGATTTACCCAAATCACTCGTCATCAGCAATGTACGCAGTGCTTGGGCGCACTAGAAGGAAAAGAATGGTTTATTGCCGTTGCCCCGCCCGAAAATATGACACAGCCGGAGCTTGAAGAAATTGTTGTCTTCCGAGTTCCTGGCAACTGCTTCATCAAGCTAGAAACTGGAACCTGGCACGCGGGTCCTTTCTTCGATCAAGATTGGATCGACTTCTACAACTTAGAACTGAGCGATACCAACCTAGCCGATCACGAGACTCACAGTTTGCAAGAAATTTATGGCGTAGCGTTAGAAATTATCTAGAGCCAGGGGCGTTAGTTTGGGAGGCGTTGGTCTAGAAGGCGTAGGAGGCATGTTGGTAGTAGTCAAAGCCCTCAGCATAGGTTCTCAATGGCTTAATCGTGCTCATGCCATTGACTTCGACATCAGCGGCTCCACTAACGCCTAGCGCTACTCGTACCAACCGATTGAGGAGCCAGGGGTTGGAGACTTCTCCCATTAAGACCACCACTGTTCCGCGTTGGCTGATGCGCAAACCACAAAAGTCTTGAGGCTCAAAATTTTCGCTAAACGCCAGTCCAACCCGCTTTGCCAATCCGTGATGGTCATATTCGCCATCTAGACCCACTCGCTCAGGAGGGATGGTGCTAAAGATGGAAGTCAAGCCGGTAGCTTCGGTTGATGCATGACGCTCGAAGAATCGAGCAGTTGATTCTGATGATAACCCTGAAGTCATAACTTTATCCATCGGTATCTGCAGGTCAGGTAGAAACTTTTCTTAAAGATTTAGTTAATTTACCACAAAGAATCTAAAAAAAAGCTTAAGAATTTGACTTAATTGTAGACTTGCCGTAATATTACGACCCTTCTAAGCTCTTTCGACAGAAACCTCGGCAAACAACTAAAATCATTGCTTGGAGAGCGTTACAGCCTCTTTAGGAAGCTTTTCAGTTTTTTTGGGCTTACTTTTGCTCGGCTTGAGGAACAAGAGAAATTACTGAGCCTTGATGAGCAAGCTATTAAGCAACCGTGTTTTCCCTGAGTCATCGCTCCTTGCATAAAGAGGACGTCTGTGTATATCACTATGTTTCCGCATCTTCGCAAAAACTTTAGTAATCCACGTAGCAATAGCCCCTCAACTTCGCAAATTCTTTAAGAACGCTCTACAGCTCAGAGTAGAAAACTCTCTAGTCAGAGCAACACTACCCTAAGGCAGAATTCCGGACACCCTACCTTAAAGGCAAAGCCCAGAGCAACCATGCCCTGGGCCTCTCGCACATCTTTTTGGCCCCAAATCTTGTAGATGGGGAGACTAGGGTTCAAAAGCATCTACCTGAAGGTTGAGCAGAAGCAATGGATTACAAAAACCAGAGGAAGAGCAGGCCACAGGAGAACGATTTAGCGCACCATATCCCTTGCAGGTTCCTGAGCGGGTAGACGTTCCCCCGTTTGGACGTTAAACCAGTGAATAGATTGCGGCGGCAATGTCAGCGCGACCTCCTCGTGGCCCCACTGTCTTTCTGCGGGTAAGAGGATGCGAATGGTGATGTTGTTGCTGTCTTTGATCCGGACGCTGAGCAAGTCACTCATCCCCAAATTTTCGACTAGGAAAACCTGGCCCTGAACAGTCTGGGTATCCTCAGGTCGTGCCAAGCGTACATTCTCAGGACGAATTCCTAAGACAATCTCGGGCGGTGGTGCAAAGCCTCCTGGCAGTGGAATTTGGTAGGTCCCTAATTGGGCATATTTTCCTTGACACGGTAGAGTCAGCAGATTCATTTGGGGGCTGCCAATAAATCCTGCTACAAATCGGTTTGCTGGATGAGTATAGATGCGCTGAGGTCGATCGAGTTGCTGGAGATTTCCCTCATATAAGACTGCAACTTTGGTGGAGAGGGTCATAGCCTCCGTCTGGTCGTGGGTTACATAGACCACGGGTGTGCTTTGGGTTTCAAAAATTTGCTTCAGTTCGGCTCGCACCTGTTCCCGTAGCAAGGCATCGAGGTTACTCAAGGGCTCATCCAGCAAAAACACATCAGGACGACGCACTAGCGCCCGACCTAACGCAACTCGCTGGCGTTGGCCGCCGGATAGCTGACCGGGTTTCCGTCCCATCAAGCTATCCAACCCTAAGAAACGACTCACATCATTGATGCGTTCCCGCACTTCCGCAGAAGGCATTTTTTTGAGCTTCAGGCCCGACGCCATGTTGTCGTAGACCGTCATGTGGGGATAGAGCGCATAGCTCTGGAAGACCATTGCTAGGTTGCGATCGCCCGGTGACTTGTTTGTGACATCCTTGCCGCTAATCAAGACCTGCCCTCGGGTGGGTTGTTCTAGTCCAGCAATTAGCCGCAGCGTCGTCGATTTGCCGCAACCTGATGGGCCAAGCAGC
The DNA here is from genome assembly GCA_041746655.1 of Elainellales cyanobacterium. Taxonomy (GTDB): domain Bacteria; phylum Cyanobacteriota; class Cyanobacteriia; order Elainellales; family Elainellaceae; genus JBGTGR01. The sequence continues at coordinate 85,377 of JBGTGR010000070.1, read as the reverse complement.
GTTAAAAATTCACCTTCCCCGATGCTCAAACTAATATCCTTGACCGGAATAATCTTGGGGCTATAGGTTTTATTCAAATTTTTGAGTTCAAGTTTAGCCATGATTTTAATTACCCAGAATCAACAACTGAATCAAGAAACTGAATCAAGAATTGGCTTCGAGCTTTAAGCTCTGACTGCCGGAGGCTATTGAACCGACCTACCCAAAGCTTCATGCTCAAAAGTCGGGCTATCCCTTCACCGCTCCAGAGGTCAAACCTTGGACAATGCGACGTTGGAAGAACAGCACCAGCAGCACCAGCGGCAAGGTTCCTAATACGGTTGCGGCGGCGATCGGGCCGTAAGGAATCTCAAACACAGTTGCCCCACCCAGCTGAGCGGCTGCCACTGGGATCGTTTTCATCGTTTCCCGTGTGATGAAGGTGAGGGCAAAGATAAATTCATTCCAGGCAAAGATGAACGCCAGAATACCTGTGGTGATCAACGCAGGCGTGGTCATTGGCACCACAATCTGAGTCAACATCTGCCAGGTGTTGTAGCCATCGACCTTGGCAGAGTCTTCCAAATCGCGGGGCAACTGCTGAAAGAAGCTCCGCATCACCAAAATCGTCAGGGGCAAATTAATCGCTGTGTAGGGAATGATCAGAGCCAAATAATTGTTGGCGAGTCCGGCCGCGCGAATCAGCTCCAACAAGCCCAAAAACAACAGAATGTAGGGAAACAGCGTCACGATCAAAACTAAGGCCAAAATGACGCGCTCTCCAGCTAGCCGCAATCTCGCGAGTGCATAGGCAGCAGGCGTTCCGATCGCCAGACAGAGCAACGTAGAGGTGACAGCGACAAACGCGCTGTTGAACATGTAGTTCAAAAAGGGACGACGCTGAAACAGCTCGATGTAGTGCTGTAGGGTTAGCTGATCGGCACTCGGAAAATAAACATTAGGAACGGCAGAAATCGCTGCATTGGTCTTAAACGAAGTTAAGAGCTGCCACAGAATGGGAGCCAAACTGAACACCGCAACCAGGATGACGGCGATCGGGATCACAAACGATTTGAGCGAGGTGCCCGAACCACCGGAGGTCGTTCGCTCGGTGGGGGGATGTACGGTTGTCATGGATTATTCTCCTGTAGCGGTTCGAGCTTTAGACAAGAAGAAAGCTGCCAGTGCCACGACCAAAATCAAAATGAGGAAAGTGACTACCACGAGCGCAGCGCCATAGCCAAAGTCGAGATAGCGCATGATGGTGGCATAGATATAGAGCGAAACCATCTCGGTTGCACCGCCAGGGCCGCCCCCCGTCATCACCGCAATCAGGTCGAAGATGCCAAATGCTTGGGCAAAGCGGAACAGCATGGCAATTACGATTTGAGGCATCAGCAACGGCAAGGTAATTTGTCGAAAGCTTTGCCAGCGGCTCGCGCCATCAATGGCATGGGCTTCGTAAAGGTCGCCCGGAATCGACTGTAGCCCCGCCAGTAGCAAAATACTGACAAAGGAGGTGGTTTTCCAAATGTCTGCTGCAATCACCGCCATCATGGCTCGGGTGGGATCTCCTAGCCAGTTGATGCCTGTATCGATGATATTGAGCCGGAGTAAGATGTCGTTCCAGACGCCAAACTGATCGTTAAAGATCCAGGCCCAAGTCAGCGCAATTAGAGCGGTTGGCAAAGCCCAGGGCAAAATCGCGATGGTGCGAATTGCTCCTCGCCCTCGAAAGGACTGATTGAGCACGAGGGCCACACCCATACCCAAAACGAGTTCAAAAATGAGAGAAAAGAAGGTAAAGACAGCCGTATTTCCCAGAGTTTGCCAGAATCTGCCATCGAGTGCCATGCGGCCATAGTTGTCAACGCCGGAAAAAACGGGCTCTAACCCAGTTCCCAAGTTTTCGGTGAAGAGACTTAGCCAGAAGGCTCGCAGAATGGGATAGGCATAAACCAACGCGAGAATCAGCATTGCTGGGGCGATCAGTATCCACCCTGTGCGCTGTTCGCGTCCGCGAATCGTATCAGCCATGAATGAATTCCTCCTGAACTACTCTGCTGGATTGGCTCCTAGCAGGCGACGGGTTTCTGCTGCTGCTGCCTGCATTGCACTTTCTGATGTGCGACGACCTGTTAGTGCGGCGCTGAGATAGCGCTGCAAAATATCTGAAGCCTGTGCATATTGGGCAATGGGGGGGCGCAGGACTGCCTGCTGCACCACTTCGAGTAGGTCAGGATAGTGGTCGTACTCTGCCACAATTTCTGGATCTGTAAATAAAGAAACTCGGCTGGGAACGTATCCTGTTTCAATGATGAACCGACGCAAGATGTCGGGACGAGAGAAGAATTGGACGGCTCGCCAAGCCTCATCGGGGTGAGGGGTGGTTGCTGAGATGCCCATGCCCCATCCGCCCTGACAAGCACCACTGCTTTGTCCGGCAGCGTGAACCATGGGTTTGATGGCAAACTGGCCTTGAATGGGCGACTCATCCTCATTGGCGAGGGGAAAAACGTAGGGCCAGTTTCGCATGAAGGCTGCTCCGCCATTTTGGAAGAGCCGACGCGCTTCTTCTTCCTGGTAAGTTGTGACTCCAGGGGGTGAGACCCGCTGCACCATTGTGTCGCGTAAGAAATCTAGGGCGGCGATCGCCCCCGGTTGATCCAACCCTACCTCTAGGGTGTCTGGGTTAACCCAAAAGCCGCCGTGGCCTTCTAAGACTTCCACAAACATGGCGGCTAGCCCTTCATACTGCCGCCCCTGCCAAACGTAGCCCCAGTCTACAGCGCCCTGTTGCTGCAGTGCTTGGGAAATTTGAAGCAGCTCTTCAGTGGTGTCTGGTGGCTCAAACCCAGCCTGCTCTAGTAAGTCGGTGCGGTAGTAGAGCATTCCGGCATCGGAGCGGAAGGGCATGCGATATAGTCCACCTTCGTAGCTGCCCCCTCGCACGTCTGCTGCCAAAAAGTCAGAAAAATCTTCCGTGGCGGCGCGATCGGATAGATCCAATAGCCATCCGGCTGCCGCAAATTTGGGCACCCAGACGATATCCATATAAACCAAATCGTAGGGAGAGTCGCCCAGCAAAAACGAGGAGGTGTAGAGGTCTTCTACTAGGTTGGTGGCGTTGGGACCTTCGACGATATTGAGTCTGATGTCGGGATTTTCGGCTTCAAACTCTTGGATAATGTTTTGCCACTGGGCTGTTTCGAGCGCCTGGATCAAGACGGTAAGCTGAACGGGCTGTTGCGTGAGGGCAATAACGCTGTAGAGCGTGATTCCGAGGAAGACGGCGATCGCCATCCCTATAAATCGAAAACGAGGCCATCTCCAGTTAGGTAAGAACTGTAGTAAGGTTCTCCACTGGGGAAACCTGAGGTTATATCTCATGATTTATGTCTCATGACGAATGCATTTTCTCAAACAAGTCGATAAACGGCACTAGCCTCAGCAAAGACGCGCAATATTAAACGACACCCCAAAGATTGGGGCGGAATCGCTAAAAGCAAGCGATTGATAGATGACAGAATAGTGAAATGGTGGATGAAGGAACAACATCCTACGCAGGTCTGACTTTTGGCCAAGGTGCAAAATTTACTGCCTTCGGTAGGAGCTTTTGGGTTGAAAGCTCTCAGTCTTGGTCTATGAAACTTTTGCTGGGCGCAAGGTGGGTCGTCTTAAAACACATCGCACACACATCGCAAAAGCTGCAGCAAGACAGGCAGCGACGACAGTTGCTTCTTACTAGAATAAATTTGTCGATGGCGCAAAATTCATTCTGCGTTGTGCTTGTTTATATAAGTACACAGTTGTTTAAAGAAGAGTCTGCCTCAAGTCTTAGTCCAGATAGATTCGTTCAGATGGATTAGTTCAGATGGATTAGTTCAGATATTAGGAGAGCATCGGCTTGAAAGCTTTAATGAGCTGAGGGGCGATCGCCCGAAACAACATCCACTGGATCAGCTTCAGGTTCCCCTTCTATGAGCACAGGCTTTGCAGCAGGCTGTTGATTGAGCGCTGACACTTCCGCCGCTTCTGAGCCATTCAGTTCTGAGCCATTCACTTCTAAAGAGGGAGTAGCAAGATTGAGGCCTGCCGTGACATCCTGGACTCGCTGGGTCAAGAGGGCCGCAATGATCATAAATCCACCTCCCACCACGACAGCAGTGAGGCGATTATCGTTGAACAAGTGGGCCATCACCCAGCCCAATCCTAGAGAAGCGGCTACTTCGGGTAAGACAATAAAAAAGTTGAAAATGCCCATGTAGATGCCACTTTTTTTGGGGGGAAGGGCTCCAACCAAAATCGCATAGGGCATGGCTAGCATACTGGCCCAGGCAATTCCTAAGCCAATCATGGAAAACAAGACTAGATAACGGTTGTGAATAAACTGTAGTGAAATCAAACCTGCTGCGCCGCAGAGCAAACAGATCATGTGGGCGGTTTTGCGGCTAGTGGCGCGGGAGAGCTTGGGCAAGATAAAGGAAAACCCAAAGCAAACCGCGTTATACATGGCAATGCAGAGTCCAGCCCATTCGATGCCTTCTGCATAAATCTGGGAGCTTTCAAATACAGCGCCGAAAATATTGCGGGCGATCGCAGGTGGAAAGTACAAGAATACGCAGTACATCCCTAACCAGCTAAAACACTGCACCCAGGCCAGTTGCCGCATCGTAGGGGGCATATCCTGGAGCGCGTTAAGGATTTCTCGCAGCGTGCCGCCAACACCGAGTTGCCGTTCTTGTTGCCGCTGAAAGGCCTCCATATCAAGGGGAGGATGTTCTTTGGTGCTGATGACGGTCCACAGCACGGTGCTAAAGAAGGCGACGGCCCCAATGTAAAAGGACCATTTCACGGCAGGAGAAATTCCATATTCGCCCCCAATGCCCGCTATTCCAAACCAGTGGTTCAATATCCAAGGCATCGCTGAAGCAATGACTGAACCCAGACCAATAAAGAGACTCTGCATCGCAAAGCCCTTAGTCCGTTGGTCTTCTGGCAGCAAGTCTCCGACGAAGGCCCGAAAGGGTTCCATGCTGATATTGGCGGAGGTGTCGAGCAACCAGAGCAGGCCCGCCGCCATCCACAGCGAAGACGAATTGGGCATCAGCACTAGGGCAATCGAACTCAGGATCGCGCCTACCAAAAAATAAGGGCGACGACGGCCTAAACGTCCCCAGGTGTTGTCGCTCAGGTTGCCAATGATGGGTTGCACAACCAGCCCGGTCAGCGGTGCAGCCAGCCAAAGAATCGGGATTTGATGCGCGTTGGCTCCCAGATGTTCAAAGATGGCGCTCGCGTTGGCCATCTGTAAGCCCCAGCCAAATTGGATGCCGAAGCACCCAAAGCTCATATTCCAAAGCTGCCAAAAACTGAGATGTGCTTGTTTATTCATTCGGGTTTTTCTGAAGCTGCTGTCGATCGCCTCGATCGGGCTGTCAGCTTAGGCAAACCTTGGTTAATCAACAAGGGTCAGTCAACAAGGGGTAGCCAATAAAAGGTAGCCAACAAGGGGTATGAGTAACTTTTTGCGGAGCGAACTTCTCTGTTCTCCTAAGCTGCGATCGCTTTCCCCATCTTAGAGTTGGCGATCGCATCTGCCATCATCGTTCCGACCTACCCCTAACGATGGAGATGTGTACCCATCATCTGGATTCAGCAAGGCAACTTGGGGATTCACGCAAACTTGTTGCAGAAATCCTCGACCTTAGAACAAATCGCAGGCTTCGGGTTTGAGATCACGCTCCATCAAGGCTTCGACTGCGGCTTGGGGGGTGATTTTGCCGTTGAGCAAGCGACAGACCTGACGAGAAATGGGGACGGCGATGCCTTCACGGTTGGCTAGCTCGATCAGGACGTTGGCTGTGTTGACCCCTTCGGCCGTGCCCTGCAGATCGGTGAGGATTTGGTCGAGCGATTGCCCCTGAGCCAATCCATAGCCCACCCGATAATTGCGACTGAGGGAGCTGCTGCAAGTCGCGAGAAGGTCGCCTAGTCCTGCCAGACCAAAGAAAGTTTCTGCTTGAGCGCCTAAGTGGGTGCCGATCCGAATAATCTCAGTCATGGCGCGGGTAATCAGGGCTGATTTGGCATTGGTGCCAAGTTGCAACCCATCGCAAACTCCAACGGCGATCGCAATCACATTCTTGAGAGTGCCGCCCAGTTCAGTTCCTAGCGGATCGGTGTTGGTGTACACCCGAAAGCGATCGGAGGAAAATACTTGCTGCACCACCGCTGCCGCATCTTCGTCATGGCTAGCAACCACTGTTGCCGCAGGTAGACCCTGTTCGATTTCCTTCGAGAGGTTGGGGCCAGACAAGACCACAATCGAGTGATTGGGAAAAGTGGCCTGCCAGATTTGAGAAGGCGTTTGTGTCGTGGCTGGATCGAGTCCCTTGGTGGCGCTGACCAAAATGACATGAGCCGGAAGCTGAAGCGCCTTCAGCCGTTGCGCCATTTCTGAGACACCCTTCATCGAAATTGCAGACACAATGATGTCTGTTCCGGCGATCGCGTCCTCGATGCTTTCGCCCGAACGACGAGACCACATCCGCACCTTGTGACCCGCCTGAGTCGCCAAGATCCCTAGTGCAGATCCCCAGGCTCCTGCCCCCAAAACGGTAATCGTGAGTTGTTGAATTTGAGCTTGCTTAAACAATTCGATTGTGCGACTAGCTTCTTTGGCAAGGGAGATAGACGGAGACTGAACAGATGTCAGTTTGTTGGTTAGGTTAGTCATGAGATTTGTCTCAACGTTACTACAGGTAATGGCTGGAAGAGGAGGGCGATCGCAAGGGTTATTCTCGTAGGGCTGTTCTCATGGAGTTATTCTTAGGGGATAGATCGCGATCCAGACGTTCCCAAAGCTTTTGAACAGGTTACTGTTTGCTGCTGACTGAGGTCTGCAAATGCAACTGAGGTTGCGCTGTAGCGATCGCATAGTCAGGCAAACAATTTTCTTCAATAAAAGTGGAGTAATCAGCGAGCTGCTGATTGCAAGTTTCGTCGCTCCAGCCACAATGCTGTTGCAGAGTCTCGACCACAGCGGGTAGAGCGTCAAAGCCATAGTTGGCCTGCATCGTCAGCGAGGTGCGGCGGCGGCAGATATCGACTAAGGTATGGGCCATTTCTGACTGCACCGCATAGACCACCTGCGCCTTGATATCTGGCAAGCCTGCAACAATTGGGCTGGCCAAATCGGGAGCTTGATCGATGAGTGCTAAGACCTCGATTGCTTTTGCGCCGTAGAGCGTAAACAAGTGGCTGATGCTGGTGATTGAGAGGCGATCGCGATATTGAGTCACAGCTTGATCAATGCGGGGATCATTGGGGGCGATCGCTCCCGGCAGCTTTTGGTGGCGGGTAGGGCAAGACGGCACCGGACGCCCCATCTTGCGATAGGCCGCATCCACCATCTCTTCACCGACTCTCCGGAAGGTTGTCAGCTTACCGCCAATCAAAGAAATTAAGTTAGTGACACCCTCTTTCGTGTGGTCGTGAAGCACATGGTTGCGGCTAATGCTGCTGGGCTTTTTACCTTCGGCATAGGGCAGCGGACGCACCCCCGAATAGGTAAACCGCACATCTTCACGGCCCAGATGGGCAGAGGGCAAGACCCGATTCGTTTCACGGATCAAGTAATCAATTTCGTCGTTATCGGCCTTGATCCGATCTAGATCGCCTGTGTAGCGTAGGTCAGTCGTGCCAATCAAGTACATATTGAGCCAAGGCACAATAAAGAATGGACGCCCATCGGCCTTCGCTTCCACATAGAGCGCAGTTTTGGGTGCGCCAGGAAACGGATCGACAACAATGTGACTGCCTTTGGTGCCGCCAATCTTACGTCCTTTGCTGACAGAGTTGGGTTTGCCCAGATCACACACCTGATCCACCCAGGGACCAGAGGTATTGATCACCACGGCTTGGGAGCTGCCCTGCACCTGAAACTCAGTGCCTGTGAGCTGATCGACACAGGTGAGATGGGTAAGGCGATCGCCCTCCCGATGCAACCCCGTCACCTTCACATAGTTGAGTGCCGTTGCCCCTGCTTCTTGAGCTGACAAAATATTTTCCCAGCAGAGGCGCTCGGCATATTCTGCCTGACCATCAAAATACTGAGCCGCTCCCTTCAACTCCTCCGGATTCACATCTCGGAACGTCTGCCGAAACTTTTGAATCGGCAACATCCGATGTGACAACAGTGTTTTGTCAAAGCTGAGCATATCGTAGAGAATCATCCCCGCCTGAATCTCCCAATAACTCCGAGATCCGTAGCCATAGATGGGAATCGTCAGTTGGATCGGCTTCACCAGATGGGGAGCCGCATTGAGCAAGATCTCACGCTCTCGCAGCGATTCTCGCACCAGGTTAAATTCAAAATATTCTAAATATCGCAACCCACCATGAACGAGTCGCGTAGACCAGCTAGTGGTGCCGCCCGCAAAATCATTTTTTTCGATCAGAATTGTTTTCAAGCCTCGCAAAGCCGCATCTCGCGCCACACCTGCGCCGTTGATGCCACCTCCAATCACGATTAGGTCGTAGGCTGTACTTTGGATTGTTTGAAAGTCACGCATCATGAATCGGTTGTGAGTTGGAAAAAGGCTTGGATAATTTGATTCGGCTGGTTCGGCCAGGATAGAGCTATCCCCCTGTACTGCCGGACAAAAACACCTCCCAATCAACTACCCTGTCCGGTTCGGGAGGAGCAACCCCTAATCGGTAGAGATTGCCCCTGATCCTGTGCTTCTCGAGCAAGTCCTTCTCGGTGAGAGAGGGATTAAACCAAAGCTAGCTCGGGCTGTTCGGGGTGGACAGAGCTGGCTTTGGCTTCTCTCACCAGGTGATTGGCCCACTGCTGCACGTCGTAGCGCTTGATAGCCTGATACATGCGAGTCATGCGTTGTTTCTGCTCTTCGGGCGACATCGATAATGCCAAGTCAATCGACTCATCCATTCCAGAAGAAGAGTAAGGATTCGTCAGCACTGCATCCGGCAGCTCAACCGCTGAGCCCGTAAATTCAGACAAGATCAACACACCCTCTTGGCCTTCATGGGCGACTACATATTCCTTTGCGACCAAGTTAAGGCCATCTCGCAGAGGCGTAATCCAGGCGATGTCGGCTGCTTTGAATACGGCAATCAGCTCCTCAAATGGCATGGGCTGCGTAAACAGCAGGATCGGCGTCCAGTTGAGCTTGGCAAAGCGGCCATTAATTTTTCCGGCTAGCTGCTCAATCTGACTTTGGGCTGTGCGGTAGACGCGCATCCCTTGGGCTGGAGTCACTGCTGTCACCAAGAGATTGACCTTGCCATGGAGGTCTGGGCGACGTTCCAACAACCGCTCGTAGCACAGCAGCAGTTCGCGGTTGCCCTTGACATAGTCCACTCGACCCGCAGAGACAATCAGCTTATTGCCGCCAATTTCGTCTCTAACTTTCTGCACGCGCTCCTGAGTCTCAGGCTTCTGCAAAATGCTGTGAATCAGGTCAGGATTGGTGCCTACAGGGAAGGCATCCAGGCTGACTAGTCGCCCTTGATGGCGCACCTGAGTGGTGACTTCAGGTTCTGCAAGCGCAGTGCCAACAGGGGTGAAAGATGAATCGACGGGCACTTTCCGCACCACCTCGACGCCTCTGAGGCTCCGAGCCGCAGAGACAAAGTTTTCGACGTAGCGTGGAATATGGAAACCACAGAGATCACAGCACAACAGGCTATCGATGATGGCTTCTCGCCACGGCAAAATATTGAAAATATCGGCGGATGGGAAGGGCGTGTGATGGAAGAACGCAATCCGGGCGTTGGGCATCTTTTGCCGGATGTAGTAGGGCGTTAGCCACAGGTTGTAGTCGTGAATCCAGAACAGCGCATCTTCCGCCGCATCTTCACAGGCGGCTTCAGCAAACATTTTGTTGATGTTTTGGAAGTTTTCCCAGTCGGAAGAGTCGTAGGTAAACTGCCAGGGGAAGGAGTGTAGAATCGGCCAAAACGCCTCTTTGGAGGTGATGTGGTAGAAATTCTTCACCTGATCTGCGGTGAGGGGAATCCGGCGGACAACCGTGTTGTCGTTCCCTTCGACGGTGATGCGCTCCTGAAAACCACCCTGCTGTTTGGAGTTGATTTGCTTCCAAGCCACCCAGGTTCCATGCTCAGCATTGGCAAAGAAACTCTTCAGGGTTGGGACAATTCCGTTGGGACTCTTTTTGTCCCGGTAGTAGATCTTTCCGTTCTCTTTTACCTCGTCGTAGGGTTCCCGGTGATAAAGGATTACGAGAGAAGATTTCATGCTACTGCCTCCTGATGCTTACCGTACACTTTGATTTCATCCCAGGTTCCTGAAAAGCTGGAATAGATAGGCTCTATGCCATTCATGATTTGCATTTCGTGGGGTTGACTCGCGTCAGCGGTCCCTCATCAACAACAAAACCGGCCAGCGATCTCAGCTAGCATCAACCAACATATGGCACCCATTTTTGGCACCCAATATTTGACATTTGGGAAGTAGCCGAGAAACTTTGAACTTTTTGTTTGTTTCAGTTAAGTCTGTTTCTAAACAAGGCTGCCCCCCAAACTGTTTCAATGCTTGGCGATCCAATGCTTGACGGTCTAATGTTTGGCAACCAACACCTGCCGATGTAAGTCTTATGGCAGAAATAGTTGGCCTTTGATATTGGTTGGGGTTAGATTCGGCCAAAGTTAGCATCCTCTTGCTACCACTTCGCTCTGAATCAAAATTGAAAACAAAACACGAAAATCCTGATTGTGTTCTAAATTTAGGCTATCAAATTATGCGCCACCCACAAAGCAGGCTATGCGTAAAAGGCATGTTGTGAAAGGTTCTCAAATTAGAATCACTATTTTGAAAAGCCCTAAACATGTAATAACATAACACAATTTAACATTGTCTCCACAACTATTGTCTGTAGTTAAAAATACCTTGAAAAGGGCGCAATTCTGCTTAGGGTTGTGTTTGAGGATATGATGAAGAAGATCTGTCTGTGGTTGAATTGTCTGATCTGGCAGGTTAGGCTACCATCTATCAGTTTGCTTCGTTTGATCAGCTTTTTTTCTGATGCGGAGTTGACATAGGATCACAACAGGAAACTCTCAACCATCGTGACAGTAGGAATTTCATCAGCTGCGATCGCCCTTGTGGACGATGCTACCCAAACGTTGCTGGATTGGGCCGAGGCGATCGCCGAATCCGACGAAACGTATTTCCACAAAGCTCAGAAGATTGCTAGACGCTTAGGGGCTCACTATCGTCAGGATGGCCTGACTGAGCTTGGTTTTTGGGTGCCAGAGCTAGCCGGAGAAGTGATCCAGTCAGAACGGACGCTTTATCTCGAGGTTTTTACCCCCTTAGCACCCATTCAGGTGCATGAACCCGAGCAGACGATTGCGTTTCGGTGCGATCGCCTCTCCCTCATGCAACAGGGAGAATATGTCTGGGGGGTTGTGGCTGGAATGCAGGCTGGAACTCGCGACCAGATTGGATCGCTGTATTGGTTGCGCTACGTTGATCCCCAGGAAAATCTACAGACAATTTACGATGTTCTGGCTTACTCGTTGCCCTATGGAGTATTTGCGCCTGCCGAACTCTACGACGTGGTGCGATCGCAACAACAGCGGGCTGATTTAGACTATTTTCGCCAAACAGCGACTCCTAACCTTGACCCCAATAGGGCCGCCGATGCCGATGCTGAGGTCGAGATTCCCCGGATTCCCTCACCGCGCAACATTTTGCAGCTGCATGTCAGCACTGCATCCAAGGAAGGTACTCTGGCAGGCCTCACGCAGGTCTACCAAACCATTTCAGACAAGTTGGCGGCTGGAACCCCCCTCACACCCGCAGAGCACAACTACATTGGGTACGATGCGGTTCAGCTTCTGCCGTTGGAGCCCACCATTGAGTATCGGCAAGAATTTCAAAACTTTGAACATGAGTTCTTTTCGATCGCAGCAGATGATCCTCACCTGCAAGGGGCTCACATTGCTGAGACGACTCAGACCAAGGTGACGCTACGCAAACCCAACACCCACAACTGGGGCTACGACGTCCCTATTCATGGCTCGGCAGCGACCAATCCAGCCTTGCTGGGCAGCTTGCGCCCCGATGAAATGATTGATTTTGTCGCGACGCTGCACAACTTTTCCCAAGGCCCCATTCAGGTGATTTATGACCTGGTTTATGGTCATGCTGACAACCAGTGCCAGGATCTGATCAACCGTCAGTTCCTCAAAGGCCCAAATATGTATGGGCAAGATCTCAACCACCAGTTGCCAACGGTGCGAGCGATTTTGCTCGAAATGCAACGCCGCAAAATCAATACTGGAATCGATGGCATTCGGGTTGATGGCGGGCAAGATTTTCGCTGGTTTAACCCCATGACTGGGCGGGTGGAACAAGATGACGCCTATCTGCTGGCAATGAGCGATGTCGTTCAGGAAATTGAGGACTGTCAGCGTCTACTGTTTACGATTTTTGAGGATGGCCGCCCTTGGCCTCAAGAAGGTTGGGAAGAAACCTCCACCTATCGAGATTTGATTGAGCTGAGGCCAGAATCTTATCAGTGGGGGCCGCTGATCTTTGCCCACAATACGCCCGTCCTCGAAAAGTTCTGGGATCAAAAATGGCAGCGTGTCAGTGAAGTGATGATTCATGGAGAGCAGTGGATCACAGGCTGCGCCAACCATGACACTGTGCGACGCGGCAACCAAATCGATCCCCAAAGTGCCATCAACTGGAATCTCGGCAAAACGCTCCCCGAAGTGCTCCACAATGGCTACGACAATCCAGCCATCAAGCTCTGGGTCTATGGGTTTAGCCCAGGTTTGCCGATGGACTTCATTAATGCGCTGATGCGGGCTCCCTGGGGCTTTTTCCGCAACACAGACGATCGCTATGGCGTCAAAGTCGTTTCTGAGGAAGTTGGCTTTTTAGACTGGCAAGTGGAACCGACGGCTTACCAACAGCCAGCGGCCTTTATTCGGCTGAAAGCGTTGGGCTTCTGGGATTTGGAGCAGCTCCAGCAGTTTGCCCATTCCCTGCGGGATGCCATGCTGAAAACAGATTATGACCTGGAAGCAGTCGCCCAAATCTGTCAGCGCTGCATCAACAACGGAGACACCGAAGTCTGCGAAGTTCCGGCCTTACAAACATTGCAGAAACCTCAGACAGAGGTCTTTCTAAACAATCTCGATGTCCCTGCCCTCAAAACCTTTGCCATGGCTTTCATGGAAGACATGCATGATTTCTCCAACGTTTCCCATGTGCTGGAGCAGGTCGATCTCGAACAGGCGCAGTTTGGACTGATTCTCCGCCAGTACCGTCATGCCCATCCTTGGCTCAGACACAACTTAGCGGGGAGCGATCGCTTCAACCGCATCACCGATGACCAGCGGACTGCCTTCTATGGCCTCCGAACCGCACCCAGTGAGTCAACAGACAGCTCTCCCAAACAAATTGCCTTCGTGGCCCATATGGGCGGTGATCCGCTCACGGTGACGTTAGGGGATTGGCTGCAGCTCGACTTAAATGAGTGGAAAGTGGCGATCGCCACCCCCGGTCTAGAAGCGGATCAAATTGCAGATCTGCGCTGCTTTGAGCTGACCGATAGCCAGGGCTTGTTGCTAGAGCGGGTAGAGTAGCGGGTAGAGTGAGGTCGGCAGCAGCAGATTCTGGTCAGAAACACTTCTGGTCAGAAACATCAGATCCTGGGGTGCGGGCAACATCTCGCCTCGAAAGTCGAGCAACTGCACGACAACGAGGTAGGCGATCCCCAATAAAACGGCGATCGCCCCGGTCAGGATTGCAACAATTTTTGAGCGGTCCATAGGTTTGCCCAGTCTCTCTATCAACTGGTTTGCATCTTTTTAGGCAGGTCTTACTCTAAACTGACACAAAAATTGGCAAGATTGGGAATGAATAAGGGTAGTGAGTTCTCGTGACCTGCTAGGCAATAGTAAAAAAGATGAAGGCCGCATCTCAAGATACTGCTGCAATCGTTCCTCTAGAGCGCCCCGTTGTGGTGGCGACTTCAAATCTCTGTAAGGTTTACCGCACCGGATTCTGGATGAACCAGAAGATTGTGCCACTCAAAGACTGTTCGCTACGGGTATTTCAGGGTGAGACGTTTGGCTTGCTCGGTCCCAACGGTGCCGGTAAGACGACGCTGCTCAAAACGCTGTTGGGGATCATCCGTCCCACCTCGGGTTCGGGATCACTGCTAGGGCAGCCTTTGGGCGATCGCTCTGTCAAGCAAAGAGTAGGCTTTCTGCCAGAGAATGCCTACTTTTACAACTACCTGACGGGTTGGGAGTTTTTGCAATATGCGGCGGGTCTGTTTCAGATCCCAGCCAAAGTGCAGCAACAACGTATTCCCGAACTCTTGGAACTGGTCGGTCTAGCTCAGTCTGCTGCGCGCAAAAAACAGCTCCGTCAATATTCCAAGGGCATGTTGCAGCGGGTTGGAATGGCGCAAGCGTTGATTAATGACCCGGAAGTGGTGTTTCTCGATGAGCCAATGTCGGGTTTAGACCCGATGGGCCGTTACCAAATTCGGGAAATTATTTTGTCGTTGAAGGCACAGGGCAAAACGATTTTCTTCAACAGTCATGTGTTGTCTGATGTGGAAATTATTTGCGATCGCGTTGCCATTTTGGCCCAGGGCGAGCTGATCTGCGTCGGATCGCTGAAGGAGTTGCTGGGCACGGCCGATATTTATCACGCCAAAGTTCGTAACGGCAATCCGCAGGTTTTGCAACAGTGGCTTCCCGATCTAGAGTTTCAGGATGGCTGCTGGCACGGACACCTCCAGGGCGAGCCGCAAGACTTTTTGGCGAGCCTGCGCCTGATGGATGCTGAATTGATCGGTCTCAACTTGGCCCGTCCATCTTTGGAAGATTTTTTTGTAGGTCAATTACGCCAACGTGGCATCCTAACCAGCCAATAAAAATATCCTAGAAACATCACCGCTCGGGGGATGGCGATCGCCCCTATAGAGATGTGGTTAATCCCGTCTGAAAGCACATCCCAGTTTTGCAGCCTTTACCCTAGATCCCTCTCCTAACCAGAGTTACGGTGTATACACATACACAAGTCTACTAAGCAGGAAGTACAACCCACCCCCTGCCCCTCCAAGGAGGGGAGACACTGGAGAATCCCTCTAAATCCCCTCTTGGGAGCTAATCCTGTAGGGGTTTCTGCGAAGCCCCGTACCACAACACTTTCAGAATCGGTGATTTTCGCACTCGATCGCTGAAACCGCGTGGATTCGAGCTTGGAGTTTAAAACCCCTACAAGGTTAGCCAAGGAGGGGAGACACTGGAGAATCCCTCTAAATCCCCTCTTGGGAGGGGGCAGGGGGTGGGTTCATCTCCGCCAGCTTCCAAAAGTGGGATGCTCCCCGTCTCTACAGAGTTTTGCCAGGTGCGATCAACCCAATGAGTGCCATCAAAATGAGTGCCATCAAGTTGAGTACTCAAGCTTGGAGCAACCCAGCGGATATTTACCCCAACACCAGCCCAGTCCGCGCTGGAAGATCCAGGCTCAGGTCACGATTTTGCCAGGTGGCGCTGCCATCGCCGTAGAGCAGACGAGACGGTTCGGTGCTGAGGCGATCGCCCGCTGCCAGCGTGACCTGTGCCGCTTCGGTGCCTGCATTCACCGCCACCACTAGTTCTTCATCGGCGAGCTTCCGAACAAAGACATACACCATGCCTTCAGCAAATAGACACTGATAGTCTCCGGTTCGCAAAGCTGGATGGGCATGACGTAGCTCAATCAAATGCTGGTGACAGGCCAAAATTTCTAAATCCCACTGACTTTCGAGGGGGAAGCCTCGCCGAGAATCGGGATCGATCGCGCCCTCCAACCCCACTTCGTCGCCGTAATAGATGCTGGGAGCGCCTGGAAAGGTCAACAACATCAGGGTTGCTAATTTGATGCTGTCGCGATCGCCCCCTGCCACCGAGAGGAGTCGAGCCGTATCGTGACTGGCCAACAAATTGAGCTGCGTCAGCTGGATTTCCCAAGGATACAGATCCAGCACATGGCGAATCTTGTCGGCGTAGCCTGCGGCATCTAACGCTGGGTAAGGATAGTAGTTGGGTTCCTGCACATAGTCCATCACGACGCGATCGCCCGCCGTAAACGCAATTGTTGGCCCCGTAAACAGATAATTCATCACACCATCAAACTGCGTCCCGTCTAGCCATTCCCTCGCGTCATGCCAGACCTCCCCCACAATGTAGGCCTCTGAATTGACCGCCTTAACGCGATCGCGAAACTCCTGCCAAAAACCTGGCGTCTTCACCTCAAAAGGCACATCCAACCGCCAGCCATCGATCCCAAACTTGAGCCAATACTCAGCGATCTCCATGATGTATTCCTTCACGGCTGGGTTGTCGTGATTGAACGCTGGCAAAGCCCGATTTCCAGCCCAACCCACATAATTGGCAGGGCGATCGCCATCATAAGCCGACAGGGGCCAGCCCTCTATTTTGAACCAATCTAGCCAGGGCGAATAAGGGCCGTTTTCTAAAATATCGTGAAAAAAGAAAAACCCTCGACTGGCATGGTTGAAGACCCCATCCAGCACAACTCGGATGTTGCGCGCATGAGCCGCCTCCAGCAGCTTCTCCAAAGCCAGATTGCCACCCAGCAGCGGATCAATCTGGTAATAGTCGTGTGTGTGATAGCGATGATTGCTCGCAGACTGAAAAATAGGGGTGAAGTAAATGGCATTCACCCCCAGTTCCTGCAAATAATCAAGGCGTTCCAACACACCCCATAGATCCCCCCCCTTGTACCCTTGCAGGGTCGGAGGAGCCTCCCAATCTTCAAATGGAATCTCTGCTAAGACCCGCTGTAGGGGTTGCCGTCCTCTAGAAAACCGATCTGGAAAAATCTGATAGAAAACAGCGTGCTTAACCCAATCGGGGGTTTGAATCTGCATGAGTCAATCTCCTGGTTTCTACCGCTAAAGCTATAGACCGCTAGCACTTTTGGGTGATGATTTGCTCCGGCCTGCCTTACCTCAGCATGATGCTGGAGACCCAAAACCGAATCATGACCCTTATGACTGATCTCTACTGATCTCTGTTGACTGATCTCTATCGCAATGACGATTCAGATCAGCTCACTCAGACCTACTGGTTAGCTGTATCGATCAGCGGCTAGCCAACTTCTACCATCTCTCGTCCAAATAGGCGAACTTGCCTCGTTCATCTACAGATTTGTCAAGTTTGCCGATCTTTCGAAAGGGAGAAGAGGAAATAGGTGTCTTTCTACCCTCTCCCTCTTGCAAACTTGTGCTCGCAATCGCACACTTAGTTTGGGAAGTCGATTGGCAGTTAAGAGGTCATTAAGAGGTCATTGTGAAAAGAGTATTAGCGATCATTCTAGGTGGGGGAGCCGGAACCCGTCTGTATCCACTGACTAAGCAGCGGGCAAAACCTGCCGTTCCATTAGCAGGGAAATATCGCCTAATCGATATTCCGGTAAGCAACTGCATCAATTCAGAAATTCTTAAGATTTACGTTCTGACCCAGTTCAACTCTGCTTCCCTGAATCGACATATCGCCCGTACCTACAGCTTTGCCGGGTTTACGGATGGGTTTGTTGAAGTGCTAGCCGCTCAGCAAACCCCAGATAGTCCAAGTTGGTTTCAGGGAACTGCGGATGCCGTTCGGCAATATCTGTGGTTGCTGGAAGAGTGGGATGTCGATGAATACCTGATTCTCTCTGGCGATCACCTGTATCGGATGGATTACCGTCTGTTTGTAGAACGGCATCGGGAAACCGGAGCAGACATTACGCTGTCTGTCGTGCCGATTGACCAGAAAAATGCTTCTAGCTTCGGCTTGATGAAAATTAATGACTCCGGTCAGGTCATCGACTTCTCTGAAAAGCCAAAAGGGGAAGCCCTAGAGCAGATGAAGGTGGACACGACCACGTTGGGTCTGGATGCGGAGTCGGCCCAGAAAAAGCCCTTCATTGCCTCGATGGGGATTTATGTCTTTAAGAAAGACGTTCTGATCAAGCTGCTGAAGCGATCGCTAGAGCAAACCGACTTCGGCAAAGAGATTATCCCTGCGGCTTCACGGGATCACAACGTTCAGGCTTACTTATTTGATGATTACTGGGAAGACATCGGAACGATCGAGTCATTCTACGATGCCAACCTGGCCCTGACTCATCAACCCCATCCCTCATTTAGCTTCTACGATGAAGAATCGCCCATCTATACGCGGGCGCGCTACCTGCCACCAACCAAGCTGCTCGACAGCCACGTGACAGAGTCCATGATTGGGGAAGGCTGCATTCTGAAAAGCTGCCGAATTCACCACTCTGTCCTAGGGATTCGGAGCCGGATTGAGGCGGGATGTGTGATTGAGGACTCGCTGATTATGGGAGCGGATTACTATCAGCCGTTTGCCGAACGCCGATCAGATTGCAATCGGACCTCGGTTCCGCTTGGCATTGGTGCCAACACCACCATCCGGCGGGCCATTATTGATAAGAATGTTCATATTGGCTGTGATGTCCAAATTATCAACAAGGACCGCATCGAAGAGGCAGAACGGGAGGAGCAGGGCTTCTTCATTCGCAACGGTATCACCGTGATTTTGAAGAACGCGGTGATTCCAGACGGCACCATCATCTAACCGATGCTCGGTGGGGGCAAAGCATTCTGATATGAGTTCTGGCATCCAAAGGTCTTGACTCAAGTGCTTTGCCTCAAAGTGATCAGGTGCCAGCCAAATGCCAACCTGGTGCAACTGCAAGATTCGGAAAGTACGGAAATTGCGATCGCCCCCCACAAAGAACCGAACCGCGCTCGTTTTGCTACCCTGTTACGCTAGGATTAGACTGCTTTAGAGTCAGTCTGGATCGTGATCTGCGATCGCTGAAGCAGGATCTAATACGAGGAGAAAGGTTGATGGCGGCGACCGACTTCAAGGACTACTACAGCATTTTAGGCGTGGGCAAATCAGCCAGTGCCGACGAGATCAAGAAAGCCTACCGGAAACTGGCCCGGAAATATCACCCTGATATGAATCCGGGCGATCAGGCTGCCGAAGCTCGTTTTAAAGAAGTCAACGAAGCCTACGAAGTCCTGTCTGATCCAGAAAAACGGCAAAAGTACGATCAGTTTGGTCAATATTGGAAGCAGGCTGGCAGCGCGGGCTGGCCTTCCGGGGCAGGCAATGACTTTGATAGCTTTGAATTTGGCCGATACGGCAGCTTTGACGACTTCATCAATGAGTTGCTGGGGCGGTTTGGTGGCCCAACGGGTGCGCCGGGAGGCAGCAGTCGCAGCTATGGATATCGTCCGGGAGGTGCTGGCCCGGGTGGATTCAATGGATTCGGTGATTTTTCTGGCTTCGATCAACCTGGCTCCGCTAGTGCCGACTTAGAGTCCACGCTCTCGCTGGGTTTCTCAGAAGCATTTCATGGCGTTCAGCAGCGCCTTAGCGTTCGGAACGAAGTCATTGAGGTACGGATTCCACCCGGTGTTAAGTCTGGCAGCCGAATTCGAGTTCGGGGTAAAGGGCAAATCAGCCCCTATAGCCAGCAGCGGGGTGATCTTTACCTGACTGTAGAGCTAAAGCCTCATGCTTTCTTTAAGTTTGAGGGTGAAAAGCTTGTCTGTGAGGTCCCCATTGCCCCCGATGAAGCTGTTTTGGGTGGGGCGATCGAGGTGCCGACCCCTGACGGCATGGTGACAATGAACCTACCCGCTGGTATTCGGTCTGGACAGACGCTCCGGCTGAAGGGCAAAGGTTGGCCCAGCACCAAAGGGGGACGAGGCGACCAGATGGTGAAGGTTGTGATTGTTCCGCCGCAGGATCTCAGCCCCATTGAGCGAGATTATTACGAAAAAATTCGAGCCAACCGCAGCACCGATCCGCGTGAGCACCTCCAGCAGGTTCGCCTCTAACAAACCAATCAACGCAATCTAGCTTCTTAAAGTCTCTTGTGGGCGTGAGCAATTACACAGCTTACGCTCTTTTTTTATGGCTTTTTTTCTTTTTTAGGGGGGTGGTAGGGGCGATCGCTGCCAGAGCTCTTTCTTTCGAGAGTTGTATTTCCTCCAGGCCACCTTACTTTTTTTGGGCAGTTTGTTCTATGATTAGGCTCATTTAGATGCGGCAAGGAGCATCTGACCTCAGTTTTAATCATGCATCTGTCGTTTCTCTGGGAAAATAAGGAGTTCAAACTTGTATGAAAAAAAATCAGTTTAGAGGCAGGCTCAGACCTCGCTCTGTTTTAACCTTGACTGCAGTCATATTGATTGCAGGTATTTTTACGGTTGCCTGCCAGGAAGCCGCGACAGATAACCCGACAGCGACAAGCCCAGCCGAAACTGGAGCAGGTCTCAAACTAGGAGCCCTACTGCCTGCGACTGGAGATTTGTCTTCCATTGGTCAGCCTATGTTGTCAGCACTGCCACTGCTGGTCGATACAGTCAATGCTTGCGGTGGGGTCAACGATGCTCCTGTAACGCTGGTAATAGAAGACGACCAAACCGATCCTTCTGCTGGGGCAGAAGCAATGACTAAGCTGGTCGAAGCTGACAGAGTGAATGCCGTTGTAGGCGCGTTTGCTAGTAGTGTCTCCAGTGCAGCCATTGACATTGCAGTTCGCAACAACGTGCCAATGGTTTCGCCAGGTAGTACAAGCCCCGTCTTTACAGAGCGAGCTAAGTCGGGAACCTTTAATGGATACTGGGCCCGGACGGCACCCCCCGATACTTATCAGGCAGCGGCTTCGGCTCAGTTGGCTATCGATCGTGGCCTAAATCGGGTTGCGACCGTTGTGATCAACAACGACTATGGCGTGGGCTATGAGCAGGCATTTGTCCAAGCCTTTGAAGAATTGGGCGGAACCGTTGTCAATAAAGACAACCCCACTCGTTATGATCCCAAGGCCACAACGTTTGACTCAGAAGCTGCTGCAGCCTTTGGTGGTCAGCCAGATGCTGTTGTGGCAGTTCTCTATGCAGAAACGGGTAGTCTTCTGTTGCAGTCTGCCTATGAGCAGGGCTTGACTGATGGTGTGCAAATCCTATTGACCGATGGTGTGCAGACCGCAGAGTTTCCTGAGGATGTTGGTAAAACTTCAGACGGCAGCTACATCTTAAGTGGCGCTTTGGGAACGGTCCCAGGGGCAGGTGGTCCTGCACTGGCTGATTTCACCAAGCTTTGGCAGGACGCGAAAGGCTCAGAACCCGGTGCATTTGTTCCCCATACCTGGGATGCGGCTGCACTACTCGTACTTGCAGCAGAAGCAGCTGGCTCCAACGACGGAGCTGCGATCCAGGCTGAGCTACGTAATGTTGCAAATGGCGGCACCGAGGTGACGGATGTCTGCCAAGGCCTCGAACTGTTGCGCCAAGGGCAGGATATTAACTATCAGGGTGCCAGCAGCAATGTTGATATTGATGAGTTTGGAGATGTCGTCGGCAACTACGATGTCTGGACTGTCAATGCGGAAGGCCAGATTGAAGTCATCGACCAGGTTAACCTCAACTAAACCTGGATAAATCTCTCGGGTGGGCATTGCCCACCCGAGATTGCCCACCCGGCCATATGGCTTGACCAAAGCGTTACTGGAATAGGGCGGGGCCGATGTTGTAGCCCACACCCAACATGATGCCGACTGCGGCTTCGTTGAAGATCGAGACGTGGGTTCGGACTGTGCCTGTAAATTGAGGCGAGAAGGGAACGTCAACGCCTGCAGTTAAGAGCAGTCCTATAAAGTCTCCAGCAGTTTCAATGGCTAAACCAGCCCCCAAAAAAGGGCCAACCTGAAAGTCGGCAAAGTCCTGAAATGCGAAGTCAAAGGTAAAGGGCAGTAGAATCCCAACATCGTCGTTGTCAATGATCACCGAGGGGCGAGCCGAAAATCCAGGGGTGAGGCCAATTTTGCTTAGAACAGCAAACCCTGCGCGGCCAATCGTTGTATCACTGCTGGCCAAGCCGACATTACCTCCGATGCCAATGTAGCTGGGGCCTGAGAGAGTGGCCTGACCCACCTCAACCTGCTGGGCGATCGCCTGAGCGACGACCCGTTCCTCGCTAAAAAGTGGGGTTGACGCAGCGACCGCGCCCTCTTCAGCACCTGCTATCACTCTTGCCGCCGTTCTGATCTCGACTTGTTCAACATCGACAAACGGAGCCTGAACGAACGTATGGGTTTCAGCGATGCTCAGTTCTGGTAGTGGAGTTGTAGAAATCTCGTTACTCAAGCCTAGGGCAGTCGTCACCACAGGTTCAACGTTTGTAACATATTCGATTGGGGGTTCGGCTACAGTGACCTCCAAATCAGCAGCATCACCAGCCGCAGCAGCCTGAACCTGTTGTTCGTCAGAGGAGATATCAGAGAGGCTGTCAGAGGGGAGTCCCGCAATGGGTTCAAAGTTCTCAAACCCAAAGTTCTCCGGCTCATCTAAGTTCTCAAGCTTAAAGTTCTCAAACTCTAAGTTCTCAAACTCAAGGGAAGCCGTTGTCAATTCAGTCTCTACAGGTGCTGGCAGGGTTTCAGCTTGGGCTGAGAGCGGATAAAAGGCAAGGGCTAAGCTAGCGAGTCCCAGCAAGAATGAAATGCGTTTGAATGACATAAGATTCACGATCACTCCTCTAGTAAGACTTGACTAAGAGTTATCCAGAACTACGGTTCCAACTGACCTGCCCGATTTGAGCCTGCCAAGGCTAGTGGTTTGGCAAAGCGATCGCGAAAAATTACCGGCAGAAGGTATACAACCAGTCAAAAGGGCTTACACGTATTTGGAAAAACTTCATCGCCATCGCTTCTTCAGCAGATTTGGCTCAGCAGATTTAGATCAGCAGACTTGCCCAAAGGCAAGTACCAGATGGCTGAATAAACTCCTACGTCAATAAATCTAGGTGACTATAGAAAATTCTGCTATCAACCTTAAGACATAGAGAAGAACAATTTTCTTGATTTGGTCAGGTACTCCCAACATTCACCAGAAATTTGGTGATCTATGGCACAATTTCACGAATTTTGAGTTTCTTGGGCTCTAATTTTCGTTGATTTGCCGCATCGCCTCCACGGTCTGTTGAGAAATCCAAGGCAAAATCGCTTCGTTTTGGCTATGGGTTGCTCCCTCGGTAAAGACAATCAGCAAGTAAGGCTGTAAATTCGGGAGTTCGATATAGGCTGCGTCGTGACGAACTTTGCTGGTCAATCCGGCTTTCGACCATAGCTGGGCCGCTTGCGGTAGCCCACCTCCTAAAAATCCACTGACCTGATTTTCTGGATCACGGCTCAGATCGGCAGGATCAAGACTGCGCTTCATTAAAGCCATCATGGCTTGCGATCGCTCCGCCGAAACCGCTACACCGCCAATGATGCTGTGCAGGAGACGAGCCGCCGCGTTGGTGGTCAGCATGTTGCGGTTTTCCATCATTTCGCCTAAGAACCCCCGTTCTCGACCATAGGGGCCATCACACCAGGTTTTTTGATTGACGTTAACCGTTTCTAGCTCTGGCCATTCCAAGGTCTGCAGGTAGCGATTAACGAGGTTGCGCTGATATTGCCAGGTGGTAAAGGGACCAACCGCCAATTCTGGGCCACTCGTTGTTCCGGTGAGCACATCGACGACCAAACCTGTAGCGTCGTTGCTGGAGTCTACGATCATGTCGCGAACAGCTCGATCGAGTTCGGCGGAAGGCGAAATCATGCCTTTTTCTAGCCACTCATGCACTGCAACCAGGTAGAACAACTTCACCACACTGGCTGGATAGATGCGCTCAACACCGCGATAGGCAAATCCTCGCACTGAGTGCTGCCAAAATTCTAGCGAGCTGAGTGCGCCACCCGTATTGACGGGAACGGGATCATCGTAAACCAGCCAGGTCATGGCAATTTGGTTGCGAGCCAGACCCGGAAATTCTGCCCAGGTGGATTCCAGGATGCGATCGCCCCAGGTGTCCAGTTGTTCGTCTCGATGGAAGAATGTCATAATCAATTGCCTCGTATGCCTCGTAGATCCCCCAACGTTCAGGATCAAGGTTTAAGCTTGCGTGCGATTAATTGCTATGGTTTCCAGCTCAGCCTTACTTCACAATTTTGCCGCCCACCCGGCGCTTGAGTATCAGTGTCAGGACAACCTCAACCTCTACGGCTCTCCTGCCTTGGAAGGGTTGGTGACTCAAGCTGTTGCAGGACGACAATTGCGTATCTTATCACTCCCGCTCAACGAGCAAGGCGATTTGCAGGAACAGGCTGTTCGAGTGCAACTGTGTGAAGATGATTACCCCGGTTGGCTGGCACTAGAAGATTTAGATTTGATCGAGGCTGTAGAGACACCCTATGAGGCGATCGCCCTTTCCCTCGAACAAATCCAGGCCCGTTTGCCGCAGGTCATCGCCTACACCCACACGGCCATGTCCCAGCCTCATCACTACCTATGGGGCGGGACGGTGGGACCAAACTACGACTGTTCTGGGCTCATGCAGACCGCCTTTGCCGCCGCAGGGATCTGGCTTCCGCGTGACGCCTATCAACAGGAGGCTTTTCTGCAACCCATTGCGATCGCCGATCTGCAGCCTGGAGATTTGGTCTTCTTTGGCCCACCCGAACGCGCCACCCATGTGGGCTTAGCGCTTAGCGATCGCGACTACATCCATAGCTCCGGCAAAGATCATGGACGCAACGGCATCGGGATCGATCGGCTTTCAGAGCAAAGCGATCAGATCGGTCAGTTTTACTATCACCTGCTGCGAGGTGCAGGCCGCATCGTTGCGTGTTACCAACCCCAGCGAGCGGGTTAAGCTCATCAACCTTTTAACCTACCTATTAACCTAGTTTGGGGCGATCGCCTTAATTTCAGCGTTGGTCAATCCGTAGAGATCGTAAACCAGATCGTCGATGTGGTGGTCAATTTGGGCGATCGCCTTTCTGAGGTTCTCATTTCTGATGGTCTCAACCGTTCCTGCCTCGGCCCAACAGAACTGCTCCTGAAGATCTAGCATCTGGTCAACGAGTTGGAGCATTTGCATATAGCGTTGCTGATCTGCCGCATGCGTTAGGTCGAGGGGGGGAATGGGAAGCTGTTGGAGTTGAGGTGGCCCTACCCGCAAATAGCCTCCCCTCAAGCGATTGCCGCTAAAACTGCTCATGAAATAGGTGCTGAGCAGATGGCTATTGAGCAGGCCCAGCAGGTACCGCAAATCTAGAGTGGATAAAACAATTGAGGTGGATTTGCCTGCCAAAATCGCACCTGTCAAATCGGTTGCACATTCCAATCGTTTGGTGAGTCCTGCCACAATAATTTTGGGCTGAAGGGCCTGCTGGTGACGCTTGATTGGGAGCTGATTTGCAGCCGCAAACGGAATAACCGGATAGAGAAAAGAGTTTCCCAAATAGCGCAGTCGCTTTTGGCCCCAGCGCAAGCAGTAGCGATCGAGGGTGCCACTATTCACCACAGGCAGATTTCCGACCGCCCCAGACCCGTCTTCCTGCATGAGCGGCTGGATAGCATAGGCCTCCCCGACGGTCGCCGCTCCCAAAACCTGGGCGATCGCCCCCAACGGCACAAAATCTTGATAGAGACGATTGAGTAAGTCTGCTTGTTGCGCAAGCCCTGCCAGACACCAGGCTCGCTGCGGATGATCAAAGCGATTTCTATCTAACTGTTGCGATCGCCCCACCTGGTCTACTGTTTGCATCGTTTCGTAGCAAATAGGCTTGTGAATACTGCAAGTCTTAGGATGGCGAGTCTCAAGATGGCGAGTCTCAAGATGAGTCTGAGCGACAAACACAATCGGATAGACCGCTGCCGCAAACACTCCCACCTGAGAATAATCTCGGATTGAAATGAGCTGATGAGTTTTGGTGAGGAGCGATCGCACCGTCGCCGCATAGTCTGCCGAAGCCAACTTATTGGGCACAACAAAGCTGACGCGCCCGCCCGATCGACAGAGGTGCAATGCCTTCTCAATAAAGACGCAAAAGATATCCCAGTTTCCCGTCGCGCTGCGATAGTGGGTGCCGCAGTAGCTACGCCAGTCAGCCCAGCAAACCGTCATCGCTTCGGAGTCGAGGTAGGGTGGATTGCCAATCACGACATCAAACCCACGGGTCATCAGCGTGGGAAAGGCGCAATTCCAATCAAATGGACGAGTGCGATCGCCCGCCCCAGCCCCCTGATTTAGCTCAAAATCCGAACCAATCAGAGCATTCCCACAGTGAATATTAGCGCTGAGATCTGGCAGATTGGATAGGCTTTCCTCCAGGCATTGGAGCTGCAACGATAGCCGAGTAATCTGCACTGCCTCTGGATCGAGATCTACACCGTAAATACATCTCAGCAAAAGCTTTTGACGGTCTGCTGCAGGAAACTGGTTTAACAAAAACTGGTAAGCATTGAGCAAAAAGATACCGCCACCACAGGCCGGATCAAGAATGGTCGGTGGAGAGTTGGGCTCGCGATCGCACAGTGCCCCGACAGTTTGCTGCACGATATAGCTCACAATCGCCGCAGGGGTGTAGTACGAGCCGGACGACTTTTTGGTAGACGGCTTCTTGGGATCAGGCCGACGCATGATTTGAACTTGGCGATCGCCCCTCACCTCCAACTCCAGCCCCAGGCCAGCCTCATGAATCTGACCCAATAGCTCAATGGGAATCAGCATCTGATTGGTGAACAGCCCTACCGTGTGGATCAGCGATCGCAAAAATGCATCTTCAAGCTCTAGATCCGAAAGCCAGTCGGTCGGGAACAGCGGCAGCGATCGCACCTCCTGCCACAGCCCCCGATCCACTCGACTGAGCCAACCCGGTGGCAAAACGCCCCGCTGCTCACAGATTTTGAGGCTGAGGAGGCTGAAAATTAGTCTTTGAGAGATTGTGATCAGCTGCGAGCCATCCAGACTGAAATCGTGGGTTGCCAAGTGAGCGGCGATCGCCAACCGCCATTTCCCCACCTGCCGCAGCACCGCCTTCATACCTCTACAGGTTGGATACAGTCTGGTGTATCAAAGCTGGGGCTATTGACTTGCGGGCTAACCGGATAGCGCTGCATTGTATCGGGCGGGTAGGGCCGCAGTAACGGCTGCAACGATTCAGCCTTCTGCACCGATGGGTCGAGCCACTGCTCGTAGTCTTCGGGCTGCAAAATCACGGGCATCCGCTCATGGACAGGCTGCAAGACCTGATTGGCCTCCGTCGTCAAAATCGCGCAAGATTCAATCGCCTCACCCGATCCTTCCCAATGCTCCCAGATGCCAGCAAAAGCAAACGGTTGATGGTCGCCCACCTGAAAATAAAACGGCTGCTTCTTGCCCTTGGTTTTCTGGTCGTTAGCTTGCTTGCCATCAATCTTCTGCCACTCATAAAAGCCATCCGCAATGATCAAACAACGTCGCCGCTTAAATGCCGTTCGGAATGAAGGCTTCTCCGCCACCGTCTCGGCCCGTGCATTGATCATCCGCACACCCATTTTGAGATCGTTTGCCCAAGATGGCACCAATCCCCAATAGAGCAACACTAGCTTGCGGGAGGGTTGCGCTCCTTCCATCCGCACGACTGGAACGGGTTGGGTCGGCGCAATATTGTAACGGGGTGGAAACTCTGGCACCTCGTCTACCTGAAAGGCTTTGGCGATCGCATCCGCAGACTGACTCAGCGTAAATCGTCCACACATAGCAGAAATCAGACTGACCCATAAATTCCCTACATTCTAATTCGACTCTGAGCCGCAGGAGCGCAACCCAGAGACCAATCTGTCTTTGCACGGAAGAATCGTCCGGGTGTATTTTAAGTTCAGGCTCCTCTTCAACTTTGGTGGATGTGATGCGATCGCATCTTTCCCTCACACCTCTTATTCCCCTCAATCAAACTGGAATCTGGCCCTATGCAGCAACTTCCTAGACGACTGATTCACGGGCTGCATTTCCGGAACCTGCGGGGGGATATTTTTGGTGGCATGACAGCGGCAGTTGTAGCCCTACCCCTAGCGTTGGCATTCGGTGTGTCTTCGGGAGCTGGCCCTCGCACCGGGCTATATGGGGCGATCGCAGTCGGCTTCTTTGCAGCGCTATTTGGCGGCACCCCTTCTCAGATTTCTGGCCCCACTGGCCCCATGACAGTGGTAATGGCAACCGTCTTCACCGCCATGACCGCCAGCAATCCCGAAAACAGCGTAGCAATGGCTTTCACCGTAGTCATGCTAGGCGGACTGTTTCAGATTGGATTTGGGTTACTGGGCCTCGGGAAATACATTACCCTGATGCCCTACACCGTCATTTCCGGGTTCATGTCAGGTATCGGTGTGATCATTATCCTGATCTCAATCGGGCCATTTTTAGGATTTCCCAGCTCTGCCGACGGCTTGACCGCTATCCGCAACTTGCCGACCTACCTGCAGGAATTAAATCCCGCCGCTCTAGGACTGGGCCTACTGACACTGATAATTTTGTTTGGCGTCCCTCGTCGCCTCAACCGCATCTTGCCCGCTCCGTTGATTGCACTGGTCGTCTGCACAATCTTGTCGATCGTGCTGCTACCCGAAGGAGCCGTTCCCCGCATCGGAGATATTCCGACAGGGCTTGCCTCTCTGCACTGGCCCTACTTCCGTCTCGATCAACTGAGAACAATGGTGGGCTATGGTCTAATGCTAGCGGTGTTGGGGGCGATCGATTCGCTGCTCACCTCCCTAGTTGCCGACAACATTACCCGCACTCAGCACAACTCTGACCGAGAACTGATCGGTCAGGGGATCGGCAATCTCATGTCCGGGCTGCTGGGAGGGCTCCCCGGAGCCGGAGCCACGATGCGAACGGTGATCAACGTCAAAGCTGGAGGCCGCACCCCCGTCTCCGGTATTGTCCACGCGCTAGTGCTGCTCCTGGTCGTCTTGGGGGCTGGAGATCTCACCCAAGTCATCCCCCACGCGGTGCTGTCCGGAATTCTGCTCAAGGTCGGCATCGACATCATTGACTGGAGCTTTATCAAGCGAGCCCATCGCGTCTCTCCCAAGGGCGCAGGCTTAATGTATGGAGTGCTATTTCTGACGGTGTTTGTAGACTTGGTGACAGCAGTGGCAATCGGCGTGTTTATCGCCAATATGCTCACCGTCAAGCACCTAACTGAGCTGCAAATCGAGCAAATCAAAACGATTTCCGATACGAGCGACGAGACGCCCTTTAGCGCTGAAGAAGAAGATCTCCTCCACCAAGCCGACGGTCATGTTCTGCTCTTTCACCTAGGTGGGCCGATGAGCTTTGGGGCAGCCAAGGCCATTTCCCAACAGTTGAGCATTGTGGGGCGCTACGATGTGCTGATTTTGGACTTAGAAGGGGTAACACGCCTGGGTGTAACCACCTCTCTGGCCATCGAAAACATGGTGAAAGAAGCCTGTGAGCAACGGCGAGAGGTTTTTATCGTAGGAGCGCAGGGCAAGGTTCTAGACCGACTCCGCCGCCTAGATGTCCTCGATCGGCTTCCTCCTCAACATCTAGTCGTCACTCGGTTAGAGGCACTTCAGCAGGCTTTATTTTTGGTCAACGGGCAATCGGTGAGTTCGGCATCTAACCCTTCTTGACCTGACGAAATGTAGAACCTGCCGAAATGCAGAACAGAAGACGTAAGGCAAAAGATGCAGGACAGAAAAGTCAGGACGAAAGAGGGAAATAGCCTACGATCGCCGCTCAGTCTCTCGCTTCACTGCACTCAAGTTTTGCTTTAAGCTGCCTGTAAAGATGCTGTGAAAAGCTCCCTCCAACAGTCCAGCATCAGCGTCGGCTGCAACGACTTGCTGAATTAGCACCTGTGGAGCCTCACCCGGAACCGTGACAGGATAAATTTGCCAGAAGCCTTCCAGCATTTTCAAATCGCCCTCTAGCAGGCGAAAATCAATCCGGTCCTGACCGCGCTCAATATTTTCTGTGCAGACTCGCGACTCGACTTTTGCTAGCAGCACCCGACGCACATCGATTTGCTCAACGATTTTGCGATCGCCCTCTACCCGCAACACCTGACTGCTAGACACATTCGGCAAAAACCGCTCAAAGTGCTCATAGTCAGTCAGCACCGACCAGGCTGCACCCATCGACGCCGTGGTTAACACCTGCCCCACATAGTTGCCATTCTGCCCTGAGACGACGGCTTGCCCCTGCCGCAGCATTTTTTGATCGGCTGCAGAAAGCCGCTCTGTCAAACGATCAAGGGATTGAGCTGAAGTCGAAGTAGACATAACTTAAACTTTGGTAACAACAAATCGGCAGGAGATGCAGGTTAATAGGTAGATAGGTCGTGATGTTACGGTTCGGGGCGAACCCAATTCGCCCTTTCATGACCAAACTTCAAGATTTGAAAAAATTTAAAATCAAAGACTGCGGACACCTACAAAAGCCTACCGTCCAGAATCACAGCCCCAAATACAGCGTTGACTCTGGCTCTTCTATACAGATCTTAACAACTCTCAGCTAGAGTGCTGGCCGCAGGTCGAAAGACCTGACTCTTGTCGTAGCTCTAAAGATTGAGCACGAGCTGTAATTCCGGTTGGGGCTTTGCATCATCCGGGAGTGGCTCAGGGTCGGGCTGAATCGCAGGACAATATCGGGTATAGGCGCAGCGATCGCACTGATGCCCTGGTAGGGGTTCCCACTGCTGATCTTGCCGCAACTGCAGCGCTAGCTCAGAAATCATGGCCTCAACTCGTTGCCGATGATCGGGTGTAACCTCAAAGCTAATCTGCTCTCCCTTGCGGAGATAAATCAAACTCAACCGCTTCAGACTACGCTGATATCGCTGCTCCAGCGCCAGATAATATAGGCCCAACTGCAAATCGATTTCATCCGGCAGGATCGGCTCAGGCTCTTTGGTGGATTTGTAATCGATCAGCACCAAGCCATCCTCTAGATAGTCAAGGCGATCGTATCGTCCCAACAGCGTAAATTCTAAGCTTTCGACCTGCAGCGTCCCTTGAATCCGCCCTTCTACTGCGAGCGGGCGACGCAGAGCCACCTGATTGGCAATGAACTGCTGATAGTACTGGTGCAAAATCGCTCGGCCTTCCTCAACATGCTTGGGCGTTAGCGCCTGAATTTGTTGATTCCAGCAATCGTCTACCCACTCTAGGGGAGGCAAAGGAGACTCATAGTGCCAGTCCCAATACAGTTGGGCCAAGGCTTGATGGAGGGCCGTTCCGAGAGCGGCTGCACCAAAGAAAGCCGCACCTTTAATTCGCCGTTCATAGCGAAAGTAATAGGATTGGGGACAGCGATGGTAGGTCCGCAGCTTGGCGGCTGACAAATTGTAAGGCATGGTTTCCCAATGCTAGCCTGTCGTCCAGCGATCGGCGCAAAACTGCTCTGACCATAGCACCCATAATTTTAAGGATTCAATAGTTCATTTGTATGCAAGGAGCAGGCTGACGATCCGCACTTTGATCACTGATTTGCGTAATTTCACTGTGCTTTTAATCAGATAATAGGGCTTCCTTAACGTTGCTATGAGATTTTGGGGAGGGCAAGTTTCCAGAAATCTGTAACGGCCAATACAGAAGCTTTTTAGCTGCATGGGTGCTGCCAGGGATGGTTTTGATCTCTGGGTAGAGCAAGTTGTTACTGCAAGTTAAGCAAGGGGTCTTCATGCCAGCAGTTAGTCTGACATTGGATGGGTATACTCAAAATTTTGATGATTTGCTTGCGTCAGGAACCAATACCGCCTGGATTGAT
The DNA here is from genome assembly GCA_041746655.1 of Elainellales cyanobacterium. Lineage (GTDB taxonomy): Bacteria > Cyanobacteriota > Cyanobacteriia > Elainellales > Elainellaceae > JBGTGR01. The sequence continues at coordinate 53,682 of JBGTGR010000070.1, read as the reverse complement.
AACGTCACATTACCAGGCTGGTATTCCACGCGAACTACCTATAACGCAGGAACAGGTTCCTCCAATGCTGGAGCCTTGTATAGCTTTGGCAGTGCAGGAGATGGCGATCGCGCCCTAGGTTCTGTTGCCTCTGGCAGTACAGGCACGATCTTTTACGGTGTTCGCTTGGTCAACGATACTGATAGCCCCATCTCTGGATTGGATATCAGCTTCTTTGGCGAACAGTGGCGGGATACCAACAATACAACGCCCCAGTCGCTCAATTTCTCCTACCAAATTGGTGCAACCAGCCTCACCTCTGGCACCTGGACTCGATTTGAAGAGCTAGATTTTACCAGTCCTGCTGCCACCGACACCGCAAGAGCCGTGAATGGCAATGATCTAGAGTTTCGGACGTTGAAGTCTGCGACGCTGGCAGGTCTTGTGTTGCAGGCGCAAGCAGAAATCTGGCTGCGCTGGGAAGATATTGACAATCCCGGTACAGATCACGGACTGGCGATCGATGATTTGGTCGTGCAAATCAACACGGATGCACCTCCCGTGGAAGAGCCTCCTGTCGAAGAACCTCCCTTGGAGCCGGGTGACATCCGCATCTTTGGAATTCAGGGTGCGGCTCACCGATCGCCCCTAGAAGGCCAAGACGTTACCAACGTTCCAGGCATTGTCACTGCCATTCGCAACAACGGCTTCTATGTTCAAGATGCCGAGGGCGATGGTGACGACGCCACCTCAGATGCAATTTTCGTTTTTACCTCCTCTCGTCCGAGTCTGGCTGTGGGCGATGAAGTGCTGGTAAGCGGCATCGTCGGTGAGTTTCGTCCGGGTGGCCTCAACACGGGCAACCTGACTACGACCCAAATTGGGGGAGCGGGCAACCCAGCCGCGACGTTTGAGATTCTTTCCAGCGGCAATCTTTTACCCCCGCCTACGATCATTGGCCTGGAAGGACGGATGCCTCCAACCGAGAGAATTTATGGCGATGCCATAGACGGCACTGTTGAAAATCCTGCCAATGAATTTGACCCCGCCCTAAACGGCCTTGACTTCTACGAAAGTTTGGAAGGAATGCGGGTTCAGGTAAATGGTGGCGCGGTGGTTGGCCCCACGAATCAATTCAACGAAATCTGGGTGTTGCCCGACAATGGTGAAGCCGCTACAGGACGAACTCCTCGCGGTGGCATTATCATCGGTCCTGATGACTTTAATCCAGAACGGATTCAGGTGCAGATTGACCGGACGCTGGTGCCGGGTGCGCCTGTGCCGCAGGTGAATGTGGGCGATCGCCTCTCCAGTGTCATTGGCGTCCTCGACTATAGCTTTGGCAACTACGAAATCCTCAGCACCGTTCCCATTGAAGCCACACCCGGTGGTTTGGAGCGTGAAGTCACAACGCTCACCACAGGCGGAGAGCAACTCACCGTCGCTTCTTACAATATCGAAAACTTTCACCCTGGCAGTCCGGCAGCGCAGATTAACGGAGTTGCCCGCCATATTGCCGTAAACCTGGGCAGTCCTGATGTCATTGGCTTACAGGAAGTTCAGGACAATACGGGGCCGACCAACGACGGCGTGGTAGATGCGTCCCAAAGCTATCAGGTGTTGATTGAGGCGATCGTGGCTGCGGGTGGGCCTCGCTATCAATTTCGTGATATTCCACCTGTCGATGGTCAGGATGGCGGACAGCCCGGTGGCAATATCCGGGTGGGCTATCTCTACAATCCGGCACGAGTCAGCTTTGTCGATCGCCCCGGTGCAACACCCACCAGTGACACCCAGGTGGTAGATGGTCGCCTCTCTGAAAGCCCTGGACGCATCGATCCGACCAATCCTGCCTTCACAGCCAGCCGCAAGCCGTTGGCAGGAGAGTTTGTATTCAACGGTCAGCGCCTTTTCATTCTCAACAACCACTTCAGTTCCAAAGGTGGCAGCGATTCATTGTTTGGACGATTTCAGCCGCCTACCAACTCACGAGAAGCGGAGCGCCTGGAACAGGGCCAGGTGAATCGGCGGTTCGTGGAAGATCTACTGGCGGCCAATCCAGATGCGCGAGCGATCGTGCTGGGTGACTTAAATGAATTCCAGTTTTTTGAGCCGATCCAGACGCTAGAAGGACAGGTACTCCATAATCTGACCAACACCTTGCCCGAAAATGAGCGCTATACCTACATCTTCCAGGGTAACTCCCAGGCCCTAGACCATATTTTGGTGACAGATAGCCTCTTTCAGACGGCGGAATACGACGTTGTTCACGTCAATGCAGAGTTTGCCGATCAGCTCAGCGATCATGATCCGATGATGAGTCGGTTCAACCTGGAAAACCCTACCCGCACCATAGGCCGCAGCCCCATTGTCAATGGTACGCCTGGAAATGACGAGATTGCGGCACGGGGTGGACAAACCATCCTGGCTGGCCCTGGTGACGACTTGGTTGGCCCAGCTCCTGACTCGACAGGCAGCAACCGCATCTATGGCGGTCCAGGCCATGACGACTTGTTTGCTCGCTCCAACGATTCACTCTATGGCGGTCCGGGGGATGACTACCTTAGCGCCGCAGACGGTACAGGCGGCAATCGACTTTATGGCGGTCCGGGCAACGATATCCTATTTGCAGGCGTGAATGACTATCTTGATGGTGGGGCAGGAGATGATATTCTCTATGCCGGACGGGGTGGCAGTACGCTGCGAGGTGGCGCAGGCAATGATCAGTTCTGGATTGCCTTCAATCAACTGCCCGAAGTGGCCAACATGGTTGAAGATTTTAGTCGGGGTAACAACGTCATCGGAATTCGGAGCATCTCCGATGTGCAGAGTTTTACCGATCTGACCCTTACCCAGAGTGGAAGCAACACCATCATCAGTGCTATGGGTCGTGATTTGGCGATTCTCAACCAAGTGCAGGCAGATACGCTAACGAGCGATCGCTTCATTTTTGCTTAGAGAGAACTTGAACCGATGAATTCACCTGGTGGGCTACGCTGAGGCATAGCCCACTTTCTATTTACGGCTTTTCTGACGGTATTGATTTAAACAACTGCTTATCATGAGGTTAAGTTCTCTTAGTTAACTTCTCAATGCTCAGCCGAATTAAAGATATTGCCAAAGATTTAGCACCCCGTTTGATCGAAATTCGACGCCATCTGCACAGTCACCCCGAACTAAGCGGCCAGGAATACCAGACTGCGGCCTATGCAGCAGGGGTGCTCTCTTCATCCGGACTCCATGTGCAGGAGCTAGTCGGTAAAACTGGGGTCGTGGGTGAGTTGCCCGGCAGCGGCGCTGATGCTCGCGTCTTGGCCATTCGCACCGATATGGATGCTCTGCCGATTCAAGAGCGAACTGAGCTAGAGTATGCCTCTCGTCAGGTTGGCATCATGCATGCCTGCGGTCACGACGTCCACACGACAGTAGGGCTCGGAACCGCAATGGTGCTTTCTCAGATCGGTGAGCCCTTGGCTGGAACAGTTCGGTTTCTATTTCAGCCTGCGGAGGAAACCGCTCAAGGGGCGAGTTGGATGATTCAAGATCAGGTGATGCGGGGCGTATCAGGAATTTTTAGTGTTCATGCCTTCCCCACGATTCCAGCGGGTTCGATTGGGGTACGCTATGGAGCCTTGACAGCAGCAGCAGACGACCTAGAGCTAACGATTATTGGAGAGTCGGGTCATGGGGCTCGCCCTCACGAAGCAGTTGATGCGATCTGGATTGCCTCTCAGCTAATCACAACCTTGCAGCAGGCGATTAGCCGGACGCACAACCCACTCCGCCCCGTAGTGCTAACGATTGGTCAGATTAATGGAGGCCGTGCGCCGAATGTAATCGCCGATCAGGTGAAGCTGCTGGGTACAGTGCGATCGCTCCATCCCGAAACCAGTGCCACCCTTCCCGAGTGGATTGAGCAGATTGTAGCCAGCGTCTGCCATGCGTTTGGCGCTCGCTATGAGATGAAATATCGCCGGGGGGTGCCTTCGGTGCAAAATGATCCCATCCTGACTCAAATCATTGAATCCGCAGCACAGGACTCCTGGGGAAGCGATCGCGTCGAGCTATTGGTGGAGCCCTCTTTAGGAGCGGAAGACTTCGCCCTGTATCTGGAACATGCTCCGGGCACCATGTTTCGGCTAGGCGTGGCTTTCCCTGATCAGCCCAACTACCCTCTCCATCACCCCAAGTTTCACGTAGACGAAACCGCCATCGTGACCGGGGTAGTGACCATGGCCTACGCAGCTTACCAGTACTGGCAGCGGTGAGGTACCTCTAGCAACGCAATGCTGCCTTAGAGAGATGAATTTTGCCCATTGATTGAGTAAGGTGTCAATGGTTGAATTCATTGATAAATCCCTATGGCATCACCCACACCCCTCAAAGGCACAGAACTCATCGATTGTGCTAAGGCAAATGCAAAGCAGGGCATCACAACTGCGGCTGGGCTGTGTGGCTATGGAGACAACCTCAACGCATTTACGCAAGAACTTCAGCAAGCCTGTCAAAACATTGGCGTTGATGTGACTGAACTCAGCGATCTAATCACCGACCAGTCACAGGTCAAGAGTGGCAAGGGAATCGAAGTCGCACCAGATACCCCCTCTGATTTGTAAGATCTGATCAATTTGCAAAATCTGGGCAACCGATCAATGACTCGGTTATTCAGTTTGCTGGCTCAGATAAAACCGAGTCTTCTGGTGGAAGGGAAATTTGAAGTCTCCCCTGTTCATCCCGACTGACTTGCCCACCCAAGGCCTCAATGCGAGTAATGGCTAGCTCTTGTGTGTTCGCATCAAAAGCATTAGTCAGCACCGTTGACCATGCACTAATTTGGGCGGAGCGACTATTGGGATTTTGCTCTAAAAACTCAGCTGTTTGACGAGAAGCTTCTGCAACCGCCTGACTTTCAGGATCAGAGTACATGCTGGCCCACGCCGCAGCTCTTGCAAAAGAGAGTTTTGCGGCTTCGGGCTGACCTAGAAATAGAAGCTCATCTGTCCCTTTGTATCGCCAGATATAGTAAGAACCGGGTGGATTATGAGGAGAGAGCTGTTGCAGACTCCGTTCCAAGATTTCGACAGTACGTTCTGGCATTCCGGCGTAGAGGGTGGTGCTGCCAGACAAGAAAAAGTAAGCCTGAAGAAACCGAGGATCGCGGTCTAAAATCACTTCAAAATATTCTGGACTCAGACTGTAGTTGGTTTGATTGCGAGCAGGTGTGTCACCAAAATATTGGAGAAACTGCAGAAAGGTCAAGTTGGCAATCATGTTGTCAAACCCTAAAGAAGGCATTCTTCTTAGAAGGGCAAGCTGTGCTCGCTCTGCCTCCTCAGCCCGCTGTATCTCCTCAGCAGAAGGTATTTGCTGAGATGCTCTTCGTCGATCCAGTTCGGAGGACTGTAAGGCAATGACGCTGACTAAGCAGGCGATCGCAAACACTGCAACACCAATCACCTGTTTGAAATTGGAACGTGACAAAGAAAGAGTAGACATACACTTAGCTTCTTACACAAAGCTTCGACGCGTCATCAAATCAGGTTGCCAGATTGCAATCTTGGGCTAATCTAGGACGGTAGAACCAGTTAAGCATCCATATTCTAGATTGGATGGGCGGATAGTAGGGCTACCACTCATGATGGAATCTGATTTTTCCTATGCTGAAAGCTATCGGCAGTATCTTAATCTAGCTTGCCCAAATCTGGAACCAGATAAATCTGCTCAGATTGATATTATCCTTGCAAATACAAACTGGGACGATCCAGCTAATGCCTTAGACTTCAATAATTTAGCAGTTGTTGCGCTGACAATGGCAGAGCAGGGACAGGATTCGAGTCTCCGAGGGATCTATTTGGAGATGGCCCTAGAAGCGCTCACTGAGCAGGCATCAGCCCATCCCCTTTGTGCAGCCCACCTAGCAGTTTTACATAACTTGATCGGTGAAGCAGATCTGGCTGCTCAGAATGCTTTCTCAACTTTCTTATCCAGTCTCCAGACTGCTTTCACCATTCCAGAGACTTTACCCGCAGGCTTAGTTTATCTACCACCCCGGTTAGGATTTGGGGCGATCGCCCGTGCAGAAAAACTACAGCACCTGCTAGAAATTTCTGATAGCTACTCGCAAGCTCTATTACTGTTCTCAGAAAATCTCTGCCAATCACAGCTAGCTTTCTATAGTTTAATTGGACAACGCTTCCTAGAATTGGCAACCCATCTTGCGCCAGAGAATGTCGCCTTCAATTTACAGCTCGGTCTAGCGAACCTCATGCAAAATCGTGGAGAAGGTTTGCTACATCTGCAAAAAGCACACAGGCTAAGCCCAGGCTGCTCTCCTACAATACAAGCGTTATATCTAGCCTATCGAACCTTACAACATTGGGAATCAGCAGTCTTTTGGCTACAGCAGGCTCAAACCTATCAACAACAAAAGCCTCAGGCATTGGAATGGCAGTGGGCAACGCTAGAGGTGCAAAGCCCCTTCACTTATCTTCCCTTCGATGAGGGAATTCTTTTGGCTGTTGAACCCAGCATTCGCAGCATTGTCACAATTGTTTTGCTGGCCGAAGGAGACTGGTTTGAAGCAGAGATGGAGTTTTGGCGTAGTCAACTCCAGCCAGGTATGACTGTGATCGACGTAGGCGCAAATGCTGGAGTTTACACGTTTAGTGCCGCGCAGCGTGTCGGAAAAGAAGGCAGGGTTTTAGCTGTAGAACCCTTCTCAGGATGCGTCCAGTATTTAGAAGAAACGTGCCGCTTGAATCAGCTCACTCAAGTCAAGGTTTGTGCAGGTGCAGCAAGCGATCGCAATGGAACCGCATACTTATCGCTTCATGAAGCCAGTGAACTCAATGAAATCGTAGAGAAAGCTCCTGAACAGCTAGGCAATATTGAGGAAGTTGCCTGCTTTACATTAGATCATCTCATCGAACAGGAAGGAGTAGATCGCGTCGATTTTCTCAAAATCGATGCTGAAGGCCATGAACTCAGTGTTCTTCAGGGAAGCAATCGCATTCTGACAGAATTTATGCCAGTGATCTTGTACGAAAATATTGCAGGTCAGCAGGATAGCAACTTACCTGTAGCAGAATTCTTGACTGCAAAAGGCTATCAACTCTTCCGATACCAACCCTATCTTCAAGCTCTAATTCCGATTCAATCCTTAAGCGAAATGCAGAGCAATCTCAACATAATCGCCGTCTACTCTCAGCCGTGAGCTGCCTCCTGTCTCCACCTACTGGGTGCAATAGATTTGCCACATTTGCTGATAAGCCTCTTCCATTTGTCTCGTAAATTTCTTTGCATTCCAGAGAGGAGCTGTCCGACGAGATTGCAGCAGTTTCCAATGGATCTCCCGACGCAGGTTAGCATCTGTTCCGAGTCGAATTCCCCACTCGATATATTCTTTATCTGTCCAGGCAATGCCTGCGGTGATACCTGCATTCACCATCATGGTGTAGCTATTGCGGCTTGAGAAATGCTCTCCAACTCTTGTCACCAGGGGGATACCCATCCAAAGAGTTTCGAGCGTTGTAGTTGCGCCATTATAAGGATAGGTGTCTAACACCACATCTGCAATTTCCAAATTGGCACGATGAACTGATTCAGAGGAAGCTTGTGGCAAAAACTTAAGACGACTAGGATCAACGCCTTCTTCTTCGGCAATTTGAGTAAAAAACTCCTGAATTGCATCGGCGTCTGCTACACCTTTGATAAGGAAATAACTGTTTGGAACGCTTTTGATAATTTGCATTTGCATTCGCGTTGTATCAGCATGACGCTTCTGGCCTCTTTGGGCACTGAGAAAGGTAACAGCATCAACTGGAATATCAAGCTGATCGCGGCGCAGGCTGGGCACTCCAACTTCAAAGCCGTCTACTGCAATATAAGTTTGTGGCAATCGCCAAAGTTTCTCGGTGTAGTATGCCTCTGCCTGTTCGGGTAAAACGTAGGGATCAACGATAAAGTAATCGACCGCAGGCACACCTGAAGCATCCCACCCTAGCCAGGTCGCTTGAACGGGGGCGGGCTTCATTGCCATCACTTCAGTCGTCGTATCTAGAGTGATGCTATCGAGATCGATGAGAATATCAATCTCGTCTTGAAAAATTTGTTCGGCAATCTCAACACTGTCGCTCTCTAACGTATGAGCATAATCAACTTCCTTGATGAACCACTCTTGCAGCGGATCGACATAATCGGAACTGCTGCCGACGAAGTAGCCATGCACTTCAAACTGATCATGATTGTGATGTTGAATCAGCCATCTAGATAGCCAGCCGACTGAATGACTCTTGAGGCAGTGAGAAATATAGCCAATTTTGAGCCGTGTTCTAGATTGGTTATGACGAGAGCGATCGCCATGTCGTTGACGGTAGCGGGCAATTGGCGTTGCAGCATAACGCTCAATGTTGTTTTGGCAAACCTGCATCACCTGATTGTGGAGCTGCCGATTTTCGGCCAGACCATCGCGGAAACAGGGTTGAAAGAACAGGGGAGTTATCAACCGCGAAACATCTATAGCAGGCAAAGAGGTAGGATTTTCGGAAACAAGTGCCTGGGAAAGATCAAGCTGATGCTGAAAGACTTTCAGAGTTTCTTCCCAATATCCACCTGCATTTCGTAAACCCCGCAACAGCAGGTAGTTGGTATAAATCTTTTCGGGCAGGTTTTGAGACTGAGAATAGGCTTGACGAGCTGTTTCGATTCCCTGCTCAAACTGGCGCGAGTTTTGATAAAAGATTGCCAGCTGTTTTAGGACTTCAGGGTGTTTGGGACTGAGATTCCGAGCAATTTCTAAGATTTGAGCTGCAATATCCGGGCGGATAGCCATGTGCCCGACATACATTGCCGACTTAATCAGCAAATTAATGAACGCAAGCGGCGGCTGTACCAATGATGCAGAGATTTCAATTAACTCTAAAACATGAGGCTCAAAATATGCATGGGTGAGAAGGGCTTCAAGTGTCTGTAAGAGTAGTGTAGAGTCTATCTCTTCAGGTGAGGCTGACTGAAACAGCTCAATAATGCCTTGCTCAACCAAATCTTCAGCACTAAAGGTTTTGAGCTGGAGTGAGAGTTGGACTGTTTTAAGAAGATTGTTGAGGTCGAAGGGAGCCACTTCGCGCATGTGTTGGCGGATCGTCCAGGCCATCGTCCGTTGCTCAAGTGATTCCTGATGCTCGGCTTCAGCCTGCAACAATTGATAAAGCTCTAACGACCACTGCTCAATCTGCTCTGGCTCTCCATCCGCCATACCAAACAACCAGACCGTCTGAGCCTCAGTTTCCTGCCCTTGCAGTAATAGCAACAAGCCCAAATTCAAATAGTGGGATTTGACTTCTGGTTCAATCTCAATCGCTTGCTCATAAAGCACTGCCGCCTGAGCATAGTTTTGTTGAAGACAATATTGCTCAGCCTGCTGCTGCCAGTTTGAGGGATGAAACGAAGGATCTTGAAGCGTCATAAGAAGCCAGGGCTATCGCAATAAAGGCTTACAGCCTAATCCATAAATCAGTGAGGGTATCGAAAACAGGATACTGATAACTGATGAGAGAAACAACCTTGTCAAAGCAAAAGGAGTGAATAGACACCTCTACTCACTCCTCTAATAAACGGGTTAGCTGATAGGGCACAAAGGCCAGTCTAACCTTGAACACCAACTTAGCTATAAATGCTACTGAATGGTTTCAGAAGTACCACCACAGCTTGGAGCAGTCGTGCCGCCAGGAAGTACTGCGTCAGCTGCAGCCGCTTTTTGAGGAGTAATTGATTGACACAGAACAGCAGTCGTTGTCGTTTCGACAGACTTTCCGGCTGTGACTTGACCGACTTGAACACCACCTACAAATGCTCTGAGAGTGTTGGGGTTGATGGGATCAGCCACGGTTCTGACGATGGTCTTGCTTGCTTCCGGAATTGTGTAGTTGTAGTTAGTGGTGTTAGTGGAAAGACCTAATCCTAATCTGGAGAAGTCCGTCGTGAATTCACTACGCTCTAGGAAGAAGGCCTGCTGTGCACGGTTGGCAGAACCTACATACTGCTTCGCTTCAGACTCACGAGCCTTGTTGGCTTGGTTCAGGAAGGAAGGCAGAGCGATCGCAGAGAGAATACCGATGATGATAATAACAACCAGCAGTTCAATCAGAGTGAAACCTTTTTCGCTGTCTCTCTTTTGGATGAACTGTTGCAGGAATTTAGCTTTGAATTCAGTTTTCATGATTTTTAATTGCTCCTTGGGATGTGGAATGCTTGCTTCTAGCTCCTGCATTTAACTTGCCCAAGTTGCTTTCACTATCGATCACCCTTTCCAAAAAATTTCTCGAAGTTTTTTAGGAAATCTCTCAAAAGCCTGTGGTTGTTAAATTCCAGCAAAAAAATCCTGCTAGATCTTTGCAGACCGTCTACTCCAGAGCAAAGTAATTAGTCGGGCAGACTAGGGTTGCATTTGGAGCAGGCAGCGCAAAGACGGTATCTCCGTTGCCGCCGCCCTGTCCAGGAGAACCTTCAGCAAGGCAAAGCATCGAAAGCAAGGTCACTTCTCCTGCTCGTTGACCCAGGGCGACACCGCCGACCACAGCGCGGTAAGGAGCAGTAGCTAGCAAAGGACGGGCTTGTTGGGTGGCGATCGCCCCACCAGGCCCACCGCCCGCAATGACATATTGATAGTTATTGGTAGATAGAGATATTCCGAGCGCTAAGGCTGGAACGATATCAGCAAACTCATTGCGCTCTACATAGTAAGCCTGCTGCGCTCGGTTCATCGCGCCGATAAATTGCTTGGCTTCTGACTCGCGGGCTTTGTTGGCTTGGTTGAGAAATGAGGGGAGGGCGATCGCCGACAAGATGCCAATAATGATAATGACGACCAGCAGTTCGATCAGAGTAAATCCTCGGCTGTCGTGGCGTTGATAGAGGAGAAACAACAATCTAGCTTGGAGTGGAGTCTTCATGGAAACAGGGATTTGAGGTAAGGGTAGGTGCGGTCACGATGGGGCATTGGAGGAGTTAGGAGCTTTGAGCTTCAGAAGTATCAAATCTGTAGCCAAACAGAGGAAGAAAGCTAGAGAAACAAATCTTGCCGTAGAGCTTTGGCAACGCCGAAGTCCTCTATTCCGCAATTTCCCTGTTCTGCCCATAGAGCCAGTCCAGGAATCCGCACCGCTTTAACCTTGTTCTTTGGGCATCCTAGGCCATCTTGCTGCTGACATGTAAGACCTTCAGGCAATTATTCTTTGAACTTTCACAATCTAGACAGGTATTTATACTTGGACTAAGCAGAACAGTCACTATAAATTATCTAGCAACAAAATAATTGATTTTTCAAGCCGCAACCTGTAACTTCCGCATCTCTACAGACATCAAATCTTGAAGTTTCGATGAGGACACTGCCACTAAACCGTCTTTCTACGGAAACTACTTCTATCCGGAATTCTCCGATCAATTTGTTAGATCTGCAGTACCAGGAGTTGAACTGTAAACTCGATCGACCAAACTTAAAAAGCGCCCTAGCCAATCTTGCCAGAGCGCACTACTGATATTTAGAAGATGCTTGAATGCCTTAAAGCAACCAAGCTGTTGCTGAGGAGTTTTAACCGGGCTGCTCAATCAACAAAAACAGGAATACTTCTAACTTAGTCAACAAATCTTTGACATGCTGAAAGGCTTGGGTCTGACTGATCGGCTTTAGAGTGAGCGGATCAGTCGGCCTGATCTGTAACCAATGGTTAACTAATGTGTCAATCGACTGTGGCCCATCCCAAAGCGGCAAGAGCCCAGCAGCAATAGTGCTTTCAACTGTGATGGGAGTGATAGATGGCAGGGTAAAGTAGCGGCTAAAGTTAAACGCTGTATGTTCGCTAATGCATTTAACGAGTTCGTCGCGAATCGCAGGTTTACACAGGAGAGGATGCAGATGGATGAGTGCGGTGCCCCACTCTTCAACCGTCCAGGCATTGAGAGGCACAAAGGGACTTCCTTGATCTGGGTGTCCGCACCAAAAATCTAGCAAGCGATGGACGGGATGTAACAGCTCAAACAAATGCAGTTGTAGCTCGGTCGGGAGTTCGGGCAAGTTGAAAGCTAAGAAGGCGGGCAGATCATCAGGGTTTTTAAACAGTGTAGTTAGTTCCCACTGACGCCATCTCAACATGCTGATGAACTCTAACTCCGTCTGTTCAAGCATTTGAAACATCTCCGGGATGGTATAGCCTTTATCCCCGAGCAAAAGGTGGTTCATCATGATCGCTTCGCTTCCATGATCTGCACTATCAAACTGCTTAGGCCATGTTTTTGCCTTCAAATCGACCTGGTCGTCAATTGCTCCCATAATCTCCCGCACGGCTTCCACTTCCATCTCGCCTGGGGCATCGTCTAGAAAGCCCATGAGGCGAAACACGTTTTGGGCTCGATAGTAGGTAGACCGCTGCAGTGAGCTATGTAAGTTGCCGCGAATAATGCCGTGGGGTTTGAGAACAGACTTTAAGGCCTGCAGCCCAGCTAGAGGATCGGGTAGTAAGTATAGAACCTCATCGCAATTAATATAGTCAAATTTCATGCCTAGCTGGGGCAAGTCTTCGATCAGTAGAGTATGAAATTCCGCGTTAGGAATGTTGTGATGATCAAGACGCTGGCGGGCCATTTTTACTGATTCGGCGGAGATATCAACCCCAACGATCTTGGCTCCAGGGTTTGCTTCTGCCAGCGATAGGCACTTATATCCACTCCCACAGCCTGCATCCAGAATAGTAATACCTGCGGTGTCAATCACCCGCTGATGTCGAAGGTAGTAGGGTGTAACGAGGCTATCCGTATAGAAAGAGTCTAGAGTTTTCTCGTCTTTAGGTGATTTATCGAGTGGAATCCTAGGATAAGGAGCACTTTCAAACTGCTGACGAATTCGTTCTAAGGCTTCGGGGGTGGAATGATCCATGATGGCGGGGCTCCTGCTTAACTTGCGCCTTACAAAGTGGGTGGTGGAACCACTTAGCTAGTCGATATTTAGCTTGCCCAAAAACTGTCTAAATCGCTCTACTGAGGCTGTTGTTTTGCGATCAGTAGGCTCATGCCAACGGATGGGGCAGAAAACGCTAGGATGGGGTAATCATTAATTTTAGGCAGGATGCAGATTGGAGGACTTGGCTGAACTTCTTGATACTCATGAATTTCCGGCTCATCTGTGTAGGCTAGACAATGGGCTGACCGTGATTCACCAGCAAATTCCGGCGACGCCAGTTGTCGTGGTGGATGTGTGGGTGAAGGCAGGGGCGATCGCTGAACCAGCACCCTGGGCAGGGATGGCTCATTTTTTGGAGCATATGATCTTCAAGGGAACCGATCGCCTACCACCGGGCTGTTTTGATCAGGTGATTGAAAACCGGGGCGGTACGACGAATGCGGCTACGAGTCACGACTATGCCCACTACTTCATCAACACGACAGCATGCCATTTAGAAGAGACGCTGCCCTGTCTGGCTGATTTGTTGCTCAATGCGGCGATTCCCGAAGATGAGTTTCATCGGGAGCGCAATGTGGTGCTAGAAGAAATTCGTCAGGCCCAGGATGATCCGGACTGGCTAGCGTTTCAGGCGTTGCTGGAGAGTGTTTATCAATTTCATCCATATGGACGCTCTGTGTTGGGCGATGCAGCTCAGCTAATGGAGCGATCGCCCCAGGAGATGCGCCATTTCCACCGGGCGCTCTACCAACCCGACAATATGACGATGGTGGTGGTGGGAGATGTCGCTCAGGACAGGGCGCTGGAGCTAGTCGGACAGGCTTTTGATCAGCCTTTTGAGCGGCTGGTGTATCCGCAGACACAGCCAGAGGCCGAACCACCCCTAGCAGAAATTCGGCGGCAAGAACTGCGCTTGCCCCGCCTAGAGCAGGCTCGTCTCCTGATGGCTTGGGTGTGTCCCGGCGTCAACGATATTCGCAGCGCCTATGGTCTAGATTTGTTGTCGATGCTGTTGGCTGGCGCTTGGTCTTCCCGATTGGTGCGAGAGCTACGGGAAGAACGGCAGCTAGTTCAAGGCATCCATAGTAGCTTTTCGCTGCAGCGAGATTCTAGCCTGTTTACAATCAGTGCATGGCTGGAACCTCAGTATTTGGAGGTGGTGGAGGCTTTGATTGGCGATCGCCTCTCAGAGCTGGCCACTGCGCCGATTACCGAGGGTGAGCTGATGCGATATAAGCGGCTGCTGTGCAACGACTATGCGTTTTCGACCGAGACCTCGACTCAGCTCGCTGGGCTGTATGGGTACTACAGTGTGATTGCTCAGCCCGAGCTATCGCTGCTTTATCCCGCTCAGATCAAAAGCTTTACGGCTGATGAGTTAAGGCAGTTGGCCAGTCAATATCTTTCTCCGCTCCGCTATGCGGCGACTGTGCTCAAACCTCTATAGGAAACCTATAGGAAATCAAGGTTTTAAACTTAAATACCTACCTTAGGTTTGAGTTGAGCTGCCTACCCTCCAAACTTCATCTTTTCTTGCTTCATGTTCCCTATCGTTCAGGATTTCTATGCCCGCGAATTCTAATGTGGCCAAGTCTGCGCTCCCCCATGTTCACCGCGTTGTTTTAAACAATGGTCTGGTGGTCTTGGTCATTGAGAACCCAGCCGCCGATATTGTTGCCGCCCGAATTTTTGTTAAGTCTGGTAGTCGCCATGAGTTGGAAGCCGAGGCAGGGCTGGCCCATCTGCTCTCTACTGTCTTGACGAAGGGAACCGAAGGCCGCTCCTCTCAAGAGATTGCGGAGCAGGTGGAATCAGTGGGAGCCAGCTTGGGGGCTGATTCTGCCACCGATTACTTTTTGCTTAGTCTCAAGACAGTTTCGGCTGATTTTGCCAATATTTTGCAGTTGGCAGCAGAAATATTGCGATCGCCCACCTTTCCCACGACCGAAGTCGATCTAGAGCGCCGCTTGGTCATGCAGGGGATTCGCTCGATGCAAGAGCAGCCTTTCTCGATCGCCAACCAGCAGCTACGCCAGATCATGTACCGGGACCATCCCTATGCCCTGCCCGTATTGGGTACCGAAGAGACGGTTTCGCAGCTCGATCAGGCGAAGCTGCAGCGCTATCACCAAACCCACTTCCGCCCCGACAATATGGTGATTAGTGTGGCCGGACGCATTCGCCCAGAGCAGGCGATCGCCCTGATTGAGCAAGTTTTTGGAGACTGGTCAGCGCCGACGACTGAGGATGGTTCGGTGCTGCCACTGCCGCCCCTGACATTGCCGACGCCCGCCGTACAACCTGAGAAAGTGGTCACGGTGCAGGATACCCAACAAGCGATCGTGATGCTAGGGTATCTGACGGCTTCGGTGCGGCAGGAAGACTATGCTGCGCTGAAGTTGTTGAATACTTACCTGGGGAATGGCCTCTCTAGTCGCTTGTTTGTGGAGCTGCGCGAAAAGCGGGGACTGGCCTATGATGTGTCTGCGTTTTATCCAACGCGGCTCGATGCCTCTCAGTTTGTGGTGTATATGGGAACTGCGCCGACCAATGCGGCGATCGCCCTAGAAGGACTCCATGCAGAAGTCGATCGCCTCTGTAATACAACTCTCACCCCTGAAGAACTGCAATCGGCTCAAAATAAGCTGCTGGGGCAATATGCGCTTGGCAAGCAAACCAACGCGCAGCTCGCCCACATCTATGGATGGTATGAGACGCTAGGGCTAGGCATCGGATTTGATCATCAGTTCCAAGAGTGGGTCGCGGCTGTCACAGCTGAAGATGCTCAAGAAATCGCCAGCCGCTACTTTTCCACTGCGCCCTATGTGTCGCTGGTCGGCTCTACGGTAGCTGTAAATCAGCTCTCTGCCCCAGTTGCGTCCTGATGCGGCCTGTAAAGTCACAGCTACGGGCCTAGTTTTAGCTTTTGTGTTGGCTTTTGGAAAATAAGGCTCGATAAACTGGCTCACCTCTAGAAATCGTAGACTGCTCTCGCTCTGTAAAGACCGGGAGCGGATTTTCGTTGAGGTATGGAGCGGGGCCGGAATGGACAAAGGCAGGATGCTCTTGAAAGCGATCGCCCATTTCAACCAACACAGCCTCTACATCCGACTGGAGAAAAACTACGCCATCGGGCCTTAAGTAGTGAGCAATTTCTTCCACAAGTTCAGGCTGCACCACTCGCCGCTTTTGGTGCCGCTTTTTAAACCAAGGATCGGGAAACTGAATCGTCACCCGCTGCAGGCATTGCTCTGGATAGGTAGACAGCACCGGCTGGAGCGAATTGTTGGCATTGCAAAACAAATAGTGGAGGTTGGTCAAACCGGCTTCGTCTCGCCACAAGTTGGCCTGTTCGACCAGCGGTTCCCGAATTTCTAGCCCTAAGAAATTCCAATCTGGCTGAGCTTGAGCCATTTGTAGCAAAAAGTGGCCGCGCCCACAGCCAATATCGAGATGAAGCGGCTGATCCAAATTGGCATAGATCTTGTCCCAATGGGGCGGATCGATCGGCTGCTGATACTTATGACTCAGTGGGTTAACATGCTGACGGACCCGAACGACTGCCAATGAAACGTCTCCTTCAATAAATCCAACCTGATCCAGACTAGACTAAAAGTGCTAATTTCTGTGGCTGATTTCCGTGACTAATTTCTGTGGCTAATTTCTCTACAGGAAGCCCCTCCTGGCCACTTGCTCTAACTTGAGATCCGTATGAGCTTAAATTTTCGCTTTGCCATTGTCAGCGATCTACATATCGCCTTGCCCCACACCATTTGGGACCACCCAACGCGCTTTCACCTCGTCGAAGTGAGCATTGCTGCGCTGGAGAAGGTGCTGACACGGCTAGAGCAACTAGATTTAGATTTTTTGTTGTTGCCAGGTGATTTGACTCAGCATGGAGAGCCCGAGAATCATACCTGGTTGTCGGAACGGCTGGCGCAGCTACCATTTCCGGCCTATGTCATTCCTGGCAATCATGATGTGCCAGCTCAACAGGCGAGCGATCGCGCCATTGGTGTGGCCGACTTTCCGTCCTACTACGCCAAGTTTGGCTATTCCAACCCTGAGCAGCTCTATTACAGCCACGAGATTTTGCCTGGAGTGCGGTTAATTGGGCTTAACTCCAATCAATTTGATGCCCAGGGTGAGCAGATTGGCATGGGGCAAATCGATCCTCTCCAGCTCAACTGGCTCAAGGAGACCCTATCTGCCGCAGGCGATGAACTGATTCTCGTCATGGTGCATCACAACGTGATCGAACACCTGCCAGGACAGATGCGAAATCCGCTAGGACGGCGCTACATGATCCAAAATGCGGCTGAGCTGCTACAGGTGCTTCAAGCGGCGGATGTCCAGCTGATTTTTACCGGGCATCTCCATGTCCAAGACATTGCCCAGCGCGATCGCATCTATGACATCACAACCGGATCGCTCGTCAGCTATCCCCATCCCTACCGCATCCTCAACTTTCACCAAACCGATCAAGGGCAGCGTTGGCTGCAAGTAGAATCAGGCCGAGTGGAGTCAGTGCCCAACTGGCCCGATTTGCAACACAGCTCGCGGGAATGGATGGGCGATCGCTCTTTCCCCTTCATGCTCAAGCTCCTAACCCAGGCTCCCCTCAACTTACCCGCCGCAGAGGCCGACACCCTTGCTCGTGGACTGCGCTATTTCTGGGCCGACATCGCCAACGGAGATGCACTCTTCGAGTTTCCCCATTTTCCTGCCGCCGCTCGTCAATATTTTGAAGGATTCAGCGCCCTGAGCAAAGTAGGTCATCCAACGCTAATCGATAACGCCGTTACCCTGAGACTTTGAGCTACTTCTAGCCTCAACGCCAGTATCGCCGCCCCCTGCTGAAAACGCCTAGCACGACGCCGATCAGCGAGGTTTGATCTGGGCTAGCCAAAAAGTCGGGGAGTCCCAACAGAGAATTAAGCAACAGAGCCACCATTACACACAAAATCAGTGCCCATAGGACACCTGCGTTAATGATGACGCGGCCCTGTAAGATTTCGAGCAAATAGACTGCCAGCATCCCTAAGCCAGCGGCGATCGCCACCGCCATAAATAGGTTGAGAGGCGGAGAGTACAAAAACTCCAGCGTGGTACGAATTAAAGGAACATAGACATAGCCGATTTGCAGGAGAAAATCCAGGACAGTGATCGTAGCGACGGCAAAAATCGCCACTTGCACAAGCGGTAGCCAAGGCAAAAACTTGAGCTGTCGCAAAGGATTGCTCATAGTAAACCGAGAAGGTGAGATTGCCCCGATTTTAACGCGGTTCTGTCAGCACCCCAGTTCAGGCAAGCTAGTTCAGGCCGTTACAGCGCGATCGCCCGTCGCCAAAGCTTGACTTGTCGTTAACACTTCCTGTCTGGCCCACTGATCTGCCGTAATAATTTCTTCCAAGGTGGGGCTGCTGTGGTTGTGGCTGTGATGGCGATCGCACACCGTCTCAATCACACGCGGAATATCGAGGAACTGAATCTTCTCATCGAGGAATAGCTCAACGGCTTGCTCGTTGGCCGCATTTAGCACTGCAGGCATCGAACCCCCTGCCCGTCCAGCAGCGTACGCAAGCTGCATACAAGGATATTTCTGGTGGTCGGGTTCGCGGAAGGTCAGATCGCCTGACTTAACGAGATCCAACTTTTCCCAGTTGGTCGCGACTCTTTCTGGCCAAGACAGCGCATACAGGAGCGGCAGCCGCATATCGGGCCAGCCTAGCTGCGCTAAAACTGACGTATCTTGCAGCTCAATGAGCGAGTGAATAATGCTTTGCGGGTGAATCACAATGTCGATGTGGTCGTAGTCCACCCCAAACAGAAAGTGAGCCTCGATCACCTCCAACCCTTTATTCATCAGCGTGGCCGAATCGACCGTGATCTTGCGGCCCATCGACCAATTGGGGTGCTTAAGGGCATCGGCCACCTTAACAGTTGCCAGCTTCTCGACAGGCCAATCGCGGAACGCGCCCCCCGAAGCTGTTAGCAAAATCCGCCGCAGCCCGTCCTTTGGCACGCCTTGGAGACATTGAAAAATGGCCGAATGCTCAGAATCTGCAGGCAGCAGCTTTACTCCATGTTGCTGCACCAAGGGCAAAACCACCGGACCGCCTGCAATCAGTGTTTCTTTATTGGCAAGCGCAATATCTTTTCCGGCCTTAATTGCTGCAATGGTGGGCAGCAGGCCAGCACAGCCGACAATACCTGTGACGACAGCTTCAGCATCACCAAACTGGGCCACCTCAACGACTCCAGCCTCTCCTCCAAGCAAAATGGGCTGGGGGCTGAGGTCGGCGATCGCCTCTCGCAGGGCCGGAAGCTGGCTCTCATCACAAATCGCCACAATTTGAGGCCGAAACTGCCGGATTTGCTGGGCTAGCATCTCAACATTTCGCCCCGCTGCTAGCCCCACAATTCGAAACTTCTCCGGGTATTGGTTGACAATATCCAGCGTTTGAGTCCCAATCGAGCCAGTGGAGCCGAGGAGAGTAATCGCTTTCACAATCGTTTAAGAATTAGCAGCCTTTCTACTATAGGATGCTGCGGACGCGATATTACGCCCCATCTTCAATGCCCATCGTCAGGTCGTCTACATCTTTAGCGACGGCTGCAATCTCCGCTTCTACATCAGCCGGAAGGGACTGCTCCGATGGTGCGGCCTGGTTCGATTTTTTAGCCTGCTCTGAGGCAGACTGCGAGTTATCTAGGCGCTCAGAAACCTCATCAAAGGCTTCACGAGTGACAGAGGGGTCATTCCCTAAAGCTTCCTGCTGGTAAGTTTCTGGGTAAGTTTCTGGATCAGGGGTGGATCGGTTCGTCATTTTCTCAAACTCCTTAGACGCTTCACCTCACCCTAGCGATCGCCACCCTCAAAAACCTCTCCACCAAGATTGAAAAGAGCCATGATCAACACAATTTAAGATCAACACGATTAAAAGAAAAGGGACAGCAAGAAGATCGAAATCTTCTCCACTGTCCTTAAATTCCCTTATTGCTCTGCCCCCCAGAGCAGCAAGGGAAACTAGTGGCCGACTAGCTGTTGAGGCTCAGGATATAGTTACCTGATTGAGTCGGGCCAAAACTTCTCATGCCTAAACGGTAGACTCCCGAGCGGGGTAGTCGGATGCTAATACGAGAATGGTGGTCCCCTCTACAGAGTTCCCCGCCAGAGTTCCCTCTACTATCATCGTTTCCCGCCAAAATCCAACCGTCTGCATCGTACAGCGTTGAGACTATACCAAACTACTGAATCAAACTACTGACTTTCCAAAGAAATTGTGACAAGACGTTTGATTCCCCCCTGAAAGGTGTGGGTTGCAGTCTGTCTGCGAGCAACTTGGCCTTAATCGCTAGCGCTAATTTGTTCTAGCGGGTATCCTAGCGGGTTGTCCTAGCGGGTCGCGGTAGAGCCACGGTGGACGGGTCGGTACGTAGGAATCCTGATCATACAGGTCAGGCTAGCTACTGTCGAGGGCGATCGCCAAGTCTTTTCTACTTTCCAGCTCCGTCTCCCGAAAACACCCCTGAGAATCATCACTCCCGGCAACAAAGTCAGGCTTGTTGCGTCGATTTCTTCACATCCTTAGTCCAGCTGTAGATTGACTACAATTGAGCTACATCCTTTTGATCGACATCCTCCAAATTTTGGATCTTGCTTGATAGCATTACCACAAAATCCGTTACTATCTTGTTCGACTGTCTATGACGCATGTGACGCAGCCAGTGTCTGATAACTTTGACGATAACCGCAACGGTGCTCATCCCCCAAATTCATCAATGCCAAATTCATTCGATCAGCCTGAGCCTTCCGTTCAGCCAGACGCCGAGACCGCCCATCCGTCCATATCAGCCCCACCCGCTCTTTCGGGCCAACCTGCCGTCAGCAGCATTTCCACTCCAGTTCCTCCTACTTCTCCGCGCTTTGATGGGAGTAACCAGAATACAGAAAATCCTTGGATAGAAGGTCTCAAGACAATTGGATTAAGCGCTATCCTGGCATTAGGAATTCGCCACTTTGTCGCTGAAGCTCGCTATATTCCCTCTGAGTCGATGCTACCAACTTTAGAGGTAAATGATCGCCTCATTATTGAGAAGGTAAGCTACTACTTTCAGGCTCCCCAACGGGGAGATGTTGTCGTATTTTGGCCAACTGATCGGCTGCAACAAGAAAATCCTACGCTGAAAGATGCATTTATTAAACGGGTGATTGGGCTACCCGGCGATCAAGTTGAGGTCAGAGATGGTCAGGTGTTCATTGATGAACAGCCAATTGAAGAAAATTACATCGCGGCTCCTCCTGAATATCAGTGGGGTCCACAAATCATCCCGGATGATTCCTATCTGGTGCTGGGAGACAATCGCAACAATAGTTATGACAGTCACTTCTGGGGTTATGTCCCCCGTCGCAACATTATTGGTCGGGCGGCAGTTAGATTTTGGCCCCCCAGCCGGCTTGGAGAATTAGATTCACAGCCGCTTTATCCGTCCGAGTAGTTACTCTCACTGTATTAGCCTCATGAGCCACAAGCAGTCGCAACAATCGCATGAGAACGACCATCGACAGCCAATTGAGCGTCCCTGGCTGGAAGGAATCAAAACCATCGGCTTAAGCGTTGTTCTGGCTCTAGGAATTCGTCATTTTGTAGCCGAAGCTCGCTACATTCCCTCTGAGTCCATGTTGCCTACGCTGGAAGTCAACGATCGCCTGATTGTTGAAAAGGTCAGCTACCAATTCCAGAATCCCCAACGGGGAGATATCGTAGTTTTCCAGCCAACCGAACGCCTGCGTCAGGAGAATCCCACCTTTGGCTACGCGCTGATCAAGCGGGTTATTGGCCTTCCGGGTGAAACCATCGAAGTCACGGGCGGCAGGGTCTACGTCAACAACGAACCGCTCGACGAAAACTACATCGCGGCAGAGCCTGAGTATCAGTGGGGACCAAAAACCCTCCCCCCCGATGCCTTTTTGATGCTGGGTGATAACCGCAACCAAAGCTACGATAGTCACTTTTGGGGCTATGTCCCCCGCGACAAAATTATTGGTCGTGCAGCATTTCGGTTCTGGCCACCAGACAGGATTGGTACCATTGGGCCTAAGCCTGTTTATCGAGGCGAGGTAGAAAGTGCCCAGAATTGAAATCACCCATGTTTGAAATCACCCATGTCTGGAGGATGCCTACCCCGCAGAGTGCCATAGCCGCCAATCTACCTAGAGATTAGCACTCACTGTAGCTCTCTTAACTTGTTACGTGCAGACTGTAGCAGGTCTTGCGCTTCCGAGTGGGCTGTGGTTCCGGGCTGAATGGTTTCTAACGTGTTGATGATGTTTTGAATTTGGCTGGCAAGGCGATTGTTGCCGGAGGTATTGCTAAGGGCCAACAGATTTTCGATGCCACGTTTGGCCTGTTGCAAAGCTTCGGCGGAGGCTCGCTCGGTTTCTAGGCGGCTACGGATCTGGCCGAGGTTGGTTTGGTAGGTAGCCAGGAGTTGTTGGGCTTCTAGGTAGCCCGGATCATCGACAGGGATTTGGTTGAGACGGGCGATCGCATCTTGCCACAGATCAGCGGCCTGATTCCAAGTCGTGGCGGCGTGAGGTGGGTTTTGCACCAGCGTAGCGGCGGGTTGAGCAAAGCCTTTGGCAGCAGCAATCAGATTATTAGAACGGGCAGTTCCAGCACTGAGGCCCGACACCTGCTGAAAGTCTCTCGTATAGGCAACGAGTTTGGTTTGGGCCTGTCGTCCCGCCAGCGTTTCCGGGGGGATTTGAGTCAGCATATCTATCGCCGCTTGCCATGCCCCAATCGCAGCGGCTTGATCGGCAGGCCGTTGGGATTGCTGATAGTCTTGCTGGGCTCTGCCGATAGCAGTGTCTCCTGCAGTGAGGAGGGTCAGAGCATTTTTCTCCTGGAAAAGCTTGGCTTCCATACGGCCAACGCTAGCACGGGCCACTCGAAATTCATCGAGCGTAAATCGCCAGCTACAGCCAAAGAAGGAACAATAGCCCTGAGGTTCGTAGCCTAAAAACCAAACGGGTAGTGCATCGAGATGGCGGTTCGCCTGGTTGACTTTTTCGGTTCCCAGTTCAAAGTCAGCGGCTCCAGTGGCCTGGTTGACCAATTGATCGGCCTGCTCTACCAGAGCGATCGCCTGCCGATAGTTGTAGTCCATGCTCATGAAGCTCGGCAGCAGCAGGATCGGCGCAGTGCGAGCCACCGGACGCCGAATCATGGGATAGGGCAGATTGACTACATAAAGCGTACCAGCCAAACCCAATACAACGGTTGCAGCAATGCCAACTTTAGACCACAGCTGTGAACTGATCAGCTGCCCAAAGCCTTGAACAGGCTGATTGGCTTTTGCCGCAGCTCGCAGCAGGTCTGGATTAAATTCGGGGTAGATATCGCTCACGGCGGCCCGCAGTTCTTCATAGGTTGCAGGCTCGCCTGTCTGAATGCGCAGCTTTTCCAACCGCCGTAAGACGATATCGCGTTGCACCTGGAGAGCGAGGTTATCTCCAGCCAATCGCTTCACTTCAGGCTGAAGAATTGTAAAAGCGCGGTCATTAAGACGAGACATAGGATGCGAAAAATATCACTGCTTTTCAGGGTTCCCAACTGGGAACTTCAAGGAGGCAGTGGTAAATTCCTGAGCAGAGTGACATTTTTTACATGAAGCGGGTTAGCTGAACGCGATATCGTTCTTTTTTGGTAACGGCGACGTCTCCCACTTCTAGGCGACCTTTGCCTCGGATGGCTACCAGATCGCCCGGTTTGACTTGGTAGCTCGACTGGCTAATTTCCTTCCAGTTGACGCGGACATCGCCGCCCTGAATTAGATCTGCCATTTTGCTGCGAGACATGCCAAATCCAGCAGAGGCGATCGCATCCAGCCGCATTGAAGCTTCGACGGTTGTGAGTTCTTTTTTCTTAGGCTCCCGAATTTTTAGCTCACCTAGATCCAGGGGTCGGGTTTTCACGGGCACCGATCGCACCTGAGTCAGGCTCATTTCCAAAAACTCGACTAGTTCTGGAGCGACAATCGCCTGCGCGCCTCGCTCACCTAACACGATAATGTCGCCCACTTTTTCGCGAACCAGACCCGTCCCCAGGAGTGCGCCCAAAAAGTCTCGGTGTGTGGCCGGATCGAACAGGAAATTTCCAGCGATATCGACAGCCGCGATCGCCACTTGGGTTTGCTCTAGTGGTAGCTCTGAGCGGGCGATCGCCACCCGCTGCCGTTCGGCCTGAGGATATCCGCCCCAAGCCAACAGCTGCACCTCGGTGAGACGGCCAAACATCCGCTGGACCTCAGCTAGCTCTGGTGGAGATAGAAAGTCAGTCACGACCACCTCCCACGTTCGGATCGCCTGATCGGCCTGATCAATCACATGGGCCGCGACATCGCGATTTTCTATCCCTTGCAACAGTTCTTCCCTTGGCAACATTCGGGCACTACATTCCTTGGTGATACTTCTAAATTGGATGGGTCTCACGGGCTTGAGCCAGCCTAAACGTCGAGCTGACGTTCAGGGAGCGCCGAGTTGGAGACCAGGGGGGGCGAAAAATTGACGACTGGGGTAGGCGGAGTGGTAATTTTGGCAGGATCAGCAGACGGACACAGATCTGCCAACAGGCAGCGATCGCAGGCTGGACTCCGAGCCGTACAGACCGCCCGTCCATGATAAATCAGCCGAATCGACCAGTTTTCCCAGTCTGGCTGCGGCAAAAGCTTAATCAAATCACGCTCGATTTTGACTGGGTCGGTCTGCTCCGTCAACCCCAACCGCTGACTCAGGCGTCTGACATGGGTATCCACCGTGACGCCTGCGTTGATGCCGTAGGCGTGGGCCAGGACTACATTGGCAGTTTTGCGGGCAACTCCCGGCAGCTTCAGCAAGTCTGTCATCACCTTAGGGACTTTCCCCCCAAACTCAGTGACAATCATGTGGCAGGCTGCCTGAATATTTTTGGCTTTGTTGCGATAAAAGCCCGTAGAGCGCACCAGATTTTCTAGCTCGCCCAGATCGGCACCCGCCAACGCTGGCGCATCCGGAAAGCGACGAAACAACTCAGGCGTCACTTTGTTTACCCGCTCGTCGGTACATTGGGCGGAGAGAATCGTGGCGGCCAATAGTTGAACGGGCGTCTCGTAGTCGAGCGAACAGGTGGCGTCGGGATAAAGACGCTTTAGACGCACCAAAATTTCTAGTGCCCGTTGTTTTTTGGCAGGACGTTTGCGGCTAGTGTTCACCGTTTACTGAAATAGATTTTGAAAGACCTCAAGCTGTGTGGTGTCACGAACGATCAGGAAGATACCCAGCCCCAGCAGTAAGACTAGACCCGTCTGCATCACATTTTCTTGGAGACGGCTCGGCAAGGGCTTTCCGCGCAGTCCTTCAATCAATAGGAAGGCCAACTGCCCACCATCTAAGGCTGGCAGCGGCAGGATGTTGATGATCGCCAAGTTGATGCTGATGATGGCTGTGAAGGGAAACAGGCTGGCAAAATCGTCTTGAGCAAACTTCGCGCCCTGTTCCACAATCTTGACGGGGCCGCTGACCTGACCCGCAACCTCAGAGAAGTTGGTGACGAGGGAGACAAAGCCCTGGACGGTCCGAGTAAACATATCCTGGAAGCCTTGGGCTGAACGGCCCAGCACCTCACCAATGCCTGTAGGGCGACGATATTCGACTGTGCCATTGGGCAACAACTGGACGCCAATTCGAGCTCTGCCATCTTCACTGGCTGCTGGAACAACGGTGAGTTCAAGCTGGCGATCGCCCCGTTGCACCGTCAGATCGAGCGGTTGATTAGGGCTCTCTTGAATGGTTCGCATCAGGATTTGAATCGCTTCCTCCGATGCGCCCAGAGTTTGCCCCTCGACCGCTAAAATCAAATCTCCCGCTTGAATACCCGCATCGGCAGCCGGGGAATCCTGAGTCATCACCTGCGGCACCAGCACACCCGCCTGGTAGTTGAGGCCATCGGGAATGCCCACGCCTGTAAACTGCGCCACAAAGACGAGATAAGCAAAGACCAGATTGGCAATGACGCCCGCACTGATCACGATCGCCCGATCTAAGACAGGCCGATTGTGGAGCAGATCGGGATCATTTTCGGGAATATCGCTGTCTGGATCATCATCTGGAAATCCAACAAAGCCCCCTAGTGGGATCGCCCGAATTGCGTATTCGGTCTCCGGTCCCTGATACTTCCATAAGATAGGACCGAAGCCAATCGAAAAGCGATTGACGTGAATGCCTTGAAGACGGGCCGCCATAAAGTGACCCATTTCATGTACCACAATCAAAATTGCTAAAACTGCGATCGCCGCTAAAACTGACATAACCACAAAACTTTGTTGGATATCTTTACTATTCTACGGTGCCCCACGAATTAGCGGCTTTAATTGAAAGGTAGCGATCTGATTTGTAGGGCTGATCCTGGCCCTTTTCTAGTCGTTTTCTGCCCCTTTTCTGGCCCTGCCCAACCCAACGACCTCGTTCCCATTCACAACGCCCGATGTCATCTGTACCTCTCAATCATCGCTATCAAATCTTGCGCGTCTTAGGCAGTGGTGGCTTTGGGGAAACTTTTCTAGCCGAAGATACCCAAATGCCGTCCCGACGTCGGTGTGTGATCAAGCAGCTGAAGCCAATCACCACCAATCCCAAAACTTATCAAATTGTCCAGGAACGGTTTCAGCGGGAAGCGGCCATCTTGGAAGCATTGGGCGATCGCCACGACCAAATCCCAACGCTGTACGCCTACTTCGAGGAAGCAGGACAGTTTTACCTTGTGCAGGAATGGATCGACGGCCAGACGCTAACGCAAACAGTTCGGCAAAGGGGCGTGTTGACTGGCTCAGCGGTACAGCGGATATTGATGCAGCTCTTACCGGTCTTAGACTATGTCCACCATCGACACATCATTCATCGGGATCTCAAGCCAGACAACATTATGCTGCGGCAGCAAGATGGCCAGCCCGTGCTGATCGACTTTGGGGCCGTCAAGGAAACCATGAGCACGCGGGTCAACTCTCAGGGCGATTCGGCTAGTTCGATTGTGATTGGCACTCCAGGCTACATGGCCTCCGAACAGGCAGCAGGGAAGCCCATTTTCTCCAGCGATTTGTACAGTCTGGGCCTGGTGGCCGTGTATTTGCTCACGGGCAAGTCTCCACAAGAGCTAGAGGTTGACTCCCGCTCGGGCGAGTTTCTCTGGCAGCACCACTCTCCCTCCCTTCATCCAGGTTTGGCTACGGTACTCAATCGAGCGATTCAGCTCCATCCTCGTGATCGCTATGCCACGGTTTCAGAAATGTTGGCCGCCCTGCAAACAGATGTTTTACACATGGATGTGCAGCCACTATCTCTATCCACCTCAACCCTAATCGCCCCTCTCGACACAGCTGTTGCTTCGCCCCCTTCGCTTCCAGGCTCGTCGTGGTCTCTCCCCACCCACTCGGTGCTTCCAGTGCCCGCCCCAGTACCCACACCAGTACCCGCCCCAGTGCCTATCGATCGGGGTCCGCAGCAGCAGCCCGTGATCCTCAGCAGCGTCATTACTGGCGGGCTGATTGGCACTTCTGTTCTAATTGGGTTTCTTTTGGTGCGACCGTCGGTTTTTCCAGGGCTAAACCAGCCCACCGTCTTCTCAGGTATCCCTCAAAAGACGATAGATTCTGCTGATCTCAATGGGGGTCTCAATGGGGGCGATCGCCAGCCTGGAGCAGAACCCATCCCTTCTCCCCCCAGGCCACTCATCCCCATCCCCCCCGTCAACATTCAACTAGAAGACTATCTCTGGCTTTCGGAACGCCCGATCACTGATGCCGATCTAGAGGGGAAGAGCGCCTTCGAGCTAGACCTCTTGCGAAACTCGATCTTTGCCCGTCATGGTCACCGCTTTCAGAACGCCACGCTGCAAGCTTACTTTGAGCAGCAATCCTGGTATCGTCCCCAATACGAACCCGATGAGTCTCCCGCCGCTCGGCTCTCCGCGCTGGAGGCCCAAAACGCAGCGTATATATTGGAATATCAGAACCGTCACAGCTTGAGATAAAAATCCCAACACATCACCCCAACGCCCTACTCCAAAGATGACCTGCGCGTTGATTTTCACAGGCGTTTTTCACAGGCGTTAAGGTGGCACAATGGGTGGCGGACTAGACTGCAAACCCCAAACAAATGGAGGCATTGACGATGTGGCGAGTGATTATTCAATGTTCGGCTGAGAGCTGGCGCAACCATGCTGAAGCATTTAAGGCGATCGCAGCCCAATATTCTACCGAGACCCTAGCCTCCAAAAAAATGAAGGGTGACGAGCGGCGCATCATGGAATATCAGCTCGAAGGGGTCAGTGAGGCCGAAGATTTTATCGAAGCCTGCATGGCTCTAGAAGGCTTTACAGGAAGCTTTGAAGCGCTTTAGGTAAAATCATTTAAGGTAACTAGAGAACTTCTCGGCGTAGGTAGGGTTGGAGCACTTCAGGGATACGAATCGTACCATCAGGCTGCTGATAGTTCTCCAAAATGGCTGCCATCGTGCGCCCTACCGCCAGACCGGAGCCGTTGAGCGTATGGAGAAACTGCGTTCCCTTTTTACCCGATTCCTTGAAACGAATATTGCCCCGTCGAGCCTGAAAATCTCGGCAGTTGGAACAGCTGGAGATCTCACGGTATTTTTCCGAAGAGGGCAGCCACACTTCCAAGTCGTAGGTTTTGGTAGAGGCAAAGCCCAAATCTCCCGTGCAGAGGGCTAAAACGCGATAGGGCAGCTTCAGTGCTTGCAAAATGGCTTCAGCGTTTTGGGTCAGCCGTTCCAACTCATCGTCAGAAGTTTCGGGAGAGACAAACTTAAATAGCTCGACCTTGTTGAACTGGTGCAGCCGAATCAAGCCACGGGTATCGCGTCCATAGCTGCCAGCCTCACGCCGAAAGCAAGGTGTATAAGCACAGTGGTAAATGGGCAAATCCTCAGCCGCTAAGATCTCATCACGGTAGAGGTTGGTGACGGGGACTTCGGCAGTGGGGGTGAGCCAAAGATCGTCGCGATCGCACTTGAAGCTTTCCTCAGCAAACTTCGGCAGTTGCCCTGATGCGGTCAACGATTGGCTGTTGATCAGGTAGGGAGGAATCACCTCGGTGTAGCCTGCCTCAATTTGGCGATCGAGCATGAACTGAATTAGGGCTCGTTCTAGGGCAGCCCCAGCTCCGATCAACGTCACAAAGCGGCTCTGAGCAATCTTAGTCGATCGCTCAAAGTTGAGGATGCCTAGCTTCTCGCCAATTTCCCAGTGAGGCAGGATGTCGGGATTGGTGGGCAGATATTCGTCGCCCCACCGCCGCACCTCAACGTTTTCTTCTTCGCTTTTGCCAACCGGGGTCGATTCACCTGGCAGGTTTGGCAGCGTCAGCAGCAGCGTTTCTAGCTGTGCTTTTAGCTCTCTCTCCTTCGGTTCCAAGTCGCTCAATTGAGCTTTGATCTGGTTGCCCTCTTCTCGCAGCGCTTGAATTTCTGGACCTTGAGGGCTGATGCCAGATTTAATTTTTTGCCCAACCAGTTTCCCAATTTCGTTACTGCGGCCCTGTAGGCGCGATCGCTCGGTTTCTAGCTCGCGCTGCTGCCGATCCAACGCCAAAATGGACGGCAAATCATAGTCGCCTCTCAGATTCAGGCGCTCCTGGACCCACTCTGGGTTTTCCCGGATCTGTTTGAGATCAAGCACAGATACTTCCTAGATTCTCAGCTAATACATCCTTGCCAATAAACCAGGATATCCTGTTGGCTGCTCGAAGTGGTGAGGATTGGCGTCCGAATTTGAGCCTTCTGCAGTTGAACAGAAGCATCTTCAGAATAAAAAAGGCTAAAAAAAGCAAGCAGGGAAAACCGTATGGAGCTTCCCCTGCTTGCAATGCTTTAGCTTGAAGCCACTCAGCCGAGTGACGCAGCGTAGACTAGGACCGCACAGATTCCTAGAGCGCTTGCTCGACTTCAACAATTTCAGGAATGGACTCTCGCAGTTTGCGCTCGATTCCCATCTTGAGCGTCATAGCAGAGCTGGGGCAAGAACCGCAGGCTCCTTGTAGCCGCAGTCTGACAACAGGGCCATCTAGCTCGACTAGCTCCACGTTGCCGCCATCGGCCATCAGGTAGGGGCGCAGTTCATCCAGTACCTTCTCTACGTTTTCCGGTGTCAATTCCATTGTTTGAGGCATAGTTCACCTTAGGGATGATTGCGTCTTCTGTTTAACTGAACGATTGAATGAACGATTTTTGAGTCTGCGCGACTGGAAACAAGCTAGGATTAGCCGTCTTCAGCCGCGATCGCCGTTACTGCTAGTTTATCACTCTCAACTCAGACCGATTTCCCATCTCCTACGGCGCGAGTTCTGTCGTGATTTCATTCACTTGCCGACGCTTTAGCTCAACGGACTCCGTGCGAGGCAGCAAGTCAAAAATGGCTCGAAATTGATCGTCGATTTGCTCAAAGGCAATATTGCCCGTTTCGTTGAGCATGACGTTGCCCGCCGGGTCAAAGATCACCGTTTGGGGAACCTTGCCTGCATAGTAATAACCTGGCTCGGTCGGCTCGTAGGTTGCTTTCACAGGCAGCGTATCTACGCTAAGGGCCAGAATGTCAACCGCTCGGCCATAGAAGGAATCTACCAGCGACACCACTGAGGCAAACTCTTTGCTATCGCTGCTGTCGTCAATGTAGAACACCAGCATCGTTGCTTTGTCACGCCGCAGAGATTGGGCCAGCGTAAAGCGAGGTGGGACTATCGACCCATTCCCCGCATAGAGCGGAAAAATATTGCCGTCATAGTGGTCATCCGTTAAGACTGCCAACGCTGGAGAGGTGCCCCAGAGCAGCAGGCAGCTCAGCCCTAAGACAAGACTGACCAGCATTTGAGAGACCACCTGTCGATAAGACCTGAGCCTAATCGACCAACAGCGCTGTCCTAAGCCTGTGAGGCGGGACAGAATCAACGGGAATAACCGGGAAAACATCATTGAAATTTTGGTTAGAGCTTAAGAGGGCTACATATGCCATTGTGGGGCATGGCCTACCCAATTAGTTCAAACCTTTTAGGTTCTGAGGTAGGTTCTAAGGGTTGAGATGGGCCTAGTTTTCCCGAAAGCTTTGGACGATCGCCTGGAGTTGGGCTTCGCTGCGACTGAAGTTGGAGGGCAGGGTCCAAGCCAAAATCTGGTGATAGCGATCGGCGGTTTCAACGGTAGTGTGCAAATAGGCGACGTTGACGCCCTCTACAGATCCACGAATTTCGTATTGAATGGCTGGTTTTTCGCCAATTTCAGTCACTTCGGAGGGGCCTGTCACCTGGGAGTCAGACAAACTTTCGACCAAAAGCTGCCGAGTGATCTCAGAGTGCTGCTCAAGGGTGAGATCTTGGAAGTCTTCTTTGTTCTCAGAGAGCACGATCAGATACATCTCTTGGCCCCGTTGTGAGGCTTGAATTTCGGCTGACTCATGAAGTTCGCGATCGCTAAGCCAACCTTCTGGAAGCGTCACCTGACTTTGTCCGTCGGAGCTGACCAAAACATTATTAGCGGGTTGGGGACTCGAATTTGGAGCCTGAGTCACAGCGGGTGGAGGAGTATCTGTCCCTGGAGTTTCACTGACGCTGCGGTTTCCGAAGCAGCCGCCGAGGGCAAGGGGGGTCAGAATGAGAATGAGAGTGAGTGGTTTGAGAAACATCATTTTTCGTCAGCGAGTGTCAAATCCAACGACGGTTGCAAATCGCCGGTTGGGGTAGAAGCTTTTGAGTGAGATTGCGCTGGACTGAAGGAGCCCAGGTTTGAGGCGATCGCCAGCGCACAGGTGAAGCGCAAAGAAAACTAAAGAGAACCGGCTTAATCGGGTCCAGGAATTCGTCAGGTCTACAGAAAACTCAGCAAAAGATTGAAAATCACCCAGATTTAGCTGTTCGGTGACTGGTCAGCCACAAACGAGTCATAAACTGAGAGATTTACAAATCTATGACTGCTGAGATCTGCGACTGCTGAAATCTGCGACTGCTGAGATCTATGACTGCTGACTATTTCTGGCGTTCCCCGTTGCGACTAAATTTGCCGTCTTGCCATGCGGTCCCGATGCCTTTGAGAATGCCGCGACCAATCAGGCCGATGCCGCGACCCACAACCTCCGTTAGGACATAAATCAGGCCACTGCCGACAAAGCCGATCGTCGTGCGAACTCTAGGGGCGATCGCATCCCGCGCTTCCAGAGCCAGCGTCACAACAAACTGAACACCGGAGAGATCTTCCAACTCCTGATTCCGGGGAGCATAAATCGAGACCTGGTAAATGCCTCGTCTCTGCAAGGTAAACAGGCGATGCTGGCTTTCAAAGATGGCCTTGGGTTCTTTGATAAATCGTTCTGTCCGATAGCGCCAAGAGAGATTATTCCTAAATCGTTCGATTTCCCGGCTGGACATGAGGCGGCGGTCATAGAAGTTTTGTTTGATGGTTTCAATATTGGCAAAACGATTGAGTAATGGCTGAACAACAGCATTCGCGACTTGAATCAGCAAGTGATCGAGCAAGATTTCGGCACGGGCAACTGCTTCTGGACTACCCACAGCACGGAGCGTACCATCTACCCCCAAGGGCGTTTGAAATAGGAGATGTGCTAGCAGGTCGATCGCAAACGGAATTTTATCCAGGATCTCTGTCTGCACAGTCACAGCTTCGGCTTGAAGGACAGTGACAACCTCTGCTTCAACATTATCCACAAGGACTGTATAGTATCGGCCAAAGAAGTCCGTTAAAACAGCTCGCCACAAATCTTGAAAAATCAGCGATCGCTTTTCGACAAACTGCTCAGGCTGCACCCGAGAATAGCGGAGTTCATCCAGCAAATCCTCCAGTTTTCGAAGCACCAGATAAAGCAACTCCCGCTTTTTCTCTTCCCGTAGAATGTCGATCTCTAGAGGAATATCGGTGCGATTTTGCAAGCCTGACTGCAGTTTTGCCATCACTGCATCAAACAAAACCGTCTGCAAACTGCTCATCCTGACCCGGTTTTCGTCGCGGGTTGCCAGCATGGACGGGGATGGCTCCAACGGCTCTGATGGAAAGCGCGGGGGGGCGGAGGTAGGCGGCCTACCTTCAGGGGCCGGAGTGACATCAATCACGGTGGAGGAATCGGCAGGGGGCGGAGGTAGCTTTGGCGTGGCTAGAAGCCGATTGACCAACCAGCGGGCGGTACGAAGTTCGCGCTGCTGCCCAGCCAAGATCGCGCGTTCGAGATCAGAAAGCTCTAAATTTTGGAGCTGGCGAGTCACACGGGCCAACGCTTCATCGATCTGGGCCACTCCCGACAGCCGTAAGTTGCGCCGCAGCAAAGCAAATGGCCCCACCAAGCGTTTTGTGGAGCCAGGGCTTGATTCGCGTTGCAGCGACTGAGTGGGGGAACGCAGTTGTGCCGCTGACTGAGTCATCTCTGCATCGGGAGCCGGAGGTGCCGCTTGGGGCCGAGACCAGTGAGGCTGTCCGCTCACGACCTGTCGAATCACATCGGCCAACTCTGCAACATCGAGATCTTTAGGGCAATAGCCATCGGCTCCCGCCTGCTGGGCAGCAGCAAGCATAACAGGCTCGACGAAACGACTCAGCAACAAAACTTTTAGCTGGGAGTGCAGTGTCTTGATCTGCTGGCAGAGCAGCAAGCCTTGAATCTGCGTTGGATCAGATCGCCCCAGGCTCACGTCGAGAATCACCAGGTCTAAGCAATCTGCCAAGGGGATCGGCGGAAGGGTGGGTACAGCCGTCGGATCAACAATCTCCCTCGGCATGGCTAATATTTCTAGGGCTGTTGCACCATTTTCCGCCTCTGCAATCACTTCAACACCATCTAGCTGATTGAGCCAGACTCGTAATCCTAACCGAAAGATGGGATCGTCTTCAATCAGCAATAACTTCAACTGAGAATCTTCCGGAGGAGATACAGAGACGCTCATGGTGCTGCCTGATACAAGCTCAGAATCACAAGATATTGCTTCGCATACTGATAATACCTGTGAATCTTTTGCAGGTGTCTTGTTTCCATCACGGTTGCAGGATTGCAGTCAGGGCGAAATCCGTAGGCCGAAGCAGGCTTTACTTTAACAGATTCTATCTGCTTAACCTACGGCTTAACCCACGGCTTAACCCAATACAGCCCAAGGATGACGGGTCCATAGTTGCTTTACTCGCTGTCTTCAACAAAGTCGTCACTGGAGACTTCATCCGGTTCTTCGGCATCCCAAGCAGACCAAATTTCTGCTCGTTCTGCACTCCACTGGGCGATCGCCGACCGTGCCTCTCCGTAAAGTGGGCGACCGGGGCCGATCTGAGACGCGACATCAATAGCAGCTGTGAGACGAACTTGAGCGGCTAGCCCATAGGCTTCGTTGAGAATGGAGCGATCGCGAGCGATTTGGATTTCTGCTTGCCACTGGCTGATAGCCGCCTGAGCTGTACCATGCAAGGCACGCCCCGATGCAATTCTGCCTGCTTCCTGGATAGCTTCACTCAAGCGACCCCGCTGGGCTAGCGTCCAAGCTGCATCCAAAATTGGCTGATCTTCAAGCGTTTCAATTCTGCGAGTCCATTTGGCAATCTCTCCTTGGGCCTCATTGCGCAGCGCCCGCCCTAGCTCAATCTGTCTGGCGGTGGCGATCGCCTCTCTCAAAGCTGGGATGGTTTCAGGGGCTGCCAGCTGACGGGCTTGCTCCAGAACAGGTCGATCCTCAATGCGCTGCAGCTCTCGGGTCCAATGTGCTACTAGCGTTTGAGCCTGAATGCGGCGAGGCCGATCGGGCGCAACCAACTCAGCTTGCTGAATCGCCAGTTGGTAGGTGGCATAGTGCCCTAAGCTCGCAGTGGTGTTGGCCAACTGGAGCTGAACCAAGTCTTGAATCTGCCCCTGCCAATCGGCCAGCTTGGCCTCAGCCTTGGCATAAAAGCGACTGTCTGGCTGGATGGGCTTAACGGCCGCGATCGCCTCCATCAGACCCACAATTTGCCCCATCGAAGGAGCCCAAGTTGGCGTGCCTTGATTGGCCAATTTCTCAGCCTGACTAAAGTCGATCAGGCTTTGAGCTTCTTTGGCCAGTGATAGATCATTGGGGATCATGGCGGCCAACGTGATGGCGCGATCAAATCGACCCGCCTCCCAATCCTGGGTGCCCGTATCTAAAAGAATCTGGCTCCACTGATCCATCTGGACTTGAGCATCCTTCCAGGCATAGGTTTGGCGATCTACTTCGGTATGGGTCAGGGCGATCGCCTTACCAAGCTGCTCAGGCTGATTACTTTTAGCTAAATTGACCGCCCTTTGCAAAAGCTGCCGTGCTCTCCGCTCCATCAAAACTTGAGCGGCCAGCTGATCAGAGCGGCGACGCCAGTGGTCATTGTTGATCACGCCCAACACCGTCACTTGTGCTGAAGCAAGATCCCAGTTTTGAGCCTGCAAAGCCTCCTGAGCAGTCAGATAGGCGGATTCCCCTTGCTGCCACTGCTCTTGCCATTGCGCCAGCGTCGCTTGGACTTCTGGATAGGTCGGGCTAGAACTGGGAATGCGACGGGCGATCGCCAACGCACTCTCCAGATCACTTTGCTCAAGTTGGGTCTGGGCGATCGCCAACACCATAGCCGACCAACTCGCCATCAGCCGTTGGCCTTCTGTATGCAGCGGATGTTCTGCGGTCCACTGCCCTGCAAGATTGAGCGCTATGGTCAGTTGCTCCAAGTCGCCCGACTGCGCCGCCTGTTGCACACAATAAAGTCGCTCCGCATCAGCCGCCAAGCGAGACAAATTGTCACAATCGGGCAAAGGTGGAAGCTGCGTGAGCCACAGTAGCGCCCCAACCGCAACGCCTCCTGAAAGCCCCAAAATGCCTAGCCCCAGCACAGGCCAGCCAACCCTGCGATGGCGACGCTTGACAGGCACAATGGCATTAGTGGGAGGCGCAGCTTCCTGACCTAACCCAACCGGCTCAGCAGACGGCATCAACACTTCGACCGGAACGGCCTCTGCTGGCGGCGTGAAAGACTCCACTTGCGGAGGCTCAGGTGGTGTTGGCATCGGCTTCGGAACAAAAGCTTTAATCGGGACAGGTCCAGCTAGCGGTGTCGCATGATTAGATGGCCCTTGATTTGCCTTGGGATTTGCCTTGTGGGTTCCCTTATGGTTTCCCTTATGGTTTCCCTTATGAGTTACCTTATGAGCCGCCTGCTCGTTTGGCCGATTGTTTTTCCTGTCAGTTACATGCTCAGTGACAGGCTCGGTTGAACCTTTCATCCCCCCTGCCGTTGCACCTGCCACTGCACCTGCCGCCGCACTTTCAGCTGTCGCACTTTCAACAGAGGGAACTGGTGAAACTGTGGGCGAAACTGTGGGCGAGACTGTAGGCGGGATTGTTGGCAAAACGGGTGGACTCGGTGGAGCCGCCGAAACCCGTGGAGTGGGCGAAGTTGCCGAAGTCGGTGGAGCTACCAAAGTGGGTGGAGCCGCCGAAGTCGGTGGACTCGGTGGACTCGGTGGATCCGATGGAGTTGGCGAAGTCGGTGGACTCGAAGAGTCAGAGATCCGAGGAAAATTCGGGAGCTTCAGCTTCTTGAGACTCTGACCGGGTCGGTTCTGCTCTGGATGCCAACCAAACTCATAGATACGCTTTGTCTTAATCTGGTCAGATTGCTTCCGCGTCATAACCCCAACCTACTTCTGATAATCAATCGGCTCAACGATTTAGGAGCATCTTTCAGAGGTCTGCAGTTCAGGATCGAGAGAAATCCCAGCCTTAGCATCTGAAGCATTACCCTGAATTACTGCTGATACTACACGATCCTTCTTCAGTGAGAGCATCAACAGCTTGCAAAGCTTAAAGATTCTGGCTGGACTTTGGCAAGTTGCCCTCAATCATCCCTAAACCATTCGACGTCCTACGACCCAATGGAGTTGTCTGTATGAGAATCACTTGCCAGTCATTTGCAAGTCATTTGTGCATCTCAGATGTCATCATACAGACGGACTACTCATCAGACCTTAGAGTAAAGGCATGCCCATCACGAATTTATTTGCCTCAGGCGGCATTGTCATGTGGCCGCTCTTGGGACTTTCCATTCTGGCAACCGCGTTGATTCTGGAGCGTGTTATCTTTTGGCTCCAAGTGGTACGACGTCAGGATCGGATTGTCCGAGAAGTGTTGATGCTGTATCGTCGTAGTCCGCGTGCAGCGCTTCAAAAATTAGAGAAGAATGCTGATTTGCCTATCGCCCGCATTTTTTTGGCAGCACTAGAGCTAGAGCAGGCTACACCGGAAGAGTTTCGGCTGGCGCTAGAGAGTTCGGCTCAGGCAGAGCTACCGCTCCTAAAGCGATTTAACACCGTTTTTGAAACGGTAATCAGCGTTGCGCCACTGCTGGGGTTGCTCGGCACCATTTTGGGCCTCATCGGCTCCTTCGCCTCGTTGCGGGTGGGCGACTTTGGGGGCGGAGAAACCACAGGCGTGACTGCCGGAATTAGTGAAGCGTTGATCTCCACTGCGACAGGACTGATTGTGGCGATCTTTACGCTGCTGTTTGCCAATCTGTTTCGAGGGTTGTACCTACGCCAAAACGCTCTAATTCAGGAATATGGCGGTCAGTTGGAATTACTATATCGTCGTCGCCATGAGCGAGGAGGAATGCCTTATGCGTCTCCCCAGTGAGCCAGACAATCTGCCCCAAATCAATATCGTGCCGATGATCGATGTGATCTTCGCGATCTTGACGTTTTTTATCATGTCAACGCTGTTTTTGACCCGCTCGGAAGGCCTGCCTGTCAATCTGCCCGGAGCCGCAACCGCTCAAATGCAGGAACAAACTCAGGTTGTCGTTTCGATTGACGCGAGTGGACAGTTGGCGCTAGGGCCAAATCCTATTCAGCTTGACGCGCTGGCAGATCAGGTGCGGCAACAGGTTGAGGCGGGTGAATCGCCGTTGGTAGTGATTAACGCGGATGCGGCCGTCAATCATGGCCAGGTGGTCACTGTGATGGATCGCCTGCGGGCAATCGAAGGGGTACGGCTGGCGATCGCCACCCAACGGGAAGGCAACTAGCGATATCTGGCTTTCTCTAGTTGGTCGAGAGCCTGCCGAAGTTCAGCTTCAGGGAAATTGCCAACAAGCTGAAAGTCGGCCTGCCGTCCTCCCTCAAAGTGGGGGGAAATCTGGATTTGGAGGTAGTGGGGGGGGAGATATTCTAGGCGTTCTGACCACTCGATTGCCACAATACCGAGGGGTGATTCAAATCCTTCCCAGTAAGTTTCAGGGCAGAGTGCTGAAACTTCAGACGGTTGGAGACGGTATAGATCAAAGTGGTACAGCGGCACCCGCCCTTCGGGATATTCTTGAATCAGGGTAAAGGTGGGGCTCACAATCGGTTCTTCGATCCCCAGCGCCGTTCCAAGCCCTTGCACAAGGGTCGTTTTACCGCTTCCCAAATCGCCTTCCAGCAAAATCACGCGGCCTGCTGAGAGCGATCGCCCCAGCGCCACTCCTAAAGCATGAGTAGACTGAGGAGTAGGTAGAGAAATTGTGGTTGGGATCATACGCACACCATCAAATCAAATAGCAGTTTCTCTTGATGTGCGAAGTGTACACCACAAAAAAAAGAGGGCGCAGCGAGGGCGCTCCTCTATGAAGGATTGAAATGACAGCTCAACAAGGAAACAGATCCTGTCAAAGTTTACCGAGCTGAGTTACCCCAGATCAAAGGCCGCCATCTCGTCGTATTTGTCAGCCTTGACTAGCAGCCTTGACTGGCAGCATTGACTGGGCTGCGATGGAAGCACAATAACTTTTTTGTCGAGTATCAGTAGCTAGATTTAGGTGTCGTATACCCGGCATTCTGCTGCGTCGGGATTGTCGTCACAGTATTGCTCCAGGGAGTTCTTAGGCGTCGTTTTTTGGCGCTGGTGGGAGGCCTCAGCCTGTAGCTCTTCAACAACGTCCCAAGCAGCAGCACACTCTTGGGAGCCATCACCGCTGGTTTCACATGCAGACCGAGCTTGTTCCCGTTCTTGATCGATTTGATTTTGGATGTCACTCATAGGTTTTGATGTCTCAGTCAAAAACTTCAGTTAGTAAGCTTCCGGATCTAGGTTAACCTGACTGACCGATTTTCTGGGCTACCTAGGGGAAGATGCTGAAATAATTATTCTCTCCTTTTACCAGTAATGCACAAAGTGGAGGGTGCTTGGGATAATCCGGCTCTATTTCTTAAGATTTGCCGTTTGATAGGTGCGTCTCCGGAGAGAGGGCGGATTGTCCATTAATATTGGTTTAACAGGCGATCGCCCCTTTCTAGTGCGAAGAGAACCTTGAACCTTGTTGATGAAAAAACCCATGACTAACCTGATGCAATGGGCTAGTGCGCTCTCAACCCGTCCGTCTTTGGAGTCTGCGGTGAGAGAGGTCGTTGAGCAGGCTCAGCGATCGCTTCAAGCTCCGGCAGATTTAGCGTTAGTGTTTATTTCGTCTGCCTTTGCCAGCGAGTATTCTCGTCTGATGCCCCTACTCCAAGAACAGCTCAACGTTCCGGTTCTGATTGGCTGCAGCGGTGGCGGAGTCGTGGGGATCAATAACCAGGGGGAGGTGCAGGAGGTCGAGCAACAGGCTTCCCTAAGCTTGAGTCTGGCCACCTTGCCAGGGGTTAGGGTTCATCCGTTTCACATTGAGTCTGAAAATTTACCTGATTCAGATAGTTCACCCGATGCCTGGATAGACCTCGTTGGCATCTCGCCCCAAGAACGGCCCCAATTTATTTTGCTCTCTGATCCGCTCTCTACCGGCATTAACGATTTGCTTCAGGGGCTAGACTATGCCTATCCAGAGGCGGTCAAAGTCGGTGGATTGGCCAGTGTCGGCTCCATCTCAGGCGGCAGTAGTCTATTTTGTGGCGATCAGCTATACCAAGGCGGAACTGTGGGGGTCGCACTCAGCGGCAATATTGTCTTAGAAGCCATTGTGGCCCAGGGCTGTCGGCCAATCGGCCAGACCTACCGCGTCACCCAGGGCGAACGCAATATTCTCCTCCAGCTTGAAGAACAGTCGGTTGAAGGACAGTCGGAGTCGGACGCGATCGCCTGTGGTGTCACTCGCACGCCGCTAGAAGCACTGCAGTCGCTCATTCAGAGTCTGAGTGAGGAAGAACGGGTCTTGGCGCAAAACTCTCTCTTTGTGGGGGTTGCCCGCAACGAATTTAAACAAAATCTAGAGCATGGTGATTTTCTGATTCGCAATCTCTTAGGCGTTGATCCAAGGGTGGGGGCGATCGCAATTGGCGATCGCGTGCGATCGGGGCAGAGAATTCAGTTTCACCTGCGCGATGCAGACACCTCTGCCGAAGACTTGGAAACCCTGCTCTCTCGCTACTGTACCCGGAATCCTAATGGTGGGAGCGCCGCTGGAGCCTTAATGTTTGCCTGCGTCGGGCGAGGCGAAGGGCTCTACGGTATGCCCAATTTTGATTCTCAGCTCTTTCGTCGCTACGTCAATAATGTGCCAATCAGCGGCTTTTTCTGCGGTGGCGAGATTGGCCCTGTCGGTGATGCCACGTTTTTGCACGGGTATACATCAGTGTTTGGCATTTGTCGGCAGCCTGGAGAAGAGCGGGGGGAATAGTGGAACGAGAGAACAGGAGTTTTACTTCCCTGTTTTGCTTCTCTGTTTTGCGTCCCTAAGGTGCGGTGTGTCACACTGAAGAAAGTCGTTGGGATCAATTTGGTTTAGGGCATCAGGGGCATTTTGACTCAGGCTTTGGCTGGCTTGAGTAACGATACACTTGCGTCAGAACTCTGCTAGTTTTGTTTTCATAGTGATTAACTAAACCTTAAGAAGCTCATGTCTGTTCAAGCTTTTAATCAACCGATTGCTCAGATCAGAGTTGAGGACTTCGCGGAACTCTGGGCGGCCCCTGAGAGTAAGCTGCAATTGGTAGACGTGCGAGAACCCGAAGAGTTGGCGATCGCCCGTTTAGATGGGTTTATCAGTTTGCCGCTTAGCGAGTACGCAGAGTGGTCCCAGGATATTCGCAGCCAGCTAGACCCCGATGCAGAAACCATCGTAATGTGTCACCACGGCATGCGATCCGCACAAATGTGTCAATGGTTATTAGGGCAAGGGTTCACGAATGTTAAAAATCTGATCGGTGGCATCGATGCCTACGCCACTGTGGTAGATTCCAGCGTGCCTCAGTATTAGACTGTGCCTCAGTACGAGGACTCCGTACCGGAACTCCGTATTGACAGCTACGACGCCCCCAGCAGCTGCACGTTACATTACATTCATCCATTTCACCGCATTTATCATAAAAATCTGGTTCTGTAGCAGCGTATATGCAAATCAAGCTTAGCGATCGCCAACAGCAAGTACTTTGGGCGACCGTCCGTCACTACGTCGCCACAGCGAAACCTGTTGGTTCAGAGGCTTTGATCGAAGAGTTTAACCCCAGGGTTAGCTCAGCCACAATTCGTAACGCAATGGGACGGCTTGAGAAAGCAGGTCTCCTCTATCAACCCCACACATCAGCAGGTCGAGTGCCCTCAGATTCGGGCTATCGCATCTATGTCGATCAGCTCATTACCCCATCTGAAGCCCTTGCCAAGCACGCCGATCGGATGCTCTCAGGTCAGCTCAACCGTGGAGAGTGGAGCCTCGAAGCGATTTTGAGAGGAGCCGCCCAAATTCTCTCCACCCTGAGCGGCTACATTACGCTAATCACCATGCCACAGACGAGCGTGGCTTCCCTGCGGCACCTCCAGCTGATGCTGATTGATCCAGGCAAGCTGATGCTAATTGTCGTGCTGGATTCGTTTGAAACGCAGTCTTTGCTGCTCGACTTGCCCAAGGCGGAGGGGGACGCTTCAGAGCAAGATATGGACCCCGAACTCGTGGAGCGAGAGTTGCAAATCCTCTCCAACTTTCTCAATACGCACCTGAGAGGCCACCTCCTCAGCGAGATTGCCACCCTCGACTGGAGTGAGTTAGGGCGACAATTTGAGCGCTATGCCAATTTCCTGCAAACGTCCCTGGTAGAGCTGACGCGACGGAGTCAGGTGCCACTCTCAACCCAAATTTTGATCAGCGGCGTGGCTGAAGTGCTGCGGCGACAGCCCGAATTTTCTGAACTGCAACAGGTTCAGATGATTATGCAACTGCTGGAAGAAGAGCAAGATCAGCTTTGGCCACTCATTTTTGAATCCGATGATCTGGAGCAGCCTGGGAAACGGGTTACGGTGCGGATCGGCTCAGAAAACCCGCTAGAGCCAATTCGCACTTGTGCGCTGGTTTCGGCAACCTATCAACGGGGGCCACTTCCCGTCGGCAGTGTGGGCATTTTGGGGCCAACCCGAATGGTTTATGAAGATGCGATCGCTCTCGTAGAGGCAACCGCAGACTATCTCTCCGATGCCTTGAGCCAACCCGCTTGACCTTAACCTTGACGTTACGATGAGGCCAACCATGTCACATTCTGTTTTGTCGGGCTTAATGGGCTTGTGCGTGGGAGATGCGCTGGGTGTGCCCGTGGAGTTTACCAGTCGTGCGGAACGCAGTCAGGCTCCCGTGACGACTATGCAGGGGTATGGCACCTGGAACCAGCCACCAGGCACTTGGTCAGACGACAGTTCTCTGACGTTTTGTCTAGCAGAAAGCCTATGTAACGGCTTTTCCCTAGAAGATATGGCCGATCGCTTTTGTCGCTGGTATCAGGAAAGCTACTGGACAGCCCGCCATGAAACCTTTGACGTTGGGGACACCACGGCAAAAGCCCTGCAGCAACTCCAGCAGGGAGTGTCTCCGCTGCAGTCCGGGGGCCGCAGCCCACAGAGTAACGGCAATGGCGGGCTAATGCGGATTCTGCCGATGGCGTTTTGCTATCCGCAGCTAGAGCATTTTGGTTTGCTGGAGCGCGTTCATCAGGTGTCTGGTATTACCCATGCCCATCCCCGCTCTCAAATCGCCTGTGGATTCTACGTCACTGTGGCGATCGCCCTTATCCAAGGTTCCATTCACGGCTCTGACATTGCTACTGCGGTCCAATCCGCAACCAAAGAAATTATCTGGGTTTACCAGCAACCTCCCTACGAGGCGGAGCTGGACCACTTTGAGCGGCTCTGGTCGGGGGCAGAGGCGATCGCCACTTTACCGATAGAAGCCATTCACTCATCGGGTTACGTCATTCACACCCTTGAAGCAGCCCTCTGGTGCTTGCTCACCAGCAATTCTTACGCGGAGGCTGTACTCAAAGCTGTGAACTTGGGCGACGACACCGACACCACTGCCGCTGTGACAGGGGGGCTAGCCGGAATTTACTATGGCTTTGAGCAAATTCCAGCTGACTGGGTTGAGCAGATTGCCCGCAAGCAAGATGTGATGGATCTGTGCGATCGCCTCCAGAGCAGTCTGCAAGTCGATTAGATCACTTGATTAGATCACTTGATTAAATAAATCACTCCATCTATTTGGCGGCGGCAGGCTGCGAGCTAATCGCACCCTTGGGATAGGGAATACGCTGGTGGTTAAACTGTTGCCAAACCCGAACGAAAATATCCGCAATCTGAGACATCTCCTCGCGGCTGAGACCAGAATCTTCTAGCTGACCGTCTTGCCAGCGGGCTCGCAAAATGCGGTTGACCATGGCCAGTGCCTCTTCGGGAGTAGTGTCCTTGAGCGATCGCAACGCCGCTTCGCAAGAATCCGCCAGCATCACAATGCCCGTTTCTCGCGACTGAGGAATAGGGCCGTCATAGCGAAAATCAGCCTCATTGACCGTCAAAGCCGAATTTTCCTTGGCCAACTGCTGGGCCTGGTAGTAAAAGTAAGCAATCAGCATTGTGCCCTGATGCTCAGGAATAAAGGCCTGGACGGCCTTCGGCAAACGACATTTGCGAGCCATCACCACACCTTGGGTGACATGCTTTTTAATAATGGCTGCACTTTTCCAGGGGTCATCAATCAGGTCATGTTTGTTTGGCCCACCCATCTGGTTTTCGATGAAGCCTAGAGCATCATGCATCTTGCCAATGTCATGGTAAAGCGTGCCAGCCCGGACCAGTTCCACATTTCCTCCCAGCGCCCGAGCCGCGGCTTCCGCCAAAGTCGAGACAAACAGGGTGTGCTGAAAAGTGCCAGGTGCTTCGGAGGCCAACCGCTTTAACATGGGGCGATTGGGGCTGGAAAGCTCGGCCAAACGAATCGGGGTAACGAGATCAAACAGATGCTCCAAATAGGGACTGAGTCCCAGCGCTACAACGCTCCAAGCCACCCCAATAATGCCCTGCAAGACTGCCACCGTCAGCACGGCATACCAGACGGGGCTAGCTGAAGTGGTGAGGATGATGCTCAGCAGCAGAAAAACAACGCCTTGGGCCATCCCAACGGCTCCACCCAAAAGGGCAAGT
Organism: Elainellales cyanobacterium; assembly: GCA_041746655.1. Taxonomy (GTDB): domain Bacteria; phylum Cyanobacteriota; class Cyanobacteriia; order Elainellales; family Elainellaceae; genus JBGTGR01. Next base: position 9,290 of record JBGTGR010000070.1, on the reverse strand, counting down.
TCTTCACGCGATCGCAGCCGACCCGCCATGAGTGCGCCCACAAAACTCCCAACCGTACTGGCGACGAGATGGATTCCTCCAACCTCCATGCCAATCGGCAGAATGAGACTCAGCAAGCCTACCACCGTTACACCCAGCGTTGAGCCATAGAAGCTGCCAACCAACAGACCAATCGCAGGCAAACTGGTGACTGGAGATCCCAAAAGGCCGACAAAAGGACTGCTGAGGGCAACCACGAGGGGCATCGACAGGGCCAGCATCAAAATCAGCACCTGATCTCGACGGCGCAACCCTGCATGAAATCGTCGCTCCACGACCAGAAAGACGATTACGGCTCCACCCACCAGGCTGCCAAAGGCAATTAGCCCTGTCCAGTTGATGCCGCGTCGACTCATCCCAAAGTGATCCAGCAGCACAAAATCGGCTTGGGCAATCACCTCCCCTGCCTGCACGATCACTTCACCCCGGCGAATCTCAACTAGTTCAGGCTTAACGGCCTGGGCAGCTTGCTCAGCGCGGAGGCGAGTTTGCTCTGGATCTTGCACCAAGTTGGGCTTGGCTGTATTGAGTAGCAGCTTTGTAGCTAAAGTCGTCCCGGCTGGCGGAACGTCAACCTCAGCCTGACGGCGAATCGCTTGCTCCAAAAGTGTATTAGGCAATCCAGGCGCAATACCCTGTAGCAAAACTCGTTCTAGAGCTTGGCGAATACCAATCCGGGTCTGAATCCATTCGGTATCGGTTAGTTGGAGCAGGGTTGAGTCGTAGAGGCTGTTGGGTTCGCTAGGAGAGGCGGATGCTGCTGAGAGGACGGCGATCGCCCCCGCATACCGCTGCCGTGACCGGACAATCACCTCTTTTAGGGCCGAAAAGTCTTCAGCAGAGGCCGTTCGCCGATAAGTCTGTAGCTCAATAATGGCCAATTGCTGAGAAGACGTCGTCGGCTCTGAGTCCGCATCAGGCGCAGAGCGAATGCCTGGAGCGGAAGTGCGATCGCTTTCTGCAGCTGTAAGGACCGCTCGCCATTCCCATTCTTCTGCCTGTCGCAGAAAGCGCTGAGCCGCTGTAGACAAGACCGAAGGTTCAACAAACGGGAACGCGCCTGCTTGCCGTCGTAGCTCATTGCCATAGTCGAGCGATCGCTGCAACGATTGGTAGATCCGCTGGTTCACCGTTTGGTCAATCATCAAAACAGGAACCGCGCCAGTCCGGGCGGCTTTGCGGCCTTCTTCCGTAGAGCGCGTATCTTCGACGACTGCAGACTGCGGTGCTTTCAAGGTTTGAGGCGCAATCGTGCCAACGTCCAGCTTGGGCTCATTGTAGAACCGATAGCCAATCCCGCTGGTCAGCGACACCACTGCGATCACAAAAAAGGCTGAAGGATGAACCTTCCGCTGCGAAGGTTTGCGTCGGGCCGCTTGGGGACGCACGATTAGAGCCGCAATTTGCTCAGGCTTGAGGCGAATGAGCGATCGCCAATCAAGGGGCGTTTGAGCAGTCTGCCCCTCGTGGCGACCCCGATCGATTGTTTTATGAAGAATTCGGCCCAAACTATGACGGGAAGTACCTGAGAAGTGTACCCGTCGCAACTGGTCTATACGCTGACTCAACGAGCGGAACGATTTCATTGCTGTACCATTCGATATACCGACAGCCTCAGTTCCAGGAGCTTCAGGTCATTTCCTCGGGGCATTTGCAATGCAATTTATCAGATTAACGCAATCCAGAAAACTTTTGCATGACTAATAGTATAGCCAAGCCAAATCTGTAGCGTCCCTGACTTGTCACAGTTCCAAATTCGTCCCAATCCCGGATTCGTCCTAATCCCGGATTCGCTACCGCGCCAAGCCGATGCTAGCGAGGTCGAATCACTTCGGGAGCCGCAATAGGGCCTGTCGATTCTAGCTGCTGGAGAAACTGCTGGGGGTCATACGCTCCAGCCCAGAGCGCCAAGAGTCGATCTGCGAGCTGGAACAGCTGAGGAGAAGTTTTGACACCCCAGAGCTGCTCCAGAGTAGAAGAGGATAGTCCTTCCTGCCAAGACCACGGAACTCCCGGCAGGCCATTGTAGGCCGCAGAGAAGGCCCCGGCGATCGCCCCCGTTAGCTGGGGGTGTACGCCCGTGCGGATAGCTCGCAGGACAGTCAGCCGAAAATCTTCAGGTGTGCTTAAGAAGCAATAGAGGGCCAGCAGCAAAGGTACTAGATCGGGGGCCAGATTGGGGGTCAGATCAGGGGCCAGATTAGAGGCCAGATCAGAAACTGCATTGGGATGAACTTGGAGCGATCGCAGTTCTTGGACCGCAGTAGATAGACTAGCGCGACGGTGTAGCAGCGCCTGAACCCGCTGGAGTCCTTCTCCCAAAAAATGATGACTCGGCAGCTCTAAATCGGTCAGCACTTGGGGAATCAATTGCCTCACTACTTGCTGTTCCTGGAGGATAAGCGCCATGCTATCTCCCATCACCAACGCCACCCATTCCAGATATGCCGCAGGCTGTGAATTGTAAGTAGATTCTGAATTTTGAGTGGATTCTGAATTTTGAACTGAGCGTTGAATCCAACATTGCAGCTGGTACTGTAGTCGATCTAAATCTTCGTGGTAGTAGAGAAATAGGGGGAGACTGACGATCGCCAAACCTGCTCCCGATCCTCCACCCCAAACCACTTCAGGCAGATCAAGGCAACTGGGATGGTGCTGCTGTGCAAAAATTAGGGCTTCGGCAACCGTGACCACTGCGCGTCCGTAGCTCAGGGAAGACTGGCCGTCAGATAGCTCAAACCTCTGCGCCCCATCCTCTAGCACAGGATAGTGCAACGAATGCGGCAGACTTGCCTGAGCAGCAGCCCCCAACGTTTCTCCAATGGCTGCTCCTAAAACAGCACCTCTAAACCGACTACGGAGAGAATATTTGACATCCTCCCCGACCTGAAGGTGCGGGGATTCCCTGCCTAGAAATCCAGACATAGCTGTTCTCCTATCAGATGGGTTGACGCTTCACAGGTTGCAACCAAGCCTAGCTTGGATTTACGTCTTCCTCCACGTCCGTTTTGAGTCTCTGAGTGTCCCCCAGCGACTTTGATATTAATGGCAGCGTTGGTGTCTCTATCGTGGATTGCGCCACAGAACAGGCACTCCCACGTCCTGACGCTCAAATCAAGCTTGCCGCCACGCTGCCCACAACTTGAGCAGGTTTGGCTAGTTGGCTCCCAGCGGCTGATGATGTTGACCTTGCGCCCATACATCCCACCTTTGGCCGCCAGCATTCCTCGAAACGCTCTCCATCCTAAATCACTAATCGCCCTAGAGAGTTTGCGGTTTTTCACCATCCCTGACACATTCAGATCTTCTAGGCTGATGGCTTGGTTTTCGCGAATCAACCGAGTTGATAGTTTGTGCAGGAAATCAGAGCGAGTATCGGCAATGCGAGCATGAAGTCTGGCCACCTTCAGCCGTGCTAGCTCCCTCCGATTTGAGCCCTTCACCTTGCGGCTGAGACTCTGCTGCAATCGTTTCAGTTTTTTGAGTGCCGCCTTGAGCGGTTTAGGTGCATCAACCTTTTCACCCGTGGATAGGGTTGCAAAGGTCTTGATGCCCAAATCCACCCCAACCGAGTTAGGGCTAGCTGGCAATACGGCAACATCAACCTCGCAGACGAAGCTAACAAAGTAGCGTCCTGCGGCATCCTTGATCACCGTTGCGGATGAGGGTGGAGCAGGCAATGGTCTAGACCAGACTGTTTTTACCTTGCCAATCTTGGCAAAGTAGACCTTCTCCCCTTTGATGCTGAACCCTCCCACCGTGAACCGAGCCGACTGCTTGGAGCGTCGCTTCTTGAACCGGGGTGGTTTCACCCTTAGTCCTTTCCGTTTACCCTTGAGCCAGTTCCAGAAGTTGCGGAATGCGACATCTAGATCTCGAATCGATTGCTGCAAGGGAATATTTGAAACTTCGCTCAACCAACAGCGCAAAGGGTTTGCTTTAGCTTGTGTGATGAACTGCTTCATCAGATCGCTAGAGCCAGGATATTTGACCCCATCGGCCCAACTTGCCTGACAGAATGCCAACGCATCGTTCCACACGACGCGGGCGCAACCAAATAACTGAGCAAGGGATTTGGCTTGCTGAGTTGTTGGATAGATTCTGTAGCGGTATCGTAGTTTCATATCCTAACTGTAATCTATTTAGAATACGATGCCTAGACCGAATGTGATCCAAGTTCGTCTCACTGATGAAGAGTTGAAGTGGTTGAAGGATGTTGCCCAAGCTAAACAGCTAACACCCGCTGAGGTTGTACGGCAATTTATTCAATCCCTTGATCCAGATAGAAAGCCGTCCTGAAGGCCGGGGCTTGCATCCCATTCGTTTTGGTCATAGAGCAGAGTCATAGAGCAGACGTGAAACTTTGTAGCAGCGGCTTTCTGTTGAGCCCTAACAGCTTTAATCTACCTGAAGAAGAGCATCAGGATCTCATAGCTCTAATTAAGCAGGCTCTGAATTCATAACCTCAAGAAATAGCTTCAAGAACAGCTTTGAGATACAGTTCTGATCTGAGACAAAGAGGAAACCGAATGGATCAAATCCACCGGGACTTTCGAACAAGCAAGAGACTACCCAAGAAACTACCGAAGAGATTACAACAGGCACTAGGGCAAGTTCTGATCGTGAAGTTGTTTGCCTTCGGTCTAGGTCAAGCTCCAGTCGTTGGACAACCGCAAGTCATCCCCCCCGACCCTTCGCCAACCGATGCACAGGTCATTCCAGCCCCAGGGATTACTCGTCCCACCTTGCAAATTGGCAGCCAAGGCAATCCTGTCTCCGAGCTACAGGCATTGCTCAAGCTATTGGGATACTACGAGGGGCCAGTAGATGGGGTATATCAGGAAAGCTTAGCCGTTGCGGTATCTGTGTTTCAGCGAGCTGCCAATCTGCGGGTCGATGGTGTCGTTGGACCTGCAACCTGGGAACGGCTCCTCCCCCCTCTTCCCCAAATCACTGACGGCACTCCTGTTCAGGGAGGCGCGGTTCCGATTTCGGCAGGGATTTCTCCTAGCCCAACCGCAAGCCCTGCCCCAGCGGCTTCTCCAGCCCCAACACCAGCCCCAGCCGAGCCTGCTCCTTCTAGCCCTGCAGCTCCAGCAACTCGTCCAGCCTCTCCAGCAGCCCCCTCAATGCAGGCAACTCCAGTCGATTTCCCCATTTTACGATTGGGTATGCAGGGGCCAGCAGTAGTCAGACTGCAAGAGCGGTTGCAGTCTGCCGGATTTTTTCAAGGCGCAGTAGACGGCATTTTTGGACCTGCAACCCGCACTGCCGTTCAAGCGGCCCAACGAAATTTCACACTTGAACCCGACGGTGTAGTGGGGCCAGCAACCTGGACCGCGCTTTTGCGTTAACAAACTGGCTTTCGCGTTAACAAGTAGCCGTCCAAGCGTCAAGACCTCTCTTTGCTTGTTATGAAAACTTGACTGAATGTCTCCCCCGATTAACCTCAGACAAAGAACTAGGAGGTGGGACACAAAAAAATTCTGTGACTCGTCGTTTCGGATGCAAGCTTAAATCTTGAATTTGGGCACGCTTTTCTTAGAGGCCCATAGACTTCACCTTATTGGTGTGTGAGCTTGAGGCTTTTCACCCTATGTTCTCTAGAACTCCTCTGCTATGACTCCCAATAGACCTAATCTTCATTTCCCGCTCTGGCAGTTTCTCAATCAGCCTCTGTTTGATGCCTATCATCCGCTGATTCTTAGTCCTCGTCGGTTTTGGAGCTTCCACCAAATTCGGCATTTGGAGCGGTGCTGGACTCAAGACTCTCAGTCTGAGAAACGCTCACAAGGTTAGATATTTGGGTCAAACTATGGCAGTTTTGGCGATCGCCCAAAATTATTGCCTGTGAATCCGGACTGCTAATTTAGGCACTGAAAGACTTATCTAGACAACTTAACTTACGCCTGACGCGGATGATCTGGAAGCCTGACTGTATGGGAGTTTTGAGATCACTCAAAACCTGCTTTCATAAATCGAGAAACGGAACCATACAGGTTTCAAGCCCAGTTCCACACCATGCGTAATCTTGAATTCTGTAGACCTGCCGTCCAAATATCTACGGAATTAGGAGAACACTCGGAACCGTGTTCCTCAATTTTCCTACTCCAACCTCCTCCATGCAGGACATGGGTTGCATACAACCATGACAGCTTGGAATGGCAATGGAATTTAGGAGTCTTAAGTTGTCAGTTGGTGGGGCGTTAATTAAAGCGGCTGATCCAAGCGGGGAAGTATTTTCTACCCTGCCGACCCCAGGCTTCTCTGTGGAGAGCCTAAGGGCAAGTAGCTCGTTCTTTTAGCGCCCATTTCAGTGATTTATGCAAGCACGGAGACGATGGATTCATGGTACTAACATCTACGTTCTATGCCGACGGAAGTAGGAACGCCGGAAGCGCTTTTTCCCCGCAAAAACTGCGAATGTTGTTTGGTCAGATCGAGACAGATCTGCATTGTAGTTCAGCCTACCGTCAGGCTTTAGCGAGCTTGCAGCAAAGCTTGGAAGACACTGCCGAGCTCCAAGCGGCCATTCACTCAGTAGGACGAGAAGCCATTCGGTTGGCCCTACGTCATGTTGTGAAACACTACCGATCGAATCCGGCGGCTCCTCCCAGCATGCCATCGTCTCCATCGTCTCCATTGTCCATGGCAGGAGCAAACAGTGATGCAGTAGAAGTTTTAGACTCTACGACTGAAGATCCTTCTGAGAAAAGACTTTCAGCTACAGTGGTGCCGATCCGCGCCGCAGAAGAACTAATGTTCTGCGAATCTGATTTTGTGGAGACTGAGTCCTCAGAGGCGATCGCCCCGACCGTAGCCCTGCCATCTCCACCCGCCTCGCGAGAAGAAGCCTTAAAGCAAATCGGCGAGAACCTGCGTCAGGCTCGACTAGATCAATCCCACTCTATCGACTACCTTCACAGCAAAACCCAGGTGCCAATCCATCTGATCAAGGCCCTCGAATCAGGACGAACTCATCTGCTACCCGAAGATATCTACGTGCATGGCTTCATTCGCCGCTTGAGCAAAGCGTTGGAGCTAGACGAAGCGGAGGTCATGGCAAACTTACCGAAGCCTGACCTAGCTGGGTCCGTCATTGCCTCCTGGCACGGATCGCTTGGCCCATCACCTTCAAGCTTTGAAATGCGTCCGGTGCATCTATATCTTAGCTACGCAGCACTCATGGTCGGAGCAGTCGGAGGATTGGCCTGGATGTCAAATCAGGCGTCTCAACCTGCAGAACCCACGGCACTCGATCCGTCTATTGATACAGTCTCCCAGTCTACTCATCTCCGAGATATTGGCACCGTTTCAGGATTTCAAGCTGAAAAAGCCGGAACAGTCCTTCAACCGGAGGTTTCTCCTCCTGAAAACTCACCCTTCTAGCCAAAGAGAAGGTCTGCATACTCATAACGAGTTCGCTTTAGCTATACTGAAGCTACAGTAAGTAGTTCTACGCTCAGCTAAGTAGCTCAATCCTATGGTTAGAATTGTTGGCATTGCTGGAAGTTTAAGGCCCGGTTCCTACAGTCACCAAGCTTTGGAGCTCGCTATCCAACGGGTCAAGGCATTAGGGGTTGAGGTCGAGATTGTAGATTTGCGATCGCTCAATCTCCCCTTCTGTGACGGGAGTAAAGAATATCCTGACCATCCCGATGTAGAAAAACTGCGTCAGGCAGTCCGTCGGGCCGACGGCATTATTTTGGCAACACCCGAATACCACGGCAGCATCAGTGGCGTCCTCAAAAACGCCCTAGATTTGATGAGCTTTGATGAGCTCTCTGATAAGGTGACAGGTCTGATTAGCGTCTTGGGCGGTCAGTCCAATAGCAACGCGCTCAATGATTTACGGACGATCGCCCGCTGGGTTCACGCCTGGACGATTCCTGAACAGATTGCCATTGGTCAAGCCTGGAAAGCCTTTGATGAAAATGGCAATCTGCTAGATGAAAAGCTGTCAGAGCGGTTTGATGCATTTGCTCAGAGCCTAGTGAACAATACGCAAAAACTGCGAGGAATTTCTCAGCAGAAAGCAGTGGCTGTCTAGCTCACAGAGCCCTTAGCTCTTTGAGTCTAGAGGTAAAGAATGCAGGTAGTCGATCTATTCCAGATCGACTCCTTCTCCTTCGGGACTGTTTTTATGCATACCCTCTTTTTATACACACATATATATGGCTGTCTCTTTTGTTCAATGCTAAGCCAGGGGTTGCCAATCACAAAAGCGAACTCGTAATGAGTGCGTGTTATCATATTCGAAACGCACTCTCCTACTGAAGGCACAAGCACTGATCTTCTTCCTAAGCAACAATGTTTAAGGTGGGGAAGGTTACACTAGCTTTTAGAGATGTTTGCCCAATCCTGACTGCCGAGTTTTTGGGTCAGGTGATTTTAAAGATCCAAAGCGAAACGCACGGGAAATTGGGCTTAAGCGGCCAGGAAGGCAATCGAACCGTATGAAATATTTTGGAAGACAGTCACGGATGGGACAACCTCGCACAAAGTCGGCGATCGCAGGCATGGTTACCGTTGCCTGGATGATGTTGCAAGGCGTTCTCGTCAGCACCCCAGCGTTGGCTCAAGCCGCTGCCAGAAACAACCTGGAGTACGGCGAACTGCTAAGAAGAATCCAAGCGGGTGAAGTCGAGCGCATTGAGCTAGATCCACCTCGCAACATTGCCAGAGTAGCGTTGGTCAACCAACCGGAAGATGAACCGCCGCGCGAAGTATCTATCTTTGCGGGCGATCGCAACGCTGAGCTAATCCAGCTTGCCCGTGTCAACAATGTCGATCTAGAAGTAGAGCCTTCCGCAGACGGCGGCACTGTCACCTGGCTTGTCACCCATGCGCTGTTGGCCTTTTTGCTGATCATGGGTCTGCTGATGATTTTGCGCCGCTCCAGCAATGCTTCTGGTCAGGCGATGAATTTCGGTAAATCTAAAGCTCGCTTTCAAATGGAAGCCAAGACCGGCGTCCTATTTGACGATGTGGCTGGTATCGAAGAAGCCAAAGAAGAACTCCAAGAAGTCGTCACCTTCCTCAAAAAGCCAGAGCGCTTTACAGCCGTGGGAGCCAAAATTCCCAAAGGTGTGCTGCTGATTGGCCCTCCCGGAACCGGTAAAACGCTGTTGGCTAAGGCGATCGCCGGAGAAGCAGGCGTTCCCTTCTTCAGCATCTCTGGTTCTGAGTTTGTGGAAATGTTTGTGGGTGTGGGTGCGTCCCGCGTGCGTGACCTATTCAAGAAGGCCAAA
>JBGTGR010000069.1:0-12629 GCA_041746655.1 Elainellales cyanobacterium | reverse complement strand
CCTTTGAAGAGCCTTTCCTCGCTATCAGTTTCGTGATTACTCTACCCATAGCGTTCGGTTGTTCGTCTTGACACTGTATGTGGGGCTTCCCTCAGCGCTTTCCTACTATAACAGCATACCCCCAATACCTGTCAACTACTTCCTGAAAAGTTCCCGGGAATAACCGCCCCAAAAAACCCTAAAGGCTTGGTTGAGAGGCTTTTGAGGGGTTTGGAGTTTGTTTTGACTTATATATTTTAGGGTTTTACTCTATCAGGTCGATCTGCTAGCCTGTCAGGATAAACGAGTGCCTCCTCTGGAGATGCGGCATTGATGAAAGACCGAGCCTTACAAAAGAGCTGCTCTCGGAAGTCGTCGGAGATTCTTTTAGGTAGCTATGAAAAATTTTTCTGTTGACGAGCTTGCTCAAAAGGACTTCCTGATCTGCGTAGGAGTCTGGGTCATATTGGAGATTGTTAGTTTCCTAATTTTCCCAGCTTTCCGGCTGATCCAGGTTCCAGGTAGCCGTTTGCAAACCTGGTTTTTGATAAGTCTACCGCTTGGGTTGGGTGGCGCATTTTTGGTGGCGCTGAGTTCGCGGTATATGGCTGTTGTGAACGAGCGTGAGTCTGGGCAGAGTAAAAATGTGAGGCTTTGGGCTGGTCAGATTATGGGAGGGCTTGGCTTGACTGGCATTGTGTTTCCTTTGTTGGTGGCAATGCTGGAGTTCTTTGCCCGGATGTTTAGTGGGCTCTGATGCGATCGCCTGTAGCTCAATCAAGCTGAAGGTAGCAGAGGCGATCGCAGCCACACCAGATTTCGTAGGCGAAGCGATCGCTCTGTTGGTCGAGGTTAAGGGCTGAGTTCTTTTCTCATTAAGTAGCGTTGAAACTGGACTCCGTTTCTGAGCGCTTGCTCAGTTTCGTGTACCTGAAATCCGAACTTCTCAAACAGGGGTTTGCTCACCTCACTAGCTTCTGTATGCAGGTGTGTAATCTGCTGGGTATGGGCAAAGTCTAGAACGGCTGTCAGCAAACTAGAGCCGATCCCCTGGCGGCCATGATCACCATGTACATAGAGTGAGGCGACGTGTCCATCCGGTTCGAGGCCTGAGAAGCCTAGGATCTGGTTGTTAGTTTCTGCAACAAAGGTCACAGGTTTGAGAATGAAATCTCGACCCCATTCGGGACTGGAGGGGAAGGAGGCCCACATTTGAACCTGCTCTGCCTGATAGTATTGGGGAGCGATCGCCAGCACCGAGTACCGATAAAGCTCGGCCAGCTCCGCCAAGTCTGACTCGGTTGCGACTCTGATTTTCATTAAAATTTTGCTGCTGTGGATTATCTGGACAGAATAGCTTGCCTAGGCTTTAGATTGCGATCGCCAAAATGGGCGAATTGCCAAGGCTGCAGTTAGTCTAGAGGTAGGTTTCTAGGATGTGACTTGTGATGAGATTGGCTCCATCGGTTGTTGTGATGACGCTGTTGCTGTCAGCAACGGGAATATATAGCCGCAATGCACTGGCTCAAGTTTCTGCACCCGTAACAGGCTCGGTTCAATGCCTACGGGGAAATCCAGATGGCACTTTTGAGGGCGATCGCCCTGTGACCCGTTATGAGTTTGCGGCGGCTCTAGATGCTTGTCTGCAAGGGATTGAGCAGCTGATAGAGAGTGGGGACTATGCAGATCGCTCTGATTTTGAAGCTCTGTTGCAACGTCAGCAGGGCTTGAATGAAGAATTGGGAGAATTGGGCGATCGCATTACCCTTCCAACTAGAGATGAGTCAGGAGTGCAGTAGCCATTTGCTTTGGTTTTGCTAGGCTGGTGGAGTCAGGGGGCGATCGCTAACACCTATGCTTGAAACGGTTATTGTGCTTCTGATCATGGCGCTAGCAGTAGCTGGGATTTTGGCTCATCCCCATTTGGTCCGGCGGCGACAAAATCAGCTCAAGCACCTTCCCTTTCCAGCACTTTGGCAAGCCACGATTGAGAACAATCTACCCATTTATTCTCGGCTATCTCCTGATCAACGCAGACAACTTCAGGGGTATATTCAAGTTTTCTTGGCCGAAAAACAGTTTATTGGCTGTAATGGACTGCAAATCACTGAGGAGATGAAGCTAACCATCGCAGCTGGAGCTTGTTTACTGTTGTTGAACAATCGAGGCAAGTATTTTCCTAACCTACGCTCTATTTTGGTTTATCCCAGTGTCTATTGGGTGGATGCCAAAACTTCAATGGGAGGGTATGTTGTTCAAGAACAGCGTGTCGCTAGACTGGGGGAGTCTTGGACCTATGACCAAGTTGTTTTATCTTGGGAGCGAGTGCAGCAAGACACCCATAACTGGAAAGACGGCCACAATGTCGTTCTCCATGAGTTTGCTCACCAGCTCGATCAAGAAGATGGTAGCGCTGAGGGCGTACCAGTATTACCACAAAAGGCAGACTATGATGTATGGGCAAAGGTGATGACGCTGGAATATCAGCAGCTTTGCAAGAAGACTGAACAGGGAGCTAGAACCGTTTTAGATAAGTATGGTGCTACCAATCCTGCTGAGTTCTTTGCAGTTGCCACTGAAACTTTCTTCGAAAAACCGCAGCAGTTGTTAAAACAACATCCTGACCTATATGAGCAACTACAGCGCTACTATCAGCTTGATCCCCTAGATTGGATCAAGTAGATTTCAAGTTAATCAAATGGCAGGCTATACTTCTCACTTGCTAAGAGCCAGAATCAGAAGCTTCACTCAGAGATGACTTTTCAGGTGAGGGAAATTAGGCTGAAATTCTGACCAACGTTGTTGCACTTGGGCATAACAGTCTGCAGGCTCAATTGCCAGATCTTGCAGTAGGTTGATATCTACTTCTCCATTACCCATAACGAGCACTACGATTGTTTTGGTGGGGTCGTAGGTGGCGATCGCCTTTAGCAATGCAGGAGCTACATCTTGCGTGAGTTCAAGTGCTTGCAGATAACGGGCGACTTGTCCTTGAGACACAAAGGTCTGATCGAAGGTTACAGCATCGACGCTCCAATCGATGAAGGATGGAATCACATCTATCACTTGGCAAACTACCATTCCTCGCCCTTGATTGGTGTGGCCGCTCCAGGCGAGATGGCCGATGCTCAGGATATTGTGATGAATAAATTGGTTCTGCCAATAGCCAAAAGAACCTTGCCAGACTTCATTTCTCATCCGCATTGACTTTCTCCCGCTGCGCTTTAAATGATGCAATTGAGGTCAAGCGATCGGAGTCAGCATCCCACAAAATAAACTTGAAGCAATCAGGAATATCTGCCATGTGTAGCGTTTTGGTACGGGCCAACAAGTGGACATTCTGATTGTGGCAAGCTTCAAGATTGTAGTTGGGAATTCGTTCAGAAAGATGGTGGATATTGTGGTAGCCAATATCTGCAGAGAACCACTTGAAGACTGTTGGCAACTTCAGATAACTGCTACCCTCAACAGCGCCTAGCAGATAGTCCCAGCCTTCAGTTTTGTGGGCATAAGAGCCATCAAAGTTATGCTGCACAAAAAAGACACAAATAAAGATTGCTGCCGCAATTGTGAGTGCAATTGAATAAACGCTCAAGAAAAAGCCAAATCCCAAGAAATATCCTAAAGTAATCCAGCCACCAATGACACAAATGTTGTTGAACAGCAGATCCCAAAACTCAGCCGCCGTATACCAATGCTTGGCCTTATAGGTAAAAATAATTTTCTCGAAACCCATGCCTAGATCTTGCTTTAGGCAGTTTATTAAATGGCCTATAAAGTCAAAAGTTCCGGCAATCAAGGCAAATCTTGGCTTAAGGGCAAGGTAGAAAAAGCCGCCAGGAAAAATCATCAACGGGTGACGGAGAAGTTCATACCGCCTTTGAGCAGACGGACTAAGTTTCGCAAATTCCTCTGTCGAGAGCAGTGCAGAAGGGCCGCGATATCGTTCCCAATTCCCATTGTTTTTGTGGTGGAAAGCATGTCCTCTTGACCAAGGATATTGAGGAATGGCGTTGATCACACCCAAAATAAAGCCAATGCCTCGATTAACCCTTTTTGAGCTAAAAAGTGAATAGTGTCCGCAATCATGCATCAAAGAAAAACAGCGCACTGCAAAAAGCGCTATTAAAATGATGATGGGTGGAAGCAACCATAGGGAAACAGAAGCAGCTTTAACGGCAAGAACCCACAAAAGGAGGTAAGGAACAACGGTGTTGAGCACCTGATAAGTTGCCCATAAGTCGTTGCTCTTCATATAAGGAGTAAGGACAAAATCTGACTTTTTAACCGTGGTTTCCATTCAATAACAACTCTTTTGTAAGTAACCTTGACGCAACTGATTAACTCTATCCCTTAGTCTGTGGCCGCCGAGAGAATTTTGTCGCCTAGCACCTTTGTCAACTAGCACTATAAAGCAACCCTTTCAAATCAGATTACTTTTTGGGTTTAAAGGCGATCGCCCCAACTAGATCTCCTGACGAAAATCCACAGGAGAAGTTCAGCCAATCGGCTGTTAATTCCTAGATCTTAGTTGGAGGATATAAGCTAAATAATGGATGAGTGGGCGATCGCCTGCTAGAAATCGAGTGAGTTCCCTACAGCAGCAGTCAACTATTCCGTAACGTGAGGGGAGAGAGACGACTTGCAAAACTCTTTGACACAATCTGTACCTCGCAGATATTAGGATGAGCAACAGCAGTCGGCGGGCATCCTGACTCAGAGATCTTGCGAAAGGTTCGGCAATCTCTTCACAGTTGCGGGACAGCGCCGGATTTACACCAGACTTTCCCCCTTGCGTCTGATGGCTGCTCCCCATCAGAACCGACAGCACCCTAAAGACTAGCATAGTTTCGGGAGAACTATGCAACTCATCACACTACTTTTTTAGTACGTCTAAGGAGCAGCCAAGGATCGTTGCCTGATTGACGCTGGCTCAAGAAGGTCGCTCAACAGGTTAATCAGCGAAGATTTTTATTGTTGAATCGGAATTTCAATGACAAATTCTGTCCCTTGTCCGGGCGTTGACTGGCAGTAAAGTTTACCACCGTGCTTCTCAACGATAATTTCGTAGCTAATGGATAGCCCCAAACCCGTTCCCTTACCTACAGGTTTAGTGGTAAAAAACGGATCAAATAATTTTGCTTGCACGTCTTCACTGATTCCGGGGCCATTGTCGGCGATGCGAATCGCTATCCAGTCGGCACCTATCATCTCAGTACTAATTTGAATTCTGCTGGGCGGATTGGTGCTTTCTTGAAAGGTTTGCTGCTGGTTAAATTCATCTAAAGCTTCAATTGCGTTGGACAAAATATTCATAAACACCTGATTGAGTTGTCCTGCATAGCATTCAATCAGAGGTACTGGACCGTAGTCTCGAACGATTGCGATCTCTGCCTGTTCTGGTCTAGCTTTCAAACGATGATGCAGGATTGTGAGCGTACTATCAAGTCCCTCATGAATATCGATAGCTTTTGCTTCAAATTCATCGATACGGGAAAAAATTCGCATTGATTTGACAATTTCATGAATCCGATGCGTACCCAATGTCATCGAATTAAACAGCTTTAACAAATCAACTTGGATGAATGGTAGATCGATATTTTCCTGTTCTGCCTGAATGCGAGGAGTAGGATTTGGATAATCTGCTTGATACAAATTGAGTAGTCCCATGATGTCGTCAACATAGTCCTTGGCATGGGTAAGATTGCCATGAATAAAATTCACTGGATTGTTGATTTCGTGGGCAATTCCAGCCGCCATTTGACCCAAACCAGACATTTTCTCATTCTGAATGAGTTGAATTTGCGCTTGTTGTAATTCACGGTAAGCCTGAGCCGTTTCTGAAACCTGCTGCTCTAACAGAACATTCTTCTCTTCCAGTTTCTGAGATAGGTCGGCAATTCTTAAATGCAACTGAACTCGGGCTAAGACTTCTTCTTGCTGAAATGGCTTCGTGATGTAATCTACCGCTCCAAGCTGAAATCCCTGTACTTTGTTTTCGGTATCAGAAAGGGCTGTCATAAAGATGATGGGAATATTCCTAGTTTCTGGATTTGCCTTCAGTTGGCGGCAGGTTTCAAATCCATTCATTTCTGGCATCATCACATCTAACAAAATCAAATTAGGCAAGGCATACTTGACTCGCTCCAAAGCAGTTTTTCCCGACTGAGCAACCCAAACTTCTGCCCCCGCTTGATCGAGAGTGTCAGATAAGACGCCTAAATTAGCAGGATTATCATCAACAATAAGAACAATCGCATTCTGGTCAATGACTGGATTCATAGTTTTTGCGGGTAGGCGGAAGGAGAGGAGATTACCTGTAGGACTGAATTAGGGCAAGAATTTCTTGGTCTTGAAAGCCTTTTGCTAGTTGATGTAATCGTTTGGCGAAAGGACTATATTTTGGGTCTGTCTGCTCCAGCAAAGCAACTTGCCTGATGATTCCTTTGAAGTTGCCTTTCATCGCTAGCTCCTGTAGCATTTCCAATTCTGCTAGAGGTGGGGCAATTAATTCTGCATCGTCCGTGACTGACTGAGAGATTGGCTGCTGCTCTTCGTAGAGCCATTCCAGGTGGAGATGCTTTTGCAACTTTTGGAGTAACTCTGCTGCCAGTACTGGCTTAGGCAAGAAATCGTTACCTCCTGCTTCGATGCTGCGGTACTGATCTGCTTCAAATACGCTGGCAGACGAAACAATAATGATCAGATCTTTGAAATTTTCTGACTCACGTATCCGGCTAATCAGCTCAAAGCCATCGATATCAGGCATCAACAAGTCAGTAATCATCAGATCTGGCTGAAATTTGACTGCTTTGATCAAACCCTCTTGCCCAGTAGCGGCTTCAGCAACATCAAAGCCAATTGGACTCAGCAACTTGGAAACTACAGAGCGATTTTCCCAGCGGTCATCGACCACCAAGATCTTGGGCCGACGGCCTTTGATGCCAACAATTTGTCCGTGTAGATCCGCATGAGCTGTTTTTGCCCACTCTGTTGCTTCAGACAGATTGACATCAAACCAGAAAATACTGCCAACGCCAATCTCGCTTTGCACCTGGATCGTACTTTCCATCAACCCCACAATTTCCTGACTGATTGCCAGCCCCAAACCCGTACCCTCTGCCTGTCGTCCACTATCACTTACCTGCTCAAACGGCTGAAAGATGGTTTGGAGTTTTTCCTGGAGGATGCCAATGCCTGTATCGCGTATTTCAAAGCGAAGTTTTCCTTCACTTGCAAAGCTGACTGTGAAGGTAACACTTCCTGTATCAGTAAATTTAATCGCGTTACTCAAAAGGTTGATCAACACTTGTCTCAAGCGTTTTTCATCGGCCCGGATCCCGATCGGTAACTCAGAGGCTACTTGATAGTGAAATTGAACTCCTTTGAGATCGGCGCGAACACGACACATTTCGGCTACTCCTTGCAGAAATGCTGGGAGATGAAAATCTGTGGGCATTAATGCCATTTTCCGCGCTTCGATTTTTGATAAATCGAGGATGTCATTGATTAAGGTCAGCAAATGCGATCCGCACTGGTGAATCACTTCAATGCGCGATCGATCTTCTTCATTCAGGGTATTGGTACGCTGAAGAATTTGAGCATAGCCGATCACACCGTTGAGCGGAGTTCGCAGCTCGTGGCTCATGTTGGCAAGGAATTCACTCTTGGCTCGATTCGCTGCTTCGGCTACTTCTTTGGCTTGAGAGAGCGCAAGCTCTGCTTGTTTTCGATCTGTAATATCCGTTGAGATGCCACAAATTGCATAGGGTGAGCCTTCTGCCGTCAAAAGGGGAAATTTGAGAGAGATATAGGTATGTGGCCCATCATCATGGGGCGCAATCTCCTCCCATTGCACAGCGGTTCCTGCTTCCAGCACCTTGCGGTCATTTTCATTAAATATTTCCGCCACCTCTTGCTCGAATAGATCACTATTCTGTTTGCCGACGATATCAGCCTTGCGGAGCTTAAAAATCGACTCAAATAGACGATTGACAGTAATAAATCGTCCCTCGATATCTTTCATGTAGATGACGGCAGGTGCGTTATCAAGAATCGCCTGTAGACGTTCTTCACTTTGTTTGAGCGCATCTTCGGCTTGTTTGCGATCGTTAATATCGGTGCAGGTTCCTACCCATTCTCGGATGGTGTTGTCTTCATTGAGGACTGGAACACCCCGGACGACAAAGTAGCGGTAGCTTCCATCCGCTGTCTGAATTCGATGTTCGGTTTCGTATGAGCTTTTGGTCTGCACAGCCTGCACCCAAACCTGGCTGGTTCGCTCTCGGTCGTCTGGATGAATGGCCTGTAACCAGCCAAAGTCAGCGAATTCGGCTTCAGTTTGTCCAGTCAATGCTCTCCAGGTGGGGTTAGGTGCATTGCGCCCTTCTACATCTGCCATCCAGACAATTTGAGCCGTTGCAGTTGTCAAAGAACGATATCTTTCTTCACTTTGTTTGAGCGCATCTTCGGCTTGTTTGCGATCGTTAATATCGGTGCAGGTTCCTACCCATTCTCGGATGGTGTTGTCTTCATTGAGGACTGGAACACCCCGGACGACAAAGTAGCGGTAGCTTCCATCTGCGGCCCGAATTCGATATTCGGTTTCATATGAGCTTTTGGTCTGCACAGCCTGCATCCAAACCTGGCTGGTTCGCTCTCGGTCGTCTGGATGAATGGCCTGTAACCAGCCAAAGCCAGCGAACTCAGCTTCAGTTTGTCCAGTCAATGCTCTCCAAGTAGGATTAGGCGCAACGCGCCCTTCTACATCCGCCGTCCAGACAATTTGGGCCGTTGCAGTCGTCAAAGAACGATATCTTTCTTCGCTTTGGGTAAGGGCTTCATCAGCTTGTTTGCGATCGCTGATATCGCGACAAATCACGACTCCCCCTTGCGATCGCCCCAACTCATCTCTCAGAGGTCTTCCACTGACGAGAACCCAACAGCCATCGGGTGCCTGAGCATGGCGAACAAACAACTCGACATCTTTAGTCTCCTCCCCTCGAACGGCTCGCGAAAGAGGAAGTTCTTCTACTGGAAAAAGCGTGACCTGATCGGGCAGGAACAAACCATACTGCTGTGCCCATTCATCTTCGCTAGTGTCTGTTGCGCCACTGCCAAATATTTGCTCGGCGGCTGGATTGAAAACCAAAAACCGACCTTGCTCATCAGCAACGATAATTCCGTCGCTGATGGAATACAGAATCAGTTGCAACAGATTGGTTTTTTCTTGCAACGATGCTTCAGTTTCTTTCCGATCGTGAATATCGGTGCAGGTTCCGATCCACTCTCGGATACGGCCATCGGAATCTAGAACGGGAACTCCCCGCACCCAATAGTATCGATAATGCCCCTCTGCTGATTGCAGGCGATATTCAACTTCATATAAGCTTTTTGTCTCGACGGACTGTGTCCATTGTTGGGCAGACTTTTCTTGGTCATCCGGATGAACTGCGTTCAGCCATCCCCATTCCTGGTATTCTGCAAAGGTTTGCCCAGTATAGGCTCGCCAAGAGGGAGAATCGTCGAGGGCTCGTCCATCTGCACTGGTTGTCCAAACAATTTGAGAGGTTGCTGTCGTGAGGGAGCGAAACCGCGCTTCATCCTGACGTTGGACTTCTGCCTGTTGCCGCTGAGTGTCGATTTTGCTCAACACTCTTGCATTGATCCAAATGGCGATCGCAAACACCAAGATATTGAGCACAGCAGACAGCGACAAACCTACTTCGCTGCTGTAGAGTTGGGCTCGATAACCCGCCAGAATCATTCCACTCAAAATGGGAGGGATGACCAGTACAGGTAGAACTAATCGCCTCACCATAATTCCACCCGCATGCTGACTGGTGATCATGCTCATGATTCCTTGGTCGGGATGGAGGCAGAGGATGCCAGTGCAGAGAATGAGGAAGGCGATCGCCGTATGAACCGCCATTTTGGTATAGGAGCCAAACCCATAAAACTCCTGAATGCCGTAGATATAGCCCAGCAAACCCAGCAAGGAAATGAAAAAGGCAATCACTGTGAATGCTTGAATGCCGGGGTAAAACGATCGTGGCCTACTTAATAGAAATAGAGCCGATCCCAGCAACAAGAAGTTGAGTGCTGTGTTAACAGCCATCCGTCCTGGAGCAGAGGTTGCTACAGCAGTGACGGGTTCCTTAAACAAAAGCTGATCAATGCTGAGGTCTAAATCAAAACCATACTGAATGAGGGTGAGAAAGCCGATCCCTAGGGCGATCGCCGCCAAAATCTGAGCATAACGGGTGGATCGTCGTGTGGACTGAGAAAGGTGCCATAAAGCACTGCCACAGAGTACAAAACCGATCGCCGTATTTGCTTTCATCGTCACCCACAAGGGCAGAATACTCTTCAATACAGGGATATCAAAAATCCAACCTAGAGTGACAACACAGCCAATGGCTAAAACAAGAATACTTGCGCCCTTAGCAAAGGATTTGAGAGTTAGGGGCAAATTGGCCTGTTCACCTGCTCGATGACCGATCAAAGGGCGCTCCACTTGATTTCTCCAGCATTATGGGTTGACTCAGGCCCAGGTGCATATCTTTGGGTAAAAATACGACTTTACTCCCCCAGATCACTACCTGACGATTCCTCTATTTAGAGAATTCCCCTCTCAAAAGCAAAAGCAACATATCTTAAAAAAAGATGCTAACTTTTGCTAAGGCTTAAGCTTTGATAAGAAATATTTAGTTGATCCTAGCCTACTCTGTCATCTGTTGTATAAGCCACACTAGTAAGACTTATAGGTATATCAGAGTGAAATATTAAGCTTGTGTAAACGTTTGAAGAAATGTATCAAACATGACGTATCTGCTCTAGACAATGCCGAAAGGATAGAGATAAGCTGATTGATATCAAAATATATATAGAAAAAGCTTGATTGTCACTAGAGAACTAGTTTCGCTGAGGAATTAGCTTCTCATTATTGAGTAAGTTTCTTGTGGGACAAAAGTTACAACTTTCTTAAGCCAGCAAGCGGGTTTCAAGTAGACGAGCGGCTAGAGACACATTGATTTGAATGGCTAGGATGCGAGTTGGTTGGGCAGGCACTCCAACTATCATGCGTGTTTTAAACGCAGCATGATAGGGTGTAGATGGGCTGGCGCAATCCCTTAACTACTGTGTTGGTTGCTCCATAACCTCTCAGCCTTGACCTTAAAAAGTTTTGTAACTCATGTTAGATAATATCAATTACACAGTCCTGACGCTATGGTTGCGCTTATGTTAGGAGACAATGGGGTGCCAATTAAACTAACGCCTGCTCAACTGCCGTTGATAGAAGAAGCACTGCGCTTGAGTGAGCTTCGCTATCAACAAATAGTTGAAACTGCAATGGAAGGCATTTGGATCATTGATGCCGATAACAAAACCATGTTTGTCAATCAAATGATGGCAAACATGCTGGGCTATAGCATTGACGAGATGATCGGCAAATCCATGTTTGAGTTTATGGATGAATCTGGGCAAGCGGGCGCGCTCGAAAATGTTGAGCGTCGGCGTCAGGGAGTTCAAGAACAGCACGATTTCAAATTTCGGCGACGTGATGGCTCAGATGTGTGGGCGATCATCTCGACCAATCCCTTGTTTGATGAGAGGGGAGAATATATCGGTGCGTTGGGAATGCTGACTGATATTACAGAACGAAAGCAGTGGGAAGACTTTTTGCAAGAAGCCAATGAGCAGCTAGGGATTCAAGTCGCGACACAAGAGACTCAGCTTCAAGAGGCGTTATATCATTTGCAGCAAGAGATAAAAAAACGAAAACAGGTGGAAGTAGAACTGCGCGTAGCGCTTGATGGGGAGAAGGAGCTAAACCAGCTAAAATCTCACTTTGTCTCTATGGTTTCCCATGAGTTTTGCAACCCTTTGGCAGTCATTTCAACAGCATCTTATCTACTCGAAAATATAGATTTGGATGTAAATGAACAAGCTCAATACTTCCAAATGATTCAGAGATCAGTTGAACAGATGAAGCAATTGATGCAGGATGTTTTATTAGTTGGTGAAGCCGAGGCCAAAAAGGTTCAAGTCAATCCAGCGATGCTTGATTTAAATCATTTCTGCCGTTGTCTCTTAGCAGAACTACAACTAAATTTAGATGAGAGCTATCAGTTGCAAATGATCAATCTTTGCGCTGATCAAAAGGTTTATTGGGATGCCAAGCTACTACGAAAAATCCTTTGTAATTTGTTAACCAATGCCATTAAATATTCGCCTCAGGGGGGAGCAATTCAGCTAGAGATAACACGTCACAATGAGGAACTTGTTTTTCAAGTAAAGGACGAGGGTATTGGCATTCCACAAAGAGATTTGCCCCACTTATTTGAAAGTTTTAGCCGAGCTGGCAATGTCGGACAGCTTCCAGGATCGGGCTTAGGACTGGCGATCGCCAAGCAGTGTGTAGATGCTCTAGGAGGGCAAATCTCGGTTGTTAGTGAGGAACAAGAGGGTGCAACCTTTCGGGTTGTGTTGCCCCTTGTCATACCGTCGCAGGGCCATTTCATTCTCAGGGGAGCCTAAAGATGCTAGAGTTTCAGGCTAGTTCCAATGGTTCTAGCGTTTATGCGTCTGCCTCCCACCCCTACTCCGGCTGTTATCGACTCACGGTCTGAGTCTGCTGCAGAGCGCAT
>JBGTGR010000068.1:0-160455 GCA_041746655.1 Elainellales cyanobacterium | reverse complement strand
AGGTTATTAAGTGCTATTCTGGCTTTCAAACTATTATATTTTCTAGGTCCGGACGACCAAGGTCGCTTCGCTCTCGCGTCGCGCTCCCTCGACCGCTTGACCAATATAACTAACTCTCCCTCCTACTGTCAACCTTTTTCTGAAACTAATTTTTGAGTCGCCAGAAGGCCTGAAAGAAAAGGGCTTTAGGCGATCGCAAAGTCAAGCGCCCTCTGCAGCACTGAGCGAAGCAGAAAAGCCCTAAAGTCACTATTGCGCGATAATGGTTGGCTATTATGGCGTTCAAAACCCAGGGGATTGTTGTGAATTTTCAGTCGGTTATTGCGACTTTGCACCAGTTTTGGAGCGATCGCGGTTGTCTGATCGTCCAACCTTATGACACGGAGAAGGGAGCAGGTACGAAAAGCCCTCATACTTTTTTGCGAGCAATCGGACCGGAGCCTTGGTCGGTAGCCTATGTAGAGCCTTGCCGGCGACCAGCCGATGGGCGATATGGAGAGAATCCCAATCGAGTCCAACACTATTATCAATACCAAGTTTTAATCAAACCTTCTCCCGAAAATATTCAGGACATCTATTTAGATTCCCTCAAGGCATTGGGGATTAAGCCTGAAGATCACGATATTCGTTTTGTAGAAGACAACTGGGAAGACGCAGCTGTGGGCGCTTGGGGGGTCGGCTGGGAGGTCTGGCTCGATGGGATGGAAGTGACTCAATTCACTTATTTCCAGCAGTGTGGGGGCATTGATTGCCGTCCGGTCTCGATTGAGATCACCTATGGGTTGGAACGGTTGGCTATGTATTTGCAGGGAGTAGATTCCATTTTTGATTTGAAATGGAATGATGCGCTGTCTTATGGCGATGTGCATCTTCAGGGTGAGATTGAGAGTTCAACGTACAACTTTGAGGCATCTGACCCGGAAACGCTGTTTGCTCTGTTTAGCCTTTATGAAAAAGAGGCAGAACGCCTGATGCAGTTGTCCCTTGTTCTCCCTGCTTATGATCAGGTTCTGAAGTGTTCTCACACCTTTAATCTGTTGGATGCTAGAGGGGTAATTTCTGTCACCGAACGAACTCGCTACATCGCAAGGGTGCGTAATCTGGCGAGAAACGTAGCACAACTTTACCTTCAGCAACGCGAAGAGCTAGGATTTCCATTGCTTCAGTCTGTACAGGCTGAGGTGGCTTGAGTCTTGCCGTCTGGGGGCAGTGCTAGGTCTTCTGAACCTGCTACCCAGCGATCGTTTCGCTATAGTATGGCGTGATTGTGCTAATGGTTTTTGGGAAAGATAAGTCTGCCCTCCGCACAGTCTGTGCTGCTTTGGGAAGTACCCGCTTATGGGCTGCTCTTCCTTTATGTGTTTTGCCAAGTCTGCAGCTAGGGGGGGGCTATCTATTCAATCAAAAACTCGCGTATCTCAGTTTCTAGGCTTTCTCTAATTTATATAGAGCAGCATTAGAATCTGGGCACCGCATCCTAACCTTTACGCCCATGTTTGCAATGCATGCCACGGTCTTGTGTGGAGCTTACATTTTAGGGTTGCTGCTAACGGCGATCGCTTGGCAGGTACGAGGCTTTCCAGCTGGGGCGATCGCCTGCTTACTTTTAGGAGTCGGGTTCGCTTTTTTTATGCCCCGCCTCTGGAGAACAGGGCCTAAATTTAAAATTTGGATTGCAGCAGGGTTGATTGGTTGTCTAGCGGTGTTCTATCTCCAGGTGCGAGTCCCGGCACCAGGCCCTAACGACATCAGCCAACTGATCACCGAATCTAGCACTACGTCTGAGGTCTTTCAGGTCCGAGGCCTCATCAAAACAGTTCCTCGTCTTACCCGCAGTCAAAAACTACAGTTTTGGCTCCAGGTGACGGAAGTTTCAGCCCTTCATCAATCAGGCATTCATCAAGATGAAGCCACGCCAACTATGGATGGCAAAGTCTACACGACGGTGCCATTGCTCCAAGGTACGGGGCTGCGGCCAGGGCAGCTTGTCACGGTTACAGGCTCTCTTTATTTACCAAAACCTGCAAGCAATCCGGGTGGATTTGACTTTAAGGCTTATCTGGCACAACAAGGGGGTTTTGCAGGCTTAAGTGGGACGAGGGTTGCTGTTCCAGAGGGAGCACCATCGCCTCCATGGGGGTGGTGGCGAGTCAGACAACGAATTGTTCGGGCTCAGGTGCGATCGCTCGGCGTCCCCGAAGGACCTTTGGTGAGTGCGATTGTGTTGGGCCGAAACGGTGTAGACCTCACGTATGCACTACAGGATCAGTTTAGTCAGGTTGGCTTAGCCCATGCGCTGGCAGCGTCTGGATTTCAGGTGTCTCTGCTGGTCGGTTTCATGATGACGTTGACCCGTCGGCTCCCTGTGAAAGCGCGTTTGGTGTTTGGGACTGCTGTCCTAATCAGCTATATCGGGCTCACAGGTATTCAACCCTCTGTGCTCAGGGCTGGGTTTATGGGATTTGCGGCGCTGATTGCGATGACGGCCAACCGTAAGGTGAAGCCGCTGGGTTCGGTACTCTTAGCCGCGATGATCCTGTTGCTATTTAATCCACTTTGGATTTGGGATCTGGGATTTCAGCTAAGTTTTTTGGCTACGTTGGGGTTGCTGATCACGGTTCCACCTTTAACAAAACGGTTGGACTGGTTGCCTCCGGCGATCGCCGCTATTGTTGCTGTGCCGATGGCGGCCTATCTATGGACGCTGCCTCTACAGCTACAAGTCTTTGGGGTTGTTTCTCCCTACACCATTTTGATCAATGTTTTGGCTACGCCGCTGCTCACGGGCATTAGTATGGGCGGCATGGTCAGTGCGGTGGGTGCCGTCATCTGGCCGGAGGCTGGAAGTGCGATCGCAGCCCCGTTATATTATCCAGCTCACGCTCTGATCCAACTAGCCGAGTTCTGCAATCAGCTACCGGGAAACTCGGTTGCGGTGGGTCAAATTTCGGCACTGCAGGTCGTTGGGCTCTATGGGCTGTTTGGGTGGATTTGGTGGCAATCTCGGCGGCGCAAACCTTGGGGATTACCGCTTGCTATCAGCCTTGGTTTAGTCATACTGCCTGTGGCCTATTCCCATACTCAACTGCTGCAGGTGACAGTTTTAGCGACAAGCCGGGAGCCCGTTATCGTGCTTCAAGATCGAGGCAAAGTGGGGTTGATCAACAGCGGTAGCGAAACGGATGTTCACTTTGTGGTGTTGCCCTTCCTCAGACAGCAGGGAATTAACCGAATTGATTGGGCGATCGCCCCTTCTAACTCAATAATGACGTTGGAGGGGTGGCAAAGGCTGTCAGCGGCTCTACCCATTCGCACCCTCTACAGCTCTCTTTGGACAGCACCAAACACAGGCCAATTTGTGGCGACCGATCTAGCTCCTTCTCCTGTTTCTGAGGTGCAGCAGATCATGCTTTCAGCCATTAGTCATAGCATCGGGAGCCAAGGAGGAAGTTTTCTACCGCTGCCTGTTGAGCAACCAATTTTGAGAGGGGCAGCCACGTTGCAAGTGTTATCCGAACAGGCTGGGATCTCTCAGCTCCAGGTTCAAGAACAGCGATGGCTGTTGTTACAGGGCCAAGCACCCATCGCGGCCACAGCCTTGATGCCTCCGTTGCCGACGGCAGATGTGCTCTGTTGGTCAGGGGCCTCTCTCTTGCCAGAAGCGCTGAGCCAAATTGTGCCCAAAGTGGCGATCGCCGCCTCAAGTGTTGACCTCAACACCGCTGATTGGCTCGATCAGCACCAAGTTGACCTTTACTCAGTGGCACGAGATGGAGCCGTGCAATGGAGGGCTCAGCAAGGATTTTCGACCACGATGGCTTTATCTGATAGCGTTGCCCTGAGACAGTAGACTAGAATATTAAGCCGTAGCTAGGTAGAATAACGAGATACCCGCTTGGAGAGGTGGCAGAGCGGTTGAATGCGGCAGACTCGAAATCTGTTTTGGGGTCAAACTCAACGGGGGTTCGAATCCCCCCCTCTCCGTTCTAAACTTTGTCTCAAGTCATTTGGCTTACGTCAATTGAGCAAAGATCTTGAGCTTTTCAGCAAGTCCTGAGTGCAGCAATCAAACTCTGATGCACTCAATCTTTGGCTAGCTCAGTTAACTCACTAGATCCAAGGCTCATCATCATCGGCTTCCGTGGGCTCCTCTGGGTTGGCCACGATTTTTTCTGGGGCTAGTTCTGGAGCTTCTAGAGCATCAGTCGGTGGTAAATCATTCGGTGGCAAATCATTGCTTTCTGGAGGGAAGGGAGACTGCACTGGTATTTCTTGATTGAGTTCCCACCCCGTTCCCCAATCATCCTGCGGTATTTCTTGATTGAGTGTCTGTCCTGTTTCCCAATCATCATTCAAATCAGGAGAAGCAGGCTCAGCAATTTCCTTTGCCTCCACCGTTAGCGTCGGGGCTTCTTCAGGCCAGTCGCTCCAGCTTTGGGTCTGCTCTCTAACATGCTCCGCCTGTTCTTTCATTTGCTCTGCCAGAGTTTGCGTTTTTTCTCGAGCTTGCTCAACCCACTCTTGGCCTTTCTCTTTAAATTGAGCATTGAACAGTTTGGCCCGTTCACGAGCTTGTTGAGATAGCAGTTGAGCCCGTTCTTTGGCTTGGTCGGTGAGCGATCGCAGCTCACGGGTCGCTTCGCTATATCCTTCCTTCAGCTTTTGCTGAATACCCTCCCGGTAAACGGCAAAGCCTCGGGCGGCGGGCTCTGAAACCAGCACTCGTTTTTGACCCAGACTAATAATTTGGCTAGGTGGCAACTGGTAGATGTCTCCAGCAATGCCCGTCCAGCCATTGGAAACAAACAAGTATTGAGCGATCGCCCCGGTTTTGAGATCAAAAAGACAGTCAATGATTTTGCCAACTCGGTTGCCTGCATCACTCCACACTTCGCGGTTGATCAAAGACTCTAGCTGGTGGACCTTTTCAGCATCGGCGGCATCCGGCTGACCGTGAGTTAAAACACCGTTGGCCCCAATCGCATCAACTTGGTCGAGTTTAAATGCAGATTTCCGAGTACCCAAAAATCCAGATTTGCAGATAAATCCAAAGACGCGATGCGTTTTGGGATACATCCACAGCACCTCGACTCGTCCCAATTCCTCTAGGGTGGTTCGATCGAGCACCAGTTGGTTGATAAAGTCGCTGTGTCGAACTATGTCTGACTGAGTCGCCATACCCCTTCGTAACTCCTCGCGATACGCTCTCTATATTCCAGAATATCCACTAGCTCTCTTCCTGGTTGCTAAAGATGGCGATCGCCCTTTGCTTCAACTCCTATCAAGCAGGCCATTCAGCAGGATGGGCAACGAAGTTGTAGCTCTGAACTTGCCAGCTCAAGAATTCTGAACTATTACAGCGATAGATTACTAATTTTAAATATTTTGGACAAAATCTTTAAAACATGAGTAAATTCAGAAAGCTGCTTCCCGCCTTGACAGAACAGTATCTTCTCTTGCAGCTTTAAGGCGCTCTTCTTGACTCGCGGCAGCAGCAATTATCCCATCGTCAGACTGATCTAGCTGACTCCAAAGCTGCTTAGGATTAAGTCCTTAGACTCGGCGGGATCAGACATTGAGATTTCACCGCAACATCTTTTCAACTTCACAGCTCTATTTTAATTTCAACTTCAGTTCACTGCATTTCTCAAGTTTGCCTTATCAAGTTTCCTTACCAAGAGCAGTTGATTTTAGACTTTTGCCACCCTTAACTGTGGCCCTATCCTAAAATCCTGCTGTTTGGGTGAATCAGTGCTTTGACTTTGAACTACCCATTGTTGGTCGTCGGCGACCATTCAGGCTCTGTCCTATGCGCTCCTTCTCCGGCCTGTTTACTTCTATCCCTAAACGCGGATGGATTGTTCTGTTTAGTGCGATCGCCCTAATTGCGGCTCACTTGATTGCGCTGATTTATCGAGTTCAACCGGTGGTGTCGCTCTGGTTTCCACCCGCAGGGGTGGCGATCGCCCTCACAATCTGGTTTGGTCCGGTGGCGATCGCCACAGTCGGCATTGTTTCAGTGTTGATGGCCCCGCTCTGGGGTAGCGGAGATTGGGTGCGCTTCGTTGGCTTAGCAGATGTAGTAGAACCCCTGCTAGCATTGATCCTCTATCAGCAATATGGGCGGCAATATGGGCAGGGATCGTTCCAGCTCAACACCCTCAAGCATGCAGCTCTGTTTATCTTGAGTGTTCCGCTGGTCGCCTGTGCCACTTCTGCAATTTTGGGCAACCTCCTGCAATGGAGCCTAGGACGACTTCCCGCTTCGGAGTTGCTATTTAGCATGACCACCTGGTGGTTGGGCAATGCCTTGGGTGTCATGACCATTGCCCCCCTTGCCCTTTTGCTTTTGACACCCCAGTTGCAGCACTGGGATCTCTTGTCGAAATCCTGGTCTAAATCTTGGTCTAAATCTTGGTCTAAATCTAATGCAAAGCCACCCATCATCGGCCCCCAATTAACATTCTCTCCTTCTGCGTGGATCGAGGGCGCTAGCATTTTGGGGTTGACCTTGGGGTTTGCAATCCTGACAGTTTCCAAGATGGAGACGGTAGGCTTTGAGGTGCAGCAGCTCTCCTTCTTAAACTTCATTCCTATTCTTTGGGCCGCAATCCGGTTTGGAGCCACAGGCGGCATCCTGACCGCAAGCTTCTGTGTCATCGCGACGCTACTAGCCTATTTGGTCAACTACCCGACAGCTCTGGCCCTATCCAGTTTCCCAGTTGAGGTTGGAGTTTTTCGAGTTCATCAGTTCAGTTTGCTCGTGCAATGCATGGTGGGTTTACTGATGGGAACTGCGATTACAGATCGATCGGAGAGCCAAGTCGCACTCGCAGTCGAACAAGCCCGAACCGGAGAATATCAAATGCGGGCCCAGCTCTCCGAACAGCTCATGAACCTCAACCACTCCCTTGCAGATGCCAATACCCGTCTGGCCGCCTCCAATCATGAAAAAGATGAGCTGCTAGTCCGCGAACAGTCTGCCCATGCGGAAGCTGAGGTGGTGCGCGATCGCCTAACCCACATTCTAGAGAGCATCACCGAAGCCTTTTTTACCTTGGATAACGAGTGGCGGTTTACCTACATCAACCAACAGGCCGAACAACTCCTACAGGCATCGAAAGAAACCCTACTCCATCAGACACTCTGGCAAATGTATCCAGCCCTAGTAGGAACCATTTTTGATCGAGAATATCATCGGGCGATCGCCGAGCAGGTCACCGTCTCCTTTCCTGCCTTCTATGCCGAACAAGACATCTGGACCGAAGTGCGGGCCTACCCCTCTCCTCAAGGTCTGTCCGTCTTCCTGCAAAATATTACAGAGCGAAAACGCCTAGAGTCAGAGCGCAACCAGTTATTGGGGCGGGAGCAAGCCGCTCGCTCTGAGGCAGAACGGGCCAATCGCATCAAAGATGAATTTTTGGCGATTCTCTCCCATGAGCTGCGATCGCCCCTGAATGCAATTTTGGGTTGGGCACAGCTCTTGCGAACCCGTCAGTTTGATGAAGCCACCCGCGCCCGCGCCATTGAAACGATTGAACGAAACGCGCGATCGCAAAACCAGCTCATCGAAGACCTGATCGACATCTCCCGAATTTTACGCGGCAAAATCAGTCTCGATCTGCGCCCCGTCAATCTTCAAGCCGTGGTTGAAGCGGCAATCGACACCGTGCGCCTGACCGCCGATACTAAATCTATTCAGCTACAGTTCAGCCAACAGACCCACCCCCAGTTTGTGCAAGGTGATCCCACACGCCTACAGCAGGTGGTCTGGAATTTGCTCACCAACGCCGTTAAATTTACACCAGAAGGCGGACGAGTCGAGATTCAGCTGACCCAGCAAGACCAACAAGCCCAGCTTCAAATTAGAGACAGCGGCAAAGGGATCAAATCCGAATTTCTCCCCTACATTTTTGATCATTTTCGGCAGGCGGATGCTTCCACAGCGAGAAATCATGGCGGCCTCGGACTGGGGTTGTCAATCGTACGGCATTTAGTTGAACTTCATCAGGGCACCGTTGCCGCGCAGAGTTTAGGTGAAGGTCAAGGCTCTGTCTTTACCGTGCAGCTACCCTTGGCTTCTACAACGACATCCCTTCAGTCTGACAAAGATACGGCTCCCATACTCACGTTTGAACACAGCTTGGCTGGTCTTCAAGTGTTGCTGGTAGATGATGAAGCCGACACTCGAGAACTTCTCAGCTTTACGCTAGAGCAGTGTGGCGCAGAAGTCAGAATGGCCTCATCAGTGCCAGAAGCGATCGCAATACTAGAGTCTTTCCATGCTGATGTCTTGCTCAGCGACATCGGTATGCCCGGTGAAGATGGATACAGCTTGATTCGCAAGGTTCGAGCCTCCAAATCCGAGCAAACTCGCAAGATGCCGGCGGCAGCACTAACAGCCTATGTTCGGCCAGAGGATCAAGCCAAAGCCCTCTCAGCAGGGTTCCAGATGCATTTGTCGAAGCCCATTGAGCCACAAGAACTCATCGCTGTAGTGACTCGCTTAGCTCAACAAGCGGCTGGTTGGAGAAGCATTTCTGGGAGCTTCTAGACTTCGGCTTTCACAGGCATTTTTTGTAGATTAAAGCGCTATCTGATCCGATGCCCCAACCCTTGGGCGGCATCGACTAAAATGGAAGACTTAGGATTCTATCAGCAAGATAGAGATTTTCCGCGACCGCAGGATAATTTCTTGGCTGAGCGGTTCTACTGTTCGCGAAAACTGGCTGTGGGAGGAGCGAAATGCTAGGATTCTGGTTCAGAATACGCCGAGAGTCAACCTGGTTTCCACCCCTCGCCAGCACCTACCAGGTGATCAGCTCCGCATCCGTTGACGATCTATGGCAAAAAGTCGTTAACTTGGCCGATGTTTCCTGGCATCCACTCTTAGCTAGCACGAATGTTCCAGAAGGGCTGATTCCAAAACCAGGCCTGATCTACCGAGCCGTCACCCGCCTGATTCCCATCCCAATCCGCATTTTTGTTGAGCGCGTCCTACCTCAGGAAATGCTAAGTATCCGCATCCTGGCGCTTCCAGGCGTTGAAGAACGAGTTACCTATCGGGTCGTTTCTACCGTTTGTGGCACTCGAGTTTTCTACTCTGTGACGCTACGAGGCTGGCTTTCACCCTTGGTATGGTCCCTCATTCAGCCCTATGCTGCCCGTGTTGCAGCAGAGCTTGCAAATGCGGTTGAGCAAGAAAATCAGACTCCAGACTCAGGTCATTCTAGAGTGTTCAAACGCCGTTTCCAAGATCTATTAAGCGTCACGCTACTGATAGGTAGCTTGGGTTCCGTTCTGTACTCCCCAGACAGCATGATTTGCTAATCGCACAACACCCCGTCTACTCCAACGGTAAGATCAAATCAGTGGGGAATCAGTGGGAGTCACGAATCTCAATTTTGTGGCTCGCTGATTGGCAAAGCCAGGGGGATAGATTTTTGATGCTCAAGAACTCCCGTGGCTGGCTATTTTGGACTCTCCATCTCCGATCCATTGACCTGATCGTTGACTGTGTACTGCTAGGGTGGAAAACACAATGACTAAAGTTCTTGATACCAGCGCAGTCTTAGAAGTGCTGCGCCCCGTGCAAGATCCCGAACTCCAAAAAAGTTTGGTGGATCTAAATATGATCCGCAATGTTCAGGTTGATGCTGGCAACGTTAGCTTTACCCTCGTCCTGACCACGCCTGCCTGCCCCCTGCGACAGTTTATCGTTGAAGAGTGTGAGCAAGCGGTCAAGACCCTACCCGGTGTCACAGATGTTGCGGTTGAGGTCACAGCAGAAACGCCCCAGCAGAAGCCTTTGCCCGATCGCACCGGGATCGATGGTGTCAAAAATATTCTGGCGATCTCCAGCGGCAAGGGGGGCGTCGGCAAAAGCACAGTAGCGGTTAATGTGGCGGTTGCGCTGGCCCAGGCAGGAGCCAAAGTGGGGCTGATTGATGCAGATATCTATGGGCCCAATGCTCCCGCCATGCTAGGACTTGCCGACGCGAAGGTGATGGTGCAGCAAGGGGCGAAGGGAGAAGTCTTGGAACCAGCCTTCAACTATGGAGTCAAGCTGGTTTCGATGGGCTTTTTAATCGATCCCGATCAGCCGGTGATTTGGCGAGGCCCAATGCTGAATGGTGTGATTCGTCAGTTTCTCTATCAGGTGCAGTGGGGCGATCTGGACTATCTCATTGTGGATATGCCGCCTGGAACTGGAGATGCTCAACTGACGCTCGCTCAGGCGGTCCCGATGGCGGGTGCTGTGATTGTGACGACGCCTCAAACGGTGGCACTGCTTGATTCTCGCCGAGGATTAAAGATGTTCCAACAACTCAATGTTCCGGTGTTGGGCATCGTCGAGAACATGAGCTACTTCATTCCCCCTGACGCACCCGATAAGCAGTACGACATTTTTGGTTCAGGGGGTGGCGAAAAAACTGCCAAGGAACTACAGGTGCCGTTGCTGGGCTGTATTCCCCTCGAGATTCCGCTGCGAGAAGGGGGCGATCGCGGCATTCCCATCGTGATTGATCAGCCAGAATCAGCTTCGGCTAAGGCTTTGACGGCGATCGCCCAGCAAATTGCCGCCAGAGTATCAGTGGCAGCTCTAGCCTAGATTTCACCTTATTTTTTGGCGCTGGGTGTAGGTAAGGATGGGCGATCGCCCCCAAGCAAGCGGCTGAGAATGATCTAAGCTGGATACACAAGCTGGATACAATTGTGATCTTCACGTTTAAAAATTAAGCACCATGATTCTGCCAGGTTCTGCGGTTCGGGTCATTAATTCAGACGATACCTTCTACGCCTTTCAAGGGCTAGTTCAACGGATCAGCGACGGCAAAGCCGCTGTCCTGTTTGAAGGGGGCAACTGGGACAAACTGATCACCTTTAACTTATCCGAGTTAGAGCCTGTCGATGCTACAGCAGGTCGCGGCAAGAAGTAATCCTTTCGTCAGAACTGCTTTATGCGACTGCCCCTGCCCCAATTCTCAACCCCCGATCGTCATCCTAGCTATATTGCTGAGGTGATCGAAACAGCGACGACAGAGTTTCTAGCTCAGTGCCTAGAGCCTGATGACTTGAGCTTTGCCGTCATGCCGCCCTTTGGCAGCTGGGTCAAATCGGTAGACGAAGAGTCAGGCAATCGCATCTATGCAGTGGTCTATCACGCGACGACCAGCCCGATCGATTCCGTCCATCGCGCCCGTGCTCTGGGTTTATCGCTGCAAGATCTGCGGGAACAGCAGCCTCAGATCTTTGCCATGCTGAAGACAGAGTTTCGGGCGGCGATTGTTGGGTTTCAACCTCGACACACCTTCGGCAATGGGTCAATCGACTTTAGCGATACCGTCTATCAGCACCTTCCCCCTCGTCCGCCTCAGATTCATCAGGCGGTCTACTACTGTGAACCAGAAGAAATTATTCGCTTTAGTGAGCAGCTCGACTTTTTGAGAACACTACTACAGGTGAATGGGGCTCCGGTTGATAGCCTTGCTGCCGCTGCGATTCGTGAAATCTATCAGTTTCGCAAAGCCGAGCGCGAGTGGTTGGTGCAGGCAGGTCGAATGCTGAGCCTGCTATTGAAGGATGATTACGATCGCCTGCGGGTGATCTTGAGCCAAATCCATCCCTGAGGGGCCTTCTGCCCCGCTCTATAATATCTCTTGGGTCCATTCATTCAAGCTCTAGCATGACCACGACCGAAATCCAGGTTGATCTTCAACAAGAGGTTGAGAAACGACGCAATTTTGCGATTATCTCTCACCCTGACGCCGGAAAAACGACGCTGACTGAAAAACTCCTCCTGTACGGTGGAGCCATTCATGAAGCTGGAGCCGTGAAGGCGCGTCGGGCACAGCGTCATGTCACCTCAGACTGGATGGCGATGGAGCAGCAGCGCGGCATCTCGATTACATCCACTGTTCTGCAATTTGACTATCAAAACTGTCGGATCAACCTGCTGGATACCCCTGGACACCAAGATTTTAGTGAAGATACGTATCGAACCTTAGCGGCTGCCGACAATGCGGTGATGCTGGAAGATGCGGCCAAAGGGCTGGAGCCCCAAACCCGTAAGCTATTTGAAGTTTGCCGGATGCGAGGTATTCCGATCTTCACGTTCTTCAACAAACTGGATCGACCTGGTCAAGAACCGCTAGATCTAATGGACGAAATCGAGCGGGAGCTGGGCTTGAAAACCTATGCTGTCAATTGGCCGATTGGCATGGGCGATCGCTTCAAAGGCGTCTATGACCGTCGCAAAAAGCAAATTCACCTGTTTGAGCGCAGTGCCCACGGCAGCCGCGAGGCCGTTGATACGGTGATTGAGTTAGGTGATCCCCGCATTGAAGACCTGCTCGACCAGGATCTTTACCAGCAGCTGAAAGAGGATCTAGAGGTGCTAGAAGAGGCTGGAGACGACCTGGATCTTGACCTGGTACATCAGGGCAAAATGACGCCTGTCTTCTTTGGCAGCGCCATGACCAACTTTGGGGTAGAGCTATTCCTGGATGCTTTTTTGGAATATGCACTCAAGCCGAGCGCTCGGCGCAGCAACCAGGGCGAGATTAATCCCACCTATCCAGATTTTTCGGGGTTTGTCTTTAAGCTGCAAGCCAACATGGACCCCAAGCATCGGGATCGGATTGCCTTTATTCGAGTCTGCTCTGGCAAATTTGAAAAGGACATGGTGGTCAACCATGCTCGATCGGGTAAGTCAGTTCGCCTTTCTCACCCTCAAAAGCTGTTTGCTCAAGGACGAGAATCGGTTGCAGAAGCCTATCCTGGCGATGTGATTGGCCTCAACAATCCAGGTGTGTTTGCCATTGGGGACACGATCTATAACGGTCAGCGACTAGAGTATGAAGGCATTCCCTGCTTCTCCCCTGAACTTTTCGCCTATTTGAAGAACCCCAACCCTTCCAAGTTCAAGCAGTTTCGCAAAGGCGTCAATGAGCTACGGGAAGAAGGGGCAGTCCAAATTATGTACTCAGCAGATGAAGCGAAGCGAGATCCCATCCTGGCTGCGGTCGGCCAGCTTCAGTTTGAAGTGGTGCAGTTTCGCCTACAAAATGAGTATGGGGTAGACACCCATCTGGAACCCTTACCCTTTAGCGTGGCTCGCTGGGTGGGCGGAGGGTGGGAAGCGCTCCAGAAAGTGGGTAGACTCTTTAATACCGTTACGGTGAAAGACAGCTGGGGCAGACCCGTCTTACTCTTCCGCAATGAGTGGAACTGTCAGCAAGTCGAGGGCGAACACCCTGAACTCCAGCTGAAAACAAGCGCCCCTGTCGTATCTGGACAAGAGCCTGAGTCGCTCTAATCGACCTGCGACACAACCAGCTCGCCATACTCTCAGCCTTACTGAGTTTTTTTGCCAGAACGGTTTGAGCAAATTTACGGGTGTTAAAACAGCCTAAATTTTGCTACGAGTCGTAGGATATTCCGTTTGGTTGGGAGGCGGCACAGCAGAGCCATGAGCAATTCTCCAAACTCCCCTGCATCGGGGTCAAATTCTTTGCCATCAGGGGAGCAAGCATCTTACCAAGCTGCTCTCAGCACGGGGCTAGCAGCCCTAAAACGAAAAGACTATGGGACAGCGATCGCCCATCTAGAAACCGCTTGCCAAACTAAAGCCGATCGCTCTACTCAAGTCAAAGCTCAGATGGGGCTGGTAAAAGCCTACAGCAGCAGTGGTGATGTGAAGCTGGCGATCGCCCTCTGCAAGCCCCTATGTGACAGCACCAGTAGCCGCGTTCAAGACTGGGCCACTCAAACTCTGACCGAACTCCAACAGCGACTAAACCCTGCTTCATCTGATCCAGTTGCTCCGCCACCTAGACCCGTAGAGCGAGCTGGAGTAGAGCAAGCTGGAGCGGATCAAGCTGGAGTAGATCTAACAGGATTTGTGCCCCTATCAGCAGATGCCCTTCCCCAGGCTCCTTCTCGGCCTTTGGCAAATCCTTCTGCTAATACTTCTAATCCTTCCGCTGATCCGACAGGCTTTGTCCCGCTAGAGGCCACACCAGCTACGCTCAGACCCAATTCGCTCAGACCCAAGCCACCTGTAGAGCCACCTCAGCAAGGCGATCGCCCCGAAGAACCCAATCCATTTGCCTTTCCAGAGGAAATTCAACCAGAGGAAGTTCAAAGCGAGCCTGAGCATCAGACGGGGGCTGCCCTACCTCAAACACCACCTCAAGCCGCGACTTCCCCACCCTCCCTTGGCCAACGTGTCTCTCCCTCAACACGAGCAGCTACCCCACCCACCGCGCAGCGTCTGGAATGGCGGCAGGCGGGACGGGCTCAACGCTGGGGCTCCTTAGGGCCAATCAATCTCTGGCAACTGTGGCTGTTGGAGGCTGGAACGGCGATCGCCCTTTTTGTTCTGATCGTAGTGTCCCTGCGAATGGCGATCGCGAGCTTTAATGCCTTTTTGATTACCATCAGCCGAGTCCTGGATTTCCGTAATCTCCTCATTTACAGCGATCCAGCCCCTCTCGTCTTCATCACGCTGCTAGCCCTGCTAGGGCTTTCTCCCTGGATTTTGGACGCGCTCTTGGAGCAACAGAACGGCTTGCAACCCCTTTCCCTGGCTCGACTAGAGCATCACAGTCCAGAGGCCAGCCGTCTCTTAAAACGCCTGTGCAATCAGCGACGTCTCGCCCTCCCAACGTTGGGACTCCTGCCAACTTCTACTCCCGTTGCCCTCACCTATGGTTTTATTCCCAGCAAAGCTCGGATTGTGGTCAGCCAGGGATTGCTTCAAACTCTTGATGAAGATGAGATTGCAGCGCTTTATGCCCATGAGTTAGGCCATATTGTCAACTGGGATTTTGCTATCTTGTCTTTGGTTGCAGTCGTCACCCAGATTCCTTATTTTCTCTACTGGCAGTTGAGTGAATGGGGCGATCGCCAATCTTCTTTCTTTCTTCAAGGCATTGTCGCGGCAGTTTCGACCTTGTTCTACGGACTCTATCGTCTGCTGCGGTGGCCCGGTTTGTGGTTAGCTAGAGTCCGGATTTATTACAGCGATCGCTTTTCAGCCGAAGCCACAGGCAACCCCAATGGGCTCACGCGCAGCTGCCTCAAACTGACGCTAGCCACTGCACAAGATCTGCAAAGCCGGGGGCAAACCGATCCACTGCTCGAAGGGTTTGACTTGCTGGCTCCCGTCGGCTACCGCAGTGCATTCGTAGGCAGCGCTTTTCCCTATAGTGCCAACTCGGCAGAGGATTCTACTTCCCTCACAGCGCTCTTGGAGAGAAATCGACACAGCTTTTATCAGCGTTGGCTGGCGGTCAATCATCCTCACCCACCGCTCGGGCATCGCCTTCACCTGCTCAGCCAGTATGCGCGTCATTGGCGGCTAGATTCTGAGTTAGACTGGCCGACCTCTAAGCCTTCTCCCTTTCCCCTTCAGTCCCTGTTACTACAGGGCGCTCCCTATTTTGGAATTCCAATTGGGCTAGCGGTAGCTCTCTGTCTTTGGTTGATAGGTGGACTGGCTGGCCTGCTCAACTGGACGGCACTAGACTGGCTCTGGGGCGATCGCGCCATTTTGATGGGCTGTCTGCTGATCGGCTGCAGCCTGGGGACACTGATGCGGATCAATCCCTTCTTTCCAGACATTCGCCGCGATGTGACCCAAATCAATCCGCTCCTGCCAGACTTGTTAGCCGATTCGAGAGGGCTTCCAGTAGAGAGCCAGCCTGTTCAGATGCAGGGCAAGCTTCTGGGACGACGCAGTCTCTCCAATAGTGTTTGCCAAGATTTACTGCTGCAAACTCAGACAGGCCTCATCAAGCTGCACTACGCCTCTCCCCTTGGGGCAATCGGGAACCTCATGGTTCAGCCCAAACACCCTCGCCAACTAATTAGTACCAACGTCACCGTCAAAGGCTGGTTTCGGCAGGGTGTCACGCCCTGGATTGATGTGGATACAATTCAGAGTCACAGAGGCCTAGTTTTGAAAGCAAGCCATCCGCTATGGGCAACGGTCATTGCTGTCCTGACTGCTCTCTGGGGAACCTATCTGATCGCGCAGGGGTAAGCTGCTAAATCACTCCTAAATCGCTGAGGGGAAGAACTACGGTATTTTGGTGAAGAACAAACACAATGGAGTCAGAAATGACAGGGTTTCCTGAGGCCAGACCCAGTCGCCGCTATGCAATTTTGGGGACTGGCGCTTTAGGTGGATTTTATGGGGCACGACTGCAGCAGGCTGGTTTAGAGGTTCACTTTCTGTTGCGCAGCGATTACGAGCAGGTGCGGAAACAGGGCCTCAAGATCGACTCTCCAGACGGTGACTTTGCACTGCCGGACGTGCGAGCTTACCAGGATGTACAGGATATGCCGCCTTGTGATGTGGTGATTGTGGCGCTAAAAACCACACAAAATCATCTGTTGCCCCAGCTTCTACCGCCTGTTCTCAAAGAAAAGGGCGTGGTCCTGGTGCTGCAAAATGGGCTAGGCGTGGAAGCGGAGATCGCGAAGCTCGTGGGGCAGGAGCGGGTCATGGGAGGTCTCTGCTTTCTTTGTTCCAACAAAGTTGGCCCCGGATATATTCGGCATCTCGACTACAAGGTCATTGCCCTCGGAGACTACAGCCCTGACTATCAGGCCTGCGGCATCACTCCAAGAATGCAGGAAATCGCCCAAGACTTTGAGCAAGCAGACATTCCCATTGAGTTGGCCGAAGATCTATATCTGGCCCGCTGGAAAAAGCTGGTTTGGAACATTCCCTTCAACGGGCTCTCGGTTGTTTTAGATGCCACCACGGCAGAAATGATGGCCGATCCCCAAATTTACTCTCTGGCCAAACAGCTGATGAAAGAAGTTGCTCTGGGAGCCGCCGCCTGCGATCGCCCCATTCCCGATGCGTTTATCTCAACCATGCTGGAGCACACTGCCCAGATGAAGCCCTACCGCACCAGCATGAAAATTGACTACGACGAGCGCCGCCCCCTGGAGATCGAGAGCATCTTTGGTAATCCGCTCCAGACCGTACAAGCCAAAGGTAGTATCCAGATACCCAAAATTGAGATGCTCTATCAGCAGCTCAAATTCTTGGATGCCCGAAACCGGGCGATCGCCCCCTCTACCAACTTTCCCAACTAAATTTCCCTAGATTCCCCAGCTAGATTCTCTAACTAGATAGTTTCTTGGCCTTCGGGCGTGCTGGGAGGCACGATCACGGTCTCCCTAGCCTTAGCACGCTCTTCTTTTTTCTTGCGATCGGCCTTGAGCATGTCATCCATCACAATTTGAGCCTGGGCGATCTTATCCAGATTGCTGCGATAGAGTTCTAAATCTTTTTGAATTTTTTCCTGCGGCAGCTTTAAGGCAGTACTGACCTGCGCCAACACATCATTGCGTTGCTTTTCATCCTTCACTAGCTCAGGATTAACTAATTCCAGCAACGTATAGAGCCCAATCGCAAACAATCGGCTGTACTTAAAGTTGGGATTTTGAGCCACTGCTCGAAAATAGCTTGGAAGTCCGCCTTCTAGGCTTTCGGTGTGAGTCAGTGTGACCAATTCATCAATCGAAGACAGCTGGCTTGCCTCTGAGCGAATCTGCTCCGCCTGACGCCGATACTCGTGGGGATCAGATTCGATGGACTGCCCGAGAGCATTAAAAATTGAATCGCGATCTCCTTCGGGTCGATAGCCCTGCATGAAGCGGTCGAATGCCGTGACTAACCCAAGAGAATAGATCGGTTCTTGACGAAAGTCCGCATTCACGGAAAGCAGGTGCATTTC
The DNA here is from genome assembly GCA_041746655.1 of Elainellales cyanobacterium. Taxonomy (GTDB): domain Bacteria; phylum Cyanobacteriota; class Cyanobacteriia; order Elainellales; family Elainellaceae; genus JBGTGR01. The sequence goes on along the minus strand of JBGTGR010000068.1, from coordinate 142,696 downwards.
TACCATGAGCTCTTCCACAACCCGACGGTAGATGGAGTTGATCGGGCGAGTGTGGATGGTGTAGAAGGCTCGCTTGGTATCTGATACGGTGCGGACGTTATTCACAGGAGGCTTAACAAGTAACGTGATCCCATTTTCGCGCCTAGGCGCTAGTTTGCCAAGGTGGAGCCAAATTTGGCTGTTGTGCTCAGCATCCTTATCCTAACGAAATCCTATCAAAACAGGCCTAGGACAGACTGCCCCAGGCTCAGTTCAAACAGGTTGATTAACTGGCCAATCCTCGTGGCACGCCTTCCAGCGCCTCTGCTTCGGTGTCAAAAATTTCGAAGACAGAATCCATCATGGTCACTTCAAAAACGAGTTTTGCTTCCGGATGGACATTGCAAATCCGAAAGCTGCCTTTAACCTTATCGGCATCCCGCATTCCAGCGACCAAGGAGGTGAGGCCAGAACTATCGATGAAGTTGACCTGCCCCAAATTCACAACAATGTGGGGGCTGACCTTGGAAATACACTCTTGTAGCTTCAGGCGAAACTGCCAAGCCGTCGTGATGTCCAACCGCCCAGTAGGCGTTAAAACAATGACTTTTTTACCATCTTGAGTCGTATGTATTGTCTGCTCCACGTGGGTTATTTAACCTCCCCTGGAATCTTACAGATGTGTGAGCCGTTCTACCGCATTCAATCTTTAATCAATGACCAGACCTGACATTATCAATCTCATCTGATCCCAAAGGATTTGGGCGAACCCAGGTTAGATGACCCCACCCCTGTTCATGTCCCTGGAGTTTTTGCCTTGTAGTGGGTGAGCTACAAAATTCTAGACTGTAACCCGATGGAAAACTTGGACAGATTTACGCAAATTTACCGCTATTCTGCCATAGGCAGTGGAGACCGGCCACCGTACAATTCAGGAGATAGGAGCTTCAGAAGTCCAGTTGGCCCAGTCTTGCGGCTTTAGAAATGTTTCGTAAAGATCTGCTTCGGGCGTGTTGGGCTCTGGGCGGTAATTGTATTCCCAGCGCACGAGAGGCGGCAAAGACATCAAAATCGACTCGGTGCGGCCATTGGTCTGAAGACCAAAGATCGTCCCCCGGTCATACACCAGGTTGAATTCTACGTAGCGGCCCCGACGGTAGAGTTGGAATTGTCGCTGGCGATCGCCATACTCTATATCCTTACGACGCTCCACAATCGGCACATAGGACGGCAAAAAGGCCTGACCGCATTCCTGGATCAAGGCGAATAGCTGTTCCCAACCACGAGGTTCTACATCCCCGACAGCGTCACTATAAGCGGCGGCTAGGCCTTTCTCGTCGGGGCCGCGATAGAGCTTGCCGCGTCCGTCTTGGTAGTCAAAAAACAAGCCGCCGACGCCGCGAGTTTCCTGGCGATGCTTGAGATAAAAATATTCGTCGCACCAGCGTTTGAAGGTTGGGTAATATTCGCTGTGATGGCGATCGCAAGCCCCCTTCAGCGTCTGGTGAAAGTGCGCGGCATCTTCAGCAAACGGATAGTAGGGCGTGAGGTCAGCACCACCGCCAAACCACCACACGGGACCTGCCTCAAAATAACGATAGTTGAGGTGCACGGTGGGCACATAAGGATTGCGGGGATGCAACACCATAGAAGTGCCTGTCGCGTAGAAACCATGCCCTGCAGCTTCGGGTCGCTGCACCAGAATCGAAGGCGGCAGGTGATGGCCCCAAATTTCGGAAAAATTAACGCCGCCCTGCTCAAAAACTGCCCCATCTCGGAGGACGCGAGATCGTCCGCCACCGCCTTCTTCACGCTCCCAGGCATCTTGTTGAAAAGTCGCCTGACCATCTACCTGTTCTAGTTTCTGGCAGATCTGATCCTGCAAATCTTGCAAAAACTGGCTCACCCGCTGTCGAGAGTCTTGGGGTAATGCTGCGTTGGAAGAGGTTGCCTCGGAGGTGGAAGAATTTGCCATGATCCTGATTCTATCGTTTGAGCGTTTTACCCTATCTGTTTTGGGGGAAAGACTGTATCTTTATTCTCCGACGGTAGGCCGATCTAGTACAGTCTGAGTCCGGATCTAGCCTATCTTGGATTGAGCCTCGCTGAGTCGATTGCCGTCAAATGTAAAGAGAATTGCAACGATTTCATTCTCGTGCTTACTCATCTTAGCTATCGATTTTTGGCGCAGGATCTCAACAACGGGCAACGCCATCTTGACGAGCCGCTCGCTGCACTGCCGCAGATACGACAGAGACCACCCGTTCATCAAAGACTGAAGGAATGATATGTTCGGGATCGAGGTCGGCGGGATGGACTAAAGACGCGATCGCCTCTGCAGCTTCTAAATACATTGTGGTGGTCATGGCTGCGGCTCGGCAGTCTAGCGCGCCCCGAAAAATACCGGGAAATGCCAGCACATTATTGATTTGGTTGGGATAGTCGCTGCGTCCGGTCGCCATCACGGCCACATCGCCCATCACTAGCTCAGGCTGAATTTCGGGGATCGGGTTGGCCATCGCAAACACAATCGGATCTTTGGCCATCGATCGCACCATTTCTGGTGTCACCATCCCAGGCACACTCACACCCAGAAAAACATCGGCACCCACCATTGCCCCAGCTAGCGCCCCACTTTGAATTACCGCAAATTCTCGCTTTTGGTCGGTCAAGTCGGTGCGGCTTTGGCTGATGATGCCGCGAGAGTCGCAGAGGTAAATGGTTTTGGCTCCGGCTTTGCGAAGGAGACGGGCGATCGCCACTCCCGCCGCTCCTGCCCCATTAATCACAATCCGGATTTGGTCGATGGGCTTGTTGACCAGCTTCAGCGCATTCAGCAACGCAGCCAAGGTGACAATCGCTGTTCCATGCTGATCATCATGAAAGACCGGAATATCTAGCTCTCGCTGCAATCGAGTCTCAATTTCAAAGCAGCGGGGCGCACTAATGTCTTCCAGGTTGATCCCCCCAAACACAGGCGCAATATTTTTGATGGTTTCCACGATCGCATCGGTATCTTGGGTGGCCAGACAGATTGGAAAAGCATCCAGTCCAGCGAACGCCTTAAACAGCATGGCCTTGCCTTCCATCACAGGTAAGGCTCCCTCTGGCCCCAAGTTGCCAAGCCCCAACACAGCACTGCCATCAGTGACGATCGCCACCGTGTTGCTCTTGATGGTCAGCGCGTAGACCTGCTCTCGATCTTCAGCGATCGCCGTACAAACCCGCCCCACCCCAGGCGTATAGGCCATTGCCAAATCGCTCTGATTTTTGATCGGAATTCGGCTTTCGACGCTAATCTTGCCGCCCCGATGCAGGTTGAAGGTGCGATCGTAGACGCTGATTACCTTAATGTTGGGTAGCGCTTTGACCGCAGATACAATCTTCTCGGCATGTTCGGTACTGGCCGCATCGATAGTAATGTCTCGCACCAAGGTTCTACGATTTTGCTCGATCAGGTCAATCTGGCCAATGTTTCCTCCAGCGGCGGCGATCGCCTGCGTCACATGGGCTAGCATTCCGGTCTGGTGGGGCAACTGGAAGCGGATCGTTAAACTAAAGCTGGAGTTGGGAGTCAGATTGACCATAGGACTATCGCGACTTGCGTTTCAATAAAGACTCAATTCAGAAAACAAGCTATTAGGGGCAGGCAGCTCGATCCTAATTTCCCGTCTAACCCATGCCTCCAATCATTTGAAATGACTGTTAGGGTTCGGGCTGTAGAGGACTACAATATCATCGACTGAATCGACTGATTGCTGCTGCTCTAGCTTAGAGGAGCTTTGAGTCTTTGATTGTACTCAGTCACACCGATGTCGTTGCATCCGCAAACATGCCGAGTATCTATACCCAGATCGAAATTCGCGCCCCTCGCCTGCTGGTCTGGGACGCCTTGATTCGCAAACAGGATTGGTACAGCTGGAATACATTTTTGTTTGATCAAGATCCCAGTCGAGCTTTGACGCTGGGCCAACCTGTCGCGTTGTCGCTTCGACGAGTCGCCAGTGAGGCCGAAACAGAATTTGAAGCCACTGTGACTTTGATGCAGCGAGGCACCTGCCTGAAATGGATTGCTACGGCACCGGGCTTCCAGAGTGAGCATATTTTTGAATTGCAAGACAGCGGTTGGCAGCGCACGCAGTATGTCCATCGCGAAAATTTCTCTGGGCCTCTCACCCGTCTGTTTCTTCCCTTTATTCGGCAGGACGAACAGCAAGGTATTAAACGGATGGCCAATGACCTGAGAACCTATGTCGAGCGCTCCAGCGTAGCGAGTTAGCCAACTAGTAAATTGTCGGCTGAAGTCTGGCCGCAAGCGATCGCCCCTTTCAAAGCAGCCTATCCTAGCGAAGGATAGCTCCATTCAGCAACTGCAAACGTGTATTCTTCAGCCCAGAAAAAATATCGACGCATTCGACAGGAATTACAGACGGGCATTCTTGCCTTTGTGGGCGTAACTTTAACGGGCACGATTGGATATCGCCTCATTGAAGGCTGGCGGTGGATTGACGCGGCCTACATGACGATCATTACGCTAGCCACCGTTGGGTTTACGGAAGTGCATCCGTTGAGCGATCGCGGTCGCCTCTTCACGATTTCGTTAATTTTGATGGGTGTGGTCAGCATCGGTTACATGGTTAACCGATTTACAGAAGCGTTGATTCAGGGCTACTTTCAAGAAGGAATTCGCATCCGGCAGCAGCGACGCTTGATTGACACGCTCTCACAACACTATATCGTCTGCGGCTTTGGGCGCACTGGGCAACAGGTTGCGCTGGAGTTTGAGGCAGAAAACATTACCTTTGTGGTGCTGGATTCTGAACCCAACACCGTAGAAATTGCTCAACAGCGCGGCTATGCGGTCGTTCATGGCGATGCCACGCTAGATGAAACGCTGCTCCAAGCGGGGATTGAACGAGCGGTTTGCCTCGTCGCAGCCCTACCTTCTGACGCAGAAAACCTCTATACGGTGCTTTCTTCAAAGGCTCTCAACCCCCACATCCGGACGATCGCCCGCGCCAACACCGAAGAAGCCTTGCAAAAACTCCAGCGGGGTGGAGCCGACGTTGTGATTTCTCCTTACATCACAGGCGGTCGAAGAATGGCAGCGGCAGCTCTGCGTCCCCAAGTCATGGACTTTGTCGATGGCATTCTTAGCGGGGCCGGACGTTCTTTCTATATGGAAGAATTTTTGATCGAGCCAGAAACCTGCTCCTGTGTTGGCCAGACGCTCCGAGATGCCATGTTGCGATCGCGCTCTGGTGCCTTAGTGTTAGCAGTTCGTCGCGCTGACGGCACCCTCATTCCTGGCCCCACCGCCGACACCCTGCTGCTGACGGGAGATGTCTTGATCTGCATGGGAACTGCCGAGCAACTGCGTCAGCTCAATCAGATTTTGAGTCCACTGCGAGTCAGACCACCCCGCCCCCCTAAACAAAACCGCTCCGGTGAGGCTCCCTATGAGATTTAGCCAGGTTGATTTTCAGAGGTTACAATCGCTACATCCCTTGCGACGATGCCCGCAGATGAAACAGATCAAAAAGGTTGCAGCAACAGTACTCTTAGTCATTGGACTGCCTATTTCTCTGACATTTGGTTATTTGGCGTTGAGTCAAGAGCTCCCACGTCAGGAGCGAGAAGGGATGGTCGGCGCTTTGCTGCTCTTAGGCTTGCCGCCTACTGTTGGGGGAGCTTGGTTGGTCTGGAGCTTGCGGCAACAGCATCAGCAAGAATTGCGCGATCGCCTACACACCGCATTCTCCAAACTGCTCCAGGCCAACGACGGCAACATTACCGTACTCAGCTTTTCAATGGAAACCCAACTCAGCGGCAAAGATGCCAAAGCCTTCCTCGACGAACGCGCCCAAGAATTTAATGCCACCTTTCAAGTAGGTGAGGCAGGTGGAGTGGTCTACTGCTTTGATTTAGGTAAAGTTGAGAGAGATTGAGCGAGAAGGAACAGTCGGTGCGCTATGGTACGAGTTTTTTTGGCGATCGCCGCCATTTTGGGTGGGCTTGCCGTTGCGGGAGGAGCCTTTGCCTCCCATGCGTTGAGAGCGCAGTTGAGCGATCGCGCCCTTGAAATTTTCGAAACGGGCGTTCGATACCAGATGTATCACGCCCTGGCCTTGCTGCTGATCGCGTTACTTTTGCAGCAGGCTGAAGCTGCCCAATCGCTTTTGACGACCAGCGGCTGGGCATTTGTGGCTGGAGTGGCCATCTTTTCGGGAAGCCTCTATGCCCTGAGCCTGAGCGGAGTCAAGTGGCTGGGAGCCATCACGCCCATTGGTGGGGCTGCTTTTCTGTTGGGATGGGGGTGTTTGGCGATCGCCGCCTTTAGCTATAAATAAGGGCTCAGCAACGCCAAGCCCCAATCTAAATATTGTGATTAACCTAAACCGAAGCCTGTTGCCGCTGATAGAGCGACCAATACAGGCCCTTTTCCTTCAGCAACGTATCGTGGGTTCCCCGTTCTACGATCACGCCTTTCTCCATAGTCAGAATCAAATCAGCTCGTTTGAGTGGCGCAAAGCGGTGAGCAATCAAAAACATGGTGCGATTCTTAGAAACCTGCTTGAGGTTATCTAACACCTGCTGCTCTGTCTCCGCATCCAGGCTGCTTGTCGCTTCGTCCAGGATCAAAATAGGAGCCTGCGACAAGAACATCCGAGCCAGCGTAATGCGTTGCCGCTGTCCGCCAGAGAGGGCTGTGCCGCGTTCGCCCACGTTCGTTTCGTAGCCGTGGGGCAAATCACAAATAAAGTCGTGCGCGACGGCCAACCGTGCCGCCTCAACCACATCCTCCGCCGACACATCCGGGTTGCCCAGCGTGATGTTTTCCAGGATCGAGCCATTGAACAAGAAATCTTCCTGTAGCACCACCGCAATCTGGGGACGCAGCGAGGACAGATCTGCACTCTTGATATCAAAGCCATCAACTAAAATCCGGCCTGATTCTGCCTGATAAAGTCGCTGAATCAGCTTAGACAGGGTGCTTTTGCCAGAACCGCTGCGCCCGACAATGCCAACAAACATGCCCGGTTCCACATCAAACGTGACCCCTCGCAGAATCGGCTCTTGCTCAGCCTGATAGCGGAAAAAGACTTGATCAAAGTTCACTTCACCTTTCAGCGGTGGCAAAACCAACCCGGTCCCAGGTTCGGCTTCGGGTGCCACGTTCAAAATGTCGCCGATTCGGTCTACAGCCAGCAAAACCTGCTGGAGTTCTTGCCAAAGCTGCACCAGGCGCAACAGTGGCCCCGTCACCCGGGCTGATAACATTTGAAACGCAACCAACTGACCAATCGTGAAATCTTGATTGATCACCAATCGGGCTCCAAACCAAAGAATCAGCAGCGCTGAAAAGCTGGTGAGAAAGTTGCCGATATTGTTGCTAATATTCGCAGTCGTAGTGGCCTTAAATCCGGTGCGAATGAAGCGGGCGTAGAGACCTTCCCAGCGATCGCGCGACGACTTTTCTGCCGCGTGGGCCTTGACCGAGTGAATCCCAGTAATCGTCTCTACCAAAAACGACTGGCTATCCGCACTGCGATTAAAGGTTTCATTCAGCCAGTTTCGCAAAATCGGTGTTGCACAAAGCGTCAGCAAGGCAAACAGCGGCAAGACTGCCAACGCGACCCAGGTGAGTTGAACGCTGTAGTAAAACATCACCGCCAGGTAGACGACGGCAAAAATGCTGTCGAGTACCACCGTCAGCGCCGTGCTGGTGAGGAACTGCCGGATTTCCTCTAGCTCCTGCACACGGGCAACCGTATCTCCGACCCGCCGCGCTTCAAAGTAAGACAGCGGCAGGCGCATCAGATGCCGGAAAACCTGAGCCGACAGCGCCAAATCTAGTCGGTTGGTCGTGTGGGTAAAGATGAACATCCGTAAGGTGCCTAGCAGCGCCTCAAAGATGGCCACCGAAAGGAGGGCGATCGCCATCACATCCAGCGTGGGCAGGCTCCCCTGCACCATCACCTTATCGATCACCACCTGCGTAATGATGGGAGTCGTCAAGCCGAGCATTTGCAGCGTAAAAGACGCCGTCAACACTTCGCTCAGCAAGCGGCGATAGCGCAAAACCGCAGGCAAAAACCAAGCCAGATTAAACTTTTCCTGTTTCTGAATCAGCTCTACGAGCCAGAGCTGTCCATCCCAGGATTCCTCCACCATGCGGCGAGGCAGACTTTCGCAGGTTTGGCTGGGGTTCATCGGGTCGGCAACCAGCAGGCGATCGCCCCGTACCCCATAGACTACAATCCAGCGCTCCTGTTGCCAGTGCATCAGCGCCGGAAACTTGAATTTTGGGAAGTCTGACCACTGATCCACGACAACGCGACGGAGATGGAGACCTAGCTTTTCCCCAATATCAACTAAGTCGCGCGAACGCTGGCCTCGGAGCTGTCGCTGCACCCATTCCAGCTGAGTGGGGGCTTCCAAATATTGGGAAACCATCGTCAGACAAGCTGCTGCCGTGTTCATGCTCGACACAAACGGATAGCCTGAAATGGGCTGCGGTGCCTCCGAATATTCAGGCTGATAGCGCGATCGCAGCGAATTCCAAAACTGACGCAGCTCAGGAGCCTGTAACTTGCGCCAGGTCTCCGCATTCCACTGCAGCACAACCGTTTCCTTGCTGGAGGCACGAGCTTTCCACTGGTTGGTTAACTCCGGCAAGTCTCCAAACCAATCCCCCGCCTTCAGCACCGTCGATTTGCCTTCATCGGGTACAAGCCGCACATTTCCAGACAAGATCAAGAACTGGTTCCCTGGCATTTCAGTTGACCAGATTACCTCACCCAATGCATAATCGCGGGGTTTGGCCTGATCCTTAAGTTGCAGCTGTTGCTCCGGACTCAGCCAAGATAGCGGCGGTTTCTCCCAGTCAACACTGGCGCGTAAGTCGTCTGTAATCATTCGCCTACCTGCAATTGAATGGGTAGCTTCTGTATCTTTTCGCCCAGCCACTGCTCATACAGCTCGTCTTGCAGCATCTGCCGAACTTGCGGATCTTCTAGCGTTGCGGACAACTGATCTTCAATCCGAAATAGCCCCCACCGCTCATCCATGCCAATGGGTCCAATGATGTCGCCCGTGCTAGCCAAGTCGATAGCCGAACGCAGGGCATCGGGCATTGAGCCTCGACTAACCGGGCCCACCATGCCATTCACCATCCGATCATCAGTAATAGAATATTCGCGGGCCAGTTGCTCAAACCTTGCATCTTCCTGAAGCTGGCTCTTCAGCTCTTCCGCCAGTTCCTTATCGGCCACAATAATCCGAGACAGAACGACCCGGTCTAGAAAAATTTTGCGCTCAATAAAATATTCTTGCAGCTTGGAGGCAGTGACTAGCTCTCTGAGTTTCTTGAGCTTGAAATTGGCAGAAACCTGATTGTGGAAAGATTCGTAGGTCATGCCGTTTGCAGTCAGCCATTCCTGAAACTGCTTAGCATCCGTCAGCTGTCGCTCCATGCGAAAGTCGATGACAGACTGCTCAACAATGGCAGGGCTGATTGTTAGATCCTGTCGCGATTCCAACTCTTGCTCAACGACAAATTGACGAACAATTTCGCCAATGAAAGCATCAAATTTTCGGCCAGTCTGTAGATAACGAATGGCTTGCCCGATAGAAATGGGCTGCTCATCGATTGTCAGGAAGGTTTCGGAGGTCATGAATGAGTTCGCTCGACATCCAGCAAACTCATTATGCCCAAATCCTTCGAAGACTTTGCTTGATCTTCACGAACTCTATCCGGAAATTTGCGATTGACGTTGAAATTAGGCCACGAAGTTAGACCCTGAAGTTAGGCAATCGGCAGCGGTCGGGGATAGCGTTTCATCAGATCTTGTACCTGTTCGGCATGGTAAGAACTCCGAGTCAGCGGCGAAGATACAACCTGTAGAAAACCTAAAGCTTCGCCCCATTCTCTCCAGGCATCAAACTGCTCAGGTGTCACAAACTCCTTGACCCCTAGGTGTTTGGCGCTGGGCTGCAAATATTGCCCGATCGTCAAAATGTCGCAATCGACGGCGCGCAGATCCGTCATCACCTGCCGGACTTCTTCATCGGTTTCGTCCAAACCGACCATAATTCCCGATTTGGTATAAACCCAGGGGGCAATCTGGCGCGATCGCTTCAAGACCTCCAGCGATCGCTCGTAATTTCCCTGAGGCCGCACCCGCCGATAGATCCGGGGCACCGTCTCCGTATTGTGATTTAGCACCTCAGGACGAGCACTCAAGATCACTGCCAAGGCTTCCCAGTTGCCGCAGAGGTCAGGAATTAGCACCTCAATCGTGGTTTTTGGCGACGCCACCCGCACCGCTTGAATGCAGGCTACAAACTGCGAAGCACCCCCATCTGGCAGGTCATCCCGGTTCACAGAGGTAATTACCACATGGTTGAGCCCCATCCGCCGAACAGCTTCTGCCAAGCGGGTCGGCTCAGTTGGGTCGAGCGCCTGTGGCTTTTTTTCGAAGTCAATGTCGCAGTAGGGGCAAGCTCGCGTACAGGCAGGCCCCATGATCAGGAACGTAGCGGTTCCGTGGCTAAAGCATTCACCAATGTTTGGGCAGGAAGCTTCTTCACAAACCGTATTTAGGGACAAATCCCGTAGGACTTCCTTCACACTGCCGACGCGCTGCCACTGTGGCGCTTTTACCCGCAACCAATCTGGTTTAACCGTCACGTTTGAGGCCTGCTCAACGAAATGATTCAAAACTTATCTTAACAAGAACTGGATTCGAGTTCCGACTGCTGTTTGATTGGACAATCAGCACTAGACGTTCACCTACGAACCTGTGATAGTCTAGATAAGAAACAAAATCAAAACGGGATGTAGCGCAGCTTGGTAGCGCACTTCGTTCGGGACGAAGGGGCCGTGGGTTCGAATCCCGCCATCCCGATTTTTCTAAAACCTACTGCGGAAGCGCCTTGTGACCGACACCTTAATACCTTGATTCAGCGACGTGAGATTTTCCAGTTACAACAACTTAAGAGACCGTCGCATCCGCTCAATTTACACCCAGTTCAGCGCTTTGGAGCACCCGCAAGTATTGCTTCGGGGATGATCAGACCTTCCTGGAAGTGAGTTGCTGATAGAACAGAGCAAAGGTTTGCAAGGCCGCTAACCACGCCACCAGCAGCAGCATGTGGCGCAGATGGTTCAGGTGGTTCCAGCGCAGTGCCGTAGCGATCGCCTCTGATGCCGATAGGTTATCACCCATGAGGTGAAGCATCGTAGGCACAAAGTACCCAAAGGTAAACAGGCGCTCAGCCAGGGCTAAACCCACAGCCCCGATCCACCAGCGACGGAGTTTACTCCGCCGAGGCCAAGCTGCGATGGTCGAAGACCGATCCAAAAGAACCAGCGCATTCGCCAGAGTCAACACCGTCAGCGGCACCGTCGTCACATATACCCAAAACCTCAAGCCAGTATTAGCCCCTCGGGCCGCTTCGGCCTGCCATTGATAGCCACCATCGGGCACCGTCACCAACCACTGGGGAAAGACGATGGTTGATTCGTAAAGCCCAGCCCCCAGGGCGATACCTAAATTGATCACCCATAGCCACAGCAACAGTTGGGCAAGGGGCATAGAGCCCGGCCTGCCCTGCCGCTTAGTCATGGGCAAGGGATGGAGTTGTGGATTCATGGGAGTTCTCCTGAGCACATGATGAGGTGTTCAGCGCTAGCGCTAAACTAAGATAAAACTTAGAAACTATATTTCTTAGTTTCTAAGATAATTAGATATTAAGAGGAGTGTGGAGGATTGTCAAATGAAGCGTCAGATCGCGATGCCCTGTTGCAGGCTAATCTTCAGCTAGGTCGCGAGCTTAGCGCCCGTACCCTGATGTTCCATGCTGCCGTGAGCGATCGCGTTGGTCTAAGTGCAGTGGAGCACAAAGCCCTGGATCTGCTGAGCCGTGCCGGAGCCCTCACTGCTGGACAACTGGCGGAGCTGACCGGGCTGACTACTGGGGCGATTACAGGGCTGGTGGATCGGTTAGAAAAGACAGGATTCGTCAGGCGCGATCGCGATCCTAGCGATCGCCGCAAGGTAGTAATTCATCCAGTTTTAGAAAAAATGGAGAAAGAAATTGCACCCCTGTTTGCCTCTATGGGGCAGCAAATGGAAGGGCTACTCTCCAGCTACAGCGATCAGGAGCTGGCGATCATTCAAGATTTTGTTAGCCGTAGCATTGCTATACTGCAAGCGGAAACGACCAAGCTGAGTGCAGAGTCATCGTCAGCGGGAACCCCGTGAACCCGCAGTGGCAGCAGGCTTTGGCCCAGCCTATCTGAGCAGGTATCCTGCGGCAGCGTAGAGAATATTTTGTACCATGGCAGACATGATGCTAGGCAACATGTTTAGATTCAACGCTAGCATCACAGCAGTTAAGTGGGGAGTTATCTATGTAGATCTATGGCAGATCTATGGCAGCCAGAAGAACTACCCAGGAGAAGACCTATGACTCGACCATCTAACGCGCAAGTCGATCTGCACCAGGAAGAACTTGCCATTCGGCGGGCTGGGACTCTGTCGTTGCTGCTCTGCGTGCTTTGTTTTGGTCTTGGCTATGTCACCTTGCCGCTGGTGTTTGACTTCCCTACTACGCTGGTGAATCGACTGGCCTTCGCCCTCCAGGCTAGTGTATTCGTGCTGCTGTGGGTATTGATTGGGGTGATCATGGTGTCCACAGGGCGACGTAAATCTTTGGAAGATGTGGGTGGATCGGCCTCTGGCCCACCCAGTGACAAGATTGCAGTATCGGTGGCGTTTCTGCAAAATACCCTGGAGCAGGCAGTATTAGCGGTGGGCGCTTATCTGGCCCTAGCCACCCGGCTCAGTGGTCCCTGGCTATCGCTGATTGTGACGGCGGTGGTGCTGTTTGGGGTGGGGCGACTGTTGTTCCTCAAGGGATATCGCCGCGACCAGCGGGGGGCAAAAGGGCGAGCTTTCGGCATGACTCTGACGATGTGGCCGACGCTGGCGGGGTATCTGTTGGCGATCGCCCTGATCTTGGCCCCTACATAAACTCTGCTCAACACCAATCGACCCTTCCCCGGTCGGTGCTTGGCGATCGCCCGGTAGTGATCGCCCTATAGTATTTGATCGGCAGCTAGGTCATTTATCTCGTGCAGCCCAGACACCTGACACGAGCATAAATAGTGCAGAGGAAAAGATGGCGATCGCCAACCCGCCCAATATCATATCCATCCAGTTCGCTGTTTCCATTGATTAAGGCTCTGATCGGCGCAATCCCTCCATTAGCTTTTCAGATCCGCAGTGCGAAATCAAGCGGTGTGATCTTTCAGCAATCTGGGCGGCTGATGAGATGGGATCAATTTAGCAGAGTTCTTTCCTCAACAGGCGGCAAGAATCTACCATCAAACACCTCTTCGACAGAAGGGCGTGTCTCCAGCCCAAACCCTTCAACAACCTGCCCAATTGTTTCGTCGAGCCGCTCAGCTACAATTCCCCCCACCCCATACTGCTCTACTTCAGGGCTGGTATACAACGTGTCGAGTGCTAGCTGTAATCGACCTCGCTCCAAGTCTCTATCAAACAGGCCGTCCTCTGCATACGGCGGCATAGTGGCAAAGGCCGCATCCGGATCAGCCAGCATGGTCTGGATACCTTTGACATACGCTCTCACAAATCCTTCAACCACTTCAGGATTTGCTTCTAAGAAATCTTTTCTGACAATGAGAGCATTTCCATAGAGATCAAGGCCATGTTCTGTGTAGTAAAAAACGTTTAAATCATCCATGTCAACGCCAATTTCCTGAAGGGGTGGCAAGCAGGAAATTGTGAAGCAGGTAATTGCATCAAATCTTTTTTGGGCCAAAAGAGATTCACGCAGCTGAGGCTCTACATTCGTCCACTCAACTGAATCTGACGACAATCCAGTATTGCTCGCAAAAACGGGCCAAAGCCTGCGGACTGCATCTCCTGACGGAGCGGCCATTTGTTTGCCAGTCAGCATTTCTGGTGACTCAATTCCTGTCTCTTTGAGAGAGACGACAGCGAAAGGAGAGCGATTATATTTAATCGCAACTGCAATCAGCGGAGTGTCTGGATTGCGTTCATTAAACTCAATCATCGAGTACATATCACCTTCGCCAATGTCATACTGTCCGGCAGCAACCTTCGTCACAGAATCTGCAGAACCATATCCCCGCTCAAAGACTACTTCCAGCCCTTGCTCAGCAAAGTAGCCGTTTTCCATTGCGACTGTGAGTGGAGCATCTACGCCTTGAAACATCCAGGACAGGGTGAAGCGAACTGTCTGCAATTCAGCAGGAGTGGTTTGTTCTGCTTCTGAAGCGGCTTCGGTAGGTGCTTCAGCTACGCTATCTGATCCACTCGTGCAGCCATTCAAAAACAGAAGACCTGCTCCAATCAAAACGCAGCCGACACATCGTTGAAACTGCAGCTTAATCATTAGTGAAGTACTGAAAGTTCTTTAGGTTTTAGATGAGTTAAACCTAAATCAGAAATCAGTCTGTCAAAGTATTCATGACTACATTTGTGGAGGATTTGGAGGGGTTCCTGATCAGATACTGATCTGTTCCTGCAAATCATCAGCGGCCAGATGCAGGACTTTCTTAATCTGTGCAGCGAGGTAATGAATCTGCTGAACAGGCGATCGCATTTCTTATCGCATTTCTTGAAGAGAGGAGCGATCGCCCCCTATCGCAACTTTTCTAATCGCCACTTTTGTAGATAATGGCGACATTACTCTGAAGGGAAAGTTAAGGTAGTACGATATTTGATTTTGTTGGTTTGAGCGATCGCCCCTCCCAGAGAGTCAGTGGAGCCAAACCTTATTGTTTCCAGGGATGGAGAAAGCTCATGAGTGCAGCCACACCTTCTAATCAAAATCGTTCTGTGTCCATTGGTGGTTCTGTTACGGGCGGCGTGATTCAAACGGGTGATGGCAATACAGCCTCCGTTCAGGTTCAGCAGGCGGCTTTGCCTCAGCCTGAGAGCGTTGATATCCAAGCTGAGGTCGCTGCTTTACGGGACGTGCTGCTGCAGCTCCAAGCCCCCGACCAGCGCAAAATCGAACGGGCGTTTGAGGATGTGGAAGAAGAGCTAAAGAAGCCTGAACCGGATAAGGATGAGGTGGGGCAGGCGATCGATCGCGCCATCAACTACGCACAAAAGGCTAACGGGTTTGCCGAATCCATCGATCAACTGCGGCCCCATGTGGAAAAATCGGCGGCTTGGTTGGGAGAACATTGGCATAAACTTCTGCCCCTGGTGGGTCTGGCACTGTAGGACAGAACCATGACTCAGCCAGAACCAGGTGCTGATCGCAGCATTTCCATTCATCACGATGCGATCGGCAGTGCGATTGTGTCGGGGGATGGTAATAAGGTCTTCATCTACCACTACCACCTCAGCAAAGAAGAGTTGGTTCAGGTTGAGCCAGACTTGTCTTCTCCTCAGCCTTCACCCCAATTCGGCGCAAATCCCTATCGCGGGCTAAACGCGTTTCAGGTCGAAGATGCTGCGGTGTATTTTGGTCGGGAGGCTCAGGTCGATCGCCTCTGGACTCGGTTGCGCGATTTGTATGAAAAGCGCTACCAAGATCCACCCTCAATCCGCTTACTACCGATCCTGGGTGCGTCGGGTTCTGGGAAGTCATCGTTGGCGAGAGCTGGGTTGCTTCCAGAGTTGGCCCGTCGCCCCTTGCCAGGACTTCAGCAAACCCGTGTGGTCGTCATGACTCCCGGTGCAAACCCGTTGCAATCATTAGCCGTGGTTTTAGCCCGAATTGTGACCCAGGATGTCAGCCCAGTGGAAAAGGCGGCTGAGTTTGAACGAGTGCTTAAGACAAAGACGGAGCAGGGAAAACAGGATGGACTCCAGCGCATTGCCAATGCCCTGCCTGCCATTGATGTTTCTCCGCTGGTGGTGCTGGTCGATCAATTTGAGGAAATCTATTCGCTTTGCAAGGATGCCGATGAACGAGCGACATTTATTGGCAATTTGATCGATGCTGCCGGAACTGCCGAAGGGCGCGTTTCGGTTGTGCTGACGCTTCGCAGTGACTTTTTGGGAGAAGTCCAACAACATCCGCAACTTGATCAAATTGTTGGCTCCGACCAAAGCGTGATCGTTCCGGCGATGACGGTGGATGAACTGCGGCGCGCCATTGCGGAACCTGCCAAGCAAGCTGGGCATCCCCTGGATGAGGCCACACTCGATCTCCTGATCGAACAGACGAAGGGGCGAGAAGGCGCATTGCCGTTGTTGCAGTTTGCCCTGACTCGCATTTGGGAAGGAATGGTTGCAGGGGTTGCTCCAGCTGAGACATTGACGCAAATCGGCGGAGTGGGGGGAGCGCTAGCTGGGGAAGCGCAACGGATCTATGACAGGTTGAGTGCTTCAGAACAGGTCATTGCTCGTCGCATTTTTCTAGGCGTGGTGCAGCTAGGGGAAGGCACCCGCGATACCCGACGACGGGTGGCAGTTGATAGCTTGCTGTCTTACAAAGATGATCCAGAGCAGGTAAAGCGGGTTTTGGCTCAGATGGCTGCACCGGGAGTGCGGTTGTTGACCTTGGCGGCTAGCAGCACGGGAGAGGATAGCGCGGAAGTGGCGCATGAGGCATTGTTCGACCATTGGCAATTGCTAAACCAATGGCTAGACGAAAGCCGGGACGATCTACGGTTTCAGCGACGGTTGGAAGAAGCCGCGCAATATTGGCAACACAATAATCGCCCCGACGGCAGCCTCTGGCGACCCCCAAATCTCGACCTGCTGCGAACATACCATCAGCGCTGTGGGGACGACATGACTCCCTTGCAAGTCGCGTTTTGGCAAGCTTCACAACGGGCTGAACGGAGACGGAAGCAATTCCAAAAGTTGGGGATAGGAGGACTGGCCGCCGGATTCTTGGTGACGACAGGACTGACGATCTTCTCGCTCTTTCAACTGCAACGAGCCGAACGATCTCGCCTAGAGCAGTACAACGCTACAGGTGAAGCACTAGCCCCCAACGACGTTCTTGCGAGTATGGTCAACCATATTGCGGCGATGGGCCTAGCACAGTCACAGTTTGTGCAGTTTCCTAACTGGGATGCTGAAAGCCGAATTTCTTATTCAGTCGTCTCAAAAAGCCTAGAACAGATTCCAGAACAGCAAGTTTGGCGGCATGAAGATGGGGTCAGTTCGGTAGCAATCACCCCTGATGGTCAGACTATTGTCAGCGGGGGATACGACGGCACAGTGCGACTGTGGAATCGCGATGGCACTCCCCTCAATCAATCCCTCACTGGCCATGAAGATATAGTCGGTTCAGTGGCGATCGCTGCAGATGGTCAGACTATTGTCAGCGGGGGATACGACGGCACAGTGCGGCTGTGGAATCGCGATGGCACTCCCCTCAATCAACCCCTCACTGGCCATGAAGGTGGGGTTAGGTCAGTGGCAATCACCCCCGATGGTCAGACCATTGTCAGTGGAGGAGAAGACGGCACGGTGCGGCTGTGGAATCGCGATGGCACTCCCCTCAATCAACCACTCTCAGGTCATGAAGGTCCGGTCAATTCAGTGGCGATCGCTGCTGATGGGCAAACCATTGTCAGTGCAGGATCCGAGGGCACCGTGCGCCTGTGGAATCATGAGGGCACACCCCTCCATCAGCCCCTCACAGGCCATCAAGGTCAGGTCGATTCAGTGGCGATCGCAGCTGATGGGCAGACCATTGTCAGCGGGGGATACGACGGCACGGTGCGGCTGTGGAATCGGGATGGCACACTCCTCAATCAACCTCTCATAGGCCATGAACTTGCGGTCCTTGCAGTGGCGATCACCCCCGATGGGCAGACCATTGTCAGTGGAGGAGAAGACGGCACAGTGCGACTGTGGAATCGCGATGGTATACCCCTCAATCAACCTCTCACAGGCCATGAAGGTACAGTCAGTTCAGTGGCGATCACCCCCGATGGGCAGACCATTGTCAGTGGGGGATTTGACAACACAGTGCGGCTGTGGAATCGCGATGGCACTCCTATCGCTCAACCCTTCACAGGGCATGAAAGTTGGGTCAGTTCAGCGGCGATCGCCGCAGATGGTCTGACCATTGTCAGCGGGGGAGGTGACGGCACAGTGCGGCTGTGGAGTCGCGATGGCACTCCCATCGCTCAACCCTTCACAGGGCATGAAAGTTGGGTCAGTTCAGTGGCGATCGCCCCAGATGGGCAGACCATTGTCAGTGGGGGAGAAGACGGCACAGTGCGGCTCTGGCGGCGGGATGGCACGCCCCGCAATCAATCCTTCACTGGCCATGAAGGTTGGGTCAATTCAGTGGCGATCGCCCCAGATGGGCAGACCATTGTCAGTGGAGGAGAAGACGGCACAGTGCGGCTCTGGCGGCGGGATGGAACATCCATCGGCCAGCCTATCAGAGGCCATGAAGATGGGGTCAGTTCAGTAGCGATCACTCCTGATGGTCAAACCATCCTCAGTGGGGGTCGCGATGGCGTAGTGCGGCTCTGGCGGCGGGATGGAACACTCATCGGTCAGCCCATCAGAGGCCATCAAGGTTGGGTCAGTTCAGTGGCGATCGCCGCTGATGGGCAGACCATTGTCAGTGGAGGACGAGACGGCACAGTGCGGCTCTGGCAACGGGATTGGCCGGGGTGGCTGCATATTGCCTGTCAGCGGTTGCGCAACTTTCCAGTCATCACTGAACCCAGAACTGAAGTGGCTAGAGAAGCCCAAAACGCCTGCCAGCGATATGTTTGGCGTTGAAGAAGAATTGCGGTCTCTCCATTCAGAGAGCACCCATCTAAGCGCTCCCTAGGTGGCCATTAATGGCCTTCACGAAAGATGAGCATTAGTCAGAAACCCTTTGTACGCTTCAGGCTGGAAGAAGGATTGACCCGCGACATAGGCCCGACCGACTGACATATCGGGGCCGGGTTGCTCTTCGCTGTCGCCATCAAACGTCATTTCTAGTAAGACGCCATTTGGGTCATACACAAACAACTGCCACAGCGTAGTTCCAGGCACCAAATACTCACGCCACTCCAAGCCTGCACCAGCAACCCGCTGACGAAATTCGTGAAAGCCAACCGCAGTGATGGCGATGTGATCGATTGCGGCAGTTCCTAACGGAGCCTGTCCGGCAGTGCCTAAAGCTGGCCCTCCAGCATAGAGATGAATGATGGCTTGGCCACCGGGGATAGGGCAACCCAACCAAGCCCCAGGGAAACCGAAGTCTGGACGGGGCACCTGCCTCAGCCCTAGAATCTGCGTGTAAAAATACACCGTTGCTTCTAGATCGTTGGTCTTAATTGCGGTGTGAAAGATTCCAGTGACTGGCATCGCCTTTTCTTCATCTATGTTTTCACGAAGCGCTACCCCACATTTCCGCTAAACGCTACTCCACCGAGACAGGGGCGACTGGCAGCGGGACCGACTGAGGGCCAGAGTCAACCGGAGCCACAACCGGAGGTGGCGGGGGTGGGGGTGGCTCTGCAGGCGGTGGGGGTGGCGGGGGTGGGGGTGGCTCTGCCGCAGCGGGTTCAGGAGGCGGGTTATAGACTGGAGCAGACGGTTCAGGTTCAGGAGTCCACTCTTGGCGAGGAGGTCGGCTCGGTTCGCTCCATGATTCTCGACGGCTAGGAGGCTCGGGTTCAGGTTCAGGTTCGGGCGCATATGAGCGTGACGAGCGCGGTGGTGGCGCATCGTCATTCCAGGAGCGACTAGAGCCACTCGACCGAGATTCACCCCCAGAACTTCCTCCCGAACTTCCTGAAGACGCTGTCACCCTGTTGGGCTTAACAGGTTGTGCCTCGATTGAGCCTTCCCGTCCCGACAGGCGCGGCAGTTCAGGAAACTCCTCCACTGGCATCTCATCGACAATTTCACTCATAAAATCGCCCCAGGTTAGAGCCGCCGTACTGCTCGCACCATAGGTGGGCTGGTTGTCATCATTCCCTAACCACACACCCGTGACAAGTTGAGGAATGTAGCCAACAAACCAAAGATCTCGGCGTTCTTCCGAGGTTCCTGTCTTTCCGGCAACCGGACGACCAATCTGTGCGTTTGACCCCGTTCCACCCTGTACAACACCTTGCAGCATCCAGCTCATAATGGCGGCGCTATCCGCATCTAGAGCTCGCTCCCGCTGGTGCTCTGCTTCATAAATCAGCTCACCTCGACGGTTGAAGACCCGGACAATCCCGTGTGCTTCTATATGTTCGCCTTGTGTAGCCAGGGTGCCGTAGGCGCTCGTTAGCTCCAGTAGATTGACTTCTGATGCACCGAGGGCTAGGGAATAGGTCGGCAACAGATTCGACCGAATTCCCATCTTTTGGGCCACCTCAATGACGGGCTCAAATCCCACATCAATTAAGGCTTTGACCGCAACGACATTGACCGACGCAATTAAAGCATCCCGAATCTCAACCGTACCCCGGAAGGTTCTGCCATAGTTTTGTGGCTCATAGCCATCTACAACAAACTTGGCGTCTTCGTAGGGTTTGTAGGGAGAGAACCCAGCGGCGATCGCTGCCGCATAAACAAACGTCTTAAAGGTTGATCCAGGCTGACGTTGAGCTTGAGTAACCCGGTTAAATTGACTTTCACCAAAGTCATCTCCACCCACCATCGCCTTAATTTCGCCAGAGCGCGGATCGACAGAGACTAGGGCAGCTTGTTCAAACCCTTGACCGACGCCATAGTCTTCAATTGCATTGCGAACTGTCTCTTCCGCAATTTTTTGCCACTCCAGGTTGAGCGTCGTTTCAACTGTCAGCCCCCCAATCTCGATATCTTCTGGAGAAACAACCTGAGGGAGTTGCTGGCGGATATAGGTTGTGAAGTAAGGCGTTTCGCTATCAAGCCGTTTGGGAGAGCTAGGGTTGATCTCCAGGGGCTCGGCCAAGGCCGCCGTCATTTCTGCCTCTGTAATAAATCCAGCAGAGACCATTCGACGCAGCGTCAAGGCCCGTCGTCGTTCAGCTGCCTCAAGATTTACCAGGGGCGAGAAGGCACTAGGGGCAGGCGGTAATCCAGCAATCATCGCCATTTCAGACAGTGTCAGTTCGTCCACTGTCTTCGAGAAATAAATCCAGGCGGCATCTGCAATACCATAGGCACCTGAGCCCAAGTAAACCAGGTTGAGATAGCGCTCTAGGATTTGACGCTTGCTAATTTCACGTTCAATTTTTTGAGCTAGCAGCGCTTCACGAATTTTTCGGTGAATAGTCCGCTCTTGGTCCAGAAAGACGATGCGAGCGACCTGCTGAGTAATCGTGCTGCCGCCTTCCATGACTTGTCCAGCCAGGATGTTGGACAGCGTAGCTCGGGCGATCGCCTGATAGTCGATGCCGCCATGCTCGTAAAAGTCTCCGTCCTCTGCCGCAATGAAGGCTTCAGCAAACTGGGGAGGAATTTGATCAAATGTCAGGCGATCGCGGGTCGCAGGTCCAAGTTGCTGTAAGACAGAGCCATCATCAGCTTTGATCGTTAGCGTTCCGTTGCGGACGTAGGTCAAGATATCTGCCGCATCTGGCAAGTCTCGCTCAATCGCCTGCAGCGTCCGATAGGTGTAGATCGATGCACCACTGATTCCGACCCCAACCGCCACTAGCACCCAAACCCACCGCCGTTGATGGAGAGGGTCTTTACCCCGCTTCCGGCGTTTAGAACGGGGCTGACCAGACTGACTAGACTCTCGCTGAGCGTTCTCTTTAGCCCGACTGATGCTGTTCTCTAGCTTCGTCAACCAACGGTCTAGGGATGTAGATGACGAGGAAGCACTCTTCCCACGTTTCCGCCGACCTGGGCGGGCTACACTAGCACGAGAACTTGAGGCACGAGAACTTGAGGGATCAGAGCCGCCGAGCTTAGTCGACATGGCTTTGAGTTTGGAAATAAAATCGGTCACTTCAGTTCCTCACACACAACCATAGGCCCAGCCGTTATTTGCTCCATTGTAGGATCTGGGATCAAGCACTTGGCTTTGATCTTACCTAACTCACACTCTACCCACCGAGACGGCAGGATGGAAAATGCTAATTTTCGCAACAGCACGAGTTTTTGATCTGCGAATCTTTGATCAAGGTTTCATTTAATTCAAGGTCAAGTCTAGTCCATTAATTAAATCCTGGGGGGATTCTTTAAATTTCATTATCCCCACTTACCTTGATTGACCGCACCGAAGCCTATAAAATAGCACGCCCTGCTCTTGATTTCAGATCCCCGCATGCCCCAAGGCCAAAGCAGTGATTAGCATCCCAAGGACTAAAAAGGGTTGAGCACTCGCCTGGTATTTCACGTCGTTTTCTAGCGGATTTCGCAGAAAATACATGTCTTGGAAAGTAATTTGAGGAATAATCATCAGAATCAGCAAGGTTGCATACAAATTCTGATGAACGCTAATCAGATAAGCTGCAATTCCGGCCTGAAAGATGTCGATCATCAAGACACAGATCCAGGCGGCGGTCCCAATTCCAAACATAACGGGCAGTGACTTTAGGCCGAGTTGGCGATCGCCTTCTACACTCTTGAAGTCATTGACAACCGCAATGCCGAGACCTGCGAAGCTATAGATCAGTGTCAAGATCATGATGGTGGGATTGAGGTCTCCAAACAGCGCATGTCCTGCCCACCAAGGCAACGCGATGTAGCTAGCACCCAGGGCGTAGTTGCCGAGCCAGCCATTCTGTTTCAGCTTGAGAGGTGGAGCGGAATAGATGTAGGACACAAAAGATCCCGCAATGGCCAAAACCGTAATGGTCGGAAACTCATGTCCCGCCCAAGTATCGAGGGCATAGGCAACTCCGATCCCTGCCAGCAGCAGCACTAAGATTTGTGCGGTGACCTGCGGGATCGAAATGGCCCCAGAGGGGATAGGCCGATAGGGCTCATTGATGGCATCAATCTCGCGATCGTAGAAATCATTGAGGGTTTGCGTGTAGCCCGTCAACAAAGGGCCAGAAAGCAGCATACAGGCCGCTGCAACCAGAACGTACTCCAACGACCAAACATATTCTCCACCGGAGGCGGCTCCACAGACCACACCCCAGATCAGAGGGATCCAGGTAATTGGCTTCATGAGCTGCAGGCGAATCTTCCAGATGGAGACTTCACCCCCGTCTGCACCTTTCATGCCCAGCAGCTGCCGCGTCTTGCCTTGACGGGTGGCGGCAGAATTGACGGCAGAAGGTGCAACTGCACTCGATTCTGCTCCATCTAGCCCCACGTTTTGGGGTTGCTCAATCGATTCGGGTGAGACTTGAGGAGTCGGATCAGCCATAGCTTGACGAAATAAAATGCTAAAAGACGACGAAGCTTTTGAGAAACTCTTGAGAAACTCTGCTTAATACTAAGTTATTAATACTTTAAAAGAAGAGTCCATACAAAAGTAGGGCTCAGCAAGATTTGCAGAGCCAACTTCGCCGCATTTTTCTCCCCAAGTCGCTGAAGTGCTGAGCACTAAATGGCTTCAAGCTCAAAAGGAGATGATCAGATAGCCATCTTGAAACTTAGCGCCTGTGACTTGCTTGCCTCGCAGTTCAGGCGGCAGAAAGATATTCCGCCGTTGATCGCCAGCTTCGATGGTGACTTCTGGGCCGTACTGGGTAAGTTTTACCTGCCGCTTGTCAAAACTAGGTAAAAACAAGCTGACTTTGCGATCAGCGACGTTGATGGTAATCGGTTTCGGAGCCCGTGCCGCTTCACTAAAATCAGGCATCGCTGACATGAGCGGTTGCCAATCTTCACCGACTCGTGAAGGCACGGAGTGCGACGTTAAGGGAGAAAATTCTGCGTTAATAGACTCATTGGCTGCAAATTCATTAGCTGCAAATTCATTGACGAGAACTGCGCCCACGGTCAGGCCCACCTGCTGAGCACTTCCCCACAAATATCGAGCGGTGGCGATCGCCCCTGGATCTGCAGTCGTCACCAGGTAGGCAGCCATTCGATTAGGATTGGCAACAGCAGCCTTGCCTTCATCCAATAGGTTATTGACTTGGCCTGCAGGCTGAGCAAACACATCCCCCCCCGACCAATTGACGTTTAAAACCGTACTGGCAACAGGTTGAATGAACGGGGAGAGCGCCTTACCTAAATCAGAATCAGCAAAGACCTGACGAAAGCGGCGAATATACCAGCTCAAGATCTCTGGCATTCCCAACATGCGTAGAGTTGCTTGATCGCCGCTGCCATCATAGACAATCACGTCGTACTGGCCGCTGCCGTCGTACTCTCGGATGGCATTCAGGGCAAGGGCGCTGTCCATTCCGGGCAACACTCCCAGTTCCTGGCCAAAGACCGCTTTAAAGAAAGGAGTGCGGAGATACTGAGCTTCCTGCTGCTTCAGTTCTTCCCAGCTGCGCTCTAATAATACTGCGGTCTGAAACTGTACCACCTTCAGGTTTGGTGAAAGTTCCTGTGGATCTGCACTGAGATCAGTTCCTAGCAACAGCCCCAGGGCGGGACCAGCATCCTGTCCTGCTAGCAACACTCGCTTACCCTGACTCGCCAATTGCTTAGCGGCTGCGATCGCCATCGTCGTGCGACCCACGCCGCCTTTGCCCAAAAACGTCAACGTGAGGGTCATGACTTAAAATTCCTACCCTAGACCTATAAACATCAAACTCAACCTCTCCTAGCCAAAACAGTTTCAGCTAGTCAAGCCTGCGTCATGAGGGGCATCAAACTATCCCCAACGCTTAACGCAGGCAAGCTTCAAAGATTGAGCTGGAATAAATTTTACTTTCTTTAACAAGAAAGTTAATCGTTCTTCCGGCAGGGAAGGCGCTTATTGAGCCGCTGCAAGCTCATCTTCGAAAAACCAGGTCGAAAATTTATCTTCAAATCGTACGACCAAACCGACGCCACTTCCGTCTACCATTTTGTATTCCTGGATCACGCCCACTTGGCCCAAGCGCTTGATGACTTCTTGAGGAGCCCGATCCCGCAGACGACATACCCGGACTTTCTGACCTACTTCCATCGCCACTCCAACGGATAAACCAAAACTCAGTTTAAGCTATTGTGGGAGCGGATTTGAGTCTAAATTTTCTGAGAGAAGCGAGATCGCGATGCTGGCCAAAAGAATTTTGCCTTGTTTAGATGTGAAAGCGGGCCGAGTGGTCAAGGGTGTCAACTTTGTCGATCTGCGTGATGCTGGAGATCCCGTGGAGCTGGCCCAGGCCTACAACGAAGCGGGCGCAGATGAGCTAGTTTTTCTGGACATTACGGCGACCCATGAGGATCGAGACATCATTTTTGATGTGGTCTATCGCACCGCAGAACAGGTTTTTATTCCTCTAACGGTCGGCGGGGGCATTCAATCCTTAGAAACGATTAAAAAATTGTTAAGAGCCGGGGCAGACAAGATCAGCATCAATTCTTTTGCAGTTCGCAATCCTGACTTTATCAACCAGGCCAGCGATCGCTTCGGCAATCAGTGCATCGTAGTTGCCATTGATGCTCGCCGTCGTTCTGATCCGGAGAACCCAGGCTGGGATGTGTTTGTGCGCGGCGGGAGAGAGAACACGGGGCTAGATGCGATCGCCTGGGCTAAAGCTGTTGAAGAACGCGGCGCAGGAGAGTTGCTGATCACAAGCATGGACGCTGACGGCACTCAGGCAGGATACGATCTCAACCTAACCCAGGCGATCGCAGAGCAGGTCAGCATTCCAGTCATCGCCTCTGGCGGCGCAGGCAACTGTGAACATATCTATACCGCTCTCACCGAAGGCAAAGCAGAAGCGGCTCTTCTGGCCTCCTTGCTGCATTACGGCCAACTCACGGTCTCAGAAATCAAGCACTACCTCTCAGATCGACAAGTTCCAGTCCGATTTGCCGAACCCCAGCCCTAAAGTCAGTCCCCCATAGATGGATAGCAAAGTTCGCATTTTCCCTCCGCATCTTCCTAAAGAAGCGGACTTTGCTATGCCTAAGGGAAGATGTCCAGCAGAATTGGTCTACTTTTCTGAGGGTCTGTTACAATATGTAAAATATTACAATTCATTACATCCACTTTAAGAATGTTCTTTATTTTGTTCGTAGTTATTGCTTTAGTAGCTTGGGCTCTGCACCTGATGCAGGAAGCCATTGAGCATAAAGAATTTTCCCTGATGCTAGCGGGCTTTCTCGTCTCCGCCGCCGCCGCCGCCTTAATCGCAGTCTACTTTTTGATGAGTCACTACGTAGGCTACATGAGTGAGATGACTCAAAATGCCTACCTCTCTAGAGGGTTAATCGAGTCAGCCGACTGGGTTCCCACGGACGAATGGATTGACAACTGGATCAGCACCGTCGAAATTGGTATTGAGCAAGCCGAGTCTTATCCTTCCGTTCCTACAGCAACCCCCTAGGAAAGTGAAAGCCTTGCAGGCTTATCAGAAGTTCTCCTCTTCTATAGTGTTCAGATATAGCGTTCAGATAGGGTTTAGACTTTAGGGCTGATGGACCGCAACCATTCCTTTCCAACCCTTTCCCAAAATTGGTCTGGCTGCAGGATTACGCTTCACGACTGAAAATTGCTGCATCTAGAAAAATAATTAGTTCTTTTTCTAGATCAGAGTTAGAACTAAGTCAATCTTGTCGAAACTAGAATCAGTCGCTGAGAGTTATTCACGATTTTCGCGAGAGTTCGGTCGGTTTAACCCAACAGGTTGATTTTAAGGAGCATATTGTCATGGACAACGCTATTCCAGAGCTCGACAGCATCACTCGACAGTTGATGAGCCTGGAGCGTCCTCAGAAACCGAAGATGCTCGTCGTAGATGATGAACCCGATAATCTCGACCTGCTCTATCGAACTTTTCGGCGAGATTTTCAAGTCTTACGAGCTGAAAGTGGCATTTTAGCCTTAGAGGTTCTGGCCCAAGAAGGCGAGGTTGCCGTCATCATCTCCGATCAACGCATGCCCGAAATGAAGGGAACTGAATTTCTCAGTAAAACTGTTCCCCAATTTCCAAACACGATGCGGATCATCTTGACTGGCTTCACCGATGTGGAGGATCTAGTTGAGGCCATCAATTCTGGACAAGTCTACAAGTACATTACAAAGCCTTGGGACCCCAATGAACTGAAGGCGGTAGTGCAGCGCGCTACAGAAACCTACGAACTCCTCAAGCAGCGAACTGAGGAACTCCGTCGGGCCCAGGCCCAAACAGCCTTGTTATTCGCCATTGTGCAGGTGGCGCGTGAAGCAAACGGTTTGGAGGACTGCCTTGCTCCAATTGCAATGGCTTTTGGAGAAAACTTTTCTGCTGATGGTTGCATTCTGCAGTTGGTTCAAGGTGGCGCGTTGACTGAGAAGCAAGGAACCTATAGCTCGGCGGGAGATCTGTCCAACTGGTTGGCCCAAGATCCACTGGCTCAGGAGGCGATCGCTAGCCAAAAAATTCAGGTCGCGGTCAATGTCCCCTCCGACAACGCACTTTCGCAGGTTCAGCACTACAGCGACACCGGAATTCAGGCCCACCTGATCATTCCTATCACCTTCCAAAATCAGGTCCTTGCCGTTTTATCTCTGCAGTGGAAACAGCCTTGCGCCCTGCGGGAAGACGAACTGACGCTGATTCACCTGTCTGCACAGCAAGTCGCTCTAGTTTTAACCTGCGCCCGTCACAGCAGCGTAGTTGTTTGACGCTCATCCCGGTAGGATGAAGGTAGATCCTTCTATATCCTCGCTACTGCTGTGAATCTTTCTGCCCAAGCTGAATCAGTGCGATCGCTATTTGATCGGATTGCTCCCGTCTATGACCCCCTCAATAGCTGGTTGAGTCTGGGCCAACATCGCATTTGGAAACAAATGGCAGTGGCGTGGAGTGATGCTCAGCCTGGGGCAGTTTGCTTAGATGTTTGCTGCGGCAGCGGTGATTTGACTCGCCTATTAGCGCGTCAGGTTGGTTCGACGGGTCAGGTGTATGGAGTTGATTTTGCATCGGCTCAGCTGGCGATCGCCCAGCAAATCGCAAACCATAACTATGGTCTTGCGCCCACCACCTGGATCGAAGGGGACGCACTCAACTTACCCTTTGACGCTGATCACTTTGACGCAGCTACGATGGGGTACGGCTTACGCAACGTCACCGACATTTCCAGGAGCCTCAGAGAACTTAACCGAGTTCTCAAACCCGGGGCAAAGGTCGCTATTTTAGATTTCCATCGACCTCAAAATCCTCAGCTGCGAGCTTTCCAGCAGTTTTATCTGGATATGATCGTCGTGCCGATCGCTCAGCAGTTTGGCCTCCGTGAAGAGTATGCCTATATTGGCCCAAGCCTCGATCGCTTTCCCTCTGGCCCCAAACAGGTAGAGTTAGCAAAGCAGGCTGGGTTTGCCGCTGCAACCCATTATCCGATTGCAGGTGGCATTATGGGCGTCTTAGTTGCGACTAAAGCAGGATCCAATCAGGCCAGCAACACGGTTAACTAAATGATAGGCTGGCGGCCTCCATCGGGAGGAATTTTCCGTCCAGCGTTTCCAGATTAGGTGGCTGGTTGCCGTCATGACACACCAAAGCGCTCTCAGTCACACCGCTATTTATCGTTAACGAGCAGACTGTCCTTGGCCATTCCGACACTCTGGTTTCTGATTGCTCCTCCAGTTATTGGTGGAATTATTGGCTACTTCACCAACGATTTAGCCATCAAAATGCTGTTTCGGCCTTACCGTCCTATCTACATCGGTACGCGGAAACTGCCTTTTACCCCTGGATTGATCCCCAGCAATCAGGAACGATTGGCGAAGCGAGTGGCCGATACGATCATGGGCTCCTTGCTAACGCCCAAAGAGCTGCAAAATTTGGCGCGGCGACTCCTGGAAACAGAACGGATGCAAGCCGCTATCCTATGGTTGCTCAAACTAGCACTTGAGCAGGTCCAGCTCAACCAAGAGCAAAAAACAACCCGGATTTTAGCCAGCATTTTGAAGGACTTCCTGGGACAATCGTTCCCCCGCCTGATTAAAGTTTTGGCCCGTCGCGAAGATTTTCTGGAAGCACAGCTCAACCAAATCTTCGATCAAGTCCTCCTAGAGCTTCAACTCACCGAAAATCAGGCTGAGCAGTTGGCAGACTGGATTTTGCAAGTGGTGCTTCCGCCGGATATGTTGCGGCAAACCGTGGTGGACTTTCTGACTGATCGCAATATCCAAGTTATTGATGAAGGGTTTCGCGAGAAGAGCAGCGGTACCTACTGGGTAGTAGCGAATCTATTTGGCCTCCGCAATACATTGACTCGCCTCCGTACCTACTGTCTGGATGAACGAGAAGCCAGCAATGTTCGCATAGCAGAACTGATTCGAGCCCTGTCGATCAAGTCTCGGTTAAAGGAATGGCTCCAAAACTTATCGCTGCAAAACCTACCTGTGTCAACGGTTCGCCAGTTGCGTAAAACGATCCGCGAAACAGTCCGAGACTACGTTCAAAGTCGGGGTACAGAGGTTTTGCAGAGTTTGAGCGAGTCCATCGACTGGAATAATGTAGCGACACTGCTAATCAGGCGCTTGCGGACTTCGGATGCGGTCAACAGTTCTTTGGAGCCCGTAAGTCGAGAGTTGGCGCTGGTCTTAGAGCGTTACTTGGAGCGAGATCTAGAATCCATTGTGGCTCAGGCGATTCCTATTCTCGACATTGACCAGGTCATTATCGACCGAGTACGTGCCACTGAGCCTCAGGATTTGGAGGGCGCAATTCAGGGAATCGTTAAAAATGAACTTCAGGCGATCGTAAATTTAGGTGGGATCTTGGGCTTCACCATTGGTTTAATCCAAACAGTGATCTTACTATTTCGCTGAGCTTTTCCTAGTCTTCATCGGACTCCTGAATCAACCGTTCAATGTCCTGAGAAAGCCCTTGAAGCACTTGGCGCTGAGAGCGGCGAGACGGGCGACGATATTTTTTCAGCTCTAGTTTTGGCTCATATTGGGCCTCGCCCTCTCCCGAACTTTTTCGCTTGAGGGTAGATTCTGCATCACCCATGCGTCCGAGGGCGGCTTGGCGGGCGATCGCCTCTTCCAAAAAACTCAGATAGTACTCATATCGCTCCCAATCACCCCGGACTACACAGTTTGGCTCATCGCGATGCAGACAATCACTAAACTGACAGGTGGCGATCGCCAAGCGCTGACGAGCCTCCGGGAAATAATAGGCCAATTCCGCAGGGTCGCAATCTAGATCAGGTTGGTTAAAGCCAGGGGTATCGGCTAAGAGGCCTCCCGTAGGCAGATCAAACAGTTCAACATGACGGGTTGTATGGCGTCCACGGCCCAGCTTCCCAGAAACGGCCCCGACACGCAGCTCCGCCGTTGGGATCAGCTGATTAATCAAGCTAGATTTACCCACCCCAGACGGGCCTGAAATAACCGTAATTTTGTCTTCTAAGTAGTCATGCAGCGTCACCAGTCCTTCTTGGGTCAGGGTACTGATGATGAGGGGCAAATATCCCCAACCTTCCAGCCGACTTTGCCACTGACCCCGTACCTCTGGGTTGACCAAATCCCCCTTGCTAAGACATAGACTCACGGCTAGGCCCGTTGACTCTGCTTTCACCAAAAACCGACTCATCTGTAGAGGATCGGGGTTGGGTTCAGCCATAGCAAAGACCAACAACAGCTGATTAGCATTGGCAATGGGAGGCCGATCTAGCTGAGTTTGACGGGGAAGCACCTGTGAAATGGCTCCTCGTCCCCCGGCCCAATCTGGTTCCTCAACTTGAACGCGATCGCCCACCATCACCTGCTGGCCGATCTTTTTAAGCCGCGATCGCCTTGTGCAAAGTAGCGCAGTCGTTTCTCCAGCCGCTAGGGCAAGATCCTGTTCTGGATCCAGCTGTACCCAGTAATAATTAGCCTGAACAGCTAATACGGTTCCCAAAAGCGGATTAAGCTGTGACTCCGGAGTTTTAAGCGGATTGCTCAACTCATCACTCATCACTCACTCAGAATGCATCAGGTTGGGTCGCCGCACTCTTAAAGCGAAAAAATCAGAACGATCTTCAACCGCCTCTACAACGTACCCTTCCATTTTTAGGCTATCAGGCACCTGCTCAACTGGCTCGCCTGGATCTAACCAGACTTCTAGCAGCGTTCCCGGTGGCATCTTTTCTAGACGTAGCTTCGTTCGCACAAAATTGATCGGGCAAGGCGTACCCCGCAGGTCTAGCTGAGCATCTGCGGGATGGGGAGTTGATGCTGTCGTCGAGTCGCTCATCCTCGGAAGAGGCCCCCCAAGAATCCTTCAATACCGCCGCCTTTACCGATGCGATCGCCCCTGATTTTCGCCAGCTTTTCTAGTAGCTCCCGCTCTTCAGACGTAAAGCGCGTCGGAATATCAATCAGCACCGTGATTAGATGATCCCCACGACTGACCGGATTGCCCAAACGAGGGACACCACGACTCTCCAACGTCAACACCGTACTAGGCTGCGTTCCAGGAGCGATCGTAATTTCGGTAGGCCCATCCACAGTGTTCACCTCAAGCTGACAGCCCAAGATGGCCTGCAAGTAGCTGATTTTAATTTCTGACAGAACGTTGATGCCGTCCCGCTTAAACTCAGCATCTTCATTGACAAATAGGTAAACATACAAGTCTCCCGGTGGCCCACTGCGCTGCCCTGCATCTCCCTCAGAAGAAACACGCAGGCGAGTGCCATTGTCTACCCCAGCCGGAATCGTGATCTTCAGCTTCTTCGCTTCCTGTTTCTGGCCACTGCCGCCACAAACATCACACTTATCTTCGATCACCTGTCCATTCCCATTACAGGTTGGACAGACAGATACCTGAGTAAAACTGCCAAACGGCGTCCGAGTCGCACGACGAACTTGGCCCGTGCCAGTGCAGGTCGGACAGGTGCGGGGACGAGTACCAGGCTTCGCGCCTGAGCCACTACAGGTCGAGCAAGTCTCTAAGTGGCTGATGCGAATTTCTTTCTCGCCGCCAAAGACCGCTTCGCGGAAGTCCAACCGCAGATCTAGCCTCAGGTCATCCCCTCGAACGGGGCCACCACGGCGACGGGTTGCTCCCGCCCCTCCTGAGAACCCACTAAAAAAGCTTTCAAAGATGTCTGCGAATCCACCCAAGTCACCAAAGTCCTGGAAACCCGCACCCGCAGCGGAACCTATTCCCGCCTCACCAAATCGGTCATAGCGAGTACGAGTTTCAGGTTCTGAGAGGACTTCATAGGCACGGTTAATTTCCTTGAAGCGCTCTTCAGCACCTTCTTCTTTATTCACATCCGGGTGGTACTTACGGGCTAGTCGCCGGTAAGCACGCTTAATCTCCTCTTTATCTGCGTCACGAGCGACACCGAGAGTTTCATAATAGTCACGGGCCATAGAGCGCTGCTTGAAGAAGTGTGAAAAGTCAGTGATGGGGATTTTGAAGTTAGGTCGGAGTTAAGATGCTTAACACCTCTTACTACCCTACACCCTAACCTAATCAATTGCCTCGTAATCGGCTGTTACTGTGTCATCATTCTCGAAGCTATAGTCTTCACCGCTTGAGTTGCCATTGGGCTGAGAATGGCCGTTGTAAACAGATGTCTCGTACTCTTCTCCTCCTGCAAAGGCATAATCTTCCTCAACTGGGTCAACCTGTTGATAGACAGACGCTCCGATGGAGAATAGGGTGTGCTGGAGAGCATCAAGCCTTGCTCTCATGTCTTCAACAGAGATATTGCGATCGTTTATCGCGGCCCGCAGCTCAGCCACTTTTTCACCCGCTTGGATCTTCAGATCCTCAGCAATAAACTCCGCATTGTCTCTGATCGTAGACTCATAGCTGTAGAACAAGCTTTCCGCCTGGTTCTTCAGCTCAATCAGCTGCTTACGACGTTGGTCATCCTCTGCATAGAGTTCGGCCTCCTGCCGCATCCGTTCGACTTCAGAGTCATTCAAGCCACCTGTATTTGTGATTTGAATGCTTTGTTCGCGCCCAGTCCCTTTATCACGGGCCGCAACTCGCAAAATACCGTTGGCATCAATCTCAAACGACACCTCAATCTGAGGAACTCCTCGAGGAGCCGGGGGAATACCCGTCAACTGAAACTTACCCAAACTTTTGTTGTCCTTTGCCATCGCTCGCTCACCCTGGAGCACATGGATTTCAACAGAGGTCTGGCCATCGGTCGCAGTGGAAAAAGTCTGAGTTTTACTGGTTGGGATAGTGGTATTGCGCTCGATAATCTTTGTGAACACTTCGCCTAGCGTCTCAATACCTAGAGACAAAGGCGTTACATCCAGCAGCAATAAATCTTTAACTTCGCCGCCCAGGACACCACCCTGAATCGCGGCTCCTAAGGCAACGGCTTCATCTGGATTGACTGAGCGATCGGGAGTCTTGCCACCAAAATATTGACGGATGGCATCTTGCACCGCCGGAATGCGCGTCGAGCCTCCCACCAAAATAATCCGGTCAATATCATCTGGAGTTAGGTCGCAGTCTTTGAGAGCCTGAGTGACAGGTTCAATGGTGCCCTGAACCATATGGCTCACCAGTTCCTCAAAACTGGCCCGCGTCAGCTCCATTTCCAGGTGCTTAGGGCCTGTTTCGTCAGCTGTGATGAAGGGTAGGTTGACCGAGGTCGTCAACATACTAGACAGCTCAATCTTGGCTTTTTCAGCTGCTTCTCGCAGCCGCTGCAGAGCCATTTTGTCAGTGGAGAGATCGATCCCCTCTTGCTCTCTAAAGCTATCGATCATCCAGCAAACGATGCCATTATCAAAATCGTCCCCGCCCAGATGGTTATTCCCTGAGGTCGCCTTAACCTCAAATACGCCATCTCCTAGCTGAAGAACAGAGACATCAAAGGTACCACCACCCAAATCAAAGACCAAGACACACTGTTCCTGGTCTTGCTTATCTAAGCCGTAGGAAAGCGCTGCAGCTGTAGGCTCATTAATGATTCGCAGAACTTCTAAGCCTGCGATCGTGCCTGCGTCCTTTGTGGCTTGCCTTTGGGCGTCAGTAAAATAGGCTGGCACTGTGATCACGGCTTGTGTCACAGACTCGCCTAGATAGGCCTCAGCATCCTGCTTTAGTTTTTGCAGGATCATGGCCGAAATCTCTTGGGGAGTATAGGTACGACCCCGAATCTGAACGTCAACCGTATCGTCCTTCCCTCGGACAGAGGTATAGGAAACACGGCTGCGCTCTACTTCTGTATCATCCCAGCGCCGACCAATAAATCTTTTGATGCTAAATACTGTGTTTTCAGCATTAGTCACCGCTTGGCGTTTTGCCAGTTGTCCAACCAGGCGATCGCCCGTCTTACCAAAGCCGACAATGCTTGGAGTCGTCCGTCCTCCCTCAGCATTGGTAATAACAATGGGTTGACCGCCCTCTAGAACAGAAACACAGCTGTTCGTAGTGCCGAGATCGATACCAATAACTTTTCCCATGATTAGCGGCCGTGAACGTGTTCAGGTGAATGAGCGCAATGGCGTTAGAAAATTGGACTCATTATCTAGACAACAGTATTCCGCAATTGTTCGGGAATCCGATCAATCTAGCCTAAAAAATTATCTATGGCCAGCATTAATCAGCGGAACATACGTAGATTTTGGGTTGGCTCTAGCCCTCCCCAGATCCCGAGTCATCTGCACCGGAGGAAGCTGTGGTCTCTAAGCCAGAAGAGACCTTGACCATTGCGTGACGCAACACTCGTTCCCCTAATAGATATCCCCGAACCAGCTCTTCAATGACTGTTCCTTCCGGATGCTCATCGCTAGGCGCTCGCATAACCGCTTCATGCAAGTTAGGGTCAAATTCCTTACCTTCTGAGCGCATCGGAGCCACGCCAATCCGTTTCAGGCCATCCACTAGCTGCTTGTAAACACTTTGATAGCTTTTGTGAATGCTCATTTCTGCATCCGTTTGAGGCTTAATTTGCGATCGCGCCCGCTCAAAGTTGTCTACAACGGGGAGCAACTCCCCAATCGTGGAGCATTTAATCTTTTGTTCTAGCTCTTCCTTTTCTCTCTGCGTCCGCTTGCGGAAGTTATCAAAATCTGCGGCAATTCGCATATATTGCCCAGTCCGCTCTTCTAGCTGAGCCTTCAAAACTTCGACTTCCTTCGCCAAAGTCCCGACCTCAGCCGCAGAAACCGCTTCAAAGGGCTGATCCTCACCCTCGCCAGGGACAACATCGACATCTACCCCTGCTGGTGAGTCAATCAACTCATCCATGGCAGGAGCATCTGAGCCTTCATCGGACAAATCCGGTAAGTTGACATCGGAAGATAAGGGGGGCTCATCTCCCGTCGCCTGAGAACCCACTGGAGTCTCGGTCATTGGCTCTTGAGTATTCTCTAGCTGCTTCTCTTCGTCAATCATCGTGTACCAATCTCAAATCTAAAGACTGCATCTTTGGCTACAGGCAGTTCCTCTGATGAAAGCTGGATCACTCACCTCAGAGAGAGCCTTAGAACCCTACAATTATGCTTTACTCCGATAAAATTGGAGCTTACTTGAGGGTACTTTTATCTAGACACCCCTAATAATCGTAGCGATTCTTAGGCCGCGTGCGTACTGAACTTACTCAATCTGCTACTCACAGGCCAAGTAATTTTCAGCTCCAGAACCACCCTACCCTTTAAACAGTCACCTGTTCAGTTTTGAATGATAGTTTTTCTTCTCAGGTAAGGTATCTGCCCGCGAAGCAGTTCCTGATCTGCAACTAACTCTATCGACCCAACTGTCTGTTGCAGGCATCTCTACATAGCACCTCTCTGCATAGCATCTTGGTGAAGTTGCGATGAATTGAGCTCTAAGACTAAATTCTTCCTGTACACTACCCGTCATAGGATCTACTTATCTCAAAGCCTTTTATCCCAAAGTTTTGTCCCGAAGACTGATTTATCCCAAAGACTGAGTAAAGCGTCCCATCTAGCTTGCAGTCAACTTTGCAGATTCTTCAAAATTCAGACCGTAATATTTGTGTGGACAGACATTCTGACTGGGAGTTGTGGGAATACTCTAACCAGTTGAGGAATATTCTCAGACCCTAACCCGAAAACCTTACTGCATCAGCTCATGGCTAACTCTTCGTCTCAACGGCGTGCCCTCGTTGTCCAGCATAATTTTTCCCCCTTCAGCAACAAGCTGATTCAGTCGGGATATGTCAACAACGACCAGATGCAGCAGGCTCTGGTAGAAAGCCGCAAGTCGGGTAAACCCCTGACTGAAGTTCTGGAAACCATCACAGGGCAGCAGCTTCCTCCAGATCTACTTCGCCAGTACAAAAAGCAGCAGCTGTTTGAACTCAAGATTTTATACGGGGTTGAGTCCCTTGACCCTGAAATTAATGAGATCAATACCAGTCAGGTCAGCCAGTTGATCGATACGTTGGTCCCAGTCGATACGTGCCGACGCTATCGACTGATTCCTCTATCGCGCAATGATGAGGCGACTCCGCCCTCTGTCCTGGTGGCGATGGTAGACCCAGACAACCTGGACGCTCAGGATGATCTCAACCGGATTTTGAGACCACAAAATCTAGCGTTGATGCGGATGGTCATCACGGGGGAAGACTATCAGCGGCTGATTTCCAAGTATCTGGACGAACAGGTTGAGCGCGAGCGGCAACGGGATCTGGAGTCTAAGGTTGATGTTAAGCAAGATTTGCAGGGTTTAGATTATCTAGATTTAGAGGAAGCAGGCGACGATCTGGATGCGAACTTAGATGCTGCGCTTCAAGATGCTGAGGCAGCTCCGGTCATCGCGCTGGTCAACAAGATCTTGGTCAAAGCCCTCCAGGAAGGCGTCTCAGATATCCACGTTGAGCCCCAAGAAGAAGACCTCCGCATTCGCTTTCGCAAAGACGGGGTGCTGAGGGAAGCCTTCGATCGCTTGCCGAAGAAAATCATCGCAGCCGTCACCGCCCGCTTCAAGATCATCGCCAATTTGGACATTGCAGAGCGTCGTATGCCACAGGATGGCAGGATTCGGCGGATTTTCAACGAACGGAAGGTTGACTTCCGGGTCAACACCCTTCCCAGTCGCTATGGCGAGAAGGTGGTATTGCGGATTTTGGATAACTCCGCAACTCAGCTGGGATTAGATAAGCTGATCACTAATCCTGATACGCTTCGGACTGTGCAAGACATGGTGTCTCGACCGTTTGGCCTGATTTTGGTCACAGGTCCGACAGGTTCTGGTAAAACCACGACCCTCTACTCTGCTCTCGCTGAGCGTAACGACCCCGGCGTCAACATCAGTACGGCCGAAGACCCGATTGAATATTCGCTTCCTGGTTTAACCCAGGTGCAGGTGATTCGGGAAAAAGGGATGGACTTTGCCTCGATCTTGAGGGCGTTCCTCCGGCAAGATCCCGATGTCATTCTGGTGGGTGAGACTCGCGACAAGGAAACGGCGAAGACGGCGATTGAGGCGGCGCTGACGGGGCACCTTGTTTTGACAACCTTGCACACAAATGATGCAGCGAGTGCGATCGCCCGCCTAGAAGAAATGGGCGTTGAGTCTTTTATGGTCTCTAGCTCGCTGATTGGGGTTCTCGCTCAGCGCTTGATGCGACGAGTCTGTGGTGATTGCCGGATTTCCTATCATCCGACGCCCGAAGAGCTTTCCCGATTTGGTCTTTCGGCTTCGAGAGAGGCAGATATTACCTTCTACAAAGCCAATTCGTTGTCACCTGAAGAAATTCAAGCCGCAAGGGCAAGCTCAACCCTCTGTAGCAGTTGCGGCGGCATTGGATATAAAGGTCGATGCGGGGTCTATGAGGTAATGCGGGTGACGGAAACCCTGCAAGCGCTGATCACTGAAGGGGCTCCAACAGAACGGATCAAAGAAGTGGCAGTAGAAGAGGGGATGGAAACTCTCTTAGCTTACAGCCTTAACTTAGTACGGCAGGGTCTCACAACCCTGGAGGAGGTCGAACGAGTTACATTTACGGATACTGGACTCGAGGCAGAGCTGAAAGCCAAACGTAAAAGCTCGCTGACTTGTCGAACCTGTGGGGCTGACCTGAAACCGGAGTGGTTAGATTGTCCCTATTGCACCACCCCTCGATTCCAGGATTAATCTTTTCAGCGATCGCCTGCCCGCAAACACGAAGCTTGAGGGCACACTAAGCATCTAAAACCACTGCAACCAACGGAGAGCGCAATATGGAGTTGATGATTGAGGACCTGATGGAGCAGCTGATCGAAATGGGAGGCTCCGACCTACATCTATCTGCGGGTCTGCCCCCCTACTTTCGGATCAGTGGCCACCTTACCCCCATCGGCGACGAACCGCTCACAGCAGAACAGTGTCAGCGGCTGATCTTCAGCATGCTCAACAACACGCAACGAAAAGCCTTGGAGCAAAACTGGGAGTTAGATTGCTCCTACGGCGTCAAGGGTCTTGCTCGCTTTCGGGTCAACGTCTACAAAGATCGGGGGACCTATGCAGCTTGTCTTCGGGCCCTCAGCTCAAAAATTCCAAACTTCGACAAGCTTGGGCTACCAGATATTGTCCGTGAAATGTCAGAGAAGCCTAGAGGTTTGATCCTCGTCACCGGACCCACAGGTTCTGGAAAGACAACAACCCTGGCCGCCATGATCGATCTGATCAACCGAACTCGCGCTGAGCACATTCTCACCATTGAGGACCCGATCGAGTTTGTTTATGAACCGATCAAGAGCCTGATTCACCAACGCCAACTAGGCGAAGATACCAAAAGCTTCTCAAACGCCCTGAGAGCAGCACTTCGGGAAGATCCCGATATCATCCTGGTGGGTGAGATGCGGGACCTAGAAACAATTTCACTTGCCATCTCCGCAGCTGAGACAGGTCACCTCGTATTTGGCACCCTACACACGAGTTCGGCGTCTCAAACCGTTGACCGGATCATCGACGTTTTCCCGTCCGAACGGCAAACTCAGGTCAGGGTTCAGCTTTCCAACTCTCTGGTTGCGGTCTTTAGCCAAACGCTAGTGACGAAGAAGAACCCTAAGCCAGGGGAATTCGGTAGAGTCATGGCACAGGAGATCATGATCGTAACGCCGGCGATCGCCAACCTGATCCGCGAAGGAAAAACGTCTCAAGTCTACTCCGCCATTCAAACCGGTGGAAAACTGGGAATGCAAACCCTCGAGAAGGTCTTGGCAGATCTCTACAAGTCAGGCAGTATCTCCTTCGAGTCGGCCATGTCTAGAACCTCCCGTCCGGATGAACTTCAGCGTCTCATTGGTGGGGCCCAGAATCAAGCCAAGCCCGGAACCTATGCAGCCGCCAAGCATTAAGCGCTGCAGCCACACCTCTGCCTCTACCTGATTAGCCCAGACAAAGAGCATTGTCAGGCAGAGGCCAGAGCGTTTTTATGACATCCGCTTTTATGACATCCGCCTTATAGAGAAACCGCTATTGCATTCCTCACCTCAGTTCGTATTTCGCTTTTTTTGTTCCAGGTGTTAAATCATGCCTACCTACGTTGTTCAAGCCAGAGATTCCAAGGGCAATCCCAAAAAACAGAAGATTGTTGCTAACTCCCCGGCAGAAGTCCGTTCTACCCTGCGGGATCAGGGTCTCTTCGTACAAGACCTGAAAGAGGATCAAGGCCTCAACCTCAACATTGATGTCCAGAGCATCATGGACTCCTTTGCCAGTGTCTCTGTCAAAGACAAAGCCATCTTCTCGCGACAGTTTGCGGTTTTGATCAATGCTGGCGTTGCCATGGTTCGAGGGTTGGGCGTTTTGTCAGACCAGTGCCCAAATCCTAAACTCAAGCGAGCTCTACAGGAAATCAACGGAGACGTACAGCAAGGTACAAATCTTTCCGATGCCATGCGTAAGCATCCTGCCTGCTTTGATGGTCTTTACGTCAGCATGGTGCAGGCTGGAGAGGTCGGTGGTGTGCTCGATGAGGTGATGAATCGTTTGGCGAAGTTGTTAGAAGACGTTGCTCGCCTTAATAATCAAATCAAGTCTGCACTCACCTATCCCATCGCAGTCGGTGTCATTGCACTGTCAGTCTTTATTGGTATGACGGTCTTTTTGCTACCGACCTTTGCCAATATTTTTGAGGAACTCGATGCAGACTTGCCTGTCTTCACGCAGATTATGCTGAACATCAGCGATTTCCTCAGAACGCCGATTTACTCTATTGGCATGATTGTCATTCTTGTAGTCTTGGCTTTTGCTTATCGCCAATATTACAAAACTCGGGTTGGCCGAGAGACGATGGACCGCTTTTACCTCAAAATGCCTTTGTTTGGTGACCTGATCCAAAAAACTGCTGTTGCTCGCTTTTGTCGGACCTTTGGTTCTCTCTCTCGTTCTGGCGTTCCGATTCTTACCTCCCTGGAGATTGTGCGAGATACATCTGGCAACCAGGTCATTGCCAATGCCATTGATGAAGCAAGACGAGAAGTTCAAACCGGCGGAATGATTAGTCTGGCGCTGCAAAAGGAACAGGTTTTCCCGGTTATGGCCATTCAGATGATCAGCATTGGGGAAGAAACGGGTGAGATCGATACCATGCTCATGAAGGTCGCGGACTTCTATGAGGATGAGGTCGAGCAAGCTGTAAAAGCACTCACCAGTATTATGGAGCCGATCATGATTGTGGTGCTGGGCGGCATGGTCGGGTCGATTCTAGTTGCAATGTACCTGCCGATGTTCAAGGTGATGGACGCGATCGGATAATTTATTTTTCCAGCGTTTATTGTTTTAGGCTGCGGGCTCTTCAGCGTTTGGGGAAGGGTTCGCAGTTTATTTTATCTGCCGACCGATAACGACTTTGCCTTCTAAGCGAGATCGCTAGAATGGGAAAGATCAACACTTTTCCTTTTGAGAATATTTTCTCCAAATGGCCGTCAAACAGTTTCAATATGAGGAATTACTAGCGGAATACAGCGATCATCTGGGAATGATTACGCTGCTCAAGCAGTTTCGCCCTTATCTGGAAATGATTCCTAGTATGCGGCGACCCAAGGAGAGTGTCATCACAATTCCGCTACCAGTGGTACGCCTTCGCGACGAGGTTGCAGCGACTGGATTGGACAACACTCGGATTAGTTCGGGGGAAGTGGTTCGCTTGCCTTGTGATGTTGCAGTTTTGATGTGTGACCCAGAGTGGAAGGTCAAAACAGGGGTCGAGATCTTTGTGTTTATTCACCGCCCACAGGAAGACTTTTCCGAACTCCTTAGCCGTTGGCGACAAACCCAGATCTGGTTGGACAAGGGCTACGAGTGGTTGATGCCACGCCAGTATCAATACATCCTCAGCGAAGGGGCAGATGACACTCGACCTTTGTTTGTGGTTCTACCCAATACGCCAGAGCGGATCAAGCGAGGTTTGCAGGGGGCGGGTTTGCCCTTTGTGACCCAAAGTGTTACCTCTTCCGAGGATGAATCTGTGGAGATGTTGGAATCTGTGGCCTTCGATCCCCTCAGCGCAGATGATCCACTCAGCGCAGATGATCCACTGAGTACAGAGGATTAGGTTCGGATAGAACCCTATCTTGATCCCCGATATTTGGTTTCAACCTTGACTGCATAAGAAAGTTAAGCGAAACTTACTACTAATTGAGGTAATGTCTCAGCCTTTCGTTAACTTTCGTTGCGTTTTGACTCAGATTAATTCATTTAGTCACAATAGACTAATGAGAATTATGTCATCGGGAAAATGTTGAGGCGCTCAAAAATCTGCCTCAGGCTATATCGTCAGCGATCGCCAAAGATTTAGCCTAATTGTTAGAGTTCTTAACCAAGGTTAATCACGAGCATGGAAACTCTGGAATTTGTGATTTATCCAGATGGGCGAGTCCAGGAGAAAGTAACTGGAATTTTAGGAGCCTCCTGTGCTGAGGTCACAGCTGCTATTGAAGCTCAGCTTGGGCAGGTGTTAACCCAAGAACACACATCCGAATATTTTAACCATCAATCTTTGCATCACGAGGCGTCAGCTACAACTCAAACAACCTACGGCGAGTGGTAGGTTTTTTTAATTTTGTTCAGTTCAGATTCAAGTGATTTAAAGTACCATGTCTCACTTTAGCCAGATTAAAACCCAAATTCGTGATCTCACTTCCCTGAAAGCAGCCTTAACAGATAACGGAATCGGTTGGAAGCCTGGTCCTCAAGAAGTTAAGGGCTATCGCGGTCTGACCCATCAGGCAGATGTTGCGATTGAGCAAGACAACGGATACGACATTGGCTTCAGTTGGAATGGTCAAGAGTATGAGTTGGTTGCTGACCTCCAGTACTGGCAGCAGGCTCTGTCTGTAGAGGGTTTCATCAACCGTGTCACCCAACGTTACGCTTATCACACGGTTGTCAACGAAACAAGCCGCCAAGGATTTCAGGTCGCTGAACAACAGCAGAACGAAGATGGATCTATTCGCCTCGTTCTACAACGTTGGAGCGCGTAGCGATCGCCCATTTTCAGCCGTTATAAGGAGTGCTTCATCACCATGGATACTCAGCCAACTGGATTTGAGCCAGAATTGGGAGGCCAGTGGAGAGACTCACCGGAGCGGACTGGCTTTGAGCCTGAGTTAGGCGGCAGTGCTCGACAAAAGGGTGTTTATGTCGATGAAGTGACTTGCATTGGCTGTAAGCACTGTGCTCATGTAGCGCGCAACACGTTTTACATTGAGCCAGACTATGGACGGTCTCGCGTTATTCGGCAGGATGGCGATTCGGAGGATGTAATCCAGGAGGCAATTGACACCTGCCCCGTAGACTGCATTCACTGGCTAGATTATACCGAGGTGAAAAAGCTAGAGCAGGAGCGGAAGTATCAGGTCATGCCCGTACCGGGATTCCCGCTCAACCATGCCCTCGTTGCATCTCACCGTCGTCATCAAAAACAGAAAGCTCAACGTGAGCGGAACCCATGAAACCCAATCCCTTTTGGATGATCCGTAAAGACGACAGGGCGACCTGTCGTTATTTTTTTGGCAACCTTTTTCGTTACACCCAGAGCTGGAAGCCAATCTGGAAGCTACTCCGGGAGCTAATCAATTAGGCCAGCAGGAGGAGTGATTTCGATGCGGCCTTGCTCCAGATCTACAACAGGCACAATGGCTTCAACAAACGGAATCAGAACAGGGGCAGGCGGCTTTGCTGGCTGGGTAGTGACTTCAGGTTCAGTAGAGGCGGCATCCGGTTGGGGTCGTTCGACTTCCAGGAGATCATTCCCAGCTGACAGCACACTAATTACAGTGCCAATAAAAGATTGAGTCGCCTGATCGAAAACTTTTAGCCCGACCAAATCTAGGATGTGATATTCTCCGGCTTCGAGTGTGGGGCGATCGCCTACAGGCACGACTAAGCGACAATCGCGTAGGGCTTCTGCTTGCTCAACATTAGTAATCCCCGCTAGTTTCAGGATATAAAGCCCTTTGCCGTTGAGATATCGTCCTGAAACAAGCTCGACTTCACGAGGCTCGGTTTCACCCGGATAAAGGAGCCAACG
Organism: Elainellales cyanobacterium; assembly: GCA_041746655.1. Classification (GTDB taxonomy): domain Bacteria; phylum Cyanobacteriota; class Cyanobacteriia; order Elainellales; family Elainellaceae; genus JBGTGR01. Next base: position 99,299 of record JBGTGR010000068.1, on the reverse strand, counting down.
TTGCCCCGGTTCCTCAAATCGCTCCGGAAAATCTGAGGTCGGATACACTCGCAATTCACCTTTGAGGCCTTGAGTCGAGACAATGCGCCCGATCTCTAGCCAGGAATCTTCTAATCCAGCCGTCTTCAGCGGGTCGGCACTGGGGCGCTTTGACTGGGGCTGAGGGATCGATTTTTGTGCTTTAGGCATGGGTTTGCTCTCCAAATCTTTCTGAGGCGATCGCCACCTGGGCATGACGACCTGCAGGCTGTCGATAAACCTGTTCTACAATCTGCGCTAGCCGCCGCATGGAGGTCACAATTTTTTCATCGGAAGCCGTCAAGCTAATTCGCAAGCACTGCTGTGTATGAGACCAGGATTCTTGAATCCCAGGGAAGAAGGGACTTCCTGGCACCACCAAAACTCCAGTTTCTTTGAGCGCCTGGTAGAGCTGCCAGTCAGTAATCGGCAAATCTTGCAGCCAAAGCCATGCAAAGATCGCGCCCTCACCCAGATGCAAAAACCAGGGCAAATCTGCAGGCATCGCGGCATCAAGGGCGGCTTCGAGTACCGAAAATTTGGCCTGATAATAAGGACGAATCACCTCAGTTGCCACCGTTGCCAATGCGCCAGAACGAATCGCTAAAGCGGCGATCGCCTGCCCATACCGCGATGAGTGTAAACAAAGATTGGTTTGGAAGGATTCTAGCGCCTGAATGATGTGCTCATCTCCGAGGGCAATGCCAACTCGCTCCCCAGGGAGCCCAGTCTTGGAGAGGCTGAGGCAGTGGACAATATTGTTACCAAAAATCGGCGTCATCTCCGTAAAGTTGAGTGCCGGAAAGGGCGGCGCATAGGCTGAATCAACAAACACAGGCACATCGTGGGGAGATGCCAGCGCTGCAATTTGACGCACCTCATCATCTGACAACACATTGCCCGTCGGATTACAGGGGCGGGAAAACAAAACAAACCCTGTGTTTTCAGTGATTTCTAGTTGATCAAAATCGGGGCGGTACTTAAAGCGGTGAGGCGTTGCGCTGATTTCGACCGTGGGTTTGTAGGCCGTCAAAGACTCTGGGATCAAGGTGACGCCCCCATAGCCCGTATAGTCAGGACTCAAAGGCAAAACAATCTTTTTGAGCACACCATCGGTGGTATATCCCCCCAAGGCATTTGCGGCATAAAAGTAGAGGGCTTGGCTGCCGGGAGTGACGAGAATGTTGCGATCGCTCAAGTTGAGACCATACCGCCGATTAAAATCTTCTAAAACGGCTTCAATAAAAGGTCGATATCCCTGGCTTGATCCATATCGGCAAATCACCTCACCATATTCAGCACTACTCAGCAACTCGGCAGTACAATCTCGCCATAGCTGCTCCACCTCCGGCAAAATCACCGGATTTCCGGCACTGAGATTAATAAATTCCTTACCGTCTTCTGCCCCTAGCGTTTCTATGATGTCCTTCATCACAGCTCGCACCCCTGTGAGGCGAGACATCTGATCACCAAATTGCGTTAGGTCAGGATTCATACGGGAAATTTGTAGTCTAAAGAGCTTACTTTTGCACCCCAAAAGTTATGAAACTTTAGAAGCAGCAAAACTCATCGATAGAACCAAGTAGGATCCAAAGTTTAGCCTGAAAAACTGTAAAGAGTGTAAAAAAATCCACTCAATCCGTTAAAGCCTGTCAGTCTAGAAACTAGATTCAAGATGCACTAGGTTTTAAGGTCTGAAAATATCTCTCTCAATTCCATCGCTAGTTTGATTTGACGGGTCGTAATTTTGTCAGAGCACACAGCAGCGAGGGTTGCTAACTGGGCACTTGAATCTGCTCAAGCCAACATCTGCTGAAGATTAAAGAATTAAGGGCAACTAAAGAATATGGTGAATGACAGTAGTACACCTGCAGCTAAGCTCGCTGCAAGATTACCACTCCCACTCAAGCGGCTAGCAGACTTGGCCTACAACTACTGGTGGAGCTGGACCAGCGATCGCATTGCCCTGTTTCAAAATATCGATCCTGAAGAATGGACTCGTTGCGGGCACAATGCGGTGGCGCTGCTAGAATCTGCATCCTACGATCGCCTCACTCAGCTTGCCGAAGACCCCCACTACATTCGGCGACTGCAAGGCCTAGCCAGTCAGTTTGACAACTACATGGCGGAGACTCACACTTGGGCCAGTCGGGTGGCTCCCCAGATCTCCCAAGAACATCCAGTCGCCTATTTCTGTGCAGAGTTTGGCCTCCACGAATCTCTGCCGATTTACTCCGGCGGCTTAGGAATCTTGGCAGGCGATCATCTCAAATCGGCCTCTGACTTAGGAGTGCCTCTGATTGGTGTTGGCCTGCTCTACAAGCAAGGCTATTTTCGGCAGCGACTGAGCCGCAGCGGATGGCAGGAAGACTACTACGTTGACAATCTGTTTGAACAGATGCCGCTAGAACTGATGCTTGATAGCCAAGGACAGCCGCTCAGCGTAGAACTAACGGTGCGGCAACGGCAGGTCAAAGCTCAGATCTGGAAAGCTCAGATCGGTCGCGTGGCGCTGTACCTGTTGGATACGGATCGGGAAGATAATGATCCGATCGACCGCTGGCTGACAGGCCACCTATATGGCGGCAACCAGGAAACGCGCATTGCTCAAGAAATCTTGCTGGGAATTGGCGGAGTTCGCGCCCTAGAGGCTCTAGGAATTAAGCCTGCGGTTCATCACCTCAATGAGGGACATGCTGCTTTTTGTCTGCTAGAGCTGGCTCGCCTTGAGATCCAGGCGACTGGCAAGTCTTTCTATGATGTTGAGGCTTCGGTGCGCGATCGCTCCATCTTCACCACCCATACCCCTGTCCCAGCCGGACATGACGTGTTCTCGTCCGACCTGATGGATTCTTTCTTTGCCCAATATTGGCCAGAGCTCAAGCTTTCGCGCGAGCAGTTTTTGGCATTGGGTGCCCGTCGCCTGGGAGATCCCTGGGAACCGTTTAGTATGACGGTTTTGGCTTTGCGGATGACGCGAGCCGCCAACGGAGTTAGTGAGCTACACGGCCAGGTTTCGCGGAAAATGTGGACGATTCTCTATCCCGAACGGGCGGAAGATCAGGTCCCCATTGCTCACATTACCAATGGTGTTCATGCCCGCACATGGACCGCTCCGCTATTGGGCGATCTATATGCTCAATATTTTGGGGAAGACTGGTCGAGCCGACTCGCTGATCCTGAGATGTGGGCCAAAGTCGATGAGATTCCGGATGAGGAACTGTGGAGCCGCCATCAAGTTCTTAAGGACCGCCTGATTGCTCATACTCGCTACAAGGTTCGCAAGGCCAGACAAAATCGGGGTGAAGATCCAGAACAAATTCAGAATGTGGATGAGCTGCTAGATCCCAACACGCTCACGATTGGATTTGCGCGTCGCTTTAGCTCCTACAAGCGCGGTGCTCTCATCCTGAAGGACTTTGAGCGGGCGGTGAAGCTCTTTGGCAATGCTCAGCGTCCAGTCCAGATCGTGTTTTCGGGTAAGGCTCACCCTGCGGATGAAGAAGGAAAGCGAATTATCCAACGGTTGATGGAGTGGTGCAAGCATCCGGCCATTCGGACTCGGGTTGCCTTTGTGGAAGACTACGACATCTTTACGGCTCAGCAACTAGTGCATGGCGTTGATGTCTGGCTAAACAATCCGCGTCGTCCTCTCGAAGCCTCTGGAACCAGCGGTCAGAAAGTCTGCTTCAACGGCGGCATCAACTGTAGTGTGCTAGATGGCTGGTGGTGTGAAGGATATCAAGTTGGCCCTGACGGCAAAGGGTTGAATGGCTGGGCGATCGGAGAAGATGCCCACACCAGCGACCAAGAGTTGCAAGATAAGGTTGACTTTGAGTCGCTCTATCATCTCTTGGAAGAGGAAATTGTGCCGCTCTACTATGATCAGGACGCTAATGGCGTTCCGCATGGTTGGGTGAAGATGATGAAGGCGTCTATCCGCACAAATGCGCCCCTCTTCAACACCGATCGCATGGTCGCAGATTATGTCACGAAGATGTATGCTCCTGGCGCTTCAGCCAATACTCAGCCGATTTTGGCGAGCATTACCTCCTAATCAAATCTGGCTGAGGTTTTCAGCATAAAACCCATTTCCCCCTACCTGCTTGATCGGGTGGGGGGATTTTTGTGAAGACCCTTGATAGCCTGGAAAGAAGATCTACTGTGAAAGTTGAGCGAAAGTTGAGCAATATGAGCGTTTGGCAAGCTGATTTTTATCGTCGTCCTCTCCAGGATGAGGCTGGGAATTCGCTCTGGGAGTTGGTGGTTTGCGATCGCACTCAAGCCTTTACCGCTCATGCCTTTTGCCCCCAAGCCCAGGCCAAATCGAGCTGGATTGCTGATCAGCTTAGCCAGTTTGCAGGCTCGCCCGATCAGCTTCCTAAAAAGATTCAAGCCTTTCGACCGCAAGCCGTTAACCTGCTAGAAGCCGCCTGTCAGACATTGGGCATTACGCTTGAACCCACTCGCCGCACCCCCGCGCTCAAACAGTTGCTGCAAGAGCGAGCTGAGCAATATAAGCATCTGGACTTCTACACAGGCCAACCCTACGAGCCAGTCAAGCTGGAACTGCCGCCGCCTGTTCCTATGCCTGAAAACCTTTGGGGGGAGCAATGGCGGTTTGGGGCGATCGCCGCCGGAGACTTAGTCCCAGCCTTTCAAGACAAACCCATTCCAATCCTAGACATGCCAGATGCGCTGCTACCTGTTGAGTTGCAGATTGCCTCAACTACGCCAATTCCGGGTGTGGTGATCTATGGTGGACGCCGCTCGATGCAGTTGGCGCGATGGCTGCAGCAGGCTCGTCCGGTCGGCCTAAAATATATACCTGGTGATCCTGATGGGTTGATTTTAGAAGCAGGACTGGTTGATCGCTGGGTAATTGCGACGTTTGAAGATGAGGGGGCGATCGCCTCTGCCAAAACCTTTCAACAGCGCCAGCAAGCTAGCCAGGGGCTCCATTTTTTATGGGTGCAACCCGATGATTCAGGTATAACCTCCACCGGTTTTTGGCTATTGCAGACTCTTGAAATGACCTAATTTTCGACCTAATTTTGATCAGGAAAGTGAGCTTTTAGGTAGATGCCAGCGGTCCCCCTTGCAGCAGAAGATCAACCCGCGTGAACCCATAACGTGAATCCATAAACGGAAGTCAAGCCTATGGTTGCTGCAAATCAAGAACTTTTGAACACCGCCCGTCAATATAAGACAGAGTGTATGGAGCGGATATTTGGCGTCTCGACTCAGGCCGTTGGAGACGAAACACCGGCTTTGACCAGTGCCATTCCAGCGGGGCATAACATTGTTGGTGTTGGTTATGGAGCCAAAATGACTGACGGGGGAGTGCTTCAAGCAGAGCTGGCCATTCGGGTTTATGTGCGAGCCAAGCTGCCCCGGTATACGCTCACCGCTGAGGAGATGATCCCCACTGAAATCAATGGGATGCCCACCGATGTCGTTTCGGTTGGGGATATCGTGCCACTGGTGCGCCCAACTCCTTGTGGTGTCTCCGTGGGACATCCCGCCATCACAGCAGGCACGCTAGGTTGTCTGGTTCGGCCTGTGAATATGCCGGACGAAAATCCTTACATCCTGTCGAATAATCACGTCATTGCCAACTCAAATGCAGCCCAGATTGGCGACCCAATCTTACAGCCCGGACGGATTGATGGCGGTAGGCTGAATGCCCCGATCGCTGAACTCAAGGATTTTGAGCCTGTTCAGTTGGGCTTTGGTGCAAATGTTCTCGATGCGGCGATCGCCCGTGTGAGCAATCCCAACGATGTGCTGCCCGAAATTGTCCAGATTGGCAGAGTGCAGCAGCCCCCCATTTTGGAGCCTTCTCTTTACCAGTCGGTTCGCAAGCGAGGCCGCACAACACTGCAAACGCTGGGTCTGATTGTGGATCTGAGTGCTGATATTCGGGTCATTTTTGGCACCAATGTAGCTAATTTTGAAAACCAGCTGGCGATCGTGGGGATGAGAGGGCTGTTTAGCGCTGGGGGCGATTCGGGTTCGCTGATTGTAGATGCGGTGACGCGGCAGGCGATCGGTTTGCTGTTTGCCGGAGGTCGTCAGGTCACATTTGCCAACCCGATTGGGGCAGTCCTGGATCGCTTTAATGTGGAAATTCTTTAGATATCCCTGCAAGTATTCCTGCAAATATTCCTGCTTGGAGATTCGACCATGAGCCCTGAGCAACCGAACCTACAGCAGGTCAAAGCTGCTGCGAAGGCCGCGTGGAGCCAGATTCCAGGAGTCGAAGGATTTGGGCTGGGAGAGCGATCGCTCCGTATTTACGTCCGCTCTGTGGATATCTGCGATCAGCTGCCGTCTGAGTTTCAGGGCGTCCCGGTTGACTGCGTTGTCAGCGGCGATATTTCTATCACGTAAGTCTAGATCTTGCTTTCTGTTTATTGAGCACTGCCAGTGCTGGCGGGTTTCCCGGTAAAATAGCTTGGCATTGCAGCAAAGAGCAGAAACCATCATGGATCAGGTCAAGATTGGGATCATTGGCGGCAGCGGTCTCTACAAAATGGAGGCGCTGAAGGATGTAGAAGAAGTCCAGATTGATACCCCCTTTGGTGCTCCCTCTGATGCACTGATTTTGGGAACGCTGGAAGGAACACGGGTGGCATTTTTGGCTCGTCACGGTCGAAATCACCACCTGACGCCATCGGAGTTGCCCTTTCGCGCCAACATTTACGCCATGAAAAGTCTAGGCGTCGAGTATTTACTGTCGGCTTCGGCGGTGGGTTCGCTGCGCGAGGAAGCCAAACCGCTAGACATGGTGGTTCCTGACCAGTTTATCGATCGCACCAAAAATCGCATCTCCACATTTTTTGGTGAAGGCATCGTGGCCCACATTGCCTTTGGCGACCCGATTTGCCCCAATCTGGCCCATGTGGTCGCGGAGGCGATCGACAGCCTCGATCTTCCAGAAGTAACGCTGCATCGGGGTGGCACTTACGTCTGCATGGAAGGCCCCGCCTTTTCGACCAAAGCCGAATCTCATCTCTACCGCAGCTGGGGCGCAACCATCATCGGCATGACTAACGTACCAGAAGCCAAGTTGGCCCGCGAAGCTGAGATCGCCTATGCCACGCTGGCTTTGGTGACAGACTACGACTGCTGGCATTCTGATCACGATAGCGTCACTGTCGAAATGGTGATCGGCAACCTGATGAAAAATGCAGTCAATGCTCAGCGGGTTATCCAGGAAACAGTGCGTCGGCTAAGTGAGAATCCACCTGCTTCTGATGCTCATTCTGCGCTGAAGTACGCCATCATCACGCCGCTCGACAAGGCACCCGCAGCCACCAAGGACAAGCTCAAACTGTTGCTGCACAAGTATTTGTAGCATTTCAGTCTTTCCAATCTGCAACCCTTTCCAATAAAGAGGCCGAGCAGCTAATAATTCTGCTCGGCCCAAATGTCAAACGCTATAGAAAGACATCAACATCAGTCTCTTTGATTTCGGATTGCTTCTACCCAGCGGGTTGAGCAGGTAACATTTGGCCTGTGTTCAAGCGGCGCATGTAATCTTTCAGATCTAGGGCAACCTCTCCAGATAAGAAGTAGGCACCCAGGAGATTGGGGAATGCCATCGCCAGCAACATACCGTCACTGAAGTCGATTACAGAGACAGGATTGGCAACAGAACCGATAAAGATCGCCAACAGCAGCAGCACCTTATAGACAATCAGGCTGCGATCGCCAAACATGTATTCCCAACTGCGCTCGCCATAATATCCCCAAGAGATCATGGTGGAGAAGGCGAAGAAGAAAACAGAGATGGCTAGCAAGACAGGGAACCAGCCAATCACGGTACCAAATGCGGCAGAGGTCAGTTCGGCACCACCCAGATCTGCAAATTCAGGATTGTTGTAGACGCCTGTGATCACCACGACCAAAGCGGTCATGTTGCAAATCACGATCGTGTCGATGAAGGGTTCTAGCAGCGCTACAATGCCTTCGCGGACTGGCTCTTCTGTTCGGGCGGCAGAGTGAGCGATCGCGGCGGACCCAATCCCAGCCTCATTCGAGAAAGAAGATCGTCTAAAGCCCTGCACAATCACCCCAACGACGCCTCCTTCAACCGCTTCTGGAGAAAATGCGCCACCGATGATGGTTGAAATTGCGGCTGGAATACTGGTGAAGTTGGTCAGCAAAATCCACAACGACGCCACTACATAAATCAGACACATGACAGGAACAATCGTGCCTGCGACCATGCCAATGCGTTGAATGCCGCCGATGATGACTAATCCCACCAGCGCTACGAGAATCAGGCCATAGAGCCAACCTCGCTCCGCTAAGAATGGGACAACACTCGCGACCGCAGCAAAGGATTGATTGGACTGAAACATCGTGGCTCCGCCAAAGGTGCCACAGACCGTCAGGAACGAAAACAGGATAGCCAAAACTTTGCCTAGCTTCCGCTGGCCCATCTGAGCTAGACCTGCTGATAGATAGTGCATGGGACCACCCGAAATCGTGCCATCGGGTTTGACGATCCGGTATTTTTGGCCTAACGTGCATTCGACAAACTTACTGCTCATGCCGAAAAAGCCGCCCAGGGTCATCCAGAGTGTGGCTCCGGGGCCGCCGATACTGATGGCGATCGCCACCCCCGCAATATTCCCTAATCCCACTGTTGCAGACAGAGCCGCCGCAAGTGCCTGAAAATGGGTCACTTCACCCGCTTCATTAGGATCGTCATATCTGCCCCGCACCACATCAATGGCGTGGCGAAAGGCTCGGATGTTGATAAACCCCATCCGCAGCGTAAAGAAAACTGCACCCACGACCAACCACAGCACGATTAGCGGAAAACCGCCCACGCTGAAAAACAGAACGTCAAAGATACTTGCGACAAATGCCGAGAAACCAGCATCGATCCGTGCAATAAATCCTCCTCCAGCCGCTTCATCCTGTGCCAGAGCAGCCGTTGGAATTAGAAGGAAAAGTATGACGTAGAGCCAGACCCTTTTCATGCCACCTCTTTAAAAAACTTGTTCCACATTTCTGAAAACATACCCACTTCCTTAGCTGAGAAATGTTCTGACGAAACAATTTTCAGGTTTAGAGTTTGCTATCTCAAAAGTAGATAAATTTGTGTTGCCAGAATTTATTTCTCAAACAAATCAGTTACAATCCTTTCATCTCAGAGAGATTTTCCCAGCCAACAAATTTGGTGATCAAAGATATTAAGCTCGCCCAAAATCTTCTCATTAGAAGCGATTGCGCTTTGAGCTTCAGGAGCTGATCACAACGATTTCCATCTGTTTTCATCATGAAACCCTAACTTGACGGATTATACATTAGCTCTGCCCTAGAGAAATTGCGCTTGTAATTACCTGTAATCTGTCTCGCTAAACTTCCTCATTACAGATCGTTTAGTTGATTCCCTAATCTTCATGAACTTACTTCCTAAAAACCGAGTTTTGGTTCCCATCGATTTTTCTGAAGAATCTTTTCAGGCTCAGGACATGACCCTCGCCTTTGTCGAAGATGCTTCTCATCTGCATGTTCTTCACGTCTTGTCACACATGAATGCTGGAGATCCCGGCGTGATGTGGGAAGGCACTAATAGTGAGACGCGCAAACGCAATGTTGAAAAGACATTTTATGAGCGGTGCAGTGGTCCTGAATATGCCGGAATTCACTTTAGCGTTGCAATCGGCGATCCAAGTTCAGAAATCATTGACTATGCTGAAGCCAACAAGATTGAGCTAATTGTGGTCCCCTCTCACGGACGCACAGGCTTAGGTCGGTTCTTTATGGGCTCCGTCGCAGAGCGAGTTGTGCGGTTTGCCCACTGTCCCGTACTCGTTCTGCGCCGCTAATGTCTCTCTCTCCCCCCCTTTTGCAGCAAATTCAGACCTTTCGGCAGGATCTGCACCGTCACCCGGAGCTTTCGGGACAGGAAGCCAATACGGCTCGTAGGCTACAAGCCTTCCTGCACCAGTTCGGTCCGGATCAAGTGGTCACGGATCTAGGTGGTCATGGCTTGGCTGTGATCTATAGAGGGCGAGAACCTGGGCCAACGGTGATGATTCGCAGCGATATGGATGCCCTACCCATTCAAGAAAAGGCAACCTTAAGTTACCGATCGGTCTGTCCTCAAGTCGCTCATCTCTGTGGGCACGATGGACATATGGCGATCGCCACCGGGTTAGCAGCCTGGTTGCATCTCCACCCCATTCGTCGAGGCCGGGTCGTGCTTTTGTTTCAACCTGCCGAAGAAACAGGTTGCGGAGCAGCGACGATTTTGGCCGATCCCAGATTTGACGAAATCCGACCCGACTACATCTTTGGACTCCACAACCTCCCGCAACATCCGCTGGGGCAGGTACTGATTCGACCCACCGAATTTGCAGCCGCCTCCAAAGGCATGATCGTCCGGCTCAAGGGCGCAACTTCCCATGCGGCCCATCCCGAACATGGCATCAGTCCAGCCTTGGCAATGGCCCAAATTATTACCGAGCTAACCACCCTTCCCCAACAGCCTTGGTTTCAGGATTTTGTCTTAGTCACAGTCGTCCATGCTCGGCTCGGTGAGGTGGCCTTTGGCACGGCTCCCGGAGAAGCTGAAGTTTTGGCGACGCTACGCAGCTATCAGGATGCCGATATGGAAAGGCTCACAAACTCAGCGGTTGAATTGGTTCACCAAGCCGCCCAAGCATCGCAGTTGGATGTAGAAATTAGTTGGACAGATCAGTTTCCGGCCACGATCAACCATCCCAATGCGGTGGATTTGGTTCGGCAAGCGGCCCAAGACTGTGACCTGAGCGTGGAAGAAATGTCACACCCGTTCCGGTGGTCTGAAGATTTTGGACACTATACCCGCCAATGTTGCGGTGCGTTTTTTGGGCTAGGCGCAGGCCAACAACAGCCCCAACTGCACAACGCCAACTACGACTTTCCCGATGCGCTGATTGAGCCGGGTGTGCGGATTTTTTCAGCGATCGCCCACAATTTACTCGACACCGCCAGTTCATCCTGAAACCCAATGGCTTTCGGGACGGGCGATCGCCAGCCTTCCAACCCCTAGCAGCCACCCAAATCTCTCCCACGCCTCCATAGCCGCATCCAAAAATCTGGCATAAGATTGGAACCTATAAGTGCTCCAGAAAATACCCTGTTCACCTGTGAGTATTTTTTATCTCTGATTTGTTGAAACTTTCATTTTGAGGATACGCCAGTGAGTCCAGAAACCCTTGCCCAGCCGACAACTTCTCCTTTTAGTGCAGCAGAGTTTGATACTCATGTGATGAGCACCTACGGGCGCTTTCCGCTGGCGCTAGAGCGAGGAGCAGGTTGCCGCGTCTGGGACACCGCAGGGCGAGAATATCTGGACTTCGTGGCCGGAATTGCCACCTGCACACTGGGTCATGCTCACCCGGTTTTAATCAAGGCCGTGACGGAGCAAATCCAGAAGCTACATCATGTCTCAAACCTCTACTACATTCCCCCGCAGGGAGAACTCGCCCAGTGGCTGGTAGAGCATTCCTGTGCCGATCGCGCCTTCTTCTGCAACTCCGGCGCTGAAGCCAACGAAGGAGCTATTAAGCTAGCGCGAAAGTATGCCCATACGGTGCTCAACATCGCGAATCCGGTGATCTTGACGGCTCATGCTAGCTTCCACGGACGCACCTTAGCCACCATTACAGCAACCGGGCAGCCCAAATATCAGAAAAACTTCAGTCCCTTGGTGCCAGGGTTTCACTACGTTCCCTACAACGATCTGCCTGCACTGGAAGCAGCGATCGCCGCACTCGATCAAGATGAACGCCAAGTTGCTGCCATTTTGTTAGAGGCGCTTCAAGGTGAAGGCGGAGTTCGTCCAGGCGATCGCCCCTATTTCCAGCGAATTCGGGAAATCTGCGACGAAAAAGGCATTCTGCTGATTCTAGATGAAGTTCAAGTTGGCATGGGACGTTCGGGCCAGTTCTGGGGCTACGAAAATCTGGGGATCGAGCCAGATATCTTCACTTCTGCCAAAGGCTTGGGCGGAGGCATCCCGATTGGAGCCATGTTGTGCAAGTCTTTTTGTGATGTATTTGAACCGGGCGATCATGCCAGCACCTTTGGCGGTAATCCCTTTGCTTGTGCCGTTGCTCTCGCAGTTTGTCAGGCCGTAGAGCGGGAAAACCTTTTAGCTAATGCCCAGGAGCGGGGAGAACAACTCCGGGAAGGATTGGGGGCGATCGCCTCCAAATATCCCCATCTCATTGCCGAAGTACGCGGTTGGGGCCTGATCAACGGCATGGAGCTACAGGCCGACATCGAGCCAACTTCCATTCAAGTTGTCAAAGCGGCCATGTCAGAAGGCTTGCTACTAGTTCCGGCAGGTCCCAAAGTTGTGCGATTTGTCCCGCCTTTAGTCGTAACCGCAGCAGAAATTGATCAAGCGTTACAGATCATCGACCGGGCTTTAGCGACGCAAGTCAATTGACACTCCTCAAATGATTCCAGTAAGGGCGACTTACAAATCGCCCCTATTCACAATTTCACAGCCCTAATTTCACAGCCCTAGTCTTCATCTTGGGGCTGCGTCGTCGGAGCATATCCAACGGGTGAAGACTCCCGATGTCCATCACCATTCTTGGCACCGTCTCGCGAATCTCTCATATCTAAAGCGCTTCTAAACCAAATCGCCTGCTGCGGCATCCCAATCGGAATACCTGAGCGATCAAACGCACGCTTGAGACGGCGACGATATTCTCGGCTAACATCCCACTGTTTGAGCGGCTTAGTTTTCATCCAGAGCCGGATGGTAGAACCAACATGGTCGAGTTTGTCAACGCCCAGCAGTAGGGGTTTTTCAATGATCAAATCTCGCCAGTTGCGATCGCGGCTCATCTCCTGCGCCACAGCATCCACGAGTGCCAACGCCTGGTCGATATCAGCAGAGTGAGCGACTTCAACCATCAGATCAACACGAGCCCACTCCTTTGATAGGTTTTGCACAATTGAAATGGAGCTGTTAGGAATTGTGATCAGTCGCCCTTCCGGATCTCGAAGCTGAGTAATGCGGAGGTTCATGTTTTCGACAAAACCTGAGACCTCCCCCACAATAATTACGTCCCCAATCCCGTACTGATCCTCGAATAAGATCAAAAAGCCGTTGATAATATCTTTGATTAAGCTTTGGGACGCGAAAGAAATGCCCAAACCGATAATTCCAGCACCCGCGAGCAGAGGACCAACATCTACACCAATGATGGATAGCGCCGTGATAATTCCCGCACCCCCAATCACTACTGCCGTAATACTTTTTGCGACCCCTGAGAAAGTTGAAAACCTAAGCGTCAATCGCTGAGAAGCCTCTGGTGCCAGACGATAACTGCTTTGCAACACCCAAAACAGGCGATCGATCAAAACTGCACTAAGACGGATCACCACGTAGGTGACCAACAAAACCAACAAAATTCTGACCGGAATCTCGATCCAGGCCAGGATCACGAGCTGGAGCCAGCGGGTATAGGGAAACAGCCCCAAGATGAAGAAAAGCCCCCCACCCCAAAACCCAATTTGGGCCAGTTGTAGCAAACGACGCTCTACATCGTTCACATTCATCCGCTGACGATTGGCCATTTGCTGCTGCAGTAAAACAGCGGCGACTTCACCAGTATTTTCTACATTATTTTCCGTAGTCGTCGAAACTTGCTGTGCATCAGCTCTCACCTGCTCTTTGAGAATCCGACGCTCGGCCAGCAAACGACGCTGAAAATAGGTCAGGGTCAAGCTTGCCGCAACGATCAAGGCGAGAATGCTGCCAGCCAACAGTCCCTGCCGTCTCAAAAAAGTCGGCTGACGTTCTCGCAACGCTGTAATCAACGCATCCTGAATAGCTTCACGGAGCTCAAGAGCTCTCGCCGCAGGATTTGTCCCTCCAATCCGGACATCTAAGTCCGTGACGGTCATGATCAAATCTGTAGTGGTTTCCCCGTCAACAGAATAGTTTGCATAGAGAACATATTGGTTGCTCTCTTCATCGTACGGAGAAATCACTTCCAGAGCGTCGGGTCCAGCCTCAACAATATCCTGCAACCGCTCCTCAATCGTTGCAACGCGCCTCTCAATCAAAGTTGGACCGCCAATCAAGTTGAGGCTCTCATCCGCACGTTCCGCGACGGTAAACAGTCGGCGACCATCTAGGTGGATGTCCCCTCTCGCGATCTCGGCTGAGTCGTCAGCAAAGAAATTTGAAAACCCTGGCAGAGCAAACGATGGCTCAGGCGTTCCTTCAGCCGGAGTTGCTTCCTCTGTATCCGTCGGTTCTACTAATTCCTCTGTTGATTCCTCTGTCGGAGCCGCTTCGGGAGATTGTCCCCACACAGGCCCCGTTGTCGGCAACACCAGCATGAATATCACTGCACCGATCAGCCCCCATGCTACAACCTTGCTGGGCCAGGATCGAATCTTGCGTTTGATCTGTTTCAAAACAGTCATTTCAAATTACGAGAGACAGCACACAAACTATTCCACCTTATACACTTAGATGGTGGCAGAGTGAGGTCAGCCCTACGGCAGATGCTTGGCAACAGCGTGGGCTTGAGAAGCTGCTGATTCGTCAACCCCCGTAGAAGGATTACTTCCCTACAGGTTGCGCCAGAATATCACCTCATATTCAGCATTGTGACGGAGGACAGACCTCCAATCGTCTCCCTGACTCGAATATCTCGCTTATTTTTCAGCGCAACAGCGTCAAGAAGTTCCCTAGTATTAGAGATCACAAATTCTCGGGATTAATCCATCAGAATTTTCAACTAAACTAAAATATTTTTTTAATTTCCCCTGAAGCTTCAGCTATATGTTTGCGCCGAAGAGATGATTTGACCTCATTCCAGGAGGTTTAGTTGCATCTAAAGTTCAACTTTCTTTACACAAAAATCAAAACTTCAAACAAATTGCTTGGCTTTATTCAGCCAAGTAGCTGATGTACAGCTAGAGGGGCAGTTTTACTACGGATATCGAGGCTGAGGCTCAGCTTGTGTTCAAATAGTTTCACTGAGGCAAAAGAAAAGTACCGAGCCTACATTCATATCAACAGAGTCTGATGAGAGCTTTTGATATCGGCTGCCTTGCCACTCCTATCTTAGATATTCAGATTTGGTTTGTGGTATCCGCACAAAATCTCAAAAACTTTTCTAGAGAAGAGTGATCATTTCACCTCAAGAAGTTGAGATCCTCTTCAAAAATTAGATTTATCTGTGCTTAGAGAGCTTTGAAACCGGCTCCCTAAACTTTCCACTTGCCTATTTTCGTCAATCAGGACCCAAGGATGTTAACCCTGTGAACAACAGAAGTCGCTCGTCAAAAGTTTCTAAATCAACCGCATCCCGCCCCCCGTCGGTCTATCGCTCTTTAGTTATTAGCGCTCTGGTTGTAGGAGGGTTCCTTCAGCTTGTGGCTCCTGTTCTGGCAAATGGAACCTTGGCTGGCACCTCGATTCGAAATACAGCTACGGCTACCTACGAAGATCCGACTGCGCCAGGTGTAGCGATTACCACCACTTCCAACACGGTAACGGTTACAGTTGCAGAAGTTGCTGGTATCACGGTCACACCTGACGCCATTGTCAATAGCACTACACCCGGTGGCCAGATTCTACCTGGCAACAACCTGTTTTATGACTTTAGAGTCACGAACGTTGGTAACGGCGACACCCGGTTCTACATTCCTAACGGTACTCAAATCGGCATCACAGGTGCAGGTGCATTGACTGCTGGAGCCGAAGTGCAGGTGTCCTACAACGGTGGACAAACCTTCGTGAATCTCAGCACTTTAACAAACCAGATTACGGCTCCGGTTAATCCAAGTGCATCGATCATCGTCCGAGTTCCTATCACCGCTAATGTAAATGCGCCATCGGGTGCAGCAATTTCTGTCCGTCTAGGCGACACTGGACCGAATGATAACAGTGCTGCAACTCAAAACCAGCCCGACAACGCTGATGGTTCCAACCTCAACGAAGTTCGCACGGTGGATGCTGACCCCACTCAAGCACCTGTAGCACCGGGTGAGAAAGAAGCCAGTGCCGTACAGCAGATTTTGGTTGGTGCTCAGCCTCAAGCCTTTGCAGCTATTCTCAAGAGCCGCACGAATCATGTGCCTGGCGATCCGCTCAGCTTGACAGATGACATTTTGACCTACGGCTTGTCTCTGCGCGTTGATGCCAATGCACCTGCAGGTAGCCCTGGATTTGTGGCAGCCAACTTGACCGGAACCAATATCAACCTGTCTGGAACAACTGTTCGACGCATCCTGGTCTCCGATGCCATTCCCGCTGGTACTGTTTTAACTGGAACGCCCACACCTCCTAGCACGCCAGCAGGTTGGGTGGTTGTCTATAGCACCAACGATCCAGTAGCTACAAATCTGGCTCCCAACAGTGCTTCTGTGGTGTGGACAACAGTTCGGCCTACTAACGCAGCGACCATCAAACGGATTGGCTTTATCTACGATGGGGCGATCGCCGCTGGTACAACAGTGACCGGGTTCTCCTTCCAGGTTCAAACTGCGAACGTTCCTCCAGCTGGCCAAAGCATCGAAAACATGGCCCAGGTAGTGGGTGAAACGGTCGGTGCGCTCGGCAAAATCGTCTATGACGAGTCGGGCGACCAAAATCCTAGCAACTTTAACGACAACGGCACAGAGGGTTCTAACGTTCCGACCAATGGTGTTGCCAACAGCGCGACTCAGGGCGTAGACCCCTTTAGCTCCGACAATGATTTAACCAACGACAACCAGGGGGTTGGCCCCGGTGGTGAGGTCAACGTTTTCGTCTTGCTACCTCCCGGTGCAGTGCTGAATGGTCCTCAAAATCAGCCTGGAGCCTCTGGCCCGACAGGCACCAATGATGACTTTACCAATCAGGCGCTTCCGAGCAACGTCACACCTGCACGCGGCGGTACACTGGCTGCGGCCCAGACCATTGCCTTCACGAACACAGTTCAAAATCCAGGTACCACAGCGCTCACCGATCTTTTGATCGTCCCGAGGGATATCGCTCAGGTTGCTGGCATCAACAACGACGCTCTACCCAATGGCACCATTGTGCAGATTGTATATGGCACCACAAATGCGACCTACACCTACAACGCAACAACTGGAGTCTTCACCTTTACAGGTGGTTCAGGCACAACGGCTGTTCGGATTAACAATCTTCCAGCAGGTCAGTCTGTTAACTATACGGTCAACGTTACGCTTCCGGCAGGCACTGCTCTCTCAACCGATGAGCGGACAGCAGGTGTGCTAAACGGGGGCTATCCGGTTCCGGTGGTGGCTTTCTCTGATACTGGGACGGTCAATGGTTTACCTGATGCAGGGGAATCGCAAAACCTGACGATTAACCGCAGCTATCTGGGCTATCTTCGCCTGACAAAAGATGTGCGAATTCGCAATGCGAGTGGCACACTGATTCAAGGATTTACGACGACTCCCGATCCAGCCAATATTGTCCCGGGCAACATTCTGGAGTATCGGATTTCTTACCAAAATATCTCGGAAGCTTCGGTTGGCAGCGGCAATGTGACCTTGAGCGCCAATCAGGTCACGATTACAGAGAACGGAACGGTTGGCGGAGCTAATGGCAACAATTGGGCCTTAGATAACGACAATGCCGACGGAGACGGAAACGTTGCAACTGGTATTGATACCAGCAATCTGCAGGGAACTGCGACTGCGACACAGGGCACGATTGTCTTCAATCCGGGGGGCGATCGCTCCGGCCCTGACCAAGCTACGGATGTGACGATCTACATCAACAACACAGGCGTCGTTGCACCAGCAAGCACAGGCACCTTCACCTTCCGTCGCCGCATCAATTAAGGAATTCGCATTGGGGGATTGAATTTCCCCCAAATCCGTTTGCTTATCCGCTACAGCAATCTTTTAAGTTTGAAGAGGTTTAACACATGAAAGGGTTACGTAAGATTGTCAGTTTAGGAATGATGGCGGCGACAGTGGCGATCGCCATTTCCTTCACTCAAGAAACTCCGGTCTGGGCTGAGATTCAAACCGTGGGGCAGTCGGTTCTGGAAAACTTGCAGCGTCAGCCTGCAGTCAAGCTGGAGCTATCAGCCGCCAAGCAAATCACCGAAACAGATGCTCAAGGCCAGACCAAAATCTCTTGGCAGACTCTCAGCGGCGAGCAGGTGCTAGTCCAACCGGGCGACACCTTGCGCTACACGATGACCGGTGAAACTGTCAGCAATCAGCCCGTCAAAAACCTGGTGGTTACACAGCCTGTTCCAGCCCAAACAACCTATGTTCTTGATTCAGCAACGGTTGCAAACAATCAGGGTGCAGCCATTACCTACAGCATTGACAACGGTCAAACGTTTGTCGTTGAACCGAAGGTGATGGTGACGCTACCTGATGGCACGGTTGAAGAGCAGCCCGCTCCAGCAGAAGTCTATACCCACATCCGCTGGAACTTTGGCGAGTCTGTAGCAGCAGAAACTGTACTCAACGGCACCTACGACGTTCAGGTTCGCTAAACCCTTAATCGGGCGATCGCGCGAGCTTGGCAAACCGGGCGATCGCCTTCTTCTCTAAATATCTTCTTAGCCTTCAATCTTATTCGCAGCCAGAACCCCTCAGTCTGACTGCACAGACTTTTTATACCTAAATTGGCACCGAGTTGACAAACCTTGCCTCCTTGTAAGAACCCTTTTCGGTGATACCCGTGAAGCTGAAGCCCCTGACATTTCTGAGTTTCTCCGCTGCTCCGATTGTGGCCACCTTATTCTTGGGCGGCTTGGCGTCACCTGCCTTGGCGCAGACTTCTCTGCAGTGTACGGCTCCAAGTACTGTAGGCGAGTTTCTTCACAACCAAGCCACCTACTCCTATAGCAGTCTCCGCCACCAGCTGCTCAACATCTATGACACTGATAATTCAGTCCTGACAGGGATTACAGAACCCGTTTCGGGTCAGATGACCAACAACGGCAACTTCGTGATGGCGCTGCAGGGCATTCGCGATCAAAACGGCAGCTTGGTCTTCGGTTGGGGTAATGTTGCAACGGTCGTTGAGGCAGAACTCCGTCAGCAGGGAGTACGCGAAGCAGAGGCCAAGCGAGCCAGTGTGGCTGCTGTGAGTGCGTTTGTTGCGTTACCAGAAAATGCCACCTTACAGCAGGTGATTGAGAAGGCTCAACAGGCGATCGCCCAGACCCGGCCTGACGCATCGGTTGATTTGAACCAGGGCAGCTTTCGCCGCAGATTAGCATTGGCCTTGACGGGCTTGAATCAATTTAGCCTCGAATCGATTGGCTTTCAGTCTGCCGAAGCGACCTCAGCCCATGATGCGGCGTTGGCAGCAGTCATGTCAGCTAGTCCAAATGCTCGCTTCGATGAGCTGACGCAAAAGGCATTTCAGGATGCGATCGCCGCAGTACCAGCTCAGACTACGCTGCTCGGTCAGGCCAAGCAAGCCTTGGAGCGCGATCGCCTCCAGCTTCAGCCCGGTGCCACTCCGGCCCATGCCGCAGGTGACTTGCTCTCCTTTGAGTTCACACTCAACAACTCAGGTCGCGCACCTGTTCAAGTTGAAGTCCCTACCGCAGAAGCCATTCAGCAAACGGGAATCACCGGGCCAGCCACTATCGCCACGGTTGAGGTTGAGGGCTATGACCGGATACCCGCCACTCTAACGATTTTACCCAATGTCCCGATCAAGCTATGGGTTACCGTTCGGCTGAATGCAGTTCCCGACACGGCGACGACGATTGGGCTAACACTGGGCAATGGCTGTAGTGGTGATACGAGCCAGCAAACTTTGACCCTGATTCCGCCCCAGCGTGCTCTCCTGATCGATCCGCTCGGACGGATTACGGGCTGCGCCGGAGAAATCTTACCCGACTATCGCGGCTTTAGCATTGGCCTTTATCTGCCTGATCCAGCCAATGCCACAGGAGACGTTCGAGGCTTGGTGCCATTAACAACCACAGAAGTGCCGGATCAACCCAACAACAGAATTCCGGCTGGCTTAGAACCCAACGACACCAACAGCAATCCCTTTTTCCTCACCAACGACGACCAGGGACAATACAACTTCCTGCTGGATGTGGAGCGAGGCCAACTTGAGCGGGGACAGAGCTACATTTTGATGGTCAATCCGCCCGCTGACTCGTCTTACAGCCAGCGGCGGATTCGGCTGACGATGGGCGATCGCACCGGAAACACGATCGCCTACATGGCAACCGCTCTAGATGGCCGCCCCATCAGCGCCACCAATAACCAAACGACCGTTAGCGGCACGATCACAGTTGAGGATGCCAATAATATCGGCCTCGTTCTAGCCCTCCTGAATTTAGACACTGGGGTTTGTGATTCCCAGTCGCTGCAGATTGTGAAGACGGGCGATCGCGCCGCTGCGGCTCCAGGCGACACCGTCATCTACCGTCTCTCAATTCGCAATCTGGCCAGTGCGGCGATTCAAAATGTGGCTGTGACAGACTTGCTGCCACTGGGATTCAACTTTCTAGCCAGCACCGCTCGCGGTGAGTTGGGCGGTCGTGCCGTCACCGTCAACACCGAGCAGAACGGCTCTACCGTAATCTTCCAGGTTGAAGAACCCCTGGCTCAGGGTGAAGTGCTCAACATTGCCTATGCCGCCCAACTAACGCCAGACGCACTGCGGGGAACGGGGCAGAATTCGGCGATCGCCACTGCCCAACGCGCAGACAACCGCTGGGTGGTTCGAGATGGCCCTTCGGTACACCGATTGCGACTGCAAGCAGGCATTATTTCCGACTGCGGCACCATCATCGGTCGAGTTTTCGTAGACAGAAACTTCGACGGAGAGCAACAGCCTGGAGAGCCGGGAGTTCCCAATGCCGTGATCTTCATGGAAGACGGCACCCGGATTACAACCGACGCTGACGGGCTCTTCTCGCTGGCAAACGTTTTGCCCGGATACCACACCGGAGCGTTAGACCTGACCAGCCTGCCCGGTTACACGATCGCGCCCAACCTTCAGTTCATCGAACGCAATAGTCCCTCCCGATTGGTTCACCTCGAACCTGGCGGCTTGGTGCGGATGAATTTCGCCGTCACCCCAACCTTTCAGGAGGGCCAGTCCGAATGAAATCTCATTCATATCACCGCATCGCGATTGGTTTGGGTTTGGCAGGCGTCCTTACAGGCACAGCTCTCTTGAATCCTGATGTGGCTCAGGCAGATGCAGCGGTACCCATCACGCCGGACATCACAACAGCAGAGTCTTCCCAACTTCAGGACGCAACGCTGGATAACGATGACGCTGATGAAGCGCCTGCGGAAGTTGCACCTGAGCCAGCAGTTTTTTCTGACGCAGCGGTTGATCCGATTGAGATGCCTGCGCTTGAAGAAACTGAGGTTCCTCCTGCGGTCGAAGCGACAACTGAGGGTCTCGCAGTTGACAACACTGCACCTTCCGTAGAGGCAGCTACACCTGAGCTACAGACGGGAATTCAGATTTTGACTCCCACCGCTGAAACACTGTTAGAAGTTCCAGCCCTAACCGTGGTGGTGCAGTTTCCGGTCAACCAGGAAGTACAGCTATTGGTCAATGGCACAGCAGTTGATCCGGCTTTGATTGGCCGCACCGAAACCGACTCCAGCACCAACCAAGTCACTCAAACCTGGTATGGCGTCACGCTGAACAACGGCAGAAACACGCTGACGGCTCAGATTGTTAGCAACGGAACCGTAGAGTCTGCCACAACAGTCGATGTTTTGGTGCGAGGTGCCGCAACTCAGCTTACAGTCGAAACCGTTGAGGCTCGAATTCCGGCGGATGGACGTTCAACCGCTACTGTCCAAGGACAGCTCTTAGACGAAAACGGCAA
Organism: Elainellales cyanobacterium; assembly: GCA_041746655.1. Taxonomy (GTDB): domain Bacteria; phylum Cyanobacteriota; class Cyanobacteriia; order Elainellales; family Elainellaceae; genus JBGTGR01. The sequence goes on along the minus strand of JBGTGR010000068.1, from coordinate 77,436 downwards.
TCGCTCCAGCCGCAACGCCATCATTACGCTAGAAGCCAGCACGGGAGAATTCATTGGAGCCGACTATGCCCCCGATCAGCCTGGATTTCAGGTTGAGACTCAGGCGGGTGCCTATACGGCCACATTGCGGTCTAGCCTCAACGGTCAGGTGGTCAGAATCCGAGCGATCGCCAATGATCTAGAAGCCTTCACCCAAATGGAGTTCACCACTGCTCTGCGGCCTAGCTTGGTCAGTGGGGTGATTGACGTGCGGTTGGGAGCCAGGGGCACCGATTACTTTGGCAGCTTCCGAGATTTTTTGCCGCCCGATCAGGACAACAGCACGCAGCTAGATGTGCGCGGGGCTGCCTTTGCAACAGGCCGGATCGGAGAATGGTTGTTTACCGGAGCCTACAACAGTAGCCGTCCGCTCAACCAGGACTGTAACGGAACCAACACTTTATTTAGAACAGGGCAAACCTGCGATCGCACCTATCCTGTCTATGGCGATGACTCGACCGCTGATGTGGTTGCGCCTTCGACGGATAGCCTTTACCTGCGGCTAGAGCGCACCTCACCTGTCGCAGGGGCAGGCACCGACTACGCCATGTGGGGCGACTATAGCACCGAAGAATTTGCGGGGCGATCGCAACTCTTTACCGCCACCACCCGCCAACTCCACGGCTTTAAAACAAATTACAATCTGGGCGATCTCAGCTTCACCGGTTTCTATGGCAACAACGTTGGCGGCTTTCAGCGAGACACAGTCGCGCCAGATGGCACCAGCGGCTTTTACTTTCTCTCCCGTCGTCTGCTCGTGCCAGGTAGTGAAAACGTCTTCATCGAGCTAGAAGAGTTCAACCGTCCTGGAACTGTTCTGCAACGGGAATCCCTGCGGCGGGGTCTAGACTACGAGATCGACTACGACCGGGGCACCTTGCTGTTTCGGCGACCGATTTTGAGAACCGATGTTGATGCAGAAGGTCGGACGCTCGTACGCCGCATCGTCACGACTTATCAGTATGAAAGCCGCGAAGATGCAAATATCTATGGCGGACGGGTGCAGTACAACCTATCGCGAGAGCTGAACCGCGAAAGCTGGCTAGGTGCAACCTATCTCCAAGAAAACCAGGGCGATCGCGACTTTGAGCTTTACGGTGCAGATGCACTGATTTCGTTTGGCCGAGACGGGCAGATGATCGCAGAATATGCCCACTCCAACAACAACGCTGATTTGGTTGGTGCAGTCAGCGGTTCAGCCTACCGTATCGAAGCTCAAAGCACGCTATTTGCTGGGGTGCAGGGACGGGCCTACTGGCGCAGCACCGATCCAGGATTTGCCAACAATGCCACGACTAGCTTTGTGCCGGGGCAAACCCGTTATGGCGCAGAACTCCAAGCGCGAGTTTCTTCCACCACCACCGCCCGATTCCAGTACGACCATGAAGATAACTTTGGTGTCGCGCCCCGCAGCCTGGATACCATCGGGGACTTGATTAATCCTGGAAGTTCCCCTGTCCCCGGTAGCCGAGTCGATAACTCGCTCACGACTATCTCAGCCGGAATTCAGCAGCAAATCGGTGATGCAACCCTGGGTGTCGATTGGATTCACCGCGATCGCGAAGACCGCCTCGCACCCAACGCGCTCACCTCAACCTCAGATCAGCTCCGCACCAGCTTTACCATGCCGCTGAGCAGCACGCTAACTTTTCGGGCACTCAATGAGCTATCGCTCTCCTCAGGAAGCGACCCGCTCTACCCCGATCGCACCTTACTGGGCCTCGATTGGCAAGCCTATCCAGGAATTACCGTCAGCCTCAACCAGCAGTTCTTCTCTGACGCAGAGTTTGACACTCGCTCCATCACTAGCCTGGATGTCAACGGGCAATATCAGCTCGGCTCCGACACCACCTTGACGGGACGGTTTTCGATGATCAACGCTCAAGAGATGGCGGGCGCAGTTGGCATTCGTCAGGGGTGGGCGATCGCCCCCGGACTGCGAGCCACCTTCGCCTATGAGCATATCTTCGGCAGTTCTTTCACACCGACAGCGGCAGGCCCTCAATTCTCACAACCCTATGCCGTGGGGCAGGGTGCCTCAGCGCTGGGTGTGCAGGGAGGAAACAGCTTCAGCGTCGGGCTAGACTATACCGACAATCCTAACTTCCAAGCCAACGCCCGATTTGAGCATCGCAACTCCCCCAGCGGTTCGAATACCGTCATTGCCGCCTCAGCGCTAGGACGGATTACGCCTTCCCTGACCGCTTTAGCCAACTTCCAGCAGGCGAGCGCTTCCAATCAAGGCTTAGAAGGACTGGGAACCACCAGCAACCTGCGGCTAGGACTGGCTTACCGCGACCCACAAGACGATCGCTTCAATGCCCTATTCCGCTACGAATATCGCCGCAACCCAGCGCTGATTCCCGACACCATTTTGTTTGATAGCGGCACTGGCTCCGAAGATCACGTCTTAGCCCTGGAAGCCATTTATGCACCGAACTGGCAGTGGGAGTTTTACGGCAAATTGGCTCTCCGTCACAGCACGTCCTACCTCGCCAGCGATCTGGTCGGCAGCAGCACCGTTTCTCTAGCCCAACTGCGCGCCACTCATCGATTTGCCTACCGCTGGGACGTGTCCGCCGAAGGCCGCTGGATCGGTCAACCCACCGCAGGCTACAGCGAACTCGGACTCAATCTAGAAGCAGGCTACTATCTGACGCCCAATCTGCGCCTTGCAGCTGGATATAGCCTGGGTGCAGTGAGCGATCGCGACTTCAACGGTTCTCGTTCTGCAAGCGGGCCTTACCTGGGATTGACGATCAAGCTCGACAACAACCTACTCAGAGACTTTGGCTTTGGCAACGATCCAGCTCCACCGCAGCAACAAGAATCGATTGTCACCCCCGTTGCCGCCTCAGATTCCGGAGCGTTTGCACCGATCGCAATCCCAGCCAGCCAGCCCTAGGAGATAAACCGCGATGAGTCAAATTCAGAGCGGCGATGGCAACAATCTACGCCGAAATTACCCAATTGTCGGCTCAAAACTGGGAATACTGCTATCAATCCCCCAAATTTTCAATTCTTTATTCTCAATGGTCGCAAGCCTGCCTCAAATGTTTTGGTTAGGTCTATCGACTCAGCAAGAGTGCCTCCATTTCTGTTGCAGAAGGACATCCCATGAGTTTGCTGCTTAGAACTTTCCTGAACCAGGCGATCGCTTCTAATCGTCGAACATCGCTCTTGGGAAGTCTCGCTTGTCTGGCATTGGTGACAACCATCGGCTATTTTGCCCCACCAGCCCAGGCAGAAGGCAGCCGGGAACTGACTTCTAGTGGAGGCGATCGCCCCTTTCTGGAATTCCGCAATGACACTTCGACGGGCGTTCGGCGTCGAAGTGTCATCAAGGTGTATGCCAACGCAGACGAAACCATCAATTTGGGTTCCAGTGCAGTTGGACTTGGCTCAGGCACTATCAACTATCGCCGTCCCGACGGATCAACAGGAACTTGTGGCACTACAGGTGTGATTACCGAGCGTTCCCAAGAAGTGGCAGGCCCTTTACCCAATTCTGGCGGCTATACTCCCTGTACTGTAACAGTTGGAGCAACGCAGGGTGGCGTTTGGGAGATTGATTTTGTTAGCCCTAACGCAAACAGTATTGCCAACCCAGGCCCACTTTCTGCCACAGCGACCTGGACACAGCCCAACAGCGTTGGATATGTGACGGCCTGGGATGTGACCGTTCGAAGCAGTGGTGGAATCGCAATTCCTGGACGGGCTTTTGCTAACTACTTTGCTTTTAATGTGGGCAACAATGGGCGATCGCTCAGTTCTGACTTCACGGTTTTGACCCGAGACGGCTATATCTACGATATCGACCTGAATGGCATGGACCCATTTGGGTTTATTTTCTTTGCCAACAATCGAGGGTTTCGTAACAGCGCGGGCAATCCCATTTACCGCTCACTTCAGTTTGTGGGTTCTAATCCTGGCACCTTGCCTTCAGGATATTCCTTCCAAGATCCCAATGCTGCCGACACCGTTACAAATATCACCCACAAGATTTTTATCAACCCGCCAGCAACATCTCTACCAACCTCAGCGCCTTCACCCAGTGGGACAACGTGGCTGCTTCAGTCTCCAGTTGCTCCTCCAGTGCCCAGCAATTTCACCTTTACAGGTGTTGAGGGCACCACAGGACAGGCGGGTACTAATCCTCTAGGCGGCAACTTCCAGTTTGGAACCACCACTGTTGGCAGCTACAGCATCACGCTGGACCTGAACCAAAACGGCATCTATGGAGACGGCAATGACCGCACCTTCACTGGAATTACAGTTGTTGGCAACAACACAGTGTTTTGGGATGGACGAGATGGTAACGGGGTTGCACTTCCGGCTAGCGATACTCCCTACGGAGCCAGAATCAATCTTTACGCTGGAGAAGCTCACTTCCCATTCCTGGATGCTGAACACAACGTGAACGGGATCATTATCCGCCGTGTCAATAATCCCAACCCTGCTACCACTCCCAACCCAGAGCCTTACCTGATTTATTACGATGACCGCAACAGTGGCAGCAGTGGTAGTGACTATAGTTTATGTGCTACTGGAGAAACTGGATCGAATTGCTATGGCACACCGACCAATCCTCGGAGTGCTCTCAATGGTGTCAACAGCCAAAACGGAGCACGGGCCTTTAGCAACACCTTTGGTGATGTTCGGGGGATTGACACCTGGGTTTACTATCCGTCGCAGGCCGTTACCCTAAACGGGGGAGTCCTCATTCGGCAGGCAGATCTCGTCATCGCGAAAACCGATGGTCTAACATCAGTTCCAGCGGGAAGTCCCATTACCTATACCATTACGGTTACAAATAATGGCCCCAGTAATGTGACTAACGCTAGAGTCACTGACACAATTCCAGCAGCGTTGACCAACGTGACCTGGAGCTGTGCTGTCACCAGTGGCACTGGGGCTTGTGGTACAGCGAGCGGTACTGGCAACACGATTGATACGACTGTTAACCTCAACAATGGCGCGGTCATAACCTATATCGTCCAAGGCACCCTCTCTCTCAGTGCATCCGGTACGCTCACCAATACGGCAACGGTGCAGCGCCCCACTGATGTGACCGATCCAAATACGGTCAACAACACAGCAACTGATGTCACCACCATTACAACACCAACAACGGATTTGAGTGTTCTCAAAACTGATAACCAACTAACGACGGTTCCAGGCAGTCCAATTACCTACACGATTACCGTCACCAACAATGGCCCCATCACGCTCAATCAGATTACTGTTACGGACACAGTGCCAGCCGCAGTTCAAAATCCAGTTTTTACGCCCAGTACAGGCAGCTACAACGCTACGACAGGAGCCTGGACAGGCTTAACTCTGGCGACTGGACAAAGTATTACGCTGAGTTTAGCTGGAACGATTGCACCTGGAGCGTTTGGCACGATAACCAATACAGTAACGGTTGCACCTCCCTCTGGTGTAACAGATTCCAACCCTGGAAACAATACCGCGACCGATACGACTGCGCTTTATGCGATCGCCCCCACAACAGGCCAAATCGTCATCAACGAAGTACTCTATGCCCAAACGGGCAGCACCACAGCAAGTAGCACCAACGACGAATTTATTGAACTGTATAATGCCTCAGCCGTTTCTGTTGATCTCAGCGGATGGAGGCTTGCTGACGGCAACCTGATTGCTAATAGTACAGATGGCGCAGGAGGGTTTAACTTTGCCTTTCCACCCGGAACAACCCTTGCTCCGGGTGCATATGCCGTAATCTGGATTGGAGAGAATGCTCCCGATCGGCAAGCTACGGGCGCGGCTTTTCAAACCTGGATCGGGACATCGGCCAAACTCAATAATAGTGGCGATGATATCTGGCTGTACGATAGTCAACTGCGAATTGTAGACTACATTGCCTACGGTTCGGGAACAGCGATCAATACCCCACCGCCCACATCTCTCAACCTTTGGAACGCGGCTTTCCAATCTGCCCTCGCAGGCGCACCCGCAGGACAATCGATCAGTCTAACTGCCAATGGACAGGACGGGAATACAAGTGCTTGCTGGGAACATACCACCAGCGGACAGGCCAGCAGTCGTTGCCCCAACTATTTGCCCACCATCGACACAGATCCTGTTGGCAACCGGATCACCAGTGTTGGAGTCAACAACAATGTTGCTCCCGTTGGCACTCCTCGTTTATTACTCATCAAGCGGATTACCGCAATCAATGGGGCTCCCATTTCGGGCTTTGTTGATGGGGTTGATAATCCAGCATCGGCGAACTATGTTCCGGCCTCTCACGCCAGTGATGACAATGATCCAAACTGGCCAAATCCAGCGGTTTATCTGCGGGGCGCGATTAATGGCGGTGCGGTGCAGCCTGGAGACGAGATGGAATATACGATTTACTTCCTCTCCAACGGCAATGCACCCATGACGAATGTCACTATTTGTGACTTGATGCCTGCCAATACTACATTTATTGCAAGTGCCTTCAATGGTCTATCTCCTCTGGAGGCAGGAAGTCTGGTAGGAACAGATGTTGGAATTGCGCTGGCTTTAAGTAGTAATAGCTTGCCGACTGCACCAACGGTTTATTTGACTAATGCGGGGGATGGCGATCGCGGCCAATTCTATCCTGCAGGAATGCCTTTGCCAGCCAACTGTACAGGCAGCAATACCAATGGTGCTGTGGTTGTATCAGTGGTGCAGAGTCCAGCGACCCTGCCGCATGCAACCGCACCGGGTAGCCCTACTAATTCCTATGGATTTATTCGCTTCAGAGTGCGGGTCAACTAGCCAGTGAGGGACACGGCAAAAGGCTAAAAATCATCGGCGATCGCACTCAAATGACTCAAAATTGGATCAATTTCTTCTTCCACAACAGCGGCAGCTTCAGGAGGCGATTGTCCAGGCGACTGCAAAGGTGATTGCAAAGGTGATTGCACAGACAGCTCAGAAGGTAAAACCGCTGTTGGGTTTGCCCCTAGCTGCGCCAACTGAAACGTTAAATGCTGCACTTGGCGTTCCAGAAGATCCAAGCGTCCCGATTCTCGTTCCTTCGTCAAAAAGTGCTGCTCAAGCTGGGCAAACTGTTTTTGTAGCTCCGTCAACTTCTGTTCCAGCTCCCTAGCTCTAGGACTAGACTGAGCAAACTCAGGGATAAGAACTGCTTTCAGAGCTTCTTTGCAGACATCGCCAAAAGTTTTGTAGGGGTACCTGGCGAGTTCAGTTTCAATCGCCGATAGCAAAGCCTGGTCTGATAGCTCTTGCTGATCAAAACTAATCGATTTGTTGATCTTGTTGGACCACTGGAACATTAATTTCAGCTCTAGAGAGTCAGTATTGAAGGGACAGCGCGGGGCGATCGCCCCATACAATCCCACAACCCCATGTTTTACCCAGAACACAGGAGCGCTATAGCAGGAAGTTGATTAGTTGAGACTACCAGTCCTAACCATCAACCTCCTGCAGAGTTCATCCTATGCTGTTGCTTTGCCAGGACGAGCAGCTAACACTAATTGGGCTTCCCCATAAATATACTGTCCCAGGGCATTAGCCTGCCGAGATGGAACTGCCAAATGAGCATTAATTCGTGCTTCCTTTAGCAAGCGTTGAATGTCTTCCCAAAAGAATTCACCACCGCCTCCAGTCAAAATCACATCAGTCACTCGTTCTGGCAACCACTCCAACACGCGGGTGCAAATCTCCCGAGAAAAGCTTTCTTTCAGGTTGGGGAGAATGTCATCGAGGTTGGTTGGCTTCGTTGCGCCGCGCGGACGGTAAAAGCGATCGCCCTTAGGCCGATTCACCGCTGAAATCAGTGACAGCGACTGGCTATCAGCGCCTTCAATCAAAGCCGCCACCTGCTCATAAAATTGGCTCATCGCAAAGGCTTCGCTCTTAGAGAGTCCACGCGCAAAGCGGAAGCTATCAACCAGCAAGCAATCGGTGGTCTGGTGCCCAATGTCAACGATGCCGGCGGAGAGTTGCGTAAACCCTTGAGGGGCTTTGGCGGTTTGAGCGGTTCCCTTTTTGGTTTGGGCTTCACACCACATCAGGCTGCCATAGCCTTCTGGCATCACCCAAACCTTAGTGAAGTTTAGCGAAACAGTTTCCCCCCGATAGCTCATGATGTGGGGGCCTGTGAGCAAACTGATCAGCTGTTCTTTCTCCCGCTCAAATTGCTCCTGTGAAAGATAAGGTAGCCCCAGGACAACAGAAACATCGTCCTTGAGATTAAAATAACCGGCGCAGGCCAGAACCTTGGCTAAGGCATCTTCAACTTTTGACTGGCCAACACCCAAATTGGCCCCAAAGTCTGCTGCAAGTTGCCCAACAGCATAGCCACTGCCTTGATACTCTAACCAAATATCAAGTAAGCGATCGTTGTCTTGAGAGGCAAAAGCTCCATTACGCGCTTGCTCCACCGACAGATGCTTAACATTGGCAGGAATGAAAACCACACTGTCTGGCTCACGGCTCACACAAGTTTTTGTGGAGGTCCGGCCTAAGTCAACACTCAGAATAGATTTATTGCTTGAGTTTTTTTGGCTGGCCAAGGTAGAGGTTGATCGGAGGGACGTTAGGGAATTGGCTGGGGAGGACTGACTTGTCATTAAGACTCCTAATTTCACGTAGCTGCAAAAGGGCTGTGTGTTCTCAGCGGTTGATTAACTCAACGATGGACAAGTGTATTGAGACAAACCACTGAAAAACCCGAGAGGTTGTTTGGAAAAGAGACAAGGCTGATTTTACAGACGTTTCACGCCTAAAAATCAACTTTAGGACTCACGCATTCACTCGTAGGAACAAAGAACTAGAGTCCTTTTTTGACACCAGGAACACGGATTTCATTCTGTCCGCGTCAGTCTTGGACTTTGCAAACAGCTGCTAGAAATTTAGTACAAGGTTTGTAGAGTAAGCTCCGGTCAAATTAGTTCCCACCTTAAAGCAGGTTGGGACTCGGCTCTGTGATCTCAGACATTGCCATCTCAGATGTTGCTATCTCAGATTGCCATAGGAAACATCCCAAGTGTAGATGAATTAGCCGCTTAGTAAGGCCTCGATAAATTCGTAGCTAGAGAAAGGCCGCAAATCTTCGATGCCTTCTCCTACGCCGATAAATCGAATGGGAAGACCTAATTGCTTCACGACTGCCAGCGCAATTCCTCCTTTGGCGGTGCCGTCTAGTTTGGTAATCACCACGCCACTGAGCTGAGCCGCCTCGGAGAAAACTTCTGCCTGACGCAGACCGTTCTGTCCCAGAGTGGCATCTAGCACCAGCAGCGATTCAATTTTGGCATTGGGCGCTTTTTTGTCGATGATGCGCCGAACTTTGCTCAGTTCATCCATTAGGTTTTTCTTGTTTTGCAATCGCCCTGCTGTATCGACGAGTAGTAACTCCGCGCCGCGAGACTGAGCCGCCGTAATTGCATCAAAGACAACAGCCGCAGGGTCAGTATTTTTGCCGGGATTAGCGATCACCTCCACATTGCTACGCTGTCCCCAGATTTTCACCTGCTCCACGGCTGCCGCCCGGAAGGTGTCTGCGGCGGCAATCAGACAGCTGTAGTCAGATTTGCGGGCTAGATGCGCTAATTTTCCAATCGTTGTAGTTTTTCCTGCGCCGTTGACGCCCGTCATCAGCCAAACGTTGAGTTCACCTTTTTCAGGTGTAAATTTTGGGTCGTAGGGCTGGCCCTGGGGGTTGTCGAGCATGTCCCGCAGGATTTGCTTCAGGTAGGCGATCGCCTCATTGGGCGGCAACACCTCCTGACGCAGCTTGCTCTGGAGCGCTTCGATAATGTAGTCGGTCGCCTCAATGCCCACATCAGCCTGCAGCAGCAAGGATTCGATTTCCATCACGGCTTCTTGATTGAGCGGCCCCTGCCCCACAATCGATCGCAGCTGATTGACTAGACTCCGGCGAGTTTTATCTAATCCTTGCCGCAGTCGCTTCAACCAGGTGATTTCTTCTAACGAAATATCCTCTGGACGGCGACCCTGCGATGCTAAAACCTCCGCCGACCACAGGAAGCTTTCGTCAAGCATCAAGTCTGAAGATTCAGCTGCAGAAGCTCCAACAGGTGAACTTACCTCTGGCTCAACTGCCTCAATCGCCTCAGCCTTGAGTCGTTCTAAGCGCTCCAGGCGTTCTGCTTCAGCCCGTGCCCAGAAAGGTAGAGCTGTTGCAGGTTCAGCCTCAGCTACAGGCTCTGGCTCTGGTTCAGCCTCAACTACAGGCTCTGGCTCTGGCTCTGGCTCGACCTCAGCTACAGGCTCCTCGGCTTCTGGCTCTGGCTCTGGCTCAATCTCAGATTCAACCTCAGCTACAGGCTCTTCGGCTGCTCGATCTTCGGCTACAGGCTCAGATGCGATGGGCTCAGGTTCAACTTCTGGCTGGGCTTCAAGTTCAACAGAAGCTGAGGGCTCAATCGACTGAGCCTCATTCACCAACGGATCGGGAACCACAATCGCGTTTGAATCCTCTGCTTCAGACGGGGAAGCGATCGCTGGTGTCTCAGCGTCAGCCGAGGATTCTTCTATCTCAGCAACGACTTCTGCAGGAGAAGCCTCAACTTCAGGGGGTGCTGTCGCTGTCTCAGATGCTGTCTCGGGTGCTGCCTCAGGAGCCACATCTACCGCTTCTACTTGAGCTTCAGGCTCAGGAGCAGTTTCAGGCTCAGGAGCAGGCGCTTCCTTTTGACGTTTTTGGATATTTTGGTAGGCCGTCTTGGCCCAGCTTAGGTAATCCTCAGCGATCGCAGGAGTTTGCCCACTCTCAGGTTGAGCATCAGCCTCTGGGGCCTCAGGCTGAACCTGCTGATCTTCCTTGACTTCTGGCTCAGATTTCTCCGAGCGTTTATTGTGCTGGCGATTAAACCAATTGAATCCCATAACACCTCGCTGAACCTTTGCCTCAAAGCTGCTGAACCGAGCAGCGACCTCAAATCACTTAGAAAATTACTCAGAGTGATTCGCTCTGCTTTCACTCTTTCACTGTAGAGAAAAATTGTGCAGGCGAATAGCTGACCCAGGCATTTTAGAAGGTCTACTGCACAAATTCGCTTCCTCACATTCGTCCTGTGACTTACTTTGCAGGTTAAAGTGCAGGGCTTTTGCTGCTTAAGCTAATTTATTCGGGGGCTGCAAAAGATCGAGACTGAAGGCGATCGCTCACTCGACGCAAAACCCCATTGATAAACCGATGCCCATCTTCACCGCTGTAGCGCTTTGCCAACTCAACGGCCTCATTGATGGCGACTCGGTTGGGAATTCCTAGGAACATAACTTCGGCAACTGCAATGCGCAGAATATCCTGATCGATGCGGGCCAAACGGCTCAGTTGCCAATCCACCATGCTTTCGGTGAGCACCTGATCGAGATCAGAGCGTTCAGCCTGAACGGTTTTAAGGAGCTGGAAGGCATATTCCCGCACATCTTTTTGGTTTGCCAGCTGAATAAACTCTGGCAACTCCAGGGACGATCCGATGCGGTTGATTGCCGACTGAGCCAGATCGATCGCTTCCTTCACCATCGCTCTCGAAGCTTGGATGTCGGCTGCCCGCGTCTGGCTGCTGAGGAGGCGATCGCTTCCCCGCTCTAATTCAGATACGGCAACTTCCAAGGTATCTCTAGCCTCGGCAGTCAATGTCCGGACTGAGGCCACCACTAAACTTTGGAGCTGCTGATCCTGATCCTGAAGCTGCTCTTGACTGCTAGAAAGCTGGCTGAGGCTGAGGAGACAAAGTTCACGGGCAATTCGACGAGCTTGCATAGCAATCTAGCTGGGAGAGGGTCTGAATCAAACTCCAATCGTAGCAGGACAGCAACGAACCTGCATCCGCTGAGCTTTCACATGTATGAGTAACAGGCTGCGAGTAACACGACGAGACAGATTTACGATTCTTCTTCGGTCGGAATCGCTGAAAAGGCTTGTCGTTTGAGGTCACCGAGCGGTTTCTCAGTGGAAGACTCCAAGGGTTGGCGATCGCTCAGTGGAGCCGCAGGCGGCATCAGAGCACCTGCCACACTGGGGCCAACAATGCCACCCGAGATTAACACCTTAAATGCATCTTCGATAGGCATCGATAGACTCACAACCTCACTTTCAGGCACGATCGCATACCATCCGGTTGTAGGATTGGGCGTCGTGGGAATAAAAACACTGAGTAGAGGTCCAGGCATCTGAGGATGGACGCTGGTGCCAATGGTGCCTGTTACGAAGGCGATCGCCCAGATGCCCCGACGTGGATACTCCACCAAAATGACGCGCCGAAACTTGCTGTTAGTGTCTTTTAGAAGCGTTTCAAGAAGCTGCTTCAGGGTTTTGTAGACGGCCCCTGCCAGAGGAATAGCCTGCAGTAGTCGCTCACCAAAATCCAACAACCACCGCCCAGCAATGTTCCTAGCCATCAAACCAATGAACAAAATGAAGAACAGAGGCACAGCCAGCCCCACCAGCAGGTTGAGCAAATTTACCAAGATCGGGTGCAGATCATGAAATGGGTTGAGCTGCTTGGGAACTCGCGTCAAAAAGTTGATCACCCAGTTGGCGATCGTCAGCGTCAGCCAGATAGTTGTGGCCAAAGGAATGATGACCAGCAAGCCTGCAATCAGGTCATTCTTTAAGTCTTGCTTCAAGTGTTGAAACACAAATAGCCTACTCTCCTTTAACTGGCTGAGAATATAACCCAGCGATCACCGCTCTTCTGAACAAGCTTAGAGCCTGCAGGGGATCAATACCAGGACTTACTCAGTGACGTAAAATTTGGTTCTCTATTTTATCCTGCCCCCATAAATTAATTCCCTACCGGGTTGAGGCAAAGCAGGTTGCACAGAACTCTATTTTCATAATTTGTAAGCTTTGATCTGCAATTTTTGTAAAGAATTGTTTCAATCTTTAGAATACCTTACTCAAGAAAATAAGACGAGTATCTCTATTTTAGCGAGCGATTCGGCTTCGCTCAGGCTACATTTTGAGGCAAAGCCGCAACCCGTGCTGATGGATTCGCCCCTTAGCAAGCTCGATCAAGACTTGAGTAGCTCTGATGCTGAATCAGTCGCTGAATCAGGGGTTGAACCAGGAGTTGAACTAGCCACATCCACCGTAGGAACGGGCATATGCTTCATTTCCCAGGCCTTGAGCAAAATTAAGTACTCATAAAAAGCCTGTAATGTACACCAGGTGAAGCCTGCCCGCCCATCCATCCATCCTCCCAGCACAAAGTACATGTAGATAAATCGGATCAGCGGTCGAAATGGGAGGCGCAGCGACAAATCTTTTAAGGCTCTACGCCGCTCTACCTCAGAGGCCCCAAACAACAAGTTTCGCCAGTTGACAGAGCCATTCTCGAGCTGATGTAGGGTTTCAACCGCTTCATCAGTGGAATAGCGATTGTGCTTCTCAATCCAACGGCTCATCCCCTTCCCGGACGTAAAGTGGGGGTATGTTTGCTTTAGAAATCCGGTCGGTCCATCACAAACTTCGCGTTCGGTGTGTCCATAATCGCTAAACCAAACCTTGCCACGCCGCAGCAGCCGCAACTGATATCGCGGATATTGGGTGCTGCGCCGAATCCACTGGCCCATAAACATCACCCGTTCTGCGGCATAGTAGCCAATGTAGTCCTCAGTCTGAATTGCCGCCAAGCATTCCTGAAATAGCTCTGGCGTCATACGCTCGTCGGCTTCCAGAATATAAGCCCATTCATGTTTGGCTGGGACAGATTCCAACATCCAGGTGCGCTGTTTACCGTGACTTTCGAACGGGTGCTGCACGACACGAACTGGATACTGACTGGCAATCTCGACGGTGCGATCGCCACTACAGGAATCAACCACAATCACATCGTCTGAGAGTAGAGCCGACTCAATGCAGGCCGCAATATCCAGCTCTTCGTTGTACGTGAGGATATAAATCGAAAACACAGGCAATCACCCAGGCTAGAACAACTAGATTTGACAGAACCTTGCACCTCTGAATGGGTTAACGCAGTTAAATTCCTAGTAAATTACTAGCGCTTAGAGAGACTTCCGGGGAGCGCGCTTTCCAGGTCTTTGCCCAAGGTTCTTGAGCCCGGTCCAGCCAATGACAATGTAGCCAATGGCCAACAACAAGCTGCTAAGGCCAATTCGCAAGCCTGACTTCAAGCCCTCTGTTCTAGCAGTTTGTTGAGCTTCTTCCTGTCTGATCCGAATTTGGGTCTGGAACTGAGTTTGCAGTTCTCCAGCCCGCTGCTGCAAAAACTGGTCGAGCGAATCTGGATCTTGCTGGAACTGCTGCAGGAGAGTTGCCTGATCTTCACTCACCTGACCACTCTGCAGAGCCTGATTCAGTTGGTCTGGGTTTTCGAGGAGCGATAAGATCTGTCCCCGCTGCTGGCCTACTTCAGTCGTTAAGCGAGTTCCCAACTGCTGTTCAGCCTGAGTGGCTTCCTGATCAATCTGTTGCAGCGTTTGCTGGGTGCCGAGCCGCACATTGTTGAGGTGCAGCGGAAACAACACCAGATAAAACGCACCTAAGATGCAGGAGAGGATTAACGCCCAAGCTTTTGGGCTAGCCCACGTTGATGATTCTTTTTCAGCATTGCTGGAGCTTCCTTCAAACCAAGACCCAGTCAGCAGTAGGGCAATACCGATCATAGGAATAATGCCCCGATCGACCACCTGCGATACAAACTGGATTTGCCATCCCCGCTCTAAGACCTGATAGGGAATCGGCAAGATGATCATGTCTAGCAGGGATGCCAGAATCATAATCAGGCCAACGGTTTTCAGCGTTCGAGAAACCACTGGGGAAATTTGACGGCTGTTGGGCGCTTTCATTGAACTCCTAAAGTTTTTCTATCTAAGTCTTTCTATCTTTGAGGCCAAACCAGGGCGATTTATCTAGAGATCAGAAGATAACCTAAAGGTAATTAAACATCATGGCCGATCCTGGCGACTAGTGGCTTAGATTACAGCAAGGGTTGACAGTCGAGCATGTTTCAAAGAACCTGGGCCAATTTTCCAATCCAAACTCTTCAAGATTAAAAACTTTGTTTAGAGTTCCGCATTATGATGACTTTCTCTACATGCCTTCCCAACTTTTAGAGACCGCAGTTGCAAATCTATCCTGGCAAAAAACTAGATAACCCGCCGTAGATTCGTCTCAAGTATATTAAAAAATCAAAAAAATTCTTTGCTCTGGTTCGAAGGCCAGGAATTAAGGGTAGGCTGCAACTGAGTCAAGACCATGCCTGTCGTTTCACATCTGTCGTTTCACGTCTGTCGTTTCAAAAGAAGAAGCCGATGCCTCAAGTCGTAGAAGTTTTCCCCGAGCGCGCTAGCTTGGTGCAGCGATCGCTAGACCTAGTCCTCATGCAGATCCGAGAGGCGATCGCCCAGCGCGGGAGAGCAACGTTTGCCCTTGCAGGTGGCAGCACCCCCAAACCCCTCTATGAAGCACTGGCGACCCAGGATCTGCCCTGGGAAAGCATTCACATCTTTTGGGGAGACGAGCGTTATGTGCCGTCCGATCATCCCGATAGCAATGAGCGCATGGCTCGTCAGGCATGGCTCGATCATGTCAGCATCCCGCCTGCCAATATTCATCCGATGCCCACCGATGAAGCTGATCCGGCGATCGCAGCAGCTCGACACGAACAGGAACTGCAAACATTTTTTCAGGTACAACCCGGTAGTTTTCCTAGCTTTGATGTCATTTTGTTAGGAATCGGAGACGATGGGCATACAGCCTCTCTGTTCCCGCACACAGCGGCATTGCAGGTGTGCGATCGCCTGATTACAGTGGGCAATAAAGATGGACAACCTCGTATCACCTTTACAGTTCCTTTGATCAATCAGGCTCACTGCATTCTATTTTTGGTGTCGGGAGCAGGCAAGCAACCGGCTCTAGCCCAAATCTTTGCACCGAATGCAGAAAATGACGCCTATCCTGCCCGACTGATTCAACCTCAAGGCAATCTATGGTGGCTCCTCGACCAGGCAGCAGGAGAAAATCTACCGTCTACCGCCCCTACGTGACTTGGTGTTGCCAGCCTAAAACCCAGATTTGTTAGAATTGCATTCCTGAAGAAGCATACAGGTGTGAACTTTCTGACAAGAAACGCTGCGGCAGGTTTTCAATCAGTCTCTCAGGGTGCCAGACTGCAGTATTGTTCTTCAGCCCCCTCGACAGTCGTAAAACCTCAGGATTAACTAGAGGGGATCAAAATCAAGCTCCTCTCCCTCTTCACCTTTTATGATGAGGGCGATTTAAGGGAAAGTTATATGATCGTCTGTCCCAACTGTAATCACCAAAATCCGGATGGCGCAGTTCAGTGCGAAGCATGCTACACGCCTCTACCGGCCATGATTGGCTGCCCTAATTGCGGTACAGCCGTGCAAGCTGATGCTAGCTTTTGTGGCCAGTGTGGCTTCAACATGCAAGCTGCAGCCACGAGTCAGGCAACCCCGCCACCACCGCCACCGCCCGACAACCCGCTCTTGCCAGATTTAGTTCCGCCTGATCCTTTAATTGAGCCAGAGCCTGTTGCGACAGGGCAACCTTATTTCCCGGTAGAGTCAGGCTATCCGACTGCTGCGATAGATGAACCTGATGCCTCAGCAACGATGGCCCCGCGAGAAGCAACACCGCCCATATCAGTAGAGCCACCACCGCTAGCACCGCCCCCGCCGCCACCCGCAAGTGAGCCACCACCGCCACCTGTATCGCAGCCCATATCACAACCTGCGCCTGTGGCCAGTTCCCACACACAGCTACAGGTCCAGACGGCCCAGTTGCTGCATGTTCAGAGCAATACACTGGTGGAGTTGTCTCCCTCCTTGTCGGTCATTCATGTTGGGAAGCCCAATGATCGGATTCCGCCCGACATCGATCTTTCCGGTTTTCCTAACTCTGAGATCGTGTCTCGCATTCATGCAGATATCCGAGTGGAAGGAGATGCACATTACCTTGAGGATGTAGGCAGCTCTAACGGCACTTATGTGAACAACATACTTTTGCCGATGGGCAATCGCCATCGATTGCGGGCAGGCGATCGCATTTCGTTTGGCAAGGGCGATTTGGTTAGCTTTTTATTCCAAACGGCATAGGGCAGTCAGCTGCATTGACCTATCCTTTGCCCCTTGAACCGTTGTTTAGGATTGGGGTTAAAGTGGGGTTTGAGATTAAACAAATCTGTGCTCCACCCATCAATTCACTCGGCTTTGGTCAAAGCAGCATAGGATATTAACAGTTTCGATTTCTCTTTCCAAAAGTTCTCTGCTTAGCCTTCATCCTGCTAATGTGATTACTCTGTTTCTCTTGCACCCTCTCAAGCAGATTCCAGTGCAAGTCTGGACTTTTGTTGAGAATGAGCCCGTGATCCGCATCGGTCGATCAACCGATAATCACGTAATTCTCTATAGTGCGGTTGTATCTCGCCACCATGTTGAGTTACGCCGCGACGGTCTAGCCTGGGAAATTGTCAATCTAGGCACTAATGGCACCTATCTCGATGGCAAACGAATTGCTCAAGTCCCGCTGAAAGATGGCGCGATCATTCGCCTAGCTCGTTCTGGACCCAATATTCAAGTGCATTTTGGGACAGATGCGCTCAAAAATCTGCCTGAGTCGATGAAGGGCGATCGCACGATTAGCCAAAGGGCTGATCAACCGCATACCGAAACTGAAATCGCAGGACGAACACCGCTCGTCCCGGCTCCCATTCCGGAAGGTAATGCAGGCGGAGCCGATCAGCCGGAAAAGTCTGAAGGGAAGGGACAGGCGTTGTCACCACCTGGAACCATTCCAGTTCCTTCCCATCTTCAAATTTCTTCTGATAATGCACCGAATGCATCTGGCTCTCGTTCAGGGTTGGCTGTTGCCAATAGGCTGACGCAGGCGATCGCCCCTTCAGATCTGGCTCCTGCGGGTGCTGCCGGAGCATCTAGCTGCCTGCATCGGCGGCAGGGGCCACATTTTTGTTTGGACTGTGGGCAGCCGCTCAATCCGTTGTGGACGATTGGGCCTTACCGCGTGATTAAGGTATTAGGACAAGGCAAAGTCGGCATCACCTATCTGGCATGGAGCAGCGGGCAGCAGCTCGTCCTCAAAACTCTTAACAACTCTTGGGTAGGACAGTCTCAAGCGCATGCCGCTTTTGACTGTGAGGCAGAAATTCTGCGTCAGTTGCACTACTCCGGTCTACCCCAATTTGTTGACTTCTTCTCCCAAGCCGGACGCCCCTACTTGGTGATGGAACTGATTGCAGGTCAAAGTCTGGCCCAACGAATTACAGATCAAGGTCCGATTAGCCTCCCGCAAGCAGTGAACTGGATACTGCAAATCTGCGATGTGCTGACCTACCTGCACCGCTTCAGACCACCTGTGTTACACCGTGATATCCAGCCGCACAGCCTGATTTGCTGTTCACAACCTCACTCGGGCAACCAGATTGGGCTGGTTGACTTTGGAGCTATCAAAGCCTTGGTATTGGACCAAAGTCCACCGCCTCGTTCTCATGCTTATGTCGCGCCAGAACAGCTCGAAATTGACGCCACGCCATCAAGCGATCTGTACGCGCTCGGCCCGCTCTTGGCCTACTGTATAACCGGGCAAGACCCGGTTTTGTTTTACCAAGATCAGGCGGAAGGGCCACGCTTTTCGGCTGATCTAGTGCCTGGTTTGCCCTCGACTCTGAAATCAGTCTTGGCTCAACTCACCCATTCCCAAGTTGAAGCACGATATTCTAGTGCTGCAGAACTTGCCGATGACCTGCGGAGCATTCAGTGTTTGGGCGGCAGTACAGGCTAGACAGCACAGGCTAGGCGACCCAGATCAGCAATACAAATCAGCGACACAGATCAGCGACACAAATCAGCGACATAGTAGCTACATTAGACCTATGGCCAGAGGAGATCAGATTTATGTCATGCGGCCCTTCGTCGGCATGGAGGGTGTTTACGAGCATCACGGTATCGACTGTGGTGATGGAACGGTGATTCACTACAGCAAAAGAGGAGAGGCTACGATTCGCCGCACCTCTATGGCGACCTTCGCGGCTGGAAAACCCATTTTTCTCAAAACCTATTCGGTCAACTACATTCCCGATATCGCGATTCAGCGAGCAGAGAGCCGACTGGGAGAGCAGCAGTACAACCTATTTCACAACAACTGTGAACATTTTGCCACTTGGTGCAAAACGGGGCGCAACGAAAGCTCTCAGCTTGCCAGCTTTGGGATTGATGCCAGTCAGTTGGGCAGTTTGGATGCTCGTCGCATGATTGAGCAAGCCGCCTATGCACCCAATCCGGCGGAGGCGATCGCCCTTTTTCAGCAAGCCACAGATAATATTGCGATCGCCCAAAACCGTCTCGAGTCAGAATACGCCCAGATCCAGGTTGAAATTGAGACCTGGCATAAGGCCGCCCAACTCGCACTCAAACAGGGCAAAGAATATTTGGCGCGAGCCGCCTTAGAACGCAAAGTGCAGGCCAAGCGCCGAGCCAGCGAGCTTCAGCCCCAGCTTGATCAACTGAACGAGATGAAGCTGTCAATCAGCCAAAATTTTGCGACGGTGCAGAAGCGGATTGAAGCTTAAGAGGGTAATGAAGCAGGGGCGGGTTTTAGCCAGTGGGCAAACTCTGTCGCAAACCGATCGGCTAAAATCGATGCTCGGATGCGTTGGGTAAAGTGAACCAGCTCTGTGATGTTGTGAATTGACAGCAGGGTGTAGGCCAATAGTTCGCGCGATCGCAGCAAATGGCTGACATACGCTCGCGTAAAACTTTGGCAGGTATAGCAGGAGCAGTTGGCATCCAGCGGCGTAAAATCTTCCTTGAACTTGGCATTTTTTAAATTCCAGCGTTCTCCCTGGACGAGAGCACAGCCATGCCTTGCCAAACGGGTTGGAATGACGCAGTCAAATAAATCAACTCCGGCGGCGATCGCCTGGGCCATTTCTCGATAGGTCCCAACCCCCATCAGGTAGCGGGGTTTGTCCGGCGGGAGCGAAGGAGCCGTCGCCTGAACAATTTGCTCAATGAGTTCGGGAGGCTCACCGACGCTGACGCCACCGATCGCATAACCCGGCAAATCCAGAGTTGCCAAATCTTGAGCAGCCTGTTGGCGCAGATCGGGATACACGCCCCCCTGCACAATGCCAAAAAGCGCTTGGTCAGGGCGTTGATGGGCCGCAATGCAACGTTCTAGCCAGCGATAGGTGCGGCTTGTGGCGGTAGAGACAGCCTCTCGACTGGCCGGATAAGGCGGACATTCATCGAAAGCCATAATCACATCGGCCCCCAACGCATTCTGAATCTGGATCGAGCGCTCTGGTGTGAGATTGATGCGCTGACCGTCGCGGGGCGATCGAAATGTGACGCCCTCCTCTGAAATAATCCGCATCTCACTGAGGCTAAACACCTGAAAGCCGCCCGAATCAGT
Organism: Elainellales cyanobacterium; assembly: GCA_041746655.1. Classification (GTDB taxonomy): domain Bacteria; phylum Cyanobacteriota; class Cyanobacteriia; order Elainellales; family Elainellaceae; genus JBGTGR01. Next base: position 56,990 of record JBGTGR010000068.1, on the reverse strand, counting down.
CAGGATAGGGCCTTTCCAGTTCATAAAACGGTGTAGCCCACCTGCTTTTGCCACAATGTTTTCGCCCGGTTGCAAATGCAGATGATAGGTATTGGCCAACACCATCTGAGCACCCGTTGCCTCTAGCTGTTCGGGAGTCACCGTCTTGACATTGGCAAGCGTCCCAACCGGCATAAATCGAGGTGTTTCAACGACTCCGTGCGGCGTTGAAAAGAGGCCCGCCCGTGCCTGAGTATGGCCACAGCGAGCCTGGCATTGAAAAGAAAATCCCACAGTTTGCTAACTCAACAACAAATTATCAACGTCGCAGCTACAACGAAAAGTTTTCTTCGTCATCAATCTGCACGTCCCAGTTGGCAGACAAAACCTCAGCAACGACCGCTTCCAGCGCAGCAGCATTGAGGCTGCGAGTTTTTTGCTCCTGAAGCGGATTAGATAGAGGAATCAGCCTGAGTTGGCGGTTGTCTTGCACTAAATCAAAACAGGCCTGCTGTTCGGGCAGCTGTTTGAGCAGGAGATAGTCAAAGCTGTGGACATTGAGATAAAGCGTATGGTTGGTCACTAACGTAGATTGCTGCGGATCGGCAAAGACCTCCAGCACGTATCCTTCATCCTCGGCAATCACATTGCCATCTTGCTTATAGATATAGCGGACTCGGCTTAAATCGGCCAGCAGCCGCTGCATATCCTGTTTACTGACAACGATGCCATTGTCAACAATACAGGGGGCAGGCAATTTTGTATTCCCGGAAACTTGGTCGTGACTCATAAGTTAAAGAAGTCCTTGATCTGGGCAGGCCTGGGCGCATTGAGAGGAAAAACTAGGTGCTCAACGAAGAAGGAATGAGCCCTACTGCTGAGTTAAACGCTAGTCAGCCCTCAGCCAGGCGCTCCAATCGTGCGATCAGAAACAGCCAAAATGGAAGACTGAATCGTCAACAGGTTTTTTAGGCTAGCAAGTTTATCTTGCTGATGTGGGTACACTATTTCAGGAAAAATACTTCAGGGAAAAGTGTTGCTCCGAAATATGATCTTAGATTCTTCCTGGACAGACTACCACCACCAGAGTGGATGATTTTTTGTCCTCAGTCGTAATGCATGCAACAATCTTATCTCAGGCTTCAGCGTTGTTCTTGACAGAATTTACGGAATTTTTGACTGAGCTTGTATCTCTGCGTCATTTATCGCCGCACCATTCTGGAAAACGTCCAAGAAAACGTCAAAAAAGTCAAATGGTGCTCAGAAAATACTTCACCCGTTTTTTCGCTGATCTAGCGGCTGCGATCGCCTTCTATACCGTGATTCCAGTGCCCCAAGCCTGGACGTTAGATTTTCAGCGTGTAGCTCGTTTGGCTCCGTTGGTTGGGCTGATTGTCGGCGGATTGCTCAGTCTACTAGATTTTGGCCTCTACCAGATTGGCTTTCCCCTGCTGACCCGCAGCGCCCTGATTGTCATCGCCTGGATTGGCCTCACGGGGGGCTTACATCTCGATGGGGCGATCGATACTGCCGATGGACTGGCCGTTCCCGACCCGCAGCGTCGCCTGCAAGTGATGACCGATAGCGTCACAGGGGCATTTGGGGTAATGGCAGCCCTGAGCATTGTGTTTCTAAAGACTGCGGCGCTGGCAGATCTCGAGTATTTTCGGGGGTTGAGTCTGGCACTGGCAGCAGGCTGGGGGCGCTGGGGGCAACAGGTGGCGATCGCCCGCTATCCCTACCTCAAACCAACCGGCAAAGGCGCTTTGCATCAGGCCGCATTTCGATCCGGTTGGGATTTGGTTCCCGGAGCGTTGGGGTTGGTTGGGCTATCCGCCCTGCCGCTGATGGGTTGGACCGACTGGGAGTGGCCGGGTCTGGGAGTTGCGGTCGGAGTGAGTCTAGGCACGGTCGTGGGCGGAGGGGCGATCGCCATCCTCACCGCAGCTTGGTTTCACCATCGGTTGGGGGGCCACACCGGAGATACCTATGGCGCAGTCGTAGAATGGACAGAAGCCTTCGTACTGGTTTTGCTCACCCTGGTTTGGGGCGGAGGGCGTATATAGTAGATTTTGTAGATTCAGGCGCTGCACCTGCATTCCTAATGACTCCCGATTGCGATACGCTAGCTCCCAATGGATTGACCACCTGCGTCAAAGCGCTGGGGTTGGCCCAAATTCAGCGACACCTATTCATTTGTGCAGATCAGACAGTAGCGAAGTGTTGTGATAAAGACCTCAGCCTGAAAGCTTGGGACTACCTGAAGCGACGGCTAAAGGAATTGAAACTCGATGCCCCTACAGCCGATCGGCCTACCTGTATCTTTCGCACCAAAGCAAATTGCCTGCGAGTATGTCAGAAAGGTCCAATCTTGGTTGTGTATCCCGATGGGGTTTGGTATCACAGTGCGACCCCCGAAGTGATTGAGCGCATCATCCAAGAACACCTACTCAACAATCAGATTGTGCAGGAGTTTGCTTTTCTGACCCATCCTCTGCCACAGCCTGAGCCATCCCCAACAGAATCTCCGCCCCTTTCCCAGCAATCGCAGTAGAATAAGAGCGAGCGCATTCACTCTCTTTGAGATGACTCTTTGAAGATAGCTCTTTAGAGATGACCCTTTGGAGATGAAATCAGTAAACGATTACGTTTGCTGTTGTACGATAGCTGATCTCAATACGGGCGATGCTTTAACAAGAGCAAAACCTCCCTCATTTTAGTTAACTCTTTGTCAAGGATTTTGGTGAAGATTTCTTAAAAATGATGAGCTATTGGTAGCTATTCTTCCGTTAGTTTGGAAAGCAGATAATATCTCAAAGAAATAGGAGATTCCCAAACTTAATTTGGCTCTAGCGCCTGAGAAACTGTTGTGATCTCACAGAAGCATGAGGCATCCTGGATCTTTTCAGTGTAATGTCAGAGTATTGAAGGCTCAGATTATAAGCTCTATTGTTGACTTAGGCATGGTGAGTAGCAAAGCATGAAGGAAAGCAGTGTAGGAGATCACAAACGACTTCTGTTGATTGACGATGATCCCAATCTAATCTTGCTTGTTAAAGATTATTTGGAGTTTCGTGGGTATGAAGTCGTCACTGCAGAGAATGGCCGCGAAGCATTGGAAGTGTTGGACAAAGACACTCCCGATATGATTATCTGCGACGTGATGATGCCAGAGATGGATGGATATTCCCTGGTGGAGCATGTCCGCAAGGACCCTCGCACAAGCTGGATCCCTGTTTTATTTCTCTCTGCTAAAGGTCAAAGTCAAGATCGGGTGAAGGGGCTTAGCACCGGAGCCGATGTCTATATGGTGAAGCCGTTTGAGCCAGAGGAATTAGTGGCTCAGGTGGAATCTTCTCTAAAGCAAGCTTCGCGCTTGATCCATCACCAAAACAAAAGCACAGATAGCGGACCTAAAATTCAGGTGCCGTTTGATGTGGAGCTGACGCCAACCGAGCTGCGGGTCGTGCAGTTTGTAGCGAGAGGTATGGCAAACCGAGAAATCGCCGAAGAACTCAATGTCAGTCAGCGCACCATTGAGAGCCACGTAAGCAACATGCTGGGCAAGACGGGGCTCCACAACCGAACGGAGTTGGCTCGTTGGGCGATCGAGAATAGCATGGCCTAGAATATGGCCTAGAATATGGCCTAGAAGGTCTAGATGTCCCCCGTTCCATTAGGGTCGGTGATCAGAGGTTGTCTGATCATCTGTGGCGGGGGGCGATCGCAGCCCTCCATTTTTTTCAATCTGCGGCGAAATCAAGATTTTTTTGAGAGAGCTGCCGGAATTTGTTATGATTAGACCTGGTTGCTGGTGTAGCTCAGTTGGTAGAGCAGCTGATTTGTAATCAGCCGGTCGCAAGTTCGAGTCTTGTCACCAGCTTTTGGAGATTAGGTAGAGAGAATGTCAAAGAGTGAATAGCTCTTCGGCGGTGGAGGGGTGAATGCCAATCGTGGCATCAAAGTCGCGTTTGGTTACTCCCACCCGTAGGGCGATCGCCAAGCATTGCACAATCTCGCTGGCACAGGGTCCCATCATATGAGCCCCAAGCACGCGATCGCTCTGCTTTTCAACGACTAACTTCATAAAGGTTTGTTCATCTCGTTCGATCAGGTTGTAGAACAGGGGACGGAAGCGCGTGGAATAACATCGAACAGAGTCTTGGCCAAATTTGGCTTGGGCCTGGGTTTCACTCAGCCCTACGGTTGCGGCTTCGGGGTGAGCGCTGACGGTGGCTGGAATAAATTCGTAAGCAATCGTTTCGGGTTGGTTGCCAAACTCGGTACGGCCAAAGGCACGGGCAGAGGCGATCGCCACAGGTGTCCAGTGAGGGCGGTTGGTGCAGTCGCCCAAGGCAAAAATGTGAGGTTGACTGGTGCGGCTATCCTGATCCACGCCGATCGCGCCATCTTGAATGGCAACGCCTGCTCGCTCCAGATTTAAGTGTTCAATATTGGCTTGCCGCCCCAGGGTAGATAAAACAGTATCTACTTGTAAGTTTTTTGCTTGTGAATCTTTTGCTTGCGAATCTCGTGTTTGTGAATCTTTTGTTTGTAAAGTCTGCTCGGTTGCCAGCGTCAGGTTCAACCCGTTTTGCGACTGCTCTGGTGATCCCTGAGATCCATCTGAGGTGGGGGCGATCGCCTTGAGATGCGTCTTATCCAAAATTTGCATTCCCTGCTCCCGAAGGCTAGATTGGATCGCCAGCGCTAAATCGCGATCAAAGTCTGCCAGAATACGATCTTCTGCAATCACCATTGTCACCTGCGACCCCAACCGTCGCAAAATGCCCCCGAGCTTGACGCTGATATAGTTGCCACCCAAAACTGCCACATGTTGCGGTTGCTGCTTGAGCTGAAAGACTTCGGGTGAGCTAATGGCATATTCAATGCCGGGAACACAGAGCTTAATGTCTCTGGCTCCAGTTGCAATCAAAATTTTGTCAGCCGTGATAGGCCGTCCGCCCACCTCAATAGTATGGGCATCAACGAACTGAGCACATCCACGAATTAGATTTATCCCAGCTTGTTCTAAGGCTGACTGATGCCGCTGACTCAATCGCTGAACTTCGCGATCGCGATTTGCGACAAACTGTTGCCAGTCGAAGACGCAATCCATCGGTTTGTGATCGGGTTGGGTGGAATGCCAGCCATAGTCTTCGGCATCTTGCTCTAGGTGGGCAAAGTTGGCCGCAAAGGACATCAACTTTTCGGGAATGCAGCCGCGAATTACACAGGCTCCACCCACTCGATCTTGTTCTGCGATCGCCACCTTGGCCCCATAGGCTACTGCTTGCTCTGAAGCTGCCAACCCTCCTGGCCCCGCCCCAATCACCAGCAGGTCATAGTCATATGCCATAGTTGAACCTAACTGTTTAGCCAGACTACATCTCCATCAGGCTATTCATCCAACCTAGGATTCAACGTCTGCCACTCGGTGGAGTCGGCGGGGCGATCGCCCAGATTCAGCCCTAGTGCATACGCAACAGCCGCAGCACCATGTCGGGAAAACTACAACATGACAGTTTGGATACCCAGATCGTTTAGGAGTTGGCGATCGCTATCCATGTCAGGATTTCCGGTCGTCAGCAGTTTTTCGCCATAAAAAATAGAATTTGCACCTGCCAAAAAGCAGAGGGCTTGGGCTTCGCGGCTGAGCTGGGTACGCCCCGCACTGAGCCGAATTCTAGCTTTTGGCATCAGGATGCGAGCGGCGGCACACATCCGCACCAAGTCAAACGGATCGATGGGCGACTGCTCCTCTAGGGGCGTGCCATCAACGGCAATCAGGGCATTGATTGGGACGCTCTCGGGATGGGGGGTTAAGGTGGCTAACACTTCTAGCAAACGGGCGCGATCGCGCAGCGTTTCTCCCATGCCAATAATGCCACCACAACAAACAGTGATACCTGCCTGCCGCACATGGTCTAGTGTCTTGAGGCGATCGTCGTAGGTGCGGGTTGTAATGATCTGCTCATAATATTCGGGGCTGGTATCCAAATTGTGGTTGTAGGCGGTTAAGCCCGCTTCTGACAACCGTTGAGCCTGAGCATCATTTAGCATTCCAGCCGTCACACAGGCTTCCATGCCCAAGCTTCGTACCCCTCGCACCATCTCCAGCATCGCCTCAAACGAAGCCCCATCCCGAATCTCGCGCCATGCCCACCCCATACAAAAACGAGACGCTCCGAGGGCTTTTGCTTGCTCTGCCTTAGCAAGTACCTCACCCACGCTGGCCATTGCCTGCTTCTCTAGCGGCGTTTCATAATGGGCAGATTGCGGACAGTAGGCGCAATTTTCTGCACATCCACCTGTTTTAACGCTTAATAACGTGGCCAGTTGAACATCCTGCGCTGGATTGTATTCCCGGTGAACCGTCTGCGCCTGGTAAACCAGATCTAGCAAAGGTTGTTGCAGAAGCGCGAGAATTTCTGAGGTTGTCCAGTCGTAACGAAGGGTTGGCACGGGTAATCGCTCGATGAAAGGTGCAGCTTTAGATCATACTGTTTAATCAATCGCTCAGAATAGCTCGAATGCCGTCATACACAAACGCTAGTTCTGCATCGGTGATGCAGTAGGGTGGCATCAGGTAAAGCACTTGACCGAGGGGACGCAGCAAGAGCTGGTGGGCGATCGCCCGTTCACGAATTTTTGCAGAGATCTGGTTTAAATATCCGGGCTGATCCGTGACAATATCCATTGCAGCAATTGTGCCCGTCACCCGCAGTTTTTTCAATTGAGGATGATCTTGCAAGTTGCTCAAGTGTAGGCGGTGCTTAGCTTCCATGCCAGAAAAAGCAGATTCGTTGGACTGCATCAAGTCCCAAGAGGCTAGAGCCGCCGCACAGCCCAACGGATTTGCTGTGTAGCTATGCCCGTGATAGAAGGTGTGCAGGGGATTGTCACTATAAAACGCTTGGTAGATAGCTTCGGTGCAAACCGTGACAGACAGGGGCAAAAAACCCCCTGTCAAGCCTTTGGAAAGACAAATAATATCGGGAGCAACGGCGGCTTTGAGGCAAGCAAACCAATCGCCGGTGCGCCCAAAGCCTGTCATCACTTCGTCAAAGATCAATAGCATTCCAGTGCGATCGCCAAGCTGCCGCAACCGTTGCAGAAACTGAGGTCTACACATTTTCATGCCACCTACACCCTGCACCAGCGGTTCAATTAAAATGGCGGCAAAGCGATCAGGCTGCTGGGTCAACGTTGTCTCAAGCTGCGCCAAGATTTGGTCTTCTTGCTCTAAAACTTGCTCATCCCCCATAAAGGTTGCTGGGAACGGCAGATATTCTACCTCAAACAATAAATCTGAAAAGACTTCAGAAAATAAAGATCGAGCCCCGACCGACATCGCTCCAACCGTATCTCCGTGATAAGCCCCTTCAAAGGCAATAAACGCAGTCCGTTTCTGCTGCTGGTTTACCCAATACTGATAGGCCATCTTGAGGGCAACTTCAACTGCTGTTGAGCCATTATCAGAAAAGAAAACCCGGCTTAAGGGATCAGGCAACCGCTGCACCAGACGTTCGGCCAATTGCTCGGCTGGATCATGGGTAAATCCAGCAAAGATCACCTGCTCTAGTTGCTTGGCCTGCTGATAGATGGCCTCAGCGATTTTGGGATGCGCGTGCCCATGCAGATTGACCCACCAGCTAGAAATGCAGTCTAAGACACGACGACCATCTTCCAACTCTAGCCAAACGCCCTCAGCCGACTTGACCTTAAGAGGCAAGGGAGCCGTTTTTGCTTGGGTGAAGGGATACCAAATATGCTGCATGAACCCAATCTCAATGATCACAATAACCGTTGAATACTATCAGAACTAGCTCGCGACTCTACCCATCCGGTGTCGATCGGGACAAAACTGTTAAGTTCTACGATATTTGCTTGCCCTTCAAGCAAAATATTTTGTAGCGTTGAATACAGAATGTTTTGATTATGTATGAATACCGCCACATCACGTCGAACCACATCACGTCCAACCCTGAGCCCCATTCAGTTTAAGGTCCAGAAACCAGGCTGGGTCAAACTGCGTGACCAGATGACTCCCTTCAGCTTTGACGAAGCGCTGCTGTTGTGTGAAGAACCCGAGGGAGATTGGATTGCCTGGGTACCTGATTTTGGTGAAGTTCGGCTCAGCCCTGATCAGTTTGAATAGACCCCCAGTTTTTTACTGGCCTGATGGCTGGGATGCAGTCTTCAGAAATCGCTGATATAAATTGTGTTGGCCTGAAGATTTGCCGCAGCGATCGCAGAGAGCAACAGCGATCGATAGGCTGATGGCACAATCTTCTCAGGGGTAGATTTCGGCTGCGCTCAACCCACGATAGAGGTTGGCTCGCAGGTTGAGTGCGGTCGAAACCTGAACAACGAAGGTTTTAGGTTTCAAGGATTTTGTCAGCTAACCACCTAGGTAACTATGTCCTAATCAATGGTCTTATCAATAATTGCCAATCTCGCAGACAGATCTTCTTCCTCAAAAGTATCCGAATAAAGTTTAGCTTTGAGTAAACGAATCAAATCCTTGACCGATACTTCTTTTACATAAATAGCGCCATCAATATCCATAATTCCTCTGCTGCGTCCCTGAGTAATCACCCATACCTGGCGATTCTTGGTTTCAATGTGGTGTTTTTTCTTGGTCGTACCACCATCGGTCTGCCGTACCTCAATGGTGATTTCCGAGCGTTTCAATTTGTTGACGTAGTTCTCAAGCTGGTCTTTTTTATTATCCTCAAAATGGCTTCTTAAAGTACAGTCGTACATAACTACAAGGCTACCAATTATAAAAAATCCATCGGCTCGGCCAGCCTGATTCTTTTTATCATACTGATACAACTTATGTATTCCTAGAAGCCTTAATAGGAGGAACACATAATCTTCAAATTGTGCAGCATCAGAGATAGACATCACATTGCTGGCAAAATCAACAATTGCTTCTTTAGCAACTTTTACATCAATTGCTTGAGAGGATGAAAACTCCAGATCTTCTACCTTTTTAGAACTTTTAGACAAAAGTTTTATGTTTCTAGCAATTTTAGTAATTAGCCCATTCCGAGTTTTCCGACTTTGAACTGAAAACTCTACTCTGTCATCCTTTTCAAGGCGTTCAACCGATAAATCCAAATTATCAGTGAAGAAGATAATTTCTTTACCTTGCTCTTCTCCATTATTATCTAGCTTGATATAGCCTTTACCCTTTTGAAAGTCAATCCAGCTAATTGTGCCTGTCTTCTCGAAAGAAAGAGAGTTCTCAATTGCTTCTAGCGATTTATCTTCTTTGCTCAGAGCTTCATTACGAATAGACCTGATTAATCGTACATTTCCAGCAAGCTTTTCAATCGTTCCATCTCTTTTTTGCCAGTCAAAAATCTGGAAGTCAACGACATCTCCCTCAATAATTCCACTGATACTAGCTTCGAGCAGCTTATCTTCAAAGAAGCGTATAGGACCTTCATGTTCAGGAAGGGCAATATCAGGAGTGATGTAAGCGTAGTTCTTGCCTTTCCCACTCTTTCTAATTTCCTTAATTGTCCCAGTAAAGCTCATATTAGTAACGAATGAAGTTCTCCAGAACTGCAAGTTTAGAGTTCCCAAAAATCCTGGATCTTATCCTTCTAACGCCAAGTTCTTTTAACTTCTACTAGAGATTAAATTGCCATGTTTTCACGCAGCTTCAGGAGTCAAGAGGGGGTGTAAATCAACCTGTTGAAACGAATGACAGTTTAATGCGATCGCCCTATCTGTCCATCTAGCGTGGAGAGGGCACCGTAGAGGTCGGGGCGGCGATCGCGAAAAATTCCCCAAGTGGTCCGCAGTTGGGCGATCGCATCCAGATCAAACGTTGTGGTGATCACACCTTCAGAAGTGCGATCCATTGATTGAATGAGCTCTCCCGTCGGTCCAGCGATAAACGAGGAGCCGTAGAATGTTACTTCACAGGTTTCACCCACTTCACGGCCAACGCGATTAGAAGCGACGACCGGAACGAGGTTGGCGGCGGCGTGGCCCTGCATCACCCGTTGCCAGTGGCCTTGTGAATCCCAGGTTGGATCGGGCGGCTCAGAGCCGATCGCAGTGGGATACAGCAATAGCTCTGCACCTTGCAACACCATTGCCCGCGCGGCTTCTGGAAACCACTGGTCCCAGCAGATGCCAACGCCCAGGCGACCATAGCGAGTTTGCCAAACGCGAAAGCCCGTATCACCGGGTGAAAAGTAATATTTTTCTTGATAACCCGGCCCATCTGGAATATGGGCCTTTCGGTAAACGCCCAAGATCGAGCCATCTGCATCGATAATGGCGATCGAGTTGAAGAAGGCATTCTGGCATCGTTCAAAAAAGCTGACCGGAATGACGACTTCCAGGTGTGCGGCTAGATCGCTCATGCGAGCAAGGAGAGGATTGTTTTCAAACGGCATTGCCTGCTGAAACCATTTGGGGTTCTGGTCTTTACAAAAGTAAGGGAGTGCAAACAGTTCTTGCGGCAAGATCACAGTTGCCCCTTGAGTTGCGGCTTGCTTGATCAAAGTCTCAATGCGTTCAATGTTGGCTTCCTGACTGCCTTGGTCCAAGGTTTGCGTTGCAGCGACCGTCACCTCTCGCATGGTTTTATCCCCGCCTTTTGTAAATAGACCACTGAACTAGCATATCGATCGGGGCTGTTGAGTGTAGAAAATTGGAGTGGCGATCGCTTTTTCTACTCGCAATCCCCATAACCTATGCCTCATAGAGGCTGAAGCAACCGGGAAACTATGATATATCTCTGAGGAAATTTGACAGCTTTTAGTCCTAGAAAACATCTTTAAATAAATAATGAGTAAATTTCCTGTTAGAAAATTCTGGCGTCAGCTTAACAACACTAGGCTACTTCGCTATCTTCTATTATTTGCCTTAGCCTGGGCGATCGCCCAAACCCTGGGCTATTTTCAAACGGTTGTGGTTATCTTTACGTTCGCGGCCATTCTAGCCTTCCTACTCAACTACCCCGTTCGGTGGATTGAACGCTTTTTGCCGCATGGCATTGCCGTAATTTTAGTATTTCTGCTTAGCCTTGTGCTATCGGGGGGCGTCCTTGTTACCTTTGGGTCAGCCATCTTATCCCAGGGGCAGCAGCTCATTGATCAATCTCCAGAGCTAATTAGCTCATTTATTCCATTTATAGAAGGAATCGAAAATATTTTAGAACGCTTGAATTTTCAGGTTGATTTTGCCACCTTTGAAGACGCCTTGCAAGAACAGGCGATCGCTGGCGTTGGCATCGGTATAGCTACGATTCAACAGATCTTGTCCAATCTAGTTGACCTGATTTTGATTGCAGTGGTCGCTTTCTTTATGCTGCTAGATGGGGGACGGATCTGGCATTTCATCATGAAAGCATTTCCAGAATCGCTGCAAGAAGATATCACTACAGCCATTCAAGCAAATTTCTTGGGATTTTTCTGGGGAAGGCTACTGCTTTCAATCTTTTTTGGAGTTTCTTGTTTTGTTGTTTTTATTATTTTGGGAGTTCCCTACCCACTGCTATTGTCGGCGATCGCAGGTGCCTTTGACCTCATCCCTGGCATCGGTGCGACCTTAGGAGTCACCTTAGTGGGATTGATTGTTTTACCTGAAGGTATTTTTCTCAGCCTTCAAGTCATTTTCGGTTGCGTATTGCTTCAGCAAGTAGAAGAAAATCTACTCATGCCTCGGATTATGCAAGGGTCTATCAACATGAACCCAGTCGTTCTTTTCTTTGCGCTACTGATTGGGGCAAGAGTCGCAGGTCTGTTTGGGGTGTTCCTTTCTATCCCCATCGCAGGTGTGGTGATTAGTCTGCTAGAACTTGAAGACCTGCGAGGGGGCGATTAATCCGAGATGATTGATACACAGCAGTGCGATCGGATCAGGATCGAATTACAGAAGCACTCGATCAAGCGTTCATCCAAATTATCAACAAGTGTATTTCCGAGGAGGATGCCTTGGGTCGGTTCGCTCACTGTGGTCTGTTCATCTTGAGCTATTCGTCTGAGAACCGCTGTAAGTCTGCCCTGGCCTATAAATATAGGGAGATCCGATCGCGGGAGCGCTGCCAGTCGCGACCAGACCCTGATAGATTGAAGCTGCGACTTCAGCACGGGTTGCGGCGCGATTGGGATTGAGGACATCAGGGCTGGGGTAGTTCACGGTGAGGTTGCGGAAGGTCGCCGCCGCCACACCATCCTCGGCATAAACAGGAATTGAATTGTAGTCGCGCAAACCACCTGTCACGGTGATGTTGGTTCCACTCGGCTCAAACCGTAGACCGCTCGCCAGAGCCACTAAAACCTGAACGCGGGGCATCGGCTGCGCTGGATTAAAGACATTGCCAGGATAACCACTGAGAAAGCCTTCGGTGTAAGCGGTTTGGATAGTGCTGGCGGCCCAATAGCTGCTAGGCACATCACGAAAACGAATGGCACTGCGAACAGTCGGTTGATCAAATGCTTGATCGACTAAGACAGCAAACTGAGCACGAGTGATCGGATCATTGGGGCGAAAGCGCCCGTCGGGAAAGCCTCGAATCACACCGCGATCGCCAAGTGCTTGAATGAAGGGTGCGGCCCAATAATCTGACGGGACATCTGAAAAAGTGATTTGCGCTTGAGCCGGAATCTGTCCCACTAGTAACGCCAGCGTTGCAACAGTTAGGCTGCGGGAGATTAATCGAATCAATTTGCTAGAAAATTTAGCATGAATAGACATGAGTAATTAGTCGGTGAGGAGGTGGAAATTGGTCGAGAGCGGTGTAATTGAGCAGTGATAGCGGTTATCAATACTTTCTCTTATTAGAATGCTGTTAAGACGAGGTATGTGCCATTTCCGGCGATCGAGGCATTGTTGCATAAAGGAGGAGTTGCGGACAGAAGAAGGATGGTAAGTTTCTATCCAGGGCGATCGCACTTCGAAATTCCAAGACATTGATTCACCTAAACATGGCGTAAACTGACGTTAGCCATTCTTGATGATTGAGAAAACGTTATGGAATCGAATTTCCTCACGGCGATTTTCCTGCCTCTGGCACTGTTTATCGTCATGTTGGGCATGGGGTTGGGATTGACTTTAGATGATTTCAAACGAATCTTTGTCAATCCAAAAGCCGTGATCTTAGGATTGATGGCACAGCTTTGTTTACTGCCAATTGTAGGTTTTTTGTTGACGCTGATCTTTCCCTTAACACCTGAATTGGCAGTCGGTCTAATGATTCTAGCGGCCTGCCCTGGTGGCCCTACCTCTAACCTCGTCACCTATTTGGCCAAGGGAAATGTAGCTCTATCGATTACTCTGACAGCCATTAGCAGCCTGATTGCTGTGTTTACCATTCCCCTAATTGTTAACTTAGCCATGCAGACGTTCATGGGGGCTGAGGCAGCGCTGAGACTACCGTTCCTAACAACGGTGATTCAAATTGCCGCGATTACTTTGATTCCGGTTTCGTTGGGGATGGTGCTGCACTCTTCTGTGCCTCGGTTTGCAGCCAGTATTGAAAAGTTCGTCAAGTGGCTGTCCCTGTTTCTGCTGGGACTCATTATTTTTGGTCTGCTAGTCAATGAAAGGGCTAACGTGATGAGCTTCTTCTTGCAAGTTGGTTGGGTCACGTTCGCCTTGATGGTGTTAACAATGGCGTTGGGGCTGGCGATCGCCAAACTTGCCAAACTCGATCATCCTAGTGCCACTGCCATTACAGTAGAAGTCGGTATTCAGAACGGAACGTTGGCTATTGCGATCGCGAGTGCTCCCACATTTCTAAATACCCCCAGCATGGCCATTCCCGCCGCGATCTATTCCCTGCTGATGTTTGTTGTTAGTGGTGCTTTTGCCTGGTGGGCACAACGACGGCAAGTAGAAGCTACCATTTGAAGGGCTCAACAAGCTCAGTCTTTTGCTAAATATCACTTCAAGTAATTTCGTTTTTACGGATATGTCCTTTGAGATGAAGTAGTTATATTCGGGCATGATCAGGGGTGTGGTCACTCCATCACCGCATGAGTTCAAAATCTCCTTTTCAGCGACTTTCTCACTGGCTGCCCTCTCTGTTGGGCTTGCTACTGTTTGGTGCTTCGATCTGGGCGATCGCCCAAGAGCTACGAGGCTACCAACTGGAGGAGATTTTAGCCAGTTTCGCTGCCATCCCGCGCAGAAATTTGTCTCTAGCGTTGGGGTTGACGCTGCTGAACTATATTACGCTGACTGGGTATGATGCCCTGGCGATTCAGTATATTCGCCGTCCACTGCCCTACATCAAAACGGCTATCGTCTCGGTCGTCAGCTACGCGATTAGCAACGGGGTGGGGTTTGCGCTCCTGAGCGGCAGTGCGATTCGCTATCGGTTTTATTCAGCTTGGGGGCTGTCAGTTAGCCAGATTGCTCACATCATTGCCTTCTGCAATCTGGGTTTCTGGCTGGGTCTGCTTGCAGTCGGTGGCGTTGTTTTCTTGATTAGTCCAGTTGAGGTGCCGGAGTTATTGCGACTGCCGTTTGACTCTGTTTATCCCATTGGCATTGCGTTTCTGATCCTGCTTTCGGCCTATCTGATCTGGAATGTGATCAGCAATAAGCCACTACGAATCAAAAATTGGGTCTTCCCCCATCTTCCAGTGCAGCTTTCGCTTGCCCAGATTGCCCTGACCTCGCTGGACTGGCTGATGACGGCGGGGGTTCTTTACGTGCTGCTACCTAGCGAGATGCCCCTATCCTATCCAGGCTTTTTTGGCATTTATTTACTGGGTCAAGTTGCAGGCATCATCAGCAATGTTCCAGGTGGGCTAGGAGTCTTTGAAACGGTTTTGCTGCTGCTGCTAGCTCCGTTTCTCTCTTCTGTTGATCTGTTTGGTGCGCTGCTGGCTTACCGATGCATTTACTATTTCTTGCCGCTGCTCACGGCGGTTTTGATGTTGGGAATCTATGAGCTACAGCATCGGCTCAGGTGAGTTTTGGCTACGACTTGGCGTTTTGAGCTTTGGACGCAGCAGTTTTTGAGGCGGACGATTTGGATGAAGATTCTTTTGTCAAGGATTCCTTGGGTGAAGATTCTTTCGGTGAAGATTCCTTGGGCGCAGCTTTCAGTACCTTTTTGATCAAATCTGGAATTTGGGAGGGGCGATCGGCGACTTTGATTTTGGCTTGCTTAAACGCTTCGATTTTCTTCTCGGCAGTGCCCACATCGGCTCCCAGTTCGGCGACGAGGGAAGCAATGACGGCTCCAGCATGGCCCATAAATTTGCCTTTGGGAGCGGTGCAGCCTGCGATGTAGGCAATTACAGGTTTGTCGATCGATTCAGCGATGTAGTGAGCGGCGGCTTCTTCATGGGTGCCGCCAATTTCGCCAATGAGGACGATCGCCTCAGTTTGCTCATCTTCATCCAAAATCTGGAGCCACTGTTGGAATGAGGACCCGACAATGCGATCGCCCCCAATTCCGACTACGCTCGATTGCCCCAAACCAGCACCTGTCAATTCGAGTACAACTTCATGGGTAAGGGTGCCGCTGCGGCTGAGCACACCGACAGGACCCGGCATGTAAATTTCGGTGGGATAAGTTCCGAGCAAAATTTGACCCGGAACAATGATGCCAGGTGAGTTGGGGCCAACGATGGTCGTTTCGGTGGCTTCTGCGGTGCGAATCAGGCGCACCATATCGAGGGGAGGCACCCCTTCGGTGATCAAGACAATTTGACGAATGCCAGCGGCGATCGCCTCCCGTGCCGCATCCAAAACTGCGTAGGGATGCACCATAATCACCGTCACATCAACCTTGCCCACGCTGTCGAGTGCCCGCTCGACCAGGTCAAACACAGGAACACCGTTCAAGTCTTGTCCGCCATAGCCGGGACTGACGCCCGCTACAATTTGGGTGCCATAAGCCTGCATCAGCGGAGTATAGATCGCCCCTAATGCGTCAGCTATACCCTGTACCAATACTCGACTCTTTGCCGAAAAATCCATTGCTTCTCTCTACTTGTCCCAAGGCCAACCCCAGACACTTATCCTAAGGGAAAAACTCAGAAATAACCTGCTACCTCGCCAACAACCGATCCTAACTCAAATCATGATTGCCAGTCTCGCTAACGAGCTAGCTTCACCGCCTGCTCTACGGCAGCGTCTAAATGCTCAACCAGCGCTACATCCGCCGCTGAGAGCAAGTCTTTGGCGTGATCTAAAAGTTCACCGACGCATCTGACGATAAAACGAGGCTTGCGTTCTGTCTCAGCCTGTTCGATGCCGTTGGTGATCGCCCCAGCCACGGCCTCCCAAGACACAGTACTCCCCAACAGATTGACCAGCACCACCTTATTACTTTTATCTTCAATTAGCAGCTTCAGCGCCTGTTCGAGCCGTCCTTGCAATGTGTTAGGTGGCCAGTCGTAGGCACATTCTCCGCCCAAATTGACACAGCTAGCAGGTTTCCCGCCCGCCCGATGGACTAGATCCAACGTGGCCATCATTAGACCAGCACCATTGCAAAGCAATCCCACATTGCCGCCCATCTCCACCCAATGCAGCCCTGCCGATCCGGCGATCCGTTCGCGGGCTTCGGTCCGGTGGGGAATGTGTTCTCGCAGCGCCAGCAAATCAGGATGACGGCCCAGCGCATCATCATTGACCGTAATTTTGCCGTCGAGCGCCATCACTTCACCATTTGGCCCAATTGCCAGCGGATTAATCTCCACCAGATCTAGATCTTTTTGCACAAACAGTTGATACATCTTTTCGATGATCAAGCTCACGGAGCACAGCAAATCTCCCCGCAGCCCCATCTTGAAGGCGAGCCGTCGTGCATAAAACGGAGAAAATTCCTGATCGACAATCACCTGCTGCATCTGATCCATCGCTGATTCGATGCCGACCCCGCCCTGCTGAGAACCCAACAGCAAGGGGCAGCGCAGCGATCGATCTAATACAACCGCCAGATAAAACTCCTGCTCAGGGTCGTATTTGGCTTCGGCCAAGAGGACTGCGGGATACTGCCCCATAATCGGCAGGCTAAAAATCGCTTGGGCGGCGGCGATCGCATCAATCGTCGTTTCCACAAAGCGAATCCCACCTGCTTTGCCTCGGCCCCCCGTATACACTTGGGACTTGAGCACCACTGGATAGGGAATTTTCAATCCCTTCAAATCTTTGGAATGTTCGATTCGCTGAGACTGCAGCACAGGAATGCCTGTCTCTTGAAATAGAGTTTTAGCCTGGTACTCTAACAAGTCCATCGTCGTTCTCAGCGCCCTAAAAGAGTTAGTCTAGACCGATTTTTGTTGGTTTTGCCAATCTTTTGCAACGAGATGAATGCCATAAAACCGCTGCCAAAACTGATCGACCATCCAGGTTGGCATCAACTTTGTCATCAGGAAAATCAAAATACTGCCGCCCGTTGCCGCCACATAGCGAGGTTTGGCACGGCGATCGCGCATCGCCCGAATAATCACATCCGCCACCCGTTCAGAATCCCAAGCCTGCCGATCCACCTGCTGATCAAGCCGCTTCAATTTAGCAAAGGCCGCTCGATAGGGAGTTTCCTCTGGATTTTTCACGGCCTGTGCCACATTGCGATTGGCTACCTCAAAAAACCCGGTTCTGACCGGTCCAGGTTCCACGACGCTGACCTGAATGTTAAACGGAGCCAACTCCATCCGCAATGCGTCGCTCAAGCCCTCCAGCGCAAACTTCGACGTGCTGTAGAGCCCACCAAACGGAAAGGCCATTCTGCCGCCCAAGGAGCTGATGTTGATAATGCGGCCACCCCCCTGCGATCGCATCCCTGGAATAATTTCCTGCATCAGGGCGATCGGCCCCAACACATTGACCTCCAACTGACGCCGCACCCCCTCAGCCGGAATCAGCTCGATCGGCCCCATCTGACCATAGCCTGCGTTGTTGACCAAGATATCAACTCGACCAAACCGCTCGAGCGCCTGAGCCGCCAGCGCTTTGACCTGCTCGATTTGGGTGAGATCGGTCGGCACCACCAACACCTCAGCTCCCGATTTTCGGCACTGGGTAGCAACAGACTCCAACTGCTCTACATTGCGGGCTGCTAACACCAGACGAATTCCCAACTGCTGTTGGGCCAGTACCTGCGCTAGGGCCGCTCCAATTCCAGAAGATGCACCTGTAATGACAACAACTTGCTCAGCGAGAGAATGAACCATAGGACTCTATGAAAGTGGCAAGAAAAAAGTGGCAAGAAAAAAATGGTGAGGCAATCATGGCAAGGCAATCATGAATACCTTGCATTATTGTGGACGCTGACTTCAGGGTTTGCGGATAAAGAATTAAGTAGCAAGCTTAAGAAGTAGCAAGCTTAAGACATTTCTTAAAGGATGTTGGAATTACTCTTTTTTGGCAAACTATTCGATATCCTGAACGGTAGACCTGTTAGCTTCCACAAGCGTGATGTCTTACATTTACCTACATGGGTTTGCATCTGGACCACAGTCTGCCAAGGCAAAAGATTTGGGCGATCGCTTCCAATCCATCGGCATACCACTGATCGTTCCCGACCTCAATCAGGATGATTTTTCTCACCTCACCTTAACGCGCCAGATTCAACAAATGGAGGCTGAGCTACTGTCCTCATCCCAACCTGTCACGCTGATTGGCTCCAGTTTTGGCGGACTCACTGCCGTCTGGTTGGCCGAAAGATTGTCGCAGGTGCAACGTCTAATTCTCTTGGCTCCCGCCTTTCAGTTTTTGACGCACTGGCTGCCCCGACTTAGCATTGCCCAGGCTCATCACTGGCAGAGCGATCGCTATCTGCCGGTCTACCATTACCGCGACCAGCGGATGCTGCCTCTGCACTACGACTTTGTGACCGATGCCGCCCAATATGACGAAACCCATCTGCAGCGACCCGTTCCAACCCTAATCCTGCATGGCCAGCAGGATGATGTGATTCCCATGCAGTCGAGCCGAGACTATGCCCAATCTCGTCCGTGGGTTGAGCTAGTCGAGCTAGAGAGCGACCATGCCCTGACCAATGTTCAGACCGAAATTTGGGAAGCCGTTTGCCGCTTTTGTCATCTGCCCAACCAGACTGAATCGATCACATCTTCTGTGCGGTAAAGAAATCCTTGTGAAGAAATCGTTCTGAAGAAATCATTGCCTTAACCTGCCTCAGGCAACGTATTCTAGAGAAAGTTCTCTTCGGAAATTATCGTCAGCCTCCAGTGGCAGGGTAGAAAGTCTCAATGCTTCCGTTTCTTCGCTCTGATCTCGCGCAGTTGACTGCCTATACACCGCATCCGGGCGGCACCGATGGGTCTACGTCCTCAACCTCTGCCGCGACACCCATTCTGGATCGGCTCGACACAAACGAATGCCCTTTTGACTTGCCAGAAACCCTGAAGCAAAAGCTAGCCTGGGTTTGTCAACAAGAGATTGAATCCAATCGCTACCCCGATGGGGGTCATGCTCAGTTGAAGGGGGCGATCGCCCAGTACGTCAATGAGTCGGCCCGTCTGCCAGCAGATGTGATTACGCCCGATCAAATTTCGGTGGGCAATGGATCTGATGAGCTAATTCGCTCACTGCTGATTGCCACCTGTCTGCGGGGCGAAGGCTCGGTTTTGGTCGCGCAGCCAACTTTTTCGATGTACGGCATTCTGGCCCAAACGCTGGGTATCCCTGTCAAAACGGTGGGGCGATCGGAAGCCAACTTCGAGATCGATCTGGCAGCGGCGCAGGCGGCTATCGACGCGGCAGAAACACCTCCCGTTCGAGTCGTGTTCGTGGTTCATCCCAACTCCCCCACCGGAAACGCCCTCACAACGGCAGAACTCGACTGGCTCCGTAGCCTGCCCGATCACATTCTGGTCGTGATTGACGAAGCCTATTTTGAATTTAGCCAAACCACCGTAGCAGGGGAGCTCCAACAGCGGCCCAACTGGGTGATATTGCGAACTTTCTCAAAAGCCTTTCGGTTGGCGGCTTGTCGGGTAGGATATGCGATCGCCACCCCCGAACTCAGCGCCACCCTCGAAAAAGTTCGACTGCCCTACAACTTACCTAGCTTTTCGCAAGCCGCGGCCCAACTCGCCCTAGCCCACCGTCATGTTTTGCTAGAGGCCATTCCACTGCTGCTATCAGAGCGACAGTTTCTCGCTGACGACCTAGCCTCCTATCCACAACTCCGGCTTTGGCCTAGCACCGCCAACTTTATCTATACCCAACTTCGGCCCAACCTAGATCTGGCGCTAGAAACAGTGTTTCAACAGCTCAAAGCTCAAGGCACCCTGATCCGGCACACCAGCGGCGGGCTACGAATCACAGTCGGCACCGCCGAAGAAAACCGCCGCACCCTAGAACGGCTACAAGCGATTTTGGCCTCTGGTGTTTGACCTCTGGTGTTTGACCTCTGGGTTTTAAGCCTTAACTTTTACGTTGAGCTGCCCGGGTGTCCGGCGCGCCATCCTGACCGTATGAGGCCAAACTCCTACTAGTAGAGAGAAAGACTCGTCTGGGATGCCGTCGATTGTGTCCTGATCAAAATAGTTTTCAAACTGGTTTAAGATCATCTGCGCTCGCTGCAGTGGGGCCGACTTATCTGTAAACTGCTGGGTTAGCCGAATCCACTGGCGACGAATCAGGTAAGCTTTTTGGCGATCTTCATGAGATTCGGGGGCAAGCAGAGACAAATTGCCTACCGGAATCACTCTTGTGCAGTCTAAATCAAAAAAGCTTCCCACAGCTGCGCCAGGGCCTGCAAACTCGGCATGAAACTGCTTACAAATGATCAGGCCATTTCGACGGCGGCTGTTTACCATCCACAGCGGGCCGCTTCTGATCTGAGCGAGCAGGTCTGAATGCTCTTCAGCCTGATTGTTCACCAAGACAGGAGGGGGAGCCGATGCGCTCTCACCCGTTTCTTGGGGCATGAGGTGCAACCGATTGAGACCCGACCTATCTTCAGAGTAACCATTCTGAAGGGACTTCATAGGGGCTAGGACTTCACAAGGGGCAGTTTGGTAGCGCTGCTGCTGATTTTCGCCATCCATTTCGACTCATTTTTACAGTTTATCTGGCAACCTATACTTGAACCCAATGCGCTCATTTCAGCTTCACTTCAGACAAGCTCAACAGATGAAGTAACATTACCAGGGTTTAATTAGATTTTTCGCTGATTTTATGAAAAACCCATTGCAGCAAGCTGTCAACTTTTCCCCTCATTCTAGAGCATTCCACTTCAGCTACTGTAGGGCAATGGTCAGAAGATGTTGAAGTAGCAATGAAGATTTGGGTTGGTTTTTCAAGCCACCAAAAAGATAGGCCCGCAAAAAGCCTAAACATCAGATCCTCTAGAGAGATCTTTAGGAGATTCTCTAGGAAATCTTTGGAGAAATCTCTGGGGGAATCTTTGGGAGATGTTAGGAAAACTTCATGGGCAGCTCCATACAGCAGAACTTCGCAAGGTTGATCTGGGAAGAGGCGATCGCCTCTAGACTGCACTCGATTTTTTTCTGAGCAAACTTCCTGCACCCAGTATTCCCAAACCCAACAAACTTAGCACTGATGCGGGTTCTGGGACGGTTGCAGTAGAGCGTAAGTTGCTTCCCCGTGCAGCAAACAGCATCGGCATTCCAATCTCGATCGCGTCCCACTCCGCCGGAACCCAAATATCAGGTTCTACAGGGCGAATTGGCGTAATGATATCGGGCACGATAATATCCGGCTCAATCACGTCCGGCTCAACAGATTGAAACGGCTCAAGGAGGGCGATCGCCTCAGGTTGCTCTGTAGGGGGCGCGATGGCGATCGCTCCTAGCTCTACTGGCTCCGATGACACTTCAAGTCCTGCAAGCGAATCTATCGAGATGAAGATATCTGGCTCAATAGGCTGAAACGGCACCATGATGTCCGGCTCAAGCGGCTGAAACGGCCCGGTCATATCAGACTCGATGGGGGCGTCAGGCTCAGGTACTGCTTCGAGGAAGTCGGGCTCTGAAGCAACGACCTCAACAGGTTCATCCACTTTAAGGGCTGGTGCTAACGGTGAGGTAGAAGTCACCGTATCCTGCACTAAGTTTGTTGTGAGGCCTGCTACCAAGGTTGGACTCTCAACACTAGCATTGCGCACGAGATCCCATCCAATCACATCAAACGCCAACAAATCAGTATTGGAAATCCGCAACAGTTGACCTGGGCGAGCGAGGGGGTCCATGATGCCAATTCCCTGCCTTGCCTGCCAATGGCTAGCAGATTCTCCATCCCCCCTGGATTCGCCTGTTGCAAAGGAAGCGATCGCAGTTTGTCCCCCATCAATTGAAAAATACTTAGGGGTTGAGCTAGCAGTCCAGTCAATCACACCTGCACCATAGGCGACGCTATCCCGCGAAAATCGGAACAAGTCCAGCGGACTCACAGTCGTAAAGCTATTCTCTGGGAAGAAAAATGAGTTGCCGTTCACAGAAAACGGACTATACGCATCCAGAAAATCAACACCGCTAATAAAACCGAGGACATGGCCAAGCTCATGAGCTGCCGCACCCACAAAATCAAAGGCATTTGAGGAAATATTATTGCTGCGATCGAAGTCCCAGGAAACACTAGAGTTCATCGCCACGGTTGCATCTCGGCTCGACTGTTGAGCATTGACCAACCCCAAAGCTTTCGCATTAGCCGTTGTCATTCGGATGCGTTGATTGTTTGAACTTCCGTTGTTGTCCAAGTAAGGCGTAGCACTGCCATAGCCGTGGGGGCTATTGCTAGTGTAGTTGATCAGTAGATCAAAGGTTGAACTGTTGGGCAGGCTGTTCAACGCCTGTCGGCCTGCGTTAGACGTGATATTAGACCGCAGTGCACTATAAAAATTTTGATAGGAGACAGTGGTTTCGGTTGAGACGGCTTGACCTAATACACCACCCTCCAAAGCAGCAAAGGCAATATCGATATTTAGGGTGACATTGTCACTGAAATGGCTAGACCATAGGTTTCCGGCAGTTGTAAACCCATCAACAACTGGTTGAGGTGTTCCGCTCGCAGGCCGGAAGTTGAATGTGATAGCTTGAGCAACCGGAGTACCCCAGCTATACCCAGAAATTAGGGTAAAGGTAATCACGCCCAGCGCCTTGGTGGCCCTGAGCCCAACGAGAATATTTGTTTTCATCACTTAATAGTGTTAGCCACGGGTAGGGAGTACTGTCATCGCGGTAGAGCACCCGTACTCCGTCGTATCTTTTTGACTTCCAGTCGGAAATCCATGCACCTTACAGAGTCTTTATCATACCGAACATAACAGAAGCTCTATATGGAACCAGGGGCTGACTTCACAGAGGTTTTAAAGAATGCTCTTCACATTCACTAATCTTTCATGAGGATGAGTTCAAAACACTAAAAAGTTTTAGCATTAAGGTCATGAATTTTACCAAGCAAATATCTTACCACAAGAGTAAAACCGTACTTTCAGTATAAATACAGACAAAGGTGGCCTCAGTTCAATTTGGGAGAGTGTTCAATTTACTTCTGCCTATGCTCAAAACTATCCTCAAACCTATTTTCAATCAGAGGCATTTGGGCATGGGTGAACGCGAAATTTTCCACTTTTACAAAGCACCTGAAAACCACGGCTTGATATAGCTCGAATAGAAGAGTTATGAAGCGATCGCCCCATCGTTAATGTTTCTGGAAGAAACGCTTGCGAGTTAGCAACCATCCAGCTCCCACAGTCATGGCCATCAGGCTTGGAGCAAAGGAAGGCTCTGGGACCAAAACTGGATCGGGAAGCTCTCCATCAACCGGATCAGGGCTCAAATTGCGGCTAGGAGGTTCTAGCAGGGGATTAGCCAGATCCCATCCAATCACGTCAAACAGGCGCTGATCATTCGTAGAAAACTCCAGCAGTTGCCCGAGGGATGGGACAGGGCTCATCAGGCCCAAGTTTTCGCCTGTAAATTCATCTGATTTCCAACTGCTGGCTCGTCGTCCATCTCCATGCCGAACGCCTGTTGAGAAGCTAGCAATTTTGGTGGTGCCTCCATCAATTGAGAAATATTTGTCCACTTCCACACCCTCCGCATTGGTGCGGCCTGTCGTCCAGTCAATCACACCTAGATCCCGACTTTCTTCTGAAAACCGAAATAGGTCTACTGGGCTAACAAACCTAAAATCATCATCCCGGAAGAAGATCAGCTGATTTCCCTGAATCAGAGGGCTGTTGAAGTCTAAAACATCCACACCACTGATGAAGCCGAGGATCGTACCAATCCCTTGGGCTGCCACGCCAACAAAGTCAAACTTGTCAGAGTCAATCCCATCACTGTCGTCAAAGTCCCACGGAAAGAGGCTGTTGAGTGTGATTTGACCGTCGTTTTGAGTCTGATCTGTGACTAGCCCCAGGGCTTTAGCATTAGCAGTCGTGAGCCGAATCGTGCGGTTGTTCCGGCTGCTATCGTTATCGAGATAAGGCTCTGAACTTCCAATGCCAGAGGGATTGTTTTCGGTTCGATTGATCAACAAGTCAAAGGTTGGATCAAGCAAAAGATCGAAGGCCGGACTCCGGGAAAGATGGCCCACGGCAATCGCATCATCGGGTGAAGTCACATCGTTCCACAACTGCGTGCGAAAGGATTGGTACGTCACAGAACTTCGGGTGGGACTAAACTGCCCGAGTGCGCTAGAACCCAACACAGCGAACTGAACGTCGATGTTAACCATCACATCATCTACGAGCAGAGCGGACCAAAGTTCGCCAGCTCGATTGAACCCCTCAACCACATCCTGAGACGTACCTTCCGCAAAACCAAAGTTGAAGGTAAGGGCTTGGGCCGCCGAAAGAGGCCAGCCCAGCCCAGCAGCGATCGCAATCACAATTGAAGTTGCTAGTCGTAGGCGATCGCTTCTGCAGAAAAAATCAATACTCATGCCTACTCAACCTGTGAGGAAGTTGTACGTCAAAATTTAGTTCAATCGCAGGTAGAGCCACACCCCGTCACTGACACCTCAGCATCGATCATTAGACTATCCACAAATGTGCGTGACGTTGTGGAAATCGCGTAGGTTTCACAAGAACTTTGCAAATGCTTCTCTCAGATTTACCAGTCTTTATGAAACGACTTTATATTCAACTTTAGGGAACAATTATGGGCGCTATACGTAAGCTAAAACGAGAGCTAATCCGTGAGCTAATCTATGAGTTAAAACAATGGCAAGTTGATACTTATTCCACCGCCAATCAGTGTGCTATCGAAATTAAGATTAGGACTCGAAGAACCTCCCCACCGCCAGCCTCCATACAAAAATGCCTGACTGCGAGGCGAAAGCTGATAGCTCAGATTGGCAGTGAGTTGCTGATAGGAATCACTGCGGTCTATCTGAGTAAACCCGATGAAGGCGAGCTGATAGCCCAGCCCTGCCTGTAGGCCCGTCTGAATCTCATAGCCTAACGAGGCGTTGAGATAGTGAGCTACGCGGCTACGGTTATCGGGGTTGGCAAAACTCAGTCGAGTCTGATAGGAGGTGTTGAGTCGGAGTTGGGGGGTGAGTTGGTCGCGTCGTCCTAGCGTCAGGCGAACCAAACGATCATTGAGAAAGCGATCGCCATCCGCTGCACTAAAAAGTTGTTGATTTGTCCAGCCAATCTCACCATAGGTGCGAGGAGTAATCACCTGATACAACCCTAGGTTGAGTCGGATCTCGTTGTAGTTAAACTGAGATTGGTCGCCATAGCGCACTACATCGGCATTCAACGCAGCCGTGAGATAGGTTGATGGCCCTAGAGCAGGAGTTGCCCAAAGCCCCACACCCGCTTGGGTCAACCCATCCGGAACCGGATTGATGCTAGAAAAAATATTGTCTGTGTGTAGATAGCTCAGTCGTCCTTGCAGATAGACCACTGGGCGGCGTGCCGCTTGCGGCGGAGAAGGTGGCTCAGGCAAAAGCGGGGGCGGAACTTCAGGTAGACGCAAGCGTAGCGTTCCAAGTTCAGGATCCAAATCATTTGCACTAGAAGAAATCTCAGGCAGACGCAGGCGCAACGTCCCAAGTTCAGGATCCAAATCATCTGCACTAGAAGAAATCTCAGGTAGACGTAGGCGCAATGTCCCCAGTTCAGGATCCAAATCATCCAGTTCTAGCTCATCGGCATCCAGTTCCTCGTCAGCATCAGTCTCATCATCAGACAATTCTTCTTCCTCGTCTTCATCAGCCTCCAAGGCGATGGGCGATAGTACTGCATCAGATTCCGAACCTGACGTTTCCGAACCTGACGTTTCTGAGACTGACGTTTCTGAGACTGATATTTCCGAAACCGACAAAGAACGCCGAGCGGCAGGAAGCCCGACAGGCTGAACCAGATCCCTCCGAAGGGGATCTGCTAATCTCTCAACCGTCGCGACTTCTAGGGCAGAGAGCGCTATATCTTCCGTTGTAGGTTCTGTCTCGGGCTCCGTTGTGGGCTCCGTTGTGGACTCTGTCGCGGGTGGCAATGGATGGGGCAGAACAAGGGAAGCCTCCGCTTGAGTAGGTCTACCAAACGGCCCTGTCTCAAGTGCTTTCACCTCAAGCGTTTTCACCTCAGGTGGTTCTAAAGACAACGAGACTACCCCATCCTCTAGCACAGGTAGCTCTGCTGCCCAGAGAGGCTCCATTGCATAACTGCTAAGGGTTAAGCCGATCGAAAATATGATGCCTTTCCACACACCCTGAAAAAGCTGAAGACGTTGCTGATCACCCATTTCCCTGCAGCCTTGTCAGTGCAGGGAAGCTTGACTGGAATCTGGAATTGGATATCAGTTTGGATTCAAACAGTTTTAGATTAAACGGCATCATCAACAAAATGTAAGCCAAGAATCTTATCGGTCATTTCCCAGTTACTTCAATCTGCAATTAGACTGATTACGAAGGACAGAAAATAAAACAATTATGGGTAAGGGTAAACTGGGGTGAAATAGCGAACTGATATCCTGGGGTAACTCCTGTAAATCTACGCATAATAGGATTTGGAAATCTGATTGCTAGATTTTAGCTAAGGGTACAGGTCTGGGTGTATTCACTGATAAGTCTGTCCAGTCTTTCTAAGGTAACGCTCGGAGCTCCTTATGTCTCGACGATTAACGTTACTCTTTGCGATCGCCCTCTGGAGCGCAAGTCTGGTAGCTGCACCCGGAAAAGCTGCCGCAAATGTTGTTCTCACTCGTGCTGTTGTTCAACAACTGCGGAACATCGTTCAGCTCATTCCTACGGGGCGATCGGCTCGCCCTGCCAGGGTTGCAGACAATATGGCGGCAGGAGATGCCCTTTCGACCTCAAGAGCCTCATTTGCCGAACTCCGTTTCAATGATGGATCGCTCGCTCGTCTGGGTGAACAAGTTATCTTTCGATTTGTTCCCGACACTCGCACCTTTCGGCTCTCCAACGGCACTGTGCTGCTGCTGGTCCCACCGGGTCAAGGAAGAACTCAAATTCGTACGCCTAACGCTACAGCAGGCATTCGCGGCTCAGCTCTGTTTGTCCGCTATATTCCAGGCACCAATACCACCCTGGTTGGAGCGCTGACAGATAGTGGAATTGAAGTTTTTAACGATAATGAGTCACAGCAACAAGAACTGCAAGCTGGGCAATTAGCTGTCATTGTTGAGGATCAAATTCAGGAAATTTATGAATTTGATCTCAATACGTTTTATGAAACCAGTGAGCTGGTTCAGGGACTGAATTTAACTCAGTTAGAGGATGAATCAGAATCTTCAGATCAGGCACTCAATAGTGTGCGTGCTGAAACAGTTGCGGCGATCGCTGCCCAGTCTGATTTTGATGAAGCAGAAGTCGTTGACAACCCCAACTTTATCCGTCTCGATAGTGTATCCACAACACTTCCCCGCCCAGGCACACCGTCACGCCAAAATTCAAATCCAGGTGTTAGTCCCCCTAGCAGTGGTCAGGCTATTCCTCCTGTAACCAATGTTCTCGACGCTGGCGAGATTCAGGCAAATCCGACTGACCCCGATGATCCTGATGAGCAACCTGTAGATCCTGAATCTCCCATCGATTCCCCCGAACTGCCAACCGATCCGACACCACCGGTTGATCCGCCCGAACCACCGACCGATCCAACACCACCGGTTGATCCCCCTGGACCGCCACCAGATCCAACACCACCAGTTGATCCGCCTGGACCGCCACCGGATCCGACACCGCCGATTGAGCCTCCCATAGAAACACCAGAGCCTGGACCACCGATTGATCCGCCTGGACCACCTGCAGAGCCTGGACCACCGGTCGAGCCTCCTATAGAGACACCAGGCTTACCTTCCGGTCCGCCTGGACCACCAGATGGCGTACCGGGAGTTGGGCCTCCGGCTGGCGTGCCGGGAGTTGGACCACCTGGTGGCGTTCCAGGAGGGGGGCCACCAGGTGGCGTTCCGGGAGGGGGTCCTCCTGGACCACCAGATGGTGTACCGGGAGTTGGGCCTCCGGCTGGTGTGCCGGGAGTTGGGCCTCCTGTGACCGAACCAGTTG
This sequence comes from Elainellales cyanobacterium, assembly GCA_041746655.1. Taxonomy (GTDB): domain Bacteria; phylum Cyanobacteriota; class Cyanobacteriia; order Elainellales; family Elainellaceae; genus JBGTGR01. Next base: position 28,544 of record JBGTGR010000068.1, on the reverse strand, counting down.
AAAACCCAATTGATGTAGGGGCTCCTGATTAAGGGGCGATCGCCCCTTAATCAGCTCCATTCTCAAAGGAGTAGCAGGCAAAAGAACGAAGGAAGCAGCAAGCGAGTTGGTTTCCTTCGTTCTTTTCTGGTCTATAGATTTTGTGGCTTGGGAAGCTTGAGCAAGCCGCAAAATGCGTCAAACACGTGTATCGTCATCAAAATCGTTGGGCCAAGGCAACGTAGAGGCCTCCGGATCATCCACAGGGCCGCTTAGCTCACTCGTCGGTAGGTGGCTCAGGTGCTCGATTAGCGCTGGTTTGGGAGGTGGGAGAGCCGTCGATAAATCTGACAAAATATTGAGATCAGCTAACACTGCATCAGCAGACTGATAACGCTGCTTGAAGTCATAGCAGACCATTTTCGTTAAAATAGCGGCCAATTCAGGTTTAATGGCGGCCTTATCTTGCCAGACGAGTTCGGCTGTTTTGGGATCTTCGGGCAAGCGATCAGGAACGAGACCTGTCACAGCCTGGATGCCAATGATGCCGACTGCATAAATATCACTGTTAAAACGAGGTGAACCCGCACATTGCTCATTGGGCATATAGCCTCGCGTGCCAATTCCCACCGTATTCATAGCAGCCTCAGGATCTTCACCAAGTGGGTTACTTAATTCTTTCACCGCACCAAAATCAATCAGCACTAGCCGATTGTCTAAATGGCGGCGCACCACATTACTAGGTTTGATATCTCGGTGAATGACTCCACAGCTGTGGATAAACTGCAGGATTTGCAGCAAGTCTTGCAGAATATTTACAACCGATGATTCTGAAAGCCGCTTGCCTAAGGGCAATTCCTGACCGAGGGAATGCCCTTCAATAAACTCTTGCACCAAATAAAATTCTTGTTCTTCCTCGAAATATGCCAAAAGCTGAGGAATTTGGTCGTGCTTGCCCAGTCGCTCTAGTGTTTCTGCTTCTCGCTGAAATAGCCGCCGCGCCAACTTAAACAACCGCACATCATTGCTAGCCGGACGCAACTGCTTCACGACACAGCGGGGCATCCCTGGGCGTTGGGCATCTCCGGCAATGTAGGTTGCGCCAAAGCCACCCGCCCCCAAAACCCGCAGAACTTTGTATCGCCCCCCGAGCTGCTTGCCCAAGACTTCCCGCTCTCGCTCTTGTAAGAGATCTTGTAAGTCATCCTGCTGACTAATCACCGCCTGAATGATGGGAGAGCCCGCATATTGCTTAAGTGCCTTCCGCAGGCTGAGCTTCCGCAGGTTTTCTTTGGCTAATCCTGTCATCAGGTAGGAAAGTCCGGCGATCGCAATCACCACCACTGGCGTTGCAGTCGGCAAAATCAACCGCCCGAAGGTAAAAACAAGGTAGCTGACTCCTCCCCATCCCAAGCCTGCGCCAGCCATCCGGAGCAGACGAGATGAAACCTGAGAGGGTCGGCTCATCCACCACCCCGTCCCCACTACACCCACCCAAATCAAGAGCCCCCGCAAATAGGCATTGGGTATTGCCTCAGCGATCGCCCGACCTTCTAGCAGGGTGGCGATCGCATTTGCATGGACCTCAATACCGGGCATCGTGCCCACTGGCGTATTGTGCATATCCTGCAGCAGGGTAGCCGTAGGACCAATCAAAACAATTTTGTCTTCGAAATCGCCTTGTTGAACGTGATGTTGCCAGCTAGTCGGGTCGAGGACATGCCAAAACGGGTATTGCCTAAACGTGCGCTGAGGAGAGCCGTAGAAAAAGATATATTCACCGGAGGTACGAGGATACGGCAGTTGAGCCGTCTGCAAAATCTCCTGATCAAAGGAAGGAACTTCTTGCCCCAACCGGAGAAAATGTGCAGCTAGTTCTGGGTAGGTTTCGGCCAACAGTTCCGGAAAAATTCTTCCCTGTCGATGAATCCGACCGTCTAACTCAATCCGATAGTTGATAAACCCCACCGACAAATCTTCTGAGCGAAAGACTGGGTTGGGCTCGATCAGACGAGTCGCGCTCCCCTGGAGCATCAGTTCATCTTCATAGCTTGCCGCCAGTGTGATCTGCCCTGGATAGCGCTCTAAGACCTCCCGTAGCTGCTGATCATCTTCATCGCCGTAGGTGCTGGGTAAATCAAAGATTAAATCGAGGGCAACCACCTGTGCTCCAGCCTGCATGAGCCGTTCAGCCGCGATCGCATATGCAGATCGCTGCCACGGCCAAGATTGCAACGGCTCCAACTCAGGATATTGCTCTGGGTCATCTGCATAAATCTTGCCTTGGTCGAGAGACTGCTCATCGATCGCCAAGATCACTATTTCTTCAGGTGGATTAACCGGACCTCGCAAGTGTGTAAATAGCGCTTGAGTCTGGCGCTCTATTATCGTCACCAGCCCAACATCTAGCGACGTGGCGATCGCCCCTACCGTTGCCCAAACTACCAGCAACACATGGCCCCACGTATAAGCTCCCAATCTGGGAGCCTTCGTCTGAGGCGGCTTAACGACAGTGGCAGCCGGGGTTTTCTGCAGATTGGCTTGAGCCGGAGGAGGCTGTAAATCTGCAGTTTCAATCTGGTCTTCGTTTATCCAATCGAGGGAATCAGGGGGCAGATCCTCCCAAGATCGACGTCCATGTTTCATGCAGATCGCGCCTTAGAATCGTGCGACACTCAATTTTTTCAGCAAATCTCAGGCGTTTCCGTAAGATATAGATGACTCAACTCAGCTAATGCCAACCCTGAACATTAAGTTTTTCAACCGTCGTCCAACTGAAATACAGGCCAACTGGAATACAGGTAACTGAAATATGGTCCAACTGAGATACAGGCCAACTGGAATACAGGCAACTGGAGCCGCTGATCTTTTCAGCCAATCTCTCTTCACCTAAATTTCTCTTCAACGAATCGGAGACACCCCTCTAGTCTTAAGAATACTCAACCGCCACCGATCCTAACCTGAGAATTTTGGATCCGATTTTAGGAGGGAGGCAAATCGCCATTGCGAAGCGGTTTCACAGGACCTAAAGAGCCTTGAAATCAGAGTGGCTCAGCGGGGGCTAGAGCCTTGTGTAGCAAGAGTTGACGCGGCTTGCCAAAGAGCCAGTTAGACATTCCAGTTTCGGTTCGATGCAGGCGATACCCCGCTTTGGTATACAGACCCCTCGCCTGGTGATTGTCTTCTAAAACATGAAGATATAGATCATGAAAGCCCCAATCTAATGCAATTCGCTCGCAGTGAAGGAGCAGTTGACGAGCTACCCCTCGGCGGCGAAAATCTGCCTGAACTGCCAGGTTGGAGAGATAAAGATATCGGCTCTCATAGTCATTCCAAAACTGGGGCGTTCGCAGTGAGATTTCGACCGTACCCGCCAAGTGATGGACGGTTCCAGGCATCCGGCTCACTGCCACAAGACAAGCCTGATGGGCAGATTGCGATCGCATCCGACCCCGCAAATCTTCATAAATCCCCAATCGGAGGAGAGGATAGATCCAGCCTTGCACGCCATCTTGGGAGTGAAAGCTTGCCGTCAGAACATCCGCCAGTCCCTGCAAATCCTGTTGACGAGCAGTTCGCACTAAAAACTTAAACGTTGCGGGTTGCGCAGGCTCTCGATCCTGAGACGGTGACGATGAGAATGCGTCCGTATGCGGTGTAGACATATCTGGAAGACGGGTAAATCCCTTAAGTTCAACCAGGAGGACAAGCATCAGCGGAGACTACTTTTCCGGCTTACTGATTCTCACCCATTCGGCCAATTAAGTCCTTAAAAGGTTAAGAATTATGGAGCAACATTCCACTCTCCTACCCTCAACTCACTATAGCGAAACTCTAGACCCAGATGCCGGACGTTTGCGCTCAGCCAGTCTGAGTTGAGTGTCTTACTCTGAAAAAGCGGCTCAAGCAGAAAGAGGGATCTCGTTATATCTTTAGTCAGCAGGGGCATTCTTAAAAGTAGCTACGAAAGCTTGGGCAAGCTTCGCCAGGTCTAGCCTGGTGCAGGTGGCAGCCCAATCTAGCGACTGAAAACACCATTCAGCGTCTCGCATCCCATTCCCTTTGACATCCTCCTACCCTGTTGTTTATCCCCCTAATGGGCATCTTCTCTCTAAACCCTGTTGTCATGAAATTAGCAGTCTGTGTCACAAACGCCTTCAGTACTGCTGACGCAAAATCAGAGATAGCTCAGGTCACATCTGGGGCGATCGCCTCCTCTGCAGCAAATTCTCGCCTCGATTTGAGTCAGTTCTCCGGTCAATTTAGTTTGCCATATCCATTCGCTGTAGATCAGAACCGGATCGGTGGGGCTCTAGAATTAAAAGCATCAGGGTGCACCGCGAGCAAACTTAGCTCGATCTCAGGTTAAATCAGCTACATTAAGCCGAGAGATGAACGGAATCCAGCACAGAAGATTGAATTCATTTGGGGACATTAAATTAGAGCAGTCTTGGCTAAGGGGTCTGACTCCAACAGACTTCTTTGACATTTGGCTGCCCCTGGCCCAGGAGAGCGGTGCATGACAGTTTCAAGCAACAGTAAGCCTAAGATTTTGGTCGTTGACGACGAACCAGACAATTTAGACTTGCTCTATCGCACCTTTCATCGCGAATTTAAGGTTCTGAGGGCAGAGAGTGGCCCTGCGGCCCTAGCCATCCTGGAGCAGGAGGGAGAGGTCGCTGTCATCATTTCTGACCAGCGCATGCCCTACATGAGCGGGACGGAGTTTCTTAGCCTCACGGCCACCCAGTATCCAGACATCATTCGGATCATCTTGACGGGCTACACCGATGTAGAAGACTTGGTCGAAGCGATTAACTCCGGCAAAGTCTTTAAGTATGTCACAAAGCCCTGGGATGATGATGAACTCAAGGCGGTCGTACGTCAGGGTGTAGACACTCACAATGTGCTCAAAACTCGGACCCGTGAGCTATGTCGCACGCTACGGCAAGAGTCGCTGCTCAATGTCGTCACCAACACCATCCGCAGCGCCCTGAGCTATCGGCAGATTCTCCAAACGATTGTAGAAACCGTCGGTCAAATGTTTGAGATCGACTACTGCCTGCTGCGGCCTTTTCAGGATGGCCAAATGGAGGATGAGCTTTTTTTCTACTGCACTCCGACTAATCCAGGGAATGGGCCGGAGAATGGGCCAGGGACTGAGCCAGGGGAGTCTGAGGAGACAGCGATCGCCCCACCATCCATCCTCTGCAATGCCGATCTGCTCACCCATACCGTCTGGGAAACGCGAGAGGTACAGGTTTTTCACGATGTTGAGGCCGCAGAGTACTGCAACCACACGATCTCACAGCCAGAGCTATGTCAGCAAGCCTATCAATCGGCAAACATCCGCTCTAGCGTCATTGTGCCTTTGATTTGCCAGCAAGATCTGATGGCGGTTTTGACGCTCCATCAGTGTGATCAGACTCGAATTTGGCAGGATGATGAGGTCCAACTGGTGGTGATGGTCGCCGATCAGGCTGCTCTAGCCCTATCTCAAGCCCGTGCCTATGAGCAGGTTCGTGCCCTTGCCACTCGTGAAACCCTCGTCAACACCATTACAACGGCGATTCGCTCTAGCCTTGACCCTCAAGATATTTTTGCGGCCATTACTCAAAAATTAGGACAGGCCCTCCATGCCGATGGCTGCGCCCTGTCGCTCTGGACCGAAGAAGATGAATTCGTGCAGTGTGTAGGTCTTTACGATGCGACCCAGAACAACAGCTCAGAAAATACTTCAGCAGAGGCGATCGCCCTCGGTGCAGTCTGGACTCATCCTTTGCTCCACACCTCACTGGAGCGATCTGCCGAAGATCCGAATGCCATCCACCGTCACCACCTCCCCCAGTCCCGCGTCCCGATTGAAGGCAATCCTGTTTTACAACAGCTGCTCTCTACTCAGACAGCGGTCGTAATCGACGATCTACAGCAGCATCGTGAGATGTATGAGCCAGATTTACCGTTGCGATCGCCCGCTCGCGCCCTGCTAGTGGTTCCTCTGTTGTCAGATGGCAAGATCATCGGCAGCATTTCGCTGCGGCAGGTGAATCAAGCCCGTCAATGGGAATCTGCTGAGATTGATCTAGCACAGGCGGTAGCAGCACAGGCGGCGATCGCCGTCCAACAGTCTCGCCTCTACCAAAAAACCCGCCAGCAAGCTGAACAGCTACTCGAACTGGACCGCCAAAAAACCGAGTTTTTCCAGAATATTTCCCATGAGTTTCGCACACCGCTGACGCTAAATATTGGCCCCCTGGAATCTGCCGTAGCGGATCAGCAGGGACTTTCCTACGATCAGTCGGTGATTGCCTTACGCAACTCTCGCCGTTTGCTGCGGTTGGTCAATCAGCTTCTCGATCTCCAACGACTAGATGCCGGACGGATGCAACCTAGCTTCCGCCCCTGCAACCTGGTGGAATTTGTCAAACAGGTGGTCGAGTCGTTTAGCCTGTACTGCGAAAAGAAGCAGATCACGCTCTCGACTCAGCTTGATCCCAACTGCCCAGACGTCTATCTAGACCTGGAAAAATTTGACAAAGTTCTCTACAACTTGCTGTCAAACGCGATGAAGTTTACGGCAGCTGGAGGGCACATTCAGGTCATTCTCAAGCAGGCGGGCGATCACTGCCTACTGCAAATCAGCGACACCGGGATCGGGATTCGGCCTGACCAAATTCCACATTTATTTGAGCGCTTCCGTCAGGCCGATGGCTCCACCAACCGCAGCTACGAAGGCAGTGGGCTGGGTCTGGCCCTGGTCCGCGAGCTAGTAGAACTGCACAAAGGCGATATCACGGTCGAGTCTACCTATGGGGAAGGCACCACTTTTACTGTCTGGCTCCAAACTGGGACGACCCATCTCCCCAGCGAGCAAGTGATTGAGATTCCGGCGGAACTGGAGGGCAGTCGAGTCACCGTTGAGCTAGCAGACATTGAAACCGAACTAGATGAAGATCCGTTAGCACCATCGCCAGCTGGGCCGCTGCAACCCACCTCCCTGCCAGGGGAAGTCACGCCTCGGGCGGCGAGCTATCACATCTTAGTCGTTGACGACAACACTGATTTGAGGAACTATGTGTCGAGCGTTTTGCAAAGGGTGGGCTATCAGGTTCACTCTGCTCGCAACGGTGGAGAAGGATTTCAGGCCGTCCAGACCCATCGTCCAGACTTGGTGATTACCGATCTGATGATGCCGCTGGTGTCTGGCCTAGAGATGATTCAGATGATCCGCTATCAAGAGGAGCTGAAAGGTACGCCGATTGTATTGCTAACGGCCAAAGCTGATGAGGAAACGCGCATCGAAGGAACTGAGCAGGGAGCAGACGCTTATCTGTCAAAGCCGTTCAACGATCGCGAACTGATCGCTGAAGTTCGCAACCTGCTGGCCTTGAAGGATAACGAGCGCAAGGTGGCGGAGCTTAACACCTACCTGACAGAATCTGTCCTCAGGCGGTTCTTACCTTCTTCTCTAGTCCAGAAGGCAGCGAAGGGAGATTTGGCTCTCGATTTGCGGCCCGAACCGCGTCTGGTGACGATTTTGTTTAGCGACATTATCGGCTTTACCCAACTATCAAACACGTTGCGATCGCGTCGAGTTGCCGAGTTGCTCAATGAGTACTTGGAAGAAATGACCCATGCCATCTTTGACAACGGCGGCACGGTCGATAAGTTTATGGGAGATGCCATTTTGGCGCTGTTTGGCGCTCCAGAAGAAATTAGCCCCAATGAGCAGGTGAAGCGGGCGATCGCAGCGGCTCGACAAATGTATCGAAACCTCGAAAAGCTGAATGAACGCTGGCAGGCGCAAGGCATTAACCGGGTGCAGTTTCGCTGTGGCATCCACCAAGGTACAGCTGTTGTCGGCATGTTTGGTGGCAAGGAAAGGTCAGACTACACGGCGATCGGCCCTAGCGTCAACATCGCAGCTCGCATTCAGGAGGCAGCAGAAGCCAACTGCATCCTTGTTTCTGCCGCCGTTGCAGACTATCTAGAAGAAGACGCCATCACTAAATTTAGTCCCCTCAAACTTAAAGGTGTTGATGAAACCGTGCTGACGTTTTCTATCACGCCTGAGCCAACTGCCAACGCCGCGCCACGCCTCGACAAATAACGTTTTGAAGGGTTGGAAAGTTGCTGCCTTCTTTTGCGGTGATCCGAAGATTTTCATCTGAACCACTCCGAAGTTAACTTTCAGAACACACAGAACTATCAATAAAATCAGTACAAAGGAACTATATTTAATTCTCTAAGCACATCATGGATGATCTCACGACTGAACAAATTTACTTCTCTATAGAGACAGTCGATGGCTCCCGTATAGGCAAGTTGAATGTGCCCCACCCTAAGATTGCAGATTGGATTAATTTTCTTGTATCTCCACGGCAGGAAGCCAATATTATCTCAGCAACTCCTTATCCTGACAGAATTGTGCTCTATTTTCAGGGAAATGAGAATCTGTATGCCTATTTAGACGGCCACATTAATGCTGAAGTGGGTAAAATTCTTCCACAGAACTTATTTATAGGACAAGTAAGATAAAAATTTGATGAAATTTGTAGTTTAATCCTGAATCATAGGATAGAAGCAGGGATCCTTAGCAAAGCAGTACTTAGGCCTAGCTAAAGATTATGCCCGTTGGAATCGAAGAACAAGGTCGTAAGTTCATCACTACTGAACTTCTCGGAAAAAATGGAGAAACAACTGAACAAAAAGTCTGGGATACTGTCCGTAGTTCGTTTGCAGAACGACAGTGCCTCGGATACTGGCGCTATCCTATTTTTTCTAAAGTTGGGGAATGTCGTAAAGAACCAGACATCTTAGTGGTTGATGCTGAGCTAGGCTTGATAGTGATTGAAGTCAAAGCAGTAACAATCAAACAAATCGCAGCAATTAATGGCCACCGTTGGGAATTTCAAGATTTTTACGATTATGCCTACAACAATCCTTATGAGCAAGCTGAGACTCAACTGTTTGCCTTATTAGGATATTGCGATCGCGAACCGACCATTCGACGCAAAGTTACAGGAAGAGTAATGGTCGCTCTGCCTCTCATTAGTGAAAAGGAATGGCAGCAGCGAGGATTTGATCAGTTACCTAGTTGCCCTCCAATTCTCTTCAGGGAGCATCTCAATCCAGTAGCCTTACTACAAAGAATCTCGCAAGCGCCTCCTGTTATGCCTGGGATCAGGTTAGACGATCAGCAATGGGAGTTGTTGCTTTCTGTGATTGGTGGATCTCCTGTTTACCGCAAACCTAGCCGACCCACAACTAGCAGTGGCAAAACGCGCTCTAGCATTATTGCGAGCTTACGAGACCGACTTTATGAGCTAGACCTTCAGCAGGAACATATTGGGAAAGAAATTCCTCCTGGTGTGCAGCGTTTGCGTGGTACCGCAGGTTCTGGAAAAACAGTTTTGTTATGCCAAAAAGCTGCTCATATGCACCTGAAGCATCCAGATTGGGACATCGCTCTAGTTTTTTTTACTCGCAGTCTTTATGAAAATATTATTGAGCAGATTGATAAGTGGATGCGGCACTTCAGTGGTGGTGAAATCGAGTACAGCAGGCATAATCCTAAACTGAAAGTGCTCCATGCTTGGGGAGCAAGAAATCAACCAGGCTTTTACAGGCTGCTCTGTGAGGAACATAAGGAGCGTCCCCAAGCTATCGTTTCTGGCATGGCTCCTGACGAAGGATTGGCCTATGTGTGTAAGCAATTTTTGAAGAGCTTAGACAATCAAGGTAAAGAAATTCAACCGAAATTTGATGCCATTCTCATCGACGAGGGCCAGGATCTTGTCGTTGATGATGAATTGAAATATGAGGATAAGCAAGTATTCTACTGGTTAGCTTATAAGGCTTTACGACCTGTTGAGCCTAGCACGCCTGAGCAACGACGCCTAATTTGGGCTTACGACGAAGCGCAAAGTCTAGATAATATTAAAATCCCTACCGCCAAAGAAATATTTGGGGAAAGCCTAAGTAAATTGGTTCAAGGCAACCACAAAGGAGGAATAAAGAAAAATGAAATTATGCATCGCTGCTACCGTACTCCAGGACCAATTCTGACTGCAGCACATGCCATCGGAATGGGGTTGCTGCGACCAGAAGGAATGTTATCAGGATTAACACAATCAAAAGACTGGCAAACAATCGGTTATGAGGTGGAAGGCAAATTTCTTCCAGGACAGCGGGTGACACTCCACCGACCACCTGAAAATTCTCCAAACCTAGTTCCGGAGCTTTGGGCAGAACCAGTTCTAGAGTTTAAGACCTATGTATCTCGGCAGGATGAGCTAAGCGCCTTAGCAGCAGATATTCGTCATAACCTAGAGCATGATGGTCTCAAACCCAGTCGAGAAATCTTGGTGATTGTATTAGGTTCCTCATTCGAAGCCATAGCGCTAGAAACTCATGTCGCTCGATTCTTGATAGAACAAGGCATTCAGATATTTATTCCGAGTGCACTAGAGTGCAACATTTTGAAACCGAAATATCCCAACCATGATCCCAACAAGTTTTGGTGTGAGGGAGGGGTTACAGTTTCTCGCATTCATCGAGCCAAAGGCAATGAAGCGGACATGGTTTATGTCATAGGGCTTGACAATATTGCTAAAAGTGAAAGTGATTTAAACCTCCGCAATCAACTTTTTGTTGCTTTAACAAGAGCCCGTGGCTGGGCCAAATTGAGTGGGATCGGTCAGGCACCTCTTTATGAAGAGATGACAGCAGTGATTAACAGTGGCAACACCTTTCACTTCACTTTTCGACGGCCGCCTAAGCGAGATATGGGAGAAATTAACAGTGAGTATTGAGTAGAAGTAGAATCTCCAGCATCTTGGGAAGAGCTGTGATTTGAGTAAGACAGACGGAGCTTTTAGTAGCTGGTTCTAAAGAAAAAAGGAGCGATCGCGATCGCTCCCTAAGCTTGTCATTAGGTCTGTTATTTCAACACATTAATTTCAGCCTGAACTCGCTTGTGTGGCTCCTTCAGGATTGATTTCACCACTGCTGAGGCCAAGCGCTGCTTCTGCAGCCAATTTTTCCTGGTTCTGACGCCGTTTTTTGGCGTAGAGCTGAATAGTTGCCGCCATAGCCACAATCAGCGCCAACATGCCCCAGGCCGTAGCACTGGTAGGCAAACTGTTTTTGAAAACGGCGAGCAAAACAATCATCACCAGAAAGACAGTCGGAACCTCATTTAAGCCCCGCATCTGCTGCCCTCCCCAGGCGCAGGTACCTGCTGCCAACTGTTTCATCAGCCGACCACAGTAGAAGTGATATCCCACCAGGAGGACGACTAAACTCATCTTGACCTGGAGCCAGATATCTTTGAGCAGTTCGGGGGCCGTGATCAGCATGGCGATCGCCATCACCACCGTTACAACCATTCCTGGCGTCGTAATCAAGTTGTAGAGGCGCTTCTCCATGATTTGGTATTGCTCTTGGAGAATCGTGCGCGCAGGCTCAGGCCGTTCATTTGCCTCTACATGGTAGACATACAGGCGCACCAGGTAGAACAAGCCTGCAAACCAAACCACTACACCCACAATATGAAATGCTTTGAACCAGAGATAGCTCATGGATCGTACCCTCTACAGTCCAGATTGATCCTACCAAGATGGGTGATTAGATTGAGCAGTTTCTTGCAGCTTTTGACGCACTCCCACCTCTAAAGAGAGTGGGATTCAGCGATACTGGCGAACAATGCGAGGCGAACCCCGTCTGACTTGTTCTCTCGCTCTAGACAACGCCCTGCCTAGCTGGATCACTCCAAACTCCAGAACTGGTTTTCTCTCTTTAGGACTGACAGATATGCGAACCCTGGATTTTACCCCTAGCGATTCTGTTTTCCCAATTAAACTGCCAAGTCTACATTCTTACGGTACGTTTGGTGTTTTACCCTGGCAACTTCTGTCAGGAACCCCCTACCCAAGTCTGTCGAAGAACTTGTCTTCAATTTTACCAAGTCTTGCTCGCTTTCAACTCGCCGCCTTATATCCCACGGCTCAAGCAGGTGGTCTTTACGGCGATTTCTGTAACATTCAAACGCAGCTCCATCTACATGAAGCTAAACGGCATGAAGCTAAACAGCATGTTTGAACAGCGTATCTAGGTAGACGCGAGCAGCACGACGGTAGCTACGAGACGATTCTGCCGAATCGCTACTACCGTTTTGGAGTAGGAACAAGGAGAGAGCCGCCGCGAAGACTCGATCTTGATCCCAATCTGGATGGGTTTCCAGGTAGCCGCGTAGAGATTCATGCAGCTCTTCAGGGATTTCGGCCAAAATACTGACGGTTGCGTTCATAAGAAACCTCGAGTTCTGTAAGGTGAACGGACGGAAAGACCTTTTACCGGGTGCAAACTCTGTTACGAAGGCGATCGCAGTCGGTGTTGTTCCGAATCAACCTTCGCAAGGGAGTTTATTCATCGGTTTGAGGCATTAGCGCAGCCAAAAACTGCGCTAGTCGGACCCAAAGTTTGCTGTTGCGATCGCAGTTATCAAAATGAAGGAAGGCGATCGGACAAATTTGGGTCAGAGCGCTTTTTAAGGTTAGTCGCATCATTGTGCGCTACGGGGGGGGAGTGTTGTCAATGCTTCAAAATGTTGCAAAGCTCTTCATCTTAAAAAAAGGTTTACGAGACAATAGGGGTTAGAGGCTGTTTTTTGTTACATAAGTTCACATTAAAGGGGGCTTTTCTGAGAAAGCGATCACCCGTCTCCAAAATCCCCAATCGCGGTGCAAGAGCTGATGGGTTCGTCGTTGCCTGTGGAAAACTCCCCTTAACCTGTGGAAAAAACCGAGCCAACCTGTGGAAAACCTGTGGAATCTCTGGGGAAAAGTCGGCCAAAAGATAAGAATTGCAAAAAGCTGAGAAAGTCAGCAGTTTGTGAGGAAGACATGTCAGGGTTGGCAGGCCAGTGGGCGGAAAGCCACTCTCGTATCAAACCCCCGATCTCGCAACTGACGGCTCAACCACTCTGCTGGCGATCGCTGAGAAGAAGAACCTGCATAGAGATAGGGTCCCAGTTGGGAAGTCGCGGCAAAGGCAAACGGCACATAGGCCTGAAGTCGATCGAGCAGGATCGGATCGGAGGCTGGGATCACGACGACGTAGGGATGAGAACAGGGTTGCCCTAAGATAATCGTGCCATTTTCAAGGCGGGGTCCTAGGATGGATTCCCATCCCGTCGGCGGTGGGGCTTGAGCCGGAGTGCGAGTCCCCACAACGAGTAAGAGGCTAAAAACCGATAGGGCAATGAAACGCGGCATCGTGAACTCACCTCAGCACAGGATCAGCAGTTAAGATATAAGGTGGATTTACCATTGGCGAAGAGGAATCAGAGATTGCCTACGCTTGGCGTCAACATTGACCACATTGCTACCATTCGGCAGGCTCGACGGACAGTAGAGCCCGATCCGGTTGCAGCCGCTGTTCTGGCAGAACTGGCGGGCGCAGACGGAATTACGGTGCATTTGCGCGAAGATCGTCGTCACATCCAGGATCGAGACGTTCGCCTGCTGAGACAGACGGTCCGGACCCACCTTAACCTGGAGATGGCCGCAACTGACGAAATGGTGGCGATCGCCCTCGATATCCGTCCTGATTATGTCACGCTCGTCCCTGAAAATCGCCAGGAAGTCACCACTGAGGGCGGGCTTGATGTGGCAGGCCAAAAAGACCGCATGGCCGCGATCGTAGGTCAGTTGCAGGAGGTCGGCATTCCGGTCAGTCTATTCATCGATGCCGATGCTGACCAAATTCGCACCGCTGCCGCTGTTCGCGCTCAGTTTATTGAATTGCACACGGGCACCTATGCAGAGGCTCAAGATGAGCAAAGCCGCGCCAAGGAGCTAGCCGTTTTAGCCACCGGGTGCCAGCAGGCGTTAGAGGCTGGGCTGCGCGTGAATGCGGGTCATGGCCTCACCTACTGGAACGTCTACCCAGTTGCAAATCTAGACGGTATGGAAGAACTCAACATTGGCCACACCATTATCAGCCGCGCCGCCTTGGTAGGCATGGAACGAGCTGTGCGAGAGATGAAGCAGGCGATTCAGGGCCAGTTTTAAGTTTTGATGTTCAGGTTTTGATTTTGTTCAGGTTTTGATTTTCAGACTTGATTTTCAGGCTTGATTTTTAAGTTTCGTTTTTTGAGTTTGGAATCATGGGTAGCAAGCTATATGGTTAAGAAGCTATGCACCATTGACCCGTTTCAACTTAAAATTCAAACCTGACCCCTCCAAATTTTTCACTGCAACGCTTAGATTTTGAATATGACGACTTACTACTACGCTTTAGCCAGCCACAAGTTTCTCACCGAAGATGAGCCTCTCGACGAAGTGCTCCAAGAGCGCACCCGCAACTACGGCGATCGCCAGAAAGAAATTGATTTCTGGTTTGTGAAGCAGCCTGCTTTTTTGGAAGCTCCCGAACTAGCCGAAATCAAGGCTAAATGTCCTCAGCCTGCGGCGGCGGTGATTTCAACCGATGCGAAGTTTATTACCTGGCTGAAGCTGCGGCTAGAGTACGTCGCGACTGGAGAGTTTCAGGCTCCTTCTAAATCCATTCCTCAGCCCTTAGAGTCGCTAGCATCTGTCGCTTAGGTCTTGGCTGGAGATGAGGCTCAAGGCCGCTCAACTGTTTTCCTGTAAGGCTATGCTATGCACACACATTGGATCCTGCCAACTGCTCTCGTTAGTTCTTTGCTAGTGACGATGGGGAGTGGGAGTGTGAAACCTGCGATCGCCGTAGAATATCCGCCTTGCAGGCCTCCGGGAGCCAGTGAATATCTGTTGCTGGTGGTCAATCCCAGCGCAGCAGAGCGCACCCAGGTGAATGAGATTCTCCCTGCCAGCACGAACACGACCCTCTGCAACTACCTGGGCAACCCAGTCCTGCGAGTCGGAGGCTTTACCAATGCGGATGTTGCCAACTCTTGGGCCCAATATCTAACTGAGTTGGGTGGGCTGCAAGCCTTTGTGGCCCGCCCTAGTGCCGCTACCGCTGCAGGAGGCCCATCTGGCCCATCTGTTCCTGCACCCCAGACTCCCGTAGCTCAGACTTCTACAGATCAGACTTCTACAGATCAGACTCCCATAGCTCAAGATCCGGCCCAGGCTCCTGCCCAAACTTCAGTCCAAGATCCGGCCCAAGAGCCTGTCCAGGCTGCTGAGCTTCCCATATTTCAGCCTCGCCCCTTAGCAACGGGCTATGCCGTTCTGGTCAGTTATTTCAATCGTCCAGAGGTTGCCGCCGATCTGCAGCAAGCCTTGGGTAGCGATGTGGGTCTGGTGGCCTATGGGCAGCGGCCTTACCTGCTAGCCGCTTATACCGCTGATTTGGCAGCAGCTAACGCAGTGTTGCAAACCTTGAGCGATCGCAATTTCCTAGCCATGATGGTCGATAGTCGGCGAGTGATGCTTTTGACCACACAGGTGAAAACACAGGTGAGAAGTGAGTGAGGAATGAAAGTTTATTCACCTCCTCACTTCAGCTGTATCACTTCAGCCTAATAAGCAGGCGACGCCAAACAAGAAATCGCTACTCCCAAAATCGAGCCAACAATGACCTGAAAGGGTGTATGGCCCAATAGCTCTTTGAGGCGATCTTCGTTGAATTGAGAGTCTTCGCGAAACAGCTCGTCGATGATCTGGTTCAGAATTCGGGCTTGCTGTCCGGCGGCTTGTCGGACTCCAGCCGCGTCGTACATGACGATGATTGCGAAGATGAAGGCGACTGCAAACTCACTACTTGCCCAGCCTGCCGTTTGGCCAACTCCGGCGGCGAGGGAGGTCACCAGCGCCGAGTGAGCACTGGGCATTCCGCCGGTTTCAACGAGCGATCGCAAATTGAGTTTGCCATGACGCGCCAACTCCACCACCACTTTAAGCGCCTGCGCGACCAGGCAAGCAATCAACGCCACTATCAAAATGTGGTTGTCAAAAATATCCAGAATGTCCTGCATAGGATTGCCCCCCTAGTGCGTGCGGGCGGTGATGTAGTCGGCGATCGCCAAAAGGGGTTGAGCCCGCTCCCCAAATGGCTCCAGCTGCGCCTTGGCCTCATCGACTAACTTTTGGGCCTGACGCTTGGATTCTTCAATGCCCCAAATACTTGGATACGTCGCTTTCTGGGCCTGCACATCTTTGCCAACACTCTTGCCTAGTTCTTCTGGCGTTGAGGTGATGTCGAGCACGTCATCCACGATTTGGAAAGCCAGACCAATATCTTGAGCATATTCAGACAGGCGTTGCAGATCGGAGTTGGTAGCGCCAGCCAAAACAGCTCCACAAACCACCGAGGCTTCTAGCAAAGCTCCTGTTTTATGGCGATGGATGAAGGTGAGGGTTTCCAGAGAAACATCGGGCTTACCTTCTGACTCCAGGTCTACCACCTGACCGCCCACTAGACCCGCTGCACCGACCGCACGACCCAGACGGGCAATCACTTGCAAGACTCGATCCGCTGGAACCTGTTGGGTTTGCACGGCGATAAATTCAAACGCATAGGCCAGCAACCCGTCTCCCGCCAAAATTGCGATGTCTTCCCCATAAACCTTGTGGTTGGTAGGCTTGCCGCGACGGAAATCGTCGTTGTCCATCGAGGGCAAATCATCGTGGATCAGGGACATGGTGTGAATCATTTCGAGGGCACAGGCCGTTGGCATTGCCATTGCAGCGGTGCCGCCCAGGAGATCACAAGTGGCTAGACACAAAATCGGACGTAAACGCTTGCCTCCCGCCATCAGAGAGTAGCGCATGGACTCGTAAATGGTTTCTGGGTAAGTTACCGCAACCGAGCGATCGAGTGCTTGCTCAACTTCGACTTGGCGCTGCGCCAGGTAGGAAGCTAGGTCAAATGGGGTTGGGGTTGGCTTAGAATCCTCGACTACAACAATGCCTTGATCTTTCGAACTTGTCATGTCCTCACCATAATCTATGGGGTTGGGTGTCCAGACGCCAGCGGGCCTTCGATGTTAGAGGCGTTGGTTATAACTCCATACTGTATTGTGCAACAGCATGGCCACTGTCATGGGTCCAATTCCACCGGGAACTGGGGTTACCCATTCAGCAATATCTTGAACGGCATCAAACTGGACATCGCCGACCAGACGGCTTTTGCCTTCGGCATCTGTGACGCGGTTGATTCCGACATCTACGACGATGGCTCCAGGCTTCACCATATCGGCTGTCACCAGGCCGGGACGACCTACTGCTGCCACTAGGATATCGGCACTGCGGGCGATCGCTCCTAAGTCTTCCGAGCGAGAATGGGCGATTGTCACTGTGGCATCTGCCGCCAACAGCATTAACGCCAGGGGCTTGCCCACCAGGATGCTGCGGCCAATCACAACAGCATGTTTGCCCCGCAACTCAACCTGATGATGGGCGAGGAGGCGCATCACGCCCGCAGGGGTACAGCTCTGCAAGCCGGGTTCTCCCCGCATCAAACGTCCTAGATTGACCGGATGCAGACCATCTGCATCTTTGTCAGGATCAATCTCGTTGAGCAGCGCCACACTATCGAGATGGTCGGGCAGCGGCAACTGCACCAAAATGCCATCGACTCGCTCATCTTGGTTAAGCTCGTGAATGGTTTGCGCTAGCTCTGATTGAGTCGCAGTCGCAGAAAAATGTTTGCCAAAAGAAGCGATCCCGACATTGGCGCAGGCGCGTTCTTTGTTGCGGACATAGGCCGCGCTGGCTGGATTGTCGCCTACCATCAACACCGCTAAGCCAGGAGGACGACCCTTTTGAGCCCCCTTTTGAGCCTGTAATGTTTGCACCTGTTGAGCTAAGTCAGCTTGAATCTGCTGGGCCAGAGCCTTGCCATCCAGTAAACCAGCCATGTCTGAATCAGTTAGAGTAGGGTTCGAGTTTGTGTGGTTTCGTGACAGAAGCGTAATGCTTTGGTTTTTCGCACTCTCATTAGTGTCTCAGATTTAGTTCCTCCTGTGGGAATTCTGTATCCATTGCTGCTCAGCAGACCCATGAGTGTTCCTATCCTAGTTCGTGCCAATATCCGCTTGCTGAGTCTATTCCTGCTGCTGGGGCTGTCAGGCTGTGGTTCTCTGGCTCAAACCACCGTAGGTCGTCAAGTTTTGCAGCCTTTCTTAAAACGATCGGCGGCCGCAGTTCAAACGCGATCGCCCGTCGGCTCCACTGTATTTCTGCGCGGAACGGTTGGCGATCGCATCCCATTACTCGATAGTCAGCTTTATGAGTTACAGGATCAAACTGGCAGTGTATGGGTGCTGACGAGCGATCGCACTTTGGAACCCGGTGAGACTGTCTTTATTCAAGGCACCGTTCGCCAATCCGACATTTCCTGGAACGAAAATCAGGTTGAGGAAGTGTATATCCAAGAAGAACACCAGTTCGAACGGCAATAATCGACATTTTCACTGCTCACTCCTCTCCACTCTTTACTCCTGCCCATGCCTCTCCCTCCTTCCTTCCAAGTCCAAGCTGCCGTTGCGATCGCTATCTTGCACCAAGATGGTAAGTTCCTGATGCAGCTGCGGGACGATATTCCCACCATTATTTATCCAGGCTACTGGGCCTTTTTTGGCGGGCATCTTGAGCCAGGAGAATTGCCCGAAGAAGGACTGCGCCGAGAACTCGCTGAAGAAATCGGCTATACACCCGACCGAGTGGAAGAATTTACCTGGTACGGCGATTCACAGCTGATTCGATATGTCTACCATGCACCGCTAACCGTTCCCATAGAAGCATTGGAGCTAAACGAAGGCTGGGATATGGGCCTATGGACCCCAGAGGATGTCTACCGGGGCGATCGCTATTCCGCCAAGGCTGGACAGGTGCGACCCATCGGCCCCCCCCATCAGCGCATCTTAATCGACTATCTCAAACGTTTTCCAGTTGACCGTTGAGTGTCTGGCCTCGTCGCCGAGAGGTTTGGCAGCAGACAGCGTTCCTCTATCCATATAAGGAACTGTTTTATCTATCTTTGAGACCTTTCTATTGGGCGGCTCTTCGGAGATCATGAGTAAGTGATGTGCCAGGATCGCTTGCTGAGTAGAGGATGAAGACAGCTTATTCGTAGTTTGAATAAATCTTTTTCGTAGGATTAATGAAGGCGATCGCGCCGCCAGCCCAACGCTTTAGAATGGGCACGAGGCAAGGCTCGTCATTCCTAGTTCATACGGCCTTTGAATAGGACCTTTCAGTTTGGGTACTTCTGGAGCAGAGCACAGCAAACCGTACAACATCATGGCTAAATCTGACTTTTCTGCACCATCACGCTATCAGGTTCGGGAGAGTCGCAGAGCCAAGCACATCAGCATTCGAGTCTCTTTTGTCGGAGAGGTTGAAGTTGTTGTTCCAACCGGATTTGACCGTCAGCAAATCCCCGAGATTTTGCATCGTCGGCAAGAATGGATCGCCAAAACGACTGAGCGGATTGCTGCCGAACGACAGTCTTTTCCGGGAGAGGCTGAAATCTTACCCACTCAGCTGTCGTTGCGATCGCTCACCGAAAACTGGACCGTTCGCTATACCACTGCATCCCATTCCCCCAAGGCCGTGACGACAGGCACACAACAGGTGACGATTCAAGGCGCAACCGACCAGCCAGAAACCTGTCACAGAGCGCTAGATGGTTGGCTTCGCAACAAGGCCAAACACGATCTGGTCAATTGGCTGCGACAAGTGAGCCAAGAGATTGAGCTTCCCTGTCAGCAAATTTCGGTGCGGGGCCAAAAAACCCGCTGGGCAAGCTGCTCTAGCGACAAGAACATTAGTCTCAACTATCGGCTCCTATTTTTGCCCGCGCCGCTAGTTCACTATGTGTTTGTACATGAGCTTTGCCACACGGTGCATCTCAACCATTCGGCTCGGTTTTGGCAACTCGTGAAGGAGAAAGAACCCGACTATCAGACACTAGATTCAGAACTGCGGCGGGGATGGCGCTATGTGCCGGAATGGGTGGAACATCTGGCGAAGTGAGGCGGATGAACCGGAACATATTCTGCGCGGCTTCAAAAATCGCCCCCATCTTGCGAAGTCCTCAGATCACCGCCTGACGCGCCTTCGCCGAAATCCACTCACTGACAAAGACCGTCGCAAAAATCACGATCAAAATCATGCTGACTTGGCTCCAGCGCAGTGTTTGAATTGAGGCATTCAGTTGGATGCCAATGCCCCCTGCACCCACCAACCCCACAATTGTAGACTCTCGCAAATTAATATCCCAGCGATAAACTGTTACCCCAATAATATTGGAAAACACCTGTGGCCAAATCGCATAGCCTAACACTTGTGCGCCACTAGCACCCGTTGCCATAATTGCTTCTACAGGCTCGGCGTCAATTTCTTCAATGCCTTCGTAAAACAGCTTGCCCATAAAGCCAATTGAGCGAATGGCGATCGCCAGCACTCCCGCCAATACTCCAGGTCCCAAAACTACGACCAGCAACAACGCCCAAATCAAAGCATTCACTGAGCGAGAAGCTACAATTACCAGCAGTGCAAGAGGCCGCACCATGGGATGAGGTGTCGTATTACGAGCCGCCAGGAATGAGAAAGGAACCGTAATCAAGAAGGCGATCGCCGTCCCCAAAGTTGCGATCGTCAACGTATCCCACAGTGGCCCCCACAGCTGATTCATGTAGGCCCAGCGAGGCGGAATCCCACGAGCAATCATGTTAGCGGCCTGTTGTGGGGCATCAGCGACAAACGACCAGTTCGTGTTATCGGCAATGATACGCCAACAGTAGAGCACAGCCAACGTCCCAATTAGCCATGCCAGCCAACTGAGGATCTCGCCTTTGCGATCGCGCTTTTGCCAAATCTTTGTACTATCCTTTTGTGTAACGGGCATTATTGCAACCTCTTACGAATCCAGCTTGATATCAATTCCGTTGCCATGACTAGCGCAATGATGATGATTAAAATAGCGGAGGCGACCTCATAGTCATACCGTTGCAGGGCAGTATTGAGCGTAGAACCAATGCCACCTGCCCCAACAATGCCAATGACCGACGCTTCGCGCAGATTAATATCAAAGCGATAGAGCGACAGTCCTACCATACGCGGCAACACTTGCGGAAATACGCCATAGGTGACAATCTGCAACCAGGATGCTCCCGTTGCCCGAATCGCTTCGACTTGAGCCGCGTCAATTTCTTCGATGTCTTCTGCCAACAGCTTAGAGAAAAAGCCCAAACTCCCAAATGACAGCGTCAAGACTCCAGCCAATGGCCCAAAGCCCACCATCACCACAAACAAGATAGCAATAATGACCTCTTGAAAGGTTCGCGACAGCGCCACCAACAGCCGACAGACTAGATACACTGGCATCGGCACCATGTTGCGCGCGGCTCCCAAACCAACCGGAACCGAAATCAAAATCCCGATTACCGTCGCAACTACCGTCATCACAATGCTTTCAATAATGCCGTTGGTGATGTTGCGATTGCGCGAGACAAAATCTGGCTGCAAGAAGCCTGCTAGTAAGCGACTGCCCCGATCCAGGCCGCGCACAATGCGATCGGGATCAATGCTGAGACTGGAGATTGCCAAAATCAGGTAAATCAAACCGCCAATGAGTAATCCCCAACGCACCCAGGGATTCTTGATCAGTGGGGGAGGAGTCCAGTGACGAGTGGTACTAACTGTCATTTAATCCTCCAGTGTCATTACAGCATTGGCCTCTGGTACGCGATGACTATCGAGAGATTCGTCACTTTCTAAATCGTCTTGACTCCAATCTTCCGCACCATAGATCTCAGTGAGAGCGTTGGCTGTTAGGCCAGAGGGGCTACCGTCATAGACGATCTCACCGGCCCGGAGGCCCACAATTCGCTGGGCAAACATCTGGGCTAGGGGCACATCATGAATATTGACAATTACAGAAAGGTTTCGCTCTCTGGCCAGTTCGCAAATCAAGCGCATGATCTGGCGAGAAGTTTTAGGGTCAAGACTGGCAGTCGGTTCATCGACCAGAAGCAAGTCTGGATTTTGCAAGAGGGCACGGGCAATTCCAACTCGTTGCCGCTGTCCGCCTGAAAGGGCATCAGCTCGTTTGTCTTCAAACTCACCTAGACCGACTCGTTCTAGGAGTTGAAATGCTTGCTCAACCGTGTGAGCAGGAAAACGCCGAAACCAACTCTGCCAAAAGCTCACATAGCCTAGTTGCCCCGACAGCACGTTTTCCATCACCGTTAGTCGCTCAATTAAGGCATACTCCTGAAAAATCATGCCGATTTTGCGTCGCGATCGCCGTAACTGTCCACTATTCAAACGAACTAAATTCTGATCATTGAGCCAGACTGCACCGCTGGTAGGTTCAACCAGACGATTAATACAGCGGATTAAAGTACTTTTTCCGGCTCCAGATGGACCAATCAGCGCCATCACTTGACCATCCGGCACCTCTAAATTGAGGCCTTTCAGAGCCATATCTCCAGTTGGATATCGCTTAGTAAGAGATTCAAGACGGAGCATTCTATTGTCCTGTGATGAACTGCAAATGGAAATGCAGTCCGTTCAAGTCAAGACTGCTCTCACGGACTGCGATCAAACGGACGACAGGAAACACAGACCGACTGCTTCAGTTCAGCGTATATTCCACCTCTTGAATTTCGTTGATTTCTCGAATGACAGACCAATGCTCCTGGAAGTTGATTTCAATAAATTGAGCTTCATCCTCCTGACCAAATTCTGCTTCTAATCCAGTGCCAGTCCAATCAAAGGTGAAAAAGGCTTCTCTGACTTTTTCCGCTAGCTCCGGATCAAGATTGTAAACATAACCATATCCGGTGGTTGGGAAGGTTTCAGATTGATAAATTGTCCGCAGTTGGTTGCAGTCTGCCGCGCCACGGGCACACATCCGACCTTTGACGGAGTTGGCGATCGCCGCCGCTTCATAGTCACGGTTTTGCACACCCAACACTGAAGCGTCATGGGCTCCTGAGAAAGCCGTTTGGTAATCCTGATCAGCTTCTAGACCAACCTGCCCTTTGAGCAACGCAGACGGGGCTTGGAAGCCTGAGTTGGAAGTTGGAGAGGTAAAGGCAAGCTGTCGTCCTGCTAGATCTTCTAATGCTTCAATATCGGTTTCAGTGTGGGTAATGATCTCCATCTCATAGCCATAGCTGCCATCTTCGGCAGCCATGATCGCAAAGGGCACAAACCCTGTGAGATAAACGGCGTAGGGAACGCTTCCAGTATTGAAGCCAGCCACATGCAGACGGCCAGATCGCATCGCCTCCAACTGAGCCGCATTGGAATCTACCGCGAAAAATTCAACGTTTTTGCCCGTTACTTCAGCGAGATGGTCAACAAACTCTGCCCAGACATCCTCATAAACAGCCGGATCTTCGACGGGCGTATAGGCAAACACCAGCGTGTCAGGATTCACAAATTCAGCCGGATCTGCTGGCGAGTCGGCAACTAAGTCTCCGTTGCGATCGCAAAAGCGAGCATCCATATGTTCTGGTCTAGGACAATCTGCCTCGGCGCTAGCCGCATCCGTAGCGGGAGCAGATGCCGTATCGGCATCAGGCTGTCCGCAAGAAACAGCAAAGGCCGCCAAACTCACCGCCAGAGTTCGCGTCAGAATATTGCGCCAACGAATGCTAGACATATTTTTGACTGACTTAACAGTATTTAATGGTCTTCCTTAGGAACCTAGTACGCTCGGATTATGAATTGACGAATTTTGATTTAAGACAGCATTAAGATTTTGAGAAAAATTAACGGGTGAGTCATGATTTCTTAGTTTGCTTTCAAAGTTACAAAATGCAGCGATCGCCCTTCCCCTATGCCAGAATTGGGGCACCCTAATTTAGCCCCCCAAAAAGGCAGGTGCAGTCATGGCAACCGACTATGTCTTATTTATTCATGGTGTCAACGTTCGGGAAACAGATGCAAACGAGCGGATGAAGCGATATGTCTATGCTGATAAGCTGTTTGATGCGATCGCAGATACTGTCAAGCGAAAAGACCCCTCTCGGCAATTAAAAAAGGTGCCGCTGTATTGGGGAGATGCCAACCGCAAATCGTTACAAGAACTCACCGGGTATCTTCAACAATCGTCGGTTTGGGACAAGCTTTGGTTTAGAGAGTTTCGGGAAGAGCAACTGTTGCAATTTACGGGAGACGCAGCGCTTTATATTAGCCGTCATGTTGGATCTTTGGCCGTCTCGCAATTGAAACAACAGGCGCTAGATGGATTGAAAGGATATCAATCGGGCGATCGCCTCCACCTAGTCACCCACAGTTGGGGCACTGTCATCTTGTTTGATGTGCTGTTTGCCAACCGCTGGACTGAATCTGCTGTACCTGACATTGGCCGGAATAGCGTCACCGCAATTCGTCAGCAAATCTTTGGGTTGCTCCCTGAGCAAGAGGCAGGGCTTCGTCTTGCCAGCATTCACACGATGGGTTCTCCAATTGCTCTGTTTAGCCTCATCACCATCAGCGGACAAAACAACCAGGGCGGCAGCAGCCACGACTTGAGCAATGGCTTTGAAACGTTGATGAGCCATCTCAACTCCAGGCTTCCTTGGCGTAACTTTATCCATCCTGGCGATCCGGTGGCTTGGCCGCTAGAGAAAGTGATTAGTCGGCTGGTCGATCCCAACAGGCAGGGCATCAATATTCAAGATGTTTTGACCCAGGGTTCGGGATTTTTAGATTTTTTGTCAAGACCTGCCAAAAACAGCTTCCTCTCCTTGGCCAACGGCGGCAGCGCTCA
Organism: Elainellales cyanobacterium; assembly: GCA_041746655.1. Lineage (GTDB taxonomy): Bacteria > Cyanobacteriota > Cyanobacteriia > Elainellales > Elainellaceae > JBGTGR01. The sequence continues at coordinate 3,839 of JBGTGR010000068.1, read as the reverse complement.
CAACAGCTATTGGGAAAACAAACAGGTTGCCCAGCAGATTGGGGAAGTGATTCTCCAAAATCCGTAAGAGCAGATCGAGACTGGATGCTACAGGTGTTAAGTCGGTGCGATAGAGTCATGAGAGAGACTTGTGCATCCAGTTTGACGTGCTATGGCCGACCTTCCTCCTTCAAATGACGACCTTACCCGTGACCTACCCGAGCGGTTGGTCAAACATGCTGTGCGCTATGCCGACCATCGTTCGGTTGAGCGGGATGCCCTAACGCCAATGATGCGGCACTATGTCGAGGTGAAGGATCAGCATCCCCATGCACTGTTGCTGTATCGGGTGGGGGACTTTTTTGAGACTTTCTTTCAGGATGCGATCGCCGTTTCCCGCGAGCTAGAGCTGGTGCTGACCAGCAAAGATGGCGGCAAGGAAGTGGGGCGCGTTCCCCTGGCGGGCATTCCTCACCATGCGCTCGATCGCTACTGTGCATTGCTGGTCGAAAAAGGCTACGCGGTGGCCATTTGCGATCAGGTCGAAGATGCGGCAGACGCGCAGGGGCCTTTAGTCCGGCGAGAAATTACGCGGGTGATTACACCAGGTACGGTGCTGGAAGAGGGGATGCTAAATGCCCGTCGCAATAATTTCTTGGCAGCAGTGGTGATGGCAGGTCCGCACTGGGGATTGGCCTATGCCGACATCTCGACCGGGGAGTTTCTCACCACCCAATCTACCGACCTGGAGCAGCTAACCCATGAGCTGCTGCGGCTTCAGCCTTCGGAGGTGCTGGTGCCGACCAATGCGCCTGATCTGGGGGGATTGCTGCGCCCCGGTGAACCGTCCGAACATCTGCCCGACTATTTGCCGCCGCAGTTTTGCTATACGTTGCGATCGCAAACCCCCTTCACTCAAACCGAAGCTCGTCAGCGGCTCTTGCAGCGATTTCGGGTGCGATCGCTAGAAGGCATGGGCTGCGATCATCTGCCGTTAGCCGTGCGAGCAGCGGGTGGGCTGTTGCAATACTTGGAAGACACTCAGAAATCTACTCAGGTTTTGCTCCAAAACCTCTGCACCTACACGATTACCGAATATTTGGTGCTCGATCACCAAACCCGCCGCAACTTAGAAATTACCCAAACCTCACGCGATGGCACCTTTCACGGTTCTCTGCTGTGGGCACTTGATCACACCATGACTTCAATGGGTGGGCGAGCCTTGCGGCGATGGTTACTTCAACCCCTGCTCAACATTGACGATATTACAGCCCGTCAAGACACCATTCAAGAATTGATTGAAAACGGTGCTCTCCGGCAAGAACTCCAGCAGCTCTTGAAACAAATTTATGACCTAGAACGCCTGACCGGACGGGCCGGATCGGGCACTGCCAATGCTCGCGACTTGGTGGCGTTGGCTGATTCTCTAGAAAAGCTACCCGACTTAGCGCGATTGGTGGCCTATGCCAAGTCGCCTTACCTGACAGCCCTACAGACGGTTTCCCCCGTCTTGGAACAATTGGGGCAGATGTTGAAAGCTCACCTGGTCGAAAGCCCACCCCTCTATCTCACGGAAGGCAACTTAATTCGCACGGGTATCAACGAACATCTTGACCAAATGCGGCAGCAGGTTCAAGAAGACGAAGAGTGGATTACTCAGCTAGAAGAAATTGAACGCAAGCGCAGCGGAATTTCAACGTTAAAGGTGCGCTTCAATAAGACCTTCGGCTACTACATCAGCATTTCTCGCGCTAAAACCGACCAGGCTCCCGAAGACTACATTCGCAAGCAAACCCTCACCAATGAAGAACGCTACATCACCGCTGACCTCAAGGAACGCGAAACCCGCATTCTCAATGCTCGCGACGACCTGAACAAGATAGAGTACGAAATTTTCTCACGCTTGCGGGAAGCGGTCAGCAAAGAAGCTGAATTGATTCGATCGGTAGCGAAGGCGATCGCCGCCACGGATGTCCTTAGCGCCCTAGCCGAAATCGCTGTCTACAAAGGTTATTGCCGTCCCAAAATTGTTCCTACCCGCGAAATCACCATTCAAGAAGGCCGCCATCCTGTCGTCGAGCAATCCCTTCCTGCTGGATTTTTCGTCCCCAACTCGACCCAACTCGGCAGCCCCGACCACCGAGCCTTCCCCCCTGATCTCATTATTCTCACAGGTCCCAATGCCAGCGGCAAAAGCTGTTATCTGCGACAGGTGGGCCTGATTCAAATCATGGCGCAGTTGGGCAGCTTTGTTCCGGCACAGGCAGCGACGTTGGGGGTGTGCGATCGCGTCTTTACTCGCGTGGGTGCAGTCGATGACTTGGCGACGGGGCAATCTACCTTTATGGTAGAGATGAATGAAACGGCTAACATTCTCAACCATGCCACCCCTCAATCTCTGGTCTTGCTGGATGAAATTGGCAGAGGCACGGCCACCTTTGACGGCCTTTCAATTGCCTGGGCCGTAGCCGAACATTTGGCAAGTGAAATTCTGGCCCGGACGATCTTCGCCACCCACTATCACGAACTGAATGAGCTGGCTTCAATCTTGTCTAATGTGGCAAATTATCAAGTCACCGTCAAAGAACTCCCCGATCAAATTATCTTCTTGCATCAGGTGCAGCCTGGTGGAGCCGATCGCTCCTATGGCATTGAAGCTGGGCGTCTGGCTGGTTTACCCGCTTCAGTGATTCAACGCGCCAAGCAGGTCATGAGTCAGATTGAAAAGCACAGCAAGATTGCGGTTGGTCTTCGCAAGAGTGGAAGCAATGGCAATTTTGCTGAGAAACCTAGTCAATCTAGCCCTCCTGACCCAGATAAACCTCTTGAGCAGTTGGATATCTTTGGATGATGAGTCTTACTGGATGGTTCATCTAGCCTTGGCGTCTGGAAGAATTAGGGGGCGATCGCATTTCTTGAAGGAGGGGGCGATCGCCCTTTCAAACATTTAAACAAACATCTAGAGGACTCCGCACCCCTCGCCCACCTCGATTCAAAACATGGGTGTAAATCATCGTTGATGCCAGCGATCTCAATCCCTAAAATTTTGTGGTACAGAAACAATATTGCGTTGAGCGCCTAATTTTGAGTCGAGGCCGCAACCTGCTGGTTGATAGCCAGATCTGTCAAGAATGCTTCAATTTCAGGTTGCCCCATGTCTTTGGGGTGGCACTTGTCATGAAACAGGATGTATCGCCTGATCCACTGGACGAAGGTTTCCTCTGTACGGTAGGCGTAATGCTTTAACCGCATAGCCTTACGTACCTGATCCAGCAGCTTTTTCGGCTTCTTCTGAAGGGGGGAGTCGTGTGCCATCAGTACACCGTATGACAAACGCCACTCAGTAGCCTACATGTACTATGGCTAAATAATGTGGAAGGTTTCAGGCTATCTACCCAAATCCGGTTAATATGCAGAAAGTTTCTAGCGATCTAGCGGATTGCGGTAGATATACTGAAGCGTTCTGCCTATCTGCCCTCATAGGGATAATATGTGGAAGCTATCTCTCTAATAAGATTGTTAGCTTGCTTAGACAATCAGTATTATTTGAGCCTTACTGCTTAGAACGGAGGCTTCAGAATGTGGAAACGAAGGACATTCCATGAATGTGCTGAAGAGCTAGAGATACTCAGTCGAGATTTCAAAGATGCTTACACAAATAAATCGAGAATAGATCAACAAAGCAGGGAGAAAATCTTACAAGAGTCTTCCGAAAAAGGGGTAGACCTTTTTAGTAAAGGACAGAGGAAATAAAGTCCTCTCACGCACCTAATCGCTCTAGACGTATTTGTTCGTTGTAGTAATGGATGAAATTCCAAATCGCTCCAATGTGATTTTCCAGCTTCTTAGAAAATGACAAC
>JBGTGR010000067.1:0-46310 GCA_041746655.1 Elainellales cyanobacterium | reverse complement strand
CTTCAGCATCTCTGGTTCTGAGTTTGTGGAAATGTTTGTGGGTGTGGGTGCGTCCCGCGTGCGTGACCTATTCAAGAAGGCCAAAGAAAATGCGCCTTGCATCATCTTCATCGATGAGATTGACGCGGTCGGTCGGCAGCGGGGTGCTGGCATCGGCGGTGGCAACGATGAGCGGGAGCAAACCCTCAACCAGTTGCTGACCGAGATGGACGGCTTTGAGGGCAACTCTGGCATCATCATTATTGCGGCGACCAACCGACCAGATGTACTCGACTCTGCATTGCTACGTCCCGGTCGATTTGACCGTCAGGTCACGGTTGATTTGCCTGGATACAACGGACGGCTCGGCATCCTAAAAGTCCATGCTCGCAACAAAAAACTAGACCCAGATGTATCCCTAGAAACGATCGCCCAGCGTACACCTGGTTTTTCAGGGGCAGAGCTGGCCAACATGCTCAACGAGGCCGCCATTCTCACAGCTCGCCGTCGCAAGGATGCAGTGACACTTCTAGAAGTAGATGACGCGATTGATCGGGTCACGACTGGCATGGCTCTAACGCCTTTGCTAGACAGCAAGAAAAAACGACTGATCGCCTACCACGAGGTGGGACACGCGCTGCTGATGACGCTGCTGAAAAACTCTGACCCACTCAATAAAGTAACGATTATTCCCCGTTCGGGTGGTATTGGAGGCTTTGCACAGCAGACCTTCAACGAAGAAATGATCGATAGCGGTCTGTATACTCGCTCTTGGTTGCTCGCTCGGATTACGATTGCGCTGGGAGGCCGAGCGGCGGAAGAAGAAGTATTTGGTGATGCCGAAATCACGATCGGAGCCAGCAACGATATCCGTGTGGTAGCCGACTTGGCGCGTGAGATGGTGACCCGCTACGGCATGTCTGAGCTAGGGCCATTTGCCCTGGAAAGCAGTGGCAGCAGCGAGGTTTTCCTAGGCCGCGATCTCATGTCGCGCTCTGAATATTCGGAGGAGATCTCGACCAAGGTCGATCATCAGGTGAGGGCGATCGCCTTGAACTGCTACCAATCAGCCCGCCAAATTATCAGAGAAAATCGAGAGCTGCTGGATGAGTTGGTTGATCTGCTTCTAGAGCAAGAAACCATCGAGGGGGAACAGTTCCGCCAAATCGTCAGCAGCCGCATTCCAGTCGTAGACTCCACTCCTGAGGCGGCCAAACTCACGCTCAACAGTTAAATTCAAATTCTCCTGGGGATAGGCATTGTCTACCCCAAATTATTGGTTCCTATCTGAAAACAGGCTTGCCACTCAACTGACAAGCCTGTTTTTTATTGAGTTTTTTTATTGGGACTGGTTGGAAACAAGCTGACGCTGCTGAGTGTACATCGCTCGTAAAACCAACCCCGGATCAACCCAATTTCCATCAAACTTTAAGCCCCAGTGCAAATGGGGGCCAGTGGTGCGGCCTGTCATCCCAACTCGACCAATTCGAGTTCCAGCGACGACTTCTTGTCCCTCCCAGATTTGAATACCACCACTGCGATCGATCATGTAGCGGCCCTGGCTGTTTGTCTCAACGTGGCCCTGCATGTGGCAGTAAATATGGGTCCAGCTGCCAGACTCGACCACAACAGAAGTACCGCAGTTGCTGTCATCTGACACTTCAACCACTATCCCTGTCCACCAGTTGCGGATATAGCTTCCTTCTGGAGCGGCCAAATCTAGACCATAGTGAAACTCTTGGGAATAACCGCCCATTGGAGAAGGACGATAGCCAAAGGGTGAGGTGTAGGTCTGAAAGTTTTCTAATGGGAAGGATGCCCCCAACCATTCATTAGCAGCGATTTGACTCGGATCAACCTGTGCAATTTGGACTTGCGCTTGCTCCGGGGTGACAGATTGCGTATTGATGGCAAGTTGCGATCGCCCCTCTGAAGCAGCTTGAGGAGATGAAGCTTGAGGAGATGGAGAAGTCGTTGGGGCCGATGATTCTGCTGGAGTGTTTTGGGGTAAGGACTGAGGAGGAAGGTTAGGGGGAGATTGTTGGGGGGCGATCGCCACCGTTGGTTCCTCATGCAACTCCAGTGCCTCCACCATCTCTCGATGGGTCTCAACAGCCGCCAAGCCTGACAGGCTGACACCTAAAAATAGTAAAAATTTCCCAACCCGAATGGCCTGCTTTTGAATCATGGGGTGCGTACTCTCGGTTCTATCACTGGGGGGGGTGAAGTAGCCTATAAAGCCCTAATCAAGGTGGTATGTTACACCGAATCAACGTTTAAATCACACAACTCGGCCAAAAAATCTGGGCCACTTTCATCACCTAGATCTCCTGGAATGATTGGAAGCCCTGCCTCTTTAGAGCAGGGAGGAAAACCGACTCAAGCGGCTTTAGCCGCCTACCGTCTTCAAAGCGCATAAGCATATCCATCTTTTTTGTGAATAGGTTTGCAGTATTTGTAGCTGATTCCAGCCACCCTTCCAGCTTTAGTCGCTATGTCAAAACTGCCAGAGGTACGGCATAGCACCCTGCCAACATAAGTTCCGACCTTCTTGCCACTCGTGACAACAGCACGAACAATGTCGCCTGTCTGAAAGCCTTTGTGAGTTTGCATCCTAGACTTGTGCCGAGTGGGGAACCCAAACCGATTCGTGCCGCACATCTGCCGAGTGCCATGCCCCCTTGCTGCAATCAGCAACGGTTGAGTCGTCAACAGCTTGAGCGAATCGACCTGACCCACGCAAGCCGCATCTAGCCAATGCGCTTTCGGTAGTCCTAATCGAGTCCGGTTGTACTTGGTTTGGCCTCCTGTGCCAGTCATGACAGGTAGCCCCGTTTGCTTCAGTGCATTAAACAATGCCCATCGGGTTGAATTGACCGCCGCCGCATCTTTGAGCGGTAATTTGGCCTGCTTCAAAATGCGACTCAGTAAGTCAGGACTGCCGGATAGGAAGTCTCGAATGTCCTGATTGCCCTTAGATTGATTGCAAGGATTACAGGCTAGAGCCAGATTAGAAACCCGGTCAGAACCGCCCTTCGACTTAGGCTGAATATGCTCAATCTCAAATGGCACATTCTCAACCCCGCAATAAGCGCACCTCCTACCCCACTTCTCTAGTAGATATTCTCTGACCTCATAGCCTGCCAGCTCTCCCTGCTGATATTCAACACCTGAGATGTCAGGATGCTGCATGAGTTGCAGGTCGAAGCGCACCAGCTCTTGAGCAATGCCTGTAATAGGAGCAAGGCTTCGAAACCGATTGACCCAGGTCATGACGGTATCCACTCGATGTTGCAAGGATGGAGCCAACCACCCCTTAGAGCGAGTGCGATTGAGAAATTGTGCAGGACGATACCGAGTGTGACGACTGCGCCTGCCACGCCGTAATTGACGACGCGATAGCAGGGCAGCTTTGATCTGTTGGCCTCGATGTTGCAATTGGGCACCAAAGATAATTTGGTCACCTTGCCGAATCGCAATACCTGTAGTTTTAGAGCCTGGATCTAGTTTGAGTTCCAGACCCTGAACGGGTACGTCAGGACAAGCCGCCTTTAGGATGATCGTGAATGGGTAGCGACGAAATACAGCCGCTTCCCCGGATTTGAGGAGGTGACGAGCGGCACCTGGATGAACGGGGTTGAGCGCCCTCTTGTTCGTATCTAGAACAAACACGAAGTTGGACATTGAAATTGAGATCTCCGTCGAACGGGTAATGGGTTCCTCGCCAATGTTTTCAAGGCTTGTTTGGCTAACGGCACGGTCTTACCCCTCGTAAAACTGTTTAACCCTTAGCGACAGAGCTACGAACTGGAAAGCATTCGTAGGTGTCATGACCTGGAAAACGGAGTCAGTTAAGACTGAGGCTGGTCAGCTATCTAAAGGAGAGGCATGTTCGCGCAGCGTTGCCGCAGGCTAGCCCCGTCTCTTTAGAGCGGGGTGCTGACTTCAAACATTACAAGGGTTTGAGAATTTTCTGACGAAAAAGATCACCTTCCTCCAACGCTGGCAGGTCTCTCACAAGTGAAACCTCAAGAGGGCAACCTACCAGCTTTTGAGGGGCGATCGCTTCAAGGGAACAGCCAAAACAGTCGAGAAATATTCTAGCTCAAACTCGCAACAGCAGAACTAGACCGCAAATCATCGATTTAAGTTTCCCAAACTAGTTATTTCCCAAACCAGTTATTTCCCAAACCAGTTAAGTGGCCCGAACGAGAATTTGATCGCCCTCCACCTGCACGTCATAGGTCGGAAGAGGTTGAGCCGCAGGTCCCCGCAAAACTTCACCCGCAGTTCCAAATTGAGAATTATGGCAGGGACAGACGAAGACGGTTTGATTGGCTTCCCAAACGACATCGCACCCGGCATGGGTACAAACGGGGCTGACGGCCAGCAAAGCTTCGGCATTATTGGGATCGCGGATGACTAGCACCGGGGCCGCAACACCTTCTTTGACCAACAATTGCCCCTCTTGATCTAGCTGCGCGGTAGTTCCGACAGCCTGAAAATCTGAAGAAGCACCCGCGTCAGAACCATCTGCTGAAGTAGAACCAGCAGAGTTGGATTCAGGGGTGCAGGCAGCGATCGCCACAGGCAATGAACTGGCGATCGCCCCAACTCCAATCCAACCCAAAAATTCGCGACGATTCATAATTTAGTGTTCTCCTGACCAAATAAAATTGTCGGGATTGGTATCATCTGCTCATACTCTAAGGAGATGACATCATCCACAACGTCTATTATGGCGCTGTCTTAGATTGGCGTAGGGCTATCTCCGGCCTCACCAACGCTCGATCCGCAGTCATTTGGCAGGGGATTTGACAGGGGTTTGATAGGGGGAAAGCTGGCGATCGCAGCGCTCTCAAACCGTATAAACACCTGGCCGGAGGTAAAGGTGTGATGAAGTCAATCTAATAGTTTGGAATAGAACAAACTCAAGGTTTGAAATAGGACAGACATCAATGTCATGATGGAACCAAATTGCAGGTTTTAGATTCAAAATTGTCTGTAATCTGTTGATTAACAGCCTTCTATCGATTGCGCCCCGCCTGGCTCGATTTATCTCACCCTATTCTTCATCTGAACATGATCATGGCGTCTTCCCCTAGTGGCATGCTCGCAACCTGGTCGCAGGGCAAGCAGAAAGGTGATCTAACTAATCGAGTCAAAGATCTGCCCGTTTCCCAGTTCATGGATCTTCTGGAGCAGATTACAAAAGAGTTTGAGCATTTTTTACGGGCGATCGAGCTGATCAACAATGAAGCGCTAGAGACGCTGCTCGAACAGATCCTGGAAGCCTTCACCCTCAAAATTGGCCAAATCCTCCAAGCCGATCGCACCACCATTTTTTTGGTTGACGAAGAGAAAGAGCAGCTCTGGTCAAAAATTGCCCAAGGCGAGGGCGCGCAATCGCTAGAGATTCGGGTCCCCATGAATGTGGGCATTGCAGGCCATGTCGCCCTTACCGGAGAATGCCTCAATATCGACGATGCCTACAGCCATCCCTTATTTAACAAACAGGTAGACAAGCAAACGGGATATCACACCCGGAGTCTTCTCTGTATGCCGATTTTCAGCACCAAAAATCGAGTGGTGGCAGTGGTCCAACTGCTCAACAAAATTGGTGGACTGCCCTTTGATCCGAGTGATGAATGCCTATTTCGAGAATTTGCTGCTTCCATCGGCATTATTTTGGAGAGCTGCAATTCGTTTTATATCGCCGCTCGCAATCAGCGGGGGGTCGCAGCCCTGCTCAAGGCCACCTCCTGTCTGGCCCAAAGCCTTGACCTAGAGAAGACCCTACGGGCTGTCATGGATGAAGCTCGCGATTTGATGCAAGCCGATCGCAGTACGTTGTTTCTACTCGATCGGGAACAAGAGCAACTTTGGTCAAAGGTCGCAGCAGCAGATGGCCAAACCATCATAGACATTCGATTTCCTGCCAATAAGGGAATTGCTGGATATGTCGCTTCAACCGGGCAGACGCTCAACATCCCCAATGCTTACGAAGATCCCCGATTTGATCCCACCACCGATCGCCGCACAGGCTACCACACCCGCAACATTCTCTGTATGCCGGTCTACAACTCTGAAGGGGCATTGATCGGCGTCACACAGCTGATTAACAAACACCAGGGCAACTTCACCAACTCAGATGAAGAGTTTATGCGGGCCTTCAACATTCAAGCTGGGATCGCCTTAGAGAATGCCCAGCTGTTTGAACGTGTGCTGCTCGAAAAGCAGTATCAGAAGGACATGCTGCAGAGCTTATCGGATGCGGTCATCTCCACCAACATGCAGGGCCAGATTGTCACCATCAACGATGCAGCCCTAGAGCTGTTGGGCTGCCCCAAAGATGAAGGACGCCAGCATCGGCAGTTTTGGCTACAGCAACTGATTGGGCGGCTGGTGTGGGAGGTCGTCCCGATCGAAAATCTGCGCATGCGTCTGGAAGACAGCCTCAAATGTGGAGCCAAACACTATGTGCCAGAACAAAGCCTGACAGTGGGACTCGCTGAGGTGAGAGCGTCAGGAACTAAAGCAGGAACCGGAGCTGAGGCGTTGGATACTGCTTTAGGATTGGCAGGCGTCTCCTATCTGTTAGCAATTCGCGATCGCCAGCATCCCGATCGCTTTATTCCTTGGAATGATGCAGAGCCCAGAACCCTTGACAAAACAGCATCGGAGGCTGAGTTTGTTAACCTTTTCAAGGCGTCCGATGTGCGAGAGATCGAGCGCAGCATCAACCTCACCGTTAACCCACTGACCAACCCAGAAGGTGGAGTGCGCGGGGGGTTGGTGGTGCTGGAAGATATCAGTCAAGAAAAGCGAATGAAGGCCACCATGTATCGCTACATGACCCCCGGTGTGGCCGAGCGAGTCATGGCCTTAGGCGAAGATTCGCTGATGGTGGGTGAGCGCAAAGAAGTAACGATCCTGTTTTCTGATATTCGCAGCTATACCTCCCTCACGGAGCGGTTGGAAGCAGCGGAAGTGGTTTCCCTGCTCAACAGCTACTTTGAAACGATGGTTGAGGCGGTCTTCAACTATGAGGGAACATTGGATAAGTTTATTGGCGATGCACTGATGGCCGTATTTGGTGCGCCGTTGCCGCTAACCGAAAATCATGCCTGGATGGCCGTACAGTCTGCGTTAGATATGCGCCGACGCCTAAAAGAGTTTAACCGCGATCGCACCACCACCACCACCCCACCGATCCGCATCGGGATTGGTCTCAGTTCGGGAGAAGTAGTTTCTGGCAACATTGGCTCCCAAAAGCGGATGGACTATACCGTCATTGGCGACGGGGTAGATATTAGCTCTCGGTTAGAAGGTGTCACAAAGGAATATGGCTGCGATATTATTCTCAGCGAGTTTACCTATCAACTCTGTAAAGACCAGATTTGGGTGCGCGAGCTGGATCGAATTCGCGTCAAGGGTAAGACTCGTCCCATTAGCATCTATGAACTAATTGGCGATCGCCAAACCCCCCTTCCAGATCAGGAACAAGAGTTTCTAGACCTCTACCACAAAGGGCAAGAAGCCTATCGGAGCACAGAATTCCATAGAGCAATCCGATACTTTGAAGGGGCACAACGCCTCAAATCACAGGATCGGGCGATCGCCGTTCACCTAGAGCGTGCCCAACGCTATTTGCTCAAGCCACCCCCGGTTAGCTGGGACGGTGTGCATAGCATGACCACCAAGTAAGAGGTTTCAGCGGTTCAGGAACTTAGTAGATCGGCTGCGTCGGTAGGTTGTCCGGCAATCATCAGCGGATCTTGATAAAGCGGAACCGTAAAAGCCACAGTAGAACCAAGCCCTTCCCCCATACTGTAGAAGTTGACCACCCCTCCCATCGCTTCAACCAATTTCTGGGAAATAGCTAACCCCAACCCTGTGCCGCCATACTGACGAGTACGAGAGCCGTCGACCTGGCTAAACGACTGAAAAAGCTTGTCTTGCTTCTCGAGCGAAACGCCAATGCCCGTATCCGCAACACTAATCTTCACCACGCCAGGCTCTTCCTGACCATTCGCCAGAATTTTCTTTTGAATCACCTCAGCCGTAATTGTAATACCGCCCTGGTGAGTAAATTTAATGGCGTTGCTCACCAAGTTCAGCATCACCTGTAGCAACCGCTGGTAGTTGCCCTCCACAATGACTTCGTCGCGAGTGGCAGGCGTCCGAATCTCGAAACTGAGTTGCTTTTGCAGAGCCTGCGTGCGCGTAAAGTTTTCGACATCAGTAAGCAGGTCATCTAGCTGCACTGGATTGATGTCGAGCTGCATCTTACCCGCTTCAATCTTGGCGATATCCAAGATGTCATTGATGATGCTGAGCAGATGCACTGCAGAGCGATAGGCTTCCTGGATAAACTCAGCCTGTTCCTCTGGGTCATCGGCCATGCCATCCATGATCAGCTTCAGAAAGCCAATCATCCCATTCAGCGGAGTTCGCAACTCGTGGGATGTATTCGCCAAAAATTCACTCTTGAGGCGTGAAGCTTCCTCCGCCTGCTGGTGCGCTTCTTCCAGCTCCTGATGTTTTTGCATCAAGCTCTCGTTGACCCGCTTGAGTTCGGTCGCCAGATCTTGACTTTCGGCAAACAGGGTAGCGTGTGCAATGCCAGTACCCACCTGATCCGCAAATTCTCGAATCAGCTCGATTTCAACCTCGTTCCAAATTCGAGACTGGTTGGACTGATACAAAATAATCAGGCCATTGGGCTGGTCTTGATAGCACGTCACAACGGCTAAAATCGAACCCTGGTGGCCTTCCGTTGCCTGAACTGCGACAGGTTTTAGCGTTTGCAACGCCTGCTCAAGATAAGGACGCCGAACCAAATCTAGTGCCGTCCCGACTAGCGGAGATAGAGCCGACTGGCAGTATTCGGCAACGACTTCGACTTTAGGATTTGAGGCTGTGTAAGGACAAATCAGACAGCGGCTCACCCCCAGCGCTTCTCCCAGTCCGTCTACTGTCTGTTGCCAAATCGTTTCTAGGTCGAGGGTGCGACGAATATTCCAGGCAACTTTGTTGAGCAATCGCTGATAGCGATCGGCATTCGCACAAATAGAAGGATGGACGAGGGCTTCGATCAGTTCCATGGCCTCGGTGTGAGAAGCTTCGCGGATCAGCGTGCCGGAAACAATAACATGTGTGGAGCTGTTTTCTGGTAGCAGCAGCGGGCTGATCACCAGATCAAACACAAGGTATCGGTCTGCGTAGCGGAAGGGATAGCTCAAGCGTTCTGGCGTGAGATATTCCAACACTCGTCGCACTCGAGCTAGATAGGGAGCAATGACGACTGGCCCAAAGGTTTCTCCGAGCTGCTGACCAAACATCTGTTCGACATCAAGGCCATACTCCGCTGCATCTCGCCAGCAAAACGACAGATACCGACCCGCCAAATCTTGCGTGAAGACTAAGTCATTGGAAGGTACTGGCAAGGCATCATTCCGCTGATCAACAGTTGCCGAGGAATGAGTCTGCTCAGTAAGGGGAAGGGAAGACTGGCTAGGCGAGGTCATCTGCGTAGAACTGAAAACGACAGGATGAATGAGTAGAGAAGTACTTACCTAAAAGCACTAAGAGCAGATGCGACCCAAGAAAGGTTAAGTCAGGAATGAAGAGGTGGATCGGCACTTGGACCTAGACGCTTGATTTAAAGTGCCCGCTTTAACTTAACCGATCTACAATCTCGAGACAACGCGCATGGCCCAAGAGGGGGCGCTCAACCTGGAGACGTAATAGCCCTGGATTTAAAACCATCACAGAGACTAATCGTTCCATTCTCCACGGGGTGGAACGGGAGGGTTGCGTTGTAGCGATCGCGTTAGATCATCATCTCGACTGGCTCCACCGCGCAACCACTGCCGCACGGCAACTTCGATCACCCGACCGGGATCTTGGGTAAGGTGATTAATTTGGTCGAGCAGATCAGCATCCATCTGAATCGAAAGTTCGATTTTTTCAGGAGGATGTTGCTCTGTAAGTTGCTCTGTGAGCTGTTCTGGGAATTGCTCTGATTGGACAGCCGGGTCATTCATGGTTGCGAAGATGGTAGAGGATGGGGAACAGTGATCATCACGCTCAAACTACATCAAGTTCAAGCTCAAGCTACATCAAGTTCAAGCTACATTAAGTTCAAACTACATTTAAAATACGGATAGATCAGAAGTTTCAGTAGAAATCTTTGTAGCGTTTTACGATTTATTCATGATCTAGGGCAACCCTGAGCAACGCGAGGGTGAAAATTTGAGGATACCTCCCTACTTAAGGTTAATGTATTCTTAACACCTCTCCATCGTAGATAGATTGCATTGAGAAGATCTTCTGACCGAAGGAAAGCATTAAAATATCTTAAGCAGCACCCCTTCTCAGCTTCGCTAAGTTTTGTGCGGGCTGACGTTTAGCGGCTTGAAGCTGTTCTGCTGCGATGGGCCTGGGTGTTTGTTTGAGTTCTTTGCTTTTAACTGTCTGGCTGCTTGAGGTTTATGACTGACGTACCTGTCTCTCGCGTTCGCAACTTTTCGATTATTGCCCATATTGACCACGGTAAATCTACGTTGGCAGACCGATTGCTGCAGGTCACTGGCACAGTCAGCGATCGCGATATGAAACAGCAATTTCTGGACACGATGGATCTGGAGCGGGAGCGGGGGATCACGATCAAGCTGCAGGCTGCCCGCATGAACTACACCGCTCGGGACGGCCAACAGTATGTGTTGAACTTGATTGATACGCCGGGTCACGTTGACTTTTCTTATGAAGTGTCGCGATCGCTAGCCGCCTGTGAAGGGGCGCTGCTGGTGGTTGATGCGTCCCAAGGGGTTGAGGCTCAAACCCTAGCCAATGTTTACCTGGCGCTAGAGCACAACCTGGAAATTATTCCGGTGCTCAACAAAATCGATTTGCCTGGGGCAGAACCGGAGCGAGTCAAGTCAGAAATCGAGGAAATCGTCGGGCTAGACTGCAGTGGTGCAATTTTGGCCTCTGCCAAGGAAGGAATTGGCATTACAGACATTTTGGAATCGATTGTCTATCTGGTGCCACCGCCGGAAGATACTGTTGACAAACCGTTACGGGCGCTGATTTTCGATAGCTACTACGACAGCTACCGGGGTGTGATCGTCTATTTTCGGGTCATGGACGGGACGGTGAAGAGGGGCGATCGCGTCCGCTTGATGATCTCCAAAAAAGAATACGAAATTGATGAACTCGGTGTGCTGTCTCCCACCCAAATTCAGGTCGATGAGCTACATGCTGGGGAAGTGGGCTACTTTGCAGCCGCCATCAAGTCAGTTGAGGATGCGCGGGTCGGAGACACGATCACAATCGCCAAACATCCTGCTTCAGAGGCGCTTCCAGGCTACAAAGAAGCTAAGCCGGTAGTGTTCTGCGGTCTTTTCCCCACTGACGCCGATCAGTTTGAAGACCTGCGGGAGGCTCTCGAAAAGCTCCGTCTCAATGACGCGGCGCTGCAGTATGAACCTGAGACCTCTAGCGCGATGGGGTTTGGCTTCCGCTGCGGATTCTTAGGCCTTCTCCATATGGAAATCGTCCAGGAACGGCTAGAGCGAGAGTACAACCTGGATCTGATTACCACGGCCCCTTCCGTTATTTACCGCGTCACCAAAATTGATGGCGAAGTGGTGATGATCGACAATCCAAGCCTGTTGCCTGAACCTCAGGAGCGGGAGAAGATTGAGGAGCCTTACGTTCAGGTGGAGATGATTACGCCTGAAGAGTTTGTGGGGACGCTGATGGAACTCGGCCAGAACCGCCGGGGCGAGTTTAAAGACATGCGGTATCTGACTCAGGGACGCACGACCCTAACCTATGAGTTGCCCCTAGCTGAGGTGGTGACAGACTTCTTTGACCAAATGAAGTCGCGATCGCGCGGCTATGCCAGCATGGAGTATCACCTGATTGGCTATCGCGAAAATCCGTTGGCCCGATTAGATGTTCTGATTAACGGTGACAAGGTTGATCCGCTCGCCAACATTGTCCATCGTGATAAGGCTTACTATGTGGGCAAAGCCTTGGTCGAAAAGCTCAAGGAACTCATTCCTCGCCACCAGTTTAAGATTCCGCTGCAAGCGGCGATCGGCAGCCGCATTATTGCCAGTGAGAGCATTCCTGCCCTCCGAAAAGATGTGTTGGCGAAGTGCTACGGCGGCGACATTAGCCGGAAGAAAAAGCTCCTACAAAAGCAAGCCAAGGGTAAGAAACGCCTGAAGTCAATCGGGACAGTCGATGTGCCACAAGAAGCATTCATGGCGGTGCTAAAACTCTCATAATCGCTGAACCTGTTCACCCTGATCAGGAACCGTTGCTCATAGGGGCAAGGTGAGAACAAGGTTGGAGGTAGAGACGCGCATTGAACCGCGTCTCTACGGGAGCGATCGCGTTACGGAGTCACCCCGGCATCATCAGGGGGAGCTTCTTGGAACGGAAGAGACTCTTGTGGTTCGAGAATCGGTAGTTGCTGAGAAGGTTGCTGGGGTTGGGGAGGTTCCTGAGGTTGAGGAGGTTCCTGGGGTTGAGGTTGCTGGGGTTGAGGAGGTTCCTGGGGCTGAGGAAACTGGAGCTGAGGAGGTTCCTGGGGCGGTGGGATCTGGAATTGAGGGTCTTCCTGCGGTTGGGGAGCGCCTGGTGGCAGAATTTCCTGTGTCTCTGGCGTCTCTGGCGTCTCTTGAGGTTGCGTACAGGTGAGCATTCGCAGCGTGGCAGCAGCAGCATAGTTGCGCTGGGCTGCGGTGTCTGGAGCAAACTGATTGCCTGACTCATTCAGCGGAGAGGCCACACGGCAGTAGGTAGACATCTGACGGATCAGACTGGCTCCCCAGTGCGCATCAATATCGATGAAGTTGGTAGGCTGCTGTTGAGCGTCGAGTTGGGGAGATAGCCCTTGGAGCGATCGCCCATATTCGGCAGCACGGCGCAATACCGCCATCAATTCGGCCCGCGTTACAGCCTGAGCAGGTCGGAAGGTGCCGTCTTGATACCCACTGACGATGTTGTTGGTCCGAGCAAACTGGATTTTGGCCGCACTCCAACGAGATGCTTCTACGTCAGGATAGGGCGCTGCACTGGCCTGCGTCGGAATCGTTAGGTTGATGTTGGGCAGCGTGTCGAGCGACTCCAGCACCATTGAGACAAGCTGCTCGCGGGTGAGAGGCGACTGAGGCCGAAATGTGTTATCTGGAAAGCCAGAAATAAATCCAAGCTGCACCGCCTGACGAATCTCGTTGGCATAGATGTCATTGGCAGCGTCTTGGAAGGTAATGGCACCGGGCGGAGTGACGCCTTGAGTGAAATAGATATGGCCTAGGGCACGTTCACCAAAAACACGTCTAGTAAATCGCCACCCTGGCTCTAAACTCAGTTTGACGAAGTCGGGAGCAATGCCATTGGAGCGAGCAATCACAAATTCGGGCTGAGTGCGATCGCCCGGAACGCCCAACAACACCAGTTGATCATCTCGTCTGACGATGCGGAGACTGTACTGCAATCCGAGATCCTGACCATCTCGGCGAATGGAATATCCATTGCTATCAGTACTGCGTCCACATAGACCTGTGAAGTCAAACGTCAGCAGGAGCGGGTCAATCCGGGTGGGGTTACTGCCTACTTCTTCCCAGCACAGTTGCTCATCAGAAATTTGTTCTAAGACCAGAAGTTGATAGGCGTTGCCAGTACCCACTGGAGCCGCAACGGCGACAAAGTCACTTTGCTCAACTTCCTGCTGATCAAAAACAGTAGCCAGGGTAGGTAGCAAACCGGAGAAAAACGTCAGCGTTGCAGCAGTCGTAGCAATAAAGGCTTTACGGATGGCAAAGTTCATAATCGATCTGTCAAGGCTGTAGGTCAAGGCATCCAGCCAGAGCAGTGTGGGGTTCTGCACTGATGCTCATGGACGTTGAGGCAAGAGAGCTGGTTTCAAAACACTTCAACTTTAGAGAAAAAGGGTTGAAAAAACCAGCTTGCATCTTCCTCAGCCTAGCAGCCATCAAATCCATCAGATGCGACAAAATTTGTTGCAATCAGACGGATGTGATTATTTTGACAAGATTTTACTAAGTAACTAAGTTACCTGTATTACTCAATTTCAACAGCATCTAAGCCAATCACTTCATGTTCTGAATTAACAATGACAAACAATTCTCGCCGACCATTTTCAAACTGACCAGTGATAATTACCAAATACGAACCTGCTGTGTCATCCAATTGCTGAGAAGTTGCTCTGATCTGGGTCCGTAGGGGGCCACTTTGGGCAATCAAATCTTGCCAAGTTTGCTCTAATCCAGAGGGTGTTAAGGTTGCCTGCACCGAACTGTCATAGGTTTGCAGCGCTGCGTCAAAATCTGTTTGAGCCAAATAACTAATGAAAGATTGGGCGATCGCCGTTGCCTCATTCAAATCATCTGCGGTCGCTGGTTCAGAAGGACCAGAACTATCGGCTTGAGCAAGCCGTTGTGAAGCGGTGGGCAAGCCATGATTTTGAGCTTGACTGGGTGAGGCGATCGCCAAAACTGTAGCCGTCAAAACCGGAGTAGAAAGAAACAGGATCTTCATCCAAGTTTTCGTCATTTTCATCACACTCTTCTGGGTAAAATCATCTACAGGCTTGACTGTTGCCAGAAGAAGTTAGTGCCCAAAAGACTAAAAAATTAGCCTTTTTCTATTAAAATCCCGGTTTTGGGCACAATAAACGAGTAGTAGTTGGCATTAGGAGGCACTTCAACCAAAAAGCCGATCAAAAAATCCGCCTACCGTTAGATGAAGTATGACTTCAGTTGGTGCTCCTGATGTCTGGGGCCACCCTTCTTCAAGGAGCATTAATGCAGGGTTGAAGTTTTAGTAAACTCTGCAGATCAAAGCACTATTCCAACCGGTCCTTCTGCTAAGTTGCTATACAAATCGTGCAAGCACGGCAGAAGTGAAAACTTCATCATCAATCCCCGTAGCAAGCAAGGCGAGTCTATTGAGGCAAGCCTATCAAGGCGGGTAAGGCGAGCAAGGCCAGTTGGAGACCTTCAGGCAAGTTGCTGATGCCAGCTTGATAATTTCGAGTTTTAATGGCGGTACCTAGGATTTTCCAATCCTGCTGCTTCTAAGGACTTGTAGGAACAAACTTATGCGAATTTTAGTTACGGGTGGTGCAGGGTTCATTGGGTCTCACCTCATCGATCGACTGATGAAGGAAGGGAATGAAGTCGTTTGTCTAGACAACTTCTATACCGGACACAAGCGCAATATTGTGCAATGGCTAGATCATCCTTACTTTGATCTAATCCGTCACGATATTACGGAACCGATTCGACTCGAAGTAGATCAGATCTACCACCTGGCTTGTCCGGCGTCTCCTGTGCACTATCAGTACAACCCGGTCAAGACTATTAAAACTAATGTAATGGGTACCTTAAATATGCTGGGGCTAGCAAAACGGGTTAAGGCCCGGTTTCTGCTGGCTTCGACCTCCGAAGTGTACGGCGATCCTGAAGTCCATCCCCAGACGGAAGATTATCGGGGAAATGTAAACCCGATCGGCATTCGGAGCTGTTACGACGAGGGCAAACGAGTGGCGGAAACCCTGGCGTTTGACTACCATCGCCAAAACGATGTTGAAATTCGCGTGGCTCGAATTTTTAACACCTATGGTCCTCGAATGCTAGAGAATGATGGCCGAGTCGTTAGTAACTTTGTCGTTCAAGCCTTGCAAAATAAGCCGTTGACGGTTTATGGCGAAGGTTCCCAAACCCGCAGTTTCTGCTATGCGTCCGACCTAGTCGATGGGCTAATGCGATTGATGAATGGAGATCATACAGGACCTGTCAATTTAGGGAATCCTGATGAGTACACCATTCTGGAACTGGCACAAGCCGTGCAGAAGATGATCAATCCTACGGGTGAAGTGAAGTTTGAACCGCTACCTCAGGACGATCCACGTCGTCGTAAGCCTGACATTACTCGGGCGCAAACTTGGCTGGGCTGGCAGCCGACTGTGCCGCTCCAGGAAGGCTTGCAAAAGACCATCGAAGATTTTCGGGCGCGGATGGGCGATCGCGTTGTCTCACCCCAACCCGTATCTTCCCCCTAGGCTGTCCCTAGGCTGAGTCTCAACCTCGATTGCGACAACCTCAGTTGCAACCCTTTCTCACCTTTCCACTGATTTCCCCTACTACTCTATATACTGTTCCGCGAGGAGTCCCCTTTATGCGTGTATGCGTCATTGGCACCGGATATGTTGGTCTGGTTACAGGTGTTTGCTTGGCCCACATCGGTCATCACGTCATCTGTGTCGATAACAATGAAGAGAAAGTCAAACTGATGCAGGCTGGGCAATCTCCGATTTTTGAGCCTGGACTCTCAGAATTGATGAAGCAGTCGATCGAAGCTCAGCGGATTGAGTTCACGACCGATTTAGCAGCAGGCGTGAGCCACGGTGAGGTTCTCTTTATCGCTGTCGGGACTCCTCCGCTGCCCACTGGAGAAAGCGACACTCGCTACGTTGAAGCGGTGGCTCGCGGAATTGGTGCCCACCTCAATGGTGGCTACAAGGTAATTGTGAACAAGTCCACCGTGCCAATTGGTTCGGGCGACTGGGTTCGCATGATTGTCCTGGATGGTCTTGCGGAGCGGCAGAAGGAGTTGGTTCCTGCGGGGGGCGGTGTTGCAACTCCTCCAGTTGAAGCCGACTTTGATGTGGTTAGCAACCCTGAATTTTTGCGGGAAGGCTCGGCTGTCTATGACACCTTCAACCCCGATCGCATTGTCCTCGGTGGCAATGGGGCTAAGGCGATCGCCATGATGAAGGAACTCTATGCGCCGATCGTCTCCCGCCAGTTTGCAGAAGACCAGTCCCTACCAACGGTTCCAGTTGTAGTCACCGACCTCAGCTCGGCTGAAATGGTTAAGTATGCGTCCAACGCTTTCCTAGCCACCAAGATCAGCTTCATTAACGAAGTTGCCAACATTTGCGATCGCGTCGGAGCTGACGTGACCCAAGTCGCCAAGGGAATCGGGCTTGATTCTCGAATCGGCAATAAGTTCCTGCAAGCAGGCATTGGCTGGGGCGGTTCCTGTTTCCCCAAAGATGTCTCCGCTCTAATCCACACCGCAGACGACTACGGCTATGAAGCTCAGCTGTTGAAGGCAGCCGTCAGCGTCAACCAGCGTCAGCGGATGATCATGCTTGAGAAACTACAGCAAGTTCTCAAGATCTTGAAGGGTAAGACCGTGGGTCTACTAGGCCTGACCTTCAAGCCTGATACCGATGACATGCGCGATGCTCCAGCGCTGGATCTAATCGAGCAGCTCAATCGCCTAGGCACCCGAGTTAAAGCGTTTGACCCCATCGTGTCTCAGACAGGAATGCGGCATGGGCTAAGTGGTGTCATGGTCGAGACCGATCCTGAGCGTCTGGCGGATGGTTGCGATGCACTCGTATTAGTCACTGACTGGAAACAGTTCCGCACCTTAGACTACGCCAAAATGGCGAAGCTGATGAACCACCCAGTGATGATCGACGGTCGCAACTTCCTAGAGCAGGAAGTCCTAGAGAAAGCAGGCTTCCGTTATGTCGGTATCGGTCGCTAGTCGGGCCTCTTCAACCTAGGTCATTGCTCCTAGTTGAATTAAGCGCAGGTTGGGAAAGTAAATTTCTGACCTGCGCTTTTTCAGATTGGTAACCAGACGGGTCAGTCTGAAAGGTTAATATCTCTCTAAGGAAGGAAACTGACCCTGATCTTGCGCTCTCGCCGCTTCGCCACAGGTTCGCGGTGTGGGAAACATTTTTTCGGGATTTGCGAGTCCTTTGGGGTTAAACACCTGCCGCACCCACTGCATCGTTTCCAGGTCGGCGGGCGTAAACATCTCTGGCATATAGCAGCGCTTATCAGCTCCAATGCCATGCTCTCCAGAAATACTGCCGCCCACCTTGACACAGAGCTTGAGAATATCTCCTCCCAGTTCTTCCACCTGCTCAAGCTGACCGGGAATAGAATTGTCGTAGAGGATCAGCGGATGGAGGTTGCCATCTCCAGCATGGAATACGTTGGCGACAGCATAGCCGTGCTTTTGGCTGAGCGTTTCAATTTCTTGCAAAACAGCAGGTAGCTTGGTGCGGGGAATGACACCATCCTGAACGTAGTAATCTGGGCTAATTTTGCCCATGGCGGCGAAGGCAGCTTTGCGACCTTTCCACAACGTCAGTCGTTCGGTCGGATCGGTGGCGGTGGTAATGCTGCGCGCGCCGTTTTGACGACAGATAGCTTCTACCCGCTGGCTGTTGGTCGCGACTTCTACCGCCAACCCATCCAGCTCAATTAAAAGAATTGCAGTGGCGTCACGGGGGTAGCAGTTGGTGGCGACTACATCTTCAACGGCATTAATGCTGAAGTTGTCCATCATCTCCATTCCAGCGGGGATAATGCCAGCGCTGACGATGTCGGAGACGGTTTGGCCTGCGGCTTCGACGCTTGTAAAGTCGGCCAGCAAAACTTGGATCGCTTCAGGCGCTTTCAGAATTTTGAGTGTGATTTCAGTCGCGATTCCTAAGGTTCCTTCTGATCCGACAAATAGGCCTGTCAGGTCATATCCCGGCATCTCCGGTATTTTATGGCCGACCTCAACAATTTCACCATCGGGCAGTACCAACTTCAGGCCTAGGACATGATTGGTCGTGACGCCATACTTTAAGCAGTGGACACCCCCTGAGTTTTCGGCGACGTTGCCTCCAATTGAGCAGACAATTTGGCTGGAGGGATCAGGTGCATAGTAAAAGCCAGCTCCACTGACGGCCTGAGTTACCCAGTTGTTAATCACACCAGGTTGCACCACAATTCGCTGATTGTCGTAATCAACATCCAGGATTTGCTTCATCAGCGCCGTTACGATGAGCACGCAGTTGGGAGTTGGCAATGCGCCACCCGATAAACCAGTTCCGGCTCCCCTGGCCACAAAGGACACGTTGTTTTCATGGCAAACTTTGACGGCAGCGGCAACCTGCTCTGTGGTGCGGGGGAGGACGACCACGGCCGGACGCTGGCGATAGCTGGTCAGACCATCACACTCATAAACCAATAGTTCTTCCCGGCGACGTACCACCTGATTTTTACCCACGGCAGCCTCAAACTGCCTGAGGATTGGTTTCCAGTCTCGTTGAACGTCTTGAGTGATCATGAGAACAGTTTTGTTGAGTAGGAGCAGCCAAGCTACAGCAGAGCTTGATCATGAGACCAAGCTATATAAAGAGAAATTTGATGCAAGGTTAACCAATTCTTGCATTTCCCAGAACATCTTGGCGGTTGACTGGCCTCAGCCTTTGACACGCCTACCGCTCAAGCGCGTGGGATTCTTAGCTCCACGAGGCTACACAAACTGAATGACAGTATGGCGGAGCCACGCCTAGTCAACCGATTCTAGGAAGGTTTGCACCCTGCCATCGACCCCCAACACCAAGCGGATCTGAGCTGTTCGCCCACCCGGAACTGGAGAGACAAAAGGCTCGTTAAGCAGCGGGATCTCGGTCCGATCCACAAAGTCTCCTGCTGTTGGTCCGAGAGGAACGATTCGCTGCAGTGTGCCGTCCGGATTGAGCACCAAGCGATACTCAAGGGTTTGGTTTAAACCTTCAGGGGGCTGCCAATTTTCCTGGAAATAATCTCGGACTTCTGCAACTTGAGGAATGGTGTCAAAGATTGTGCCTGCAGGACGACCCGCGCCGCTATCTCCTTGGGGCGGAGCTACATTTTCGGGGAGCGCACTACGACTCAGAGCTGTCTCGTCTGGTATGGCAAAGACTTCAGGAGAAGCCTGCTCAAGTTCGGGGAGGGGCGCAACGCGGGCAATGGAGGGCGCTGGCTCAGTAGGGATAGAAGTACTCGGAGCAGAAGGCTGTACTGGAGACGGAGGCGCTGGTGCCGGGGCGGTTGCTGCAGAGGGAGCATCCGGAATCTGGATGGACTGCCCTCCTCCACCCGGCGCAACTGGAGCCGTGCCAGGTACCCCGACACTCGGGAAGTCAAAGTTTGGCGGTGGCTCTGTCTGACCTAGGGGCGGTGGTGGCGGCAGTGTTTCCAAATCAAAGGGCGTTGTTAAAGCTGTTTCACTCTCAGGGCCAGAGCGTGGAAAGGCTGGCGCAGAGGCGCTAAATTGTTGGTCGGCGCTACTTGCGGTTTGGCTATCAGTTGGCGCTGACGTTTGCATCGTCGCCGTGCCATCAATGAACTGGGCAATGGAGGCGGTGACGCCAAAGGCCAGCAGCATGACAGCAGCGGCTCGGAGCATGTTGTTGGGCGATCGCAACCAGGCAGGCCGATTGAGCGTGGGAATAGCTAACGCTTCTGCGGTATATTCATCGAGCGCATTGGCTAAGTCAAACAACTGCAGCGTGCTGAGTTGAACGACAGAACCGGTCTCTTCGGTTGCCAGCGAGCCTAAGTGCAGTTCATGAGACAGTAGCCCTTTGGGTTGAAGGTAAATACCTGTGGCGCTGGTACGAGGATCTAACAATCGGGTCGTGCCATTCGTGGAAGAGATGGGTAGCTCCTCTGCTTCTAGCTCAGACAAAAACGCATCGGCAGACGAGTAGGCATCTGGTGTCGCTGTTTCGTCGGAGGATGTGGCTATTTCGGGCAGCGGTGGATCAACCGCGCGATCAGGATCGATCGCATGATGAGCCTGATCAACTGGGCGCACTGGAAAGAAGTGGGCGGCGATCGCCTCCGAAGACATCTCCGTCGGCTGGAATAGAGAGGCATCCAGCTGAGCCGGAGACAAATCTAGCAATCGCTGGACATAGGTTTCAACGACTTCACCCAGCGCTTCTAGCTCAGGGCGATCGCCCCTCACCTTCACCTGCTGCTCAGGCAAAAGCTGGGGATCGTCAAAGCTCAGCTGAAAGCGCAAATTTTTGAGAACAGGGCGCGAGCTCCAGCGAGAGAGTGAAGACCCGATTGCCGTAATTTCCAGCGTGCAGGTCGGAGGAGTATATCGACGCAAAACTGAGGTAGGCATGGGAAAGACAAGAGTAATAGCTTACTGCTCTGAAGAAGAATAGGGACCAGGAGAAACAAAGGGCATCAGGACTAAGTTGCTGCAACCCGATGGCTAGCCCGATCGAGCAACGCCAACCAAAGGCGACGGGCACCCCCCGCAGCACTATAAAACAGGAGGTCAATGAGCAGTTTTAGCGCCAGATGCGAGAGCTGGTCTGGGTCGGCGTTCTCACCGTCCTCCATCCGTTCTTGATAGGTATTGTTGAACGTATCGAGGTAGTCTCCAAGCAGTGCGGCTTGATGGGGAGCACGGTTTTCTTCTGCCAGTTTTTCCAACAGCCCAACGGCTCGTCGGATCAGCTCCTGATGGTCTTTCGCTAGATGACAAATAATCAAAACTAGCGATCGCGCCTCCTCGACATCCAGCCGTTTGCGTCCTTGGCCCTTTCGCAGCGGACTCGACTGCCGGAGCCGCCAAAGGGAAACCCGATCGGCTACAACATCCGTCAAATTGAGATCCGACGCTGCCTGAAGAATCGCTTCAGAGCCAATCCCAGCCAGCGCCTCTAGCGCCAATAGCACTAAGTCCAGTTGGGCTTTGATGTCGTCCAACTGATCAGGATCTGGCTGAACAGTCTGAGTGAGCTGTTCCCAGGCAGGAGTAGGGGCTGTGGACTTCACGATAGAAGGCATAACTTTAGGATAGGAGGCAAGGCCAACTCTGCGCGAGCAGTTACAACTCTTGAAACAAACGACTATCTGCAGAGAAGGATGTTTCCCTATCCTAAAGTCTCGCTTTGCAAAATAACATCCTGCGAATGGAGGGCATCAAACTGTAACGGTTGTCACAACCCTAGAGCAGAGAAAATTAACAGCAAAAAATAAATCTCCAGCCACCCCGGAGGTTGGTTGGAGATCAGGCATGTGTTCAAGAGGTTTAGCCGAGCAATCACATCATCGACTCTGGGCCGAAACACTCGCTTTGTCTGGAGAGGCTAGACCGACCAACTGGGCGCTTAGATCCCACATGCGCTCGCCCTTTTCATCATCGCGAGCTTGGGGAGAAACTTTCTGTACAAAAGACTTACCATCTTTCTTCTGGCGGTTGCCCCAGCTCCAGTAGGCTCCAGACTGCTTGTACTCTGGCTCAGCAACGACTGCTGCGACTCTCTCACCTGAAAGCTCTTGAGAGACATATCCTCCAGTCACGTTTTTCTGGAACCAGGGGAAAATCTTTTGGAAGAGCGGGTAGTGATTGCGGAATAGCGGCGTATCGGCAACACAGCCCGGATAGAGAGAGCTAAAGGTGATGCCTGTCGATTCGTGAAAGCGCCGATGCAGCTCTCGCATGGTCAACACGTTGCAAACCTTGCTGTCTTTGTAGGCTTTGACAGGTTCAAACTTTTTGCCATCGGCCATCGAGATCGGCGCTTTGAAGCCTGCGGCAAATCCATCCAGGTTGCCCAAGTCAGGACGAGGCGGAATCTTGCCACCTAGCTCATCTGGATTGTGAGTGACGGTTCCCAAAATCACAAGCCGTCGATCTGCGGCTGAAGACTTCTTCAGATCTTCCAGCATGAGGTTACACAGCAAGAAGTGCCCCAGATGGTTGGTCGTCATTGTCAGCTCGTAGCCTTCAGGACTCCACAGCGGCTCTTTGATCAGGGGCATGTAGATAGCCGCGTTGCACACCAGCGCATCTAACGATTTGCCGCTGGCCCGAAAGTCACTGACAAATTTTCGCACGCTCTCCAGGGAGCCTAGATCGATATGCATGACAGTGTAACTGCCCTGAGGAATCCCGACTTCTTGAGCCGCTTTTTCGGCTTTCTCTAGATTCCGGCAGGCCATCACCACATGCCAGTTGCGTTTGGCAAGCGCTTTGGCGGTGTATAAACCGACCCCCGAAGAGGCACCCGTAACCACGACTGTTGGTTTCTGATCCTGTGCCATTTTGTTAAAACTGCGTTAATTGTTGTGAAAGAAGTACTCTTTTTACTAATACCAAATTTTGAGTGAAATTCCGATCTGTTGCGAAATGTAGAGATTAATAGACAATGTATTGACTGAAGGAAATACATAAGCCTTAGCACAATCTATTGTTTCATCCTATTAAGTAAGCGGATCTAATTATTTGTAGGATGGGTTAGCGATAGCGTAACCCATGCTGATGTTGGGTTTCATACTTCAACCCAACCGACAGATATCTTTTTAATTACACCCACCTACTTAGCTCAGCTCGAGAGGCTATCGAGAGGTTGCAGCATCTCTGTCACAAACAAGCAAGTGAGCCCTGGCAAATAGCTACAGCCGATAGGATGAGCGGGTGGAGGCACTGCGGCTTGAAGATATTCACCCTGTATTTAACTCTTTTGAAATATTAGTCGATGTAGATCAGACACACTATAAAGGATATTCCCAAGGCATCCTTACAGTGAATTCAGCACAGTGAATTCAGCAAGGTCCTATGATTTGACATCTTATTGTTTGGTGAAATCTTGTTAATCGGAATAGATTTCAGCTACCTCTGAGTACGCTCTAGCGGAACACTTAACCAGTCGCTTAGTTCATGGGCTAGCCATTGTGCCTCGATGGGACCCAGTTGTTTGCCGCTGAGTCGATAGCGAGCCTGTCCGATGTGCAGCGTGATGTTGAAGTGATGCCCAAAGCGGGGCCGACTCAAACGAATGCCGTTGATAGTCGCTCGGCTCCAAGCCTGTCGCCAAATCTGCTGCCCAAAAAGTTCATGCCTGACAAAGAGAGTCTGCTGATCGATTTGAAGATGGATGCGGTATTGCTTCAAGAGGGCGATCGCCAACGCAATGATGGGCAGAACAGTCATCCAACCTGCTTGGGCTGAGGTAAAAAGGCGGGGAGAAGTTAGACAATCGTAGGCTTCCTTGCTGCCGCACATGAGAAGCTCCAACAGCCAAAAGCCCAACAAAGGCAAAACAAAAGAAAGAATGACAACCTGTAGCCAGCCGAGCTTGGCAGCTGGAAAAATGGCTTTGAAGGAGTCTGCTGTTTTGCTTAGAGTGACTATGTTGTGTCGTATGGGCCTAGCGGTTGGGTCTGATGCAGCGGCAGAACGCCGTTCATACCATTGCGTCATGTTTTGACCGCCAAGATCTCCAATCAATCCGGCCACGATAGCAATGAGAACTGACTGCAAACCAATCAGGGTGGCTGAGCCAGGTGTCATTCTCGCAGCAGAGAAGGACCAGAGAATCCACAGAGAGACTAACCCTCCAGCAATACAGGCTCCTATCAACCTGATTGTCCAGCGATAGGGTTGGACTTGCTTGAGCGGATAAAAGCAGAGGCAGGTGACGGCACTGAGGAGAAAACTGGTGGCGATCGCCAGTCCTAAAATCATTCCGACCCCAAGCAGGTATGACCCCACCCGTCCTCTCAGCAAAAGGAGGCCCATCAGTCCACCATAGGTTCCTCCCGCGATCAACCCAATCTCCAGACTCCGGAGCAGGTAGTTCCACACCACGTCTAATCTCGAAAGGTCTGTGCGACGCTCTATCAATCCGCTTCTGTTCACCATCGCCTCTCCCCCTACTCCAGTCTTACTATCAGTAGCCAGAAATCCTAACCGAGCGACTGATCAGCCAGACTAACCTATGTGCCACTTGAGGCTTGCCCCCTTTGGCTATCAAGATTTATCTATCAAGAATTGTCTTCGGGCGATTCCAATCTGACTAGCACGAATAGCATTTCAGACCTGCGAAAGATGATACAAATTTCAGATTTTTGTAACGTCCAGAGAGAGTAGGTAAAACAATTAAAAAAGGAAAAAATAATGCCAGATGACACCTTAAGAAAAGATATTCCTGAGATTGATCCCACAGAGATTGAAGATTCAAGAGCCGTAATCGCAGATGAGCATCGCTCTTTTCTTGAGCAAGTGATGGCTCAAGGCGGATTCGCAGATCCATATGATGCTAGAGACTTTACTGAAGTGGTCTTTCGGGTGATGCGAGACTTGATGACCACAGAAACAGCAGACCGGGTTGCAGGTGAACTGCATGAAGAGGCTTTGCCGACCAAAGAGAAAGCCCTTCAAATGGAAATTACCGATCTATGGCAAGATACGAATCCAATTGTGGGATTCTTGAGCCGGGTACGTCCACCGTGGCATGGTTCTGGCATCTTCAATATTGATTCCGATCGCTTTTTCTTCCGAGTCGCCAATGAAAGCGGATTTGAACGCGGATTTGAAAACAAGGACGCTGCAAGAAAGAAAGCGGTTAAAGCTGTATTTGCTGCAACTAAAGCGGAACTATCGGAGGAGCGAATTCAAGAAATTTCAGGTTGGCTCCCTGTTGATGGTGTTCGCGAGCTTTGGGAAGAAGCTTAGTTTCTGCACTGACAGATAGAAAGCTTTCTTGGGGCGATCGCTAAGTAGAGGGCGATCGCCCCATTCTTTTCAAGAATTGATCAACAAAATCAGAGCAATCTCATGCCAGGCTCGCTATTGGTGATAAAGCTCATCTTGATCTAGAATAGCGAACTAGACGCTTTGGAAGCTTCCAAGCAGGCTGAGAGACAGGTACTACAGTCTGCAAAAGAGCTACATAAAACTCATCAGGATTAGGAGTGCCATAAATTGAAAAGCGACTATCGCCTTTGAGGAGGCGTCTTAAGCTATCACTACAGCTTTGGGCTTTGAGTACCTCTTCAAGTGATAAGCCATGCTTTTTATCAAACAACTCTATGAGTTTCACACTGCTTACCCAAGCTTTTCCTGAAAATTGAGATTCAATCGCAATGAAATGTTCTAGATCTCCAAGTAGCTGCTGCAACGGAAATGAAGATGGATGCTGATTGAATTCGCCCATGTTGTACACCTAAGCAACAATGTCAGTGATATAGGGCTACAAGCACATTGCTGAGTATTTCCTAACCTTAGAAGTACGGTTTTCCCTACCGAGAAATTCCTGAGGCATCCTAAACCCCGTCATTGGTTGATGGGGTGGCTTTGTGTTTTGGGCTTTCTTCCCGTCCCTTCTTGGAGTGAAAGCCATGTCTATTGAACAACCGTTTCTTGCGCTAAGTAGAGGGCGATCGCCCCATTCCTTTCAAGAACCGATCTACACTCTCTTGCCAGTATTGTTTATTGACTGTGACAAGCAATTGATGGCCTGCGCTCTCAAAAACAGCAAGCTGCTTTGGGCCTTGTAAATTTTGAAGTAGCTGATCGATCTCTGCCATCGTAATCCACCGATCTTGATCACCTTGTAAAACTAGAGTTGGACAGGACACTTGTTTGGCGTAGTTGACTGGATTGTGTGCAAAGCCATTCATCCCATGCTGGAGGCCACCCCACAATACAAGTAGCTCAGCTGTCGGAAATGAGGGGATGTTAGCAGCTTTCAAACGGATTTTGACAGCATCAACCAGACGAGTGAAAGGGAGTTCAAGTATGATGGCATCGGGTGCAACTTGTTCTTGGGCAATGGCCTTCAAAATTCCTGCACTTCCCATTGAAACGCCATACAGCACGATTGGATGTTTAAGCTCCAATTGCTCAGCATAGTGAACTGCTGCCTCGACATCATCAGCTTCTCGCATTCCTAATGTAGTGACATTTCCACTAGATCCTCCGACTCCGCGAAAGTCTACTAGCAAGCTGTCATAATTTAAAGCAGCAAACACCTGAGCAGGCGCAATAAGCTGATTTGCTTTGCTGCCTCCATTGCCTGGAAATAGTATGACGGTTCCGTTGGAAGAGGACTTAGTTGGAATCAACCAGCTATCCAACCACTCCGTTTGGCTTATGGAAATACGATGTTCAATATATTCCAATCCTGCGTCGCTTGGCAGCCTAGTACTTTGGGCTCTGACAATGCCTAAACCAAACTGTTCTGGCGATCGCAGATGAGTGAGGCTATAGGCACCCAAATAGGCGATCGCATTGATTGCAATAATCGAAACTACAACCGCTTGAATGACTTGCTTCTTGCTGATCCTGAGTAGGCAGGCGATCGCAAAACAAGCTAATCCCCCACCTCCCAGAAATGCCCCCACAGGCTTCAACGGAAACTGCCATGCATTGATCAGACCGCTACGATGTGAAACATAGAGAAAAACAATGATCGCCAACAGCAACGTCCAGCTCGCCACACCTGCCCTGACAAGACTTTTCTGAATACCTGACCGAGGCTTTGTCGTCGGCTTTTGACTTGGCACCATCGTTCGAGCGGGTACTGCTTAGGGGAAGACTTCTATTCTGGCTGATAAAAAGTGCGATGGGAAGCGCTTAGCTAGCCAAAAGAGTTAACTTTAGCTACATTTCACCCGCTACATTTCACCGCATTGCAAGGCCTTCAGATTCTTCAAACCATTTCCGGCTAAGCCACATAGCTTTTGCTGGCTGCGGCGAGCATTAACAAAAGTTGAACTCCTCTCCTGAAGGTACTGTCTCTCACATCACGCAGTTGATCTGAAAGCTTTTTGGGGCGAGATGGTTACACATCTTGCGAGCGATTTATATTTAAAAAGCAGCCCTTTTATAAATTAATTCTTCTGTATGAAGCGCTCCGCCTCCCCAGTGCCAACATTTGATTCAATGCTAATACCCACGATTCAGGCTCTACAAATTCTGGGTGGCTCTGGTACGACTGAGGAGATTTACGACCAAGTAGCACAAATTCTCAAGTTACCGGATAAGGTGCTGGAAATCCCACATGGAAGTACTTCCCAAAGTGAAGTCGAGTATCGTCTCGCGTGGAGCCGTACCTATTTGAAGAAATATGGACTTTTGCAGAATTCGGCACGAGGTGTATGGTTATTATTGTCAACCGCTATCAGTCTTGATGACTTAGATCCCAAAGAAATTGTCAGGACTGTTCGAGACACAGAGAAGAGCAAGGTTGTTCCTTCAAACCCAACGACTGAAACAGTTGAATCGATCGAGACCCTGGAAGAACTCGCATGGCATCAACAGTTACACAAAACGCTTCTAGCGCTTGAACCATATGCATTTGAGCGCTTGGCACAACGTCTACTGCGTGAGTCTGGCTTTATCCAGGTTCAAGTCACTGGGAAAGCTGGTGATGGTGGAATTGATGGGGTTGGCATTGCCCGAATTAACGGCTTCTTAAGTTTTCATGTTCTTTTCCAATGCAAGCGTTACCAAGGTTCAGTCGCGGCGGGTCAAATTCGAGATTTTCGTGGGGCCATGCAAGGGCGCACCGACAAGGGGTTGTTTATTACGACTGGCACATTCACCAGAGATGCGATTAAGGAGGCAACACGAGATGGCGCTCCACCGATTGATCTAATAGATGGGGAGCAGTTAGTTCAACGCTTGAAAGAGTTGGGACTTGGTGTCAAGATAACGATGATTGAGTCAGTAGAAGTCGATACAGGTTGGTTTGCCACAATTTAATTCAATGAGGGCTAAATGATTACAACTCTTAACAAGCCATCTTCTCTGATCCATGAGATCCAACTTGAAAAAGTTGGCGATTGGAATTTATTCAAATTCAGTGAGTCTCTTCAACTACGAATGGAGAACCTTCTAGAAAAGAAAAAAGCCGCTCAAATAACTCCCGATGAAATTGCTGAATTGGATGCGATTGGGGAGTTAGATCGCATTTTTACCCACATCAACGCGATGCTTGCCGCTCAAAATGCCAATCAGTGATGGGGATTGCATCCTCCAGCAGATGATCCGTGTCGAACTTGAGTCGTGTTGTTACCAGTCAGCTAACTTCACTGTTAGACCACTTCATCCTCTGGGAAGAATAGGCTTGAGCGTTGCATTGTATCTCTGAAACGGACACTAATTGAGCATCGCAATCACAGTTCACTCCAGAGGAAACAGTTATAGTGACATTTCCTAACGGAGTAAACCAGAGAGTTAACTGAGGCTAGATACAGCCGTAGTGGACGCTCCACTCATTTTAGGGCTTGTATGTGACTGACCATTCTTTGATGATGTAGGTTAATCTATGGTGTGGGAATTCCCGGTCTTTAGCGTCTGTGCATCTGGTAGTTCTTGGCTATGGGTTGCGTGGAATAACCTTGATGAGGCTTATGCCTTTCGTGAGAAACCTGAGAGGCAGTTGTCGATTGATTGCTTGTTCTTCGCTGAAGCCCCATCAAAGGAAGCTGCAATTAAAACAGCTCAAAATTTATTGGGTGATCATATCAAGCAAATTGGAAGTGAGTGGGCAGCAGAAGTCTGCAAACTGGTTGATAAAAGTCCATATGTTGATATTGATGAGCGTGTAGTGGTCACTGATCAGTTGCAAGAATGTCTAGACCATCTCCATTCACTTACTGGTTTAAGCGCTGTCAAGTCTACCGTTCAGGAATTAGTCAATATTGCTAAAGTAGCTCAGATGCAAGCTCAGGCAGGAATAACAGCTCCTGCTATTACTAGACATCTTGTATTTACCGGAAATCCTGGTACGGGTAAAACAACAGTAGCCAGGATTCTGGGCGAAATCTACAAGAATCTTGGAGTCTTGTCAAAGGGTCATTTTACTGAAGTAGATCGGACAGATTTAGTTGCAGAATATCTAGGGCAGACCGCACCCAAAACCGCGAAAGTGGTTGAAGCGGCTTTGGGGGGTGTTCTTTTTATTGATGAAGCATATTCCCTGGTTCCAGAGGGACGGGGGGATGTATTTGGTCAGGAAGCAATCAATACCCTCCTAAAGATGATGGAGGATCACAGAGAAGATTTAGTGGTTATTGTTGCAGGGTACAAAGGCGAAATGTCTCGCTTTATTGACTCCAATCCTGGACTAAAATCTAGGTTTTCAAGATCTATTCATTTTGAAGATTACTCTGCGCCTGAATTAACAGAAATCTTCAAAGTTGGATGCAATTCGCATGGGTATTTGTTGTCCGACGAGACTCTAAAGGCAGTGCAGGAGTTGGTGCAACAATTTGAGACTCAAGTTGGAGAACTTGGAAATGGCAGATTTGTGAGAAACATTTTTGATCGCTGTGTTGCTATTCAATGTAATCGTTTAGCAGCGTTAGCCAAGCCATCAAAAGACGACTTAAAAACCTTTCTCCCTGCTGACGTTCCCACTCATGAGCAATTGGCGCAGTACCTTCTCTAAAATGGTCGTTGCCTTCAATGCTGCTCAATTCACGTTAAAGCTCCCGCAAGTAACCCCACTACAGCACCCATTGGCACCAATTGCCAGGTAGGGCGTTTGAAACGAACAAGTGCCAGCAGCGCGATCGCCCCCACGATGACTGCCACCAGTGTTCGAGGAAGAGAGTCTTGAAGAATGGCAGCCTGTGCAAGTGGAATCGCAGCAGCCGCGATCGCCCCCAACACAGCAGGAGTCACACCCTTTAAGAAACTCTGAATCCAGGGATTGCGACGAATCCGAATCAAGAAGGGTGCCGCACCGATGATGAACAAGAAAGAGGGGGTAAAGATGGCGATCGCAGCGACCAATGCGCCTAGCACTCCAGCCACTTTATAGCCCACAAATGCAGCTGTAATGGTCACAGGCCCTGGGGTGAGTTCACCAATGGCGACTCCATCAAGAAACTCGGATTGAGTCAACCAATGCAATTGACTCACGACCTCAAACTCTAACAGCGGGATGATCACTAGCCCACCGCCAAAAATGAAACTTCCTACCTTGAGGAAAAATAAGGTCAGCGGAGCAAAATATGACTGGATGCGTTCTAGCCCCAAAAAACTAGATAATTCCAGAGCTTCGCCAGGTATCGCAGCAAGAGTTGTGGGCAGCACCTGCACAATAGGTAGCAATGGTAATAACCAAGCGCGAGTGTGATGATATGGAGTAGAGGTGGGAGGCTGCTTGGGGCAGTATAGAAACAAGCCTACTGTGCCTGCCAAAAGGAACTGCAAGAGAACATTGACTTGAAATAGCAACGTAATCAGGATGACGGTGAGGGCGATCGCCGCGCCTTGCCAATCTTTGATTGCCTTCTTTGCCAACTTCCAGCAAAACCCAAAAATAATTGCAATCACCACAGGCGACATACCTAAAAACAAATCATCAATCTGCGGTACACCCTGAAAGTGAAAGTAGGCCCACGATAGCGTCAATACAATCAAAAAAGCAGGCAAGACAAAGCAAATACCTGCAACTAGTGCGCCTAGCTGCCCTGCGCGGATATACCCCGTGTAAATGCCCATCTGGGTTGAGGCGGGACCCGGCAACATCTCACAAACCGCCACACCTTCAAGAAATTGCTCTTCGGTAAACCATCTTCGCCGCACCACCGCCTCATCATGAATCATGGCGATGTGAGCCTGAGGCCCACCAAACCCAATCGCACCAAGCTTTAGAAACAGATGAGTCAACTCTCTAAGCCGAGAAGAAAGGCTAGAGTTCGTTTCTACGGAGCCTTGATTGATTTTCTGGCTCATTCTTCCCTCTTCTAGAGCAAAATTTAGCTTTACTATCACTAATTAGCGTCTGCTTCGCATTTGTTGGAGGAGTTTTTGGGCGTCTTCGTAGTCGGGCTGGAGTTGGAGGGCTTTTTCGAGAGAGGCGATCGCCTCATCAAAACGCTGCAAGCTCCAGAGCGCAACGCCTCGGTTATTCCAGGCTTCGGGCAAGTTGGGGTCTAGGGTGATGGCGCGGTCGAAGGCTTGTACGGCTTCAGCAGGACGACTCAAAAACAAGAGGGCGCTGCCTTTGTTGCTCCAGGCTTCGGCAAAGTTGGGGCGCAACTCAATGGCTCGCTCGTAGAGAGCTAGCGCTTCTCCGTGGCGCTGTTGCTGATCGAGGGCAAATCCCTTACTCCAGAGCGCATCCGGATCGGTGGGGTCGAGGGCGATCGCCTGATCACAAGCGGCCACCGCATTGCCAAACTGCCCCAGCTGATTGAGGCTATAGCACTTCCCCCAATGTGCTTCGGCGTTGCTGTCATTGAGGGCGATCGCCTGTTCATACTGGTTCACCGCTTGCTGATATTGCCCTGACTCCCGCAGGCGATCGGCCTGACTCAAGCTTTCGGCAAATGGCTCTGGAGAAGAGGGCTCTGGGGAAGATGGCTCTGGGGAAGATGGCTCTGGGTTATCGAGCGATTCGGTCGGGGCTGCATTCTCAGTCGGCGGATTACTCGTCGGCGGATTGCCATTTGTCGCAGTCTGCTCAACGGGCGACACAGGCAAAAACGAGCGAATAGCTAGAAACAGTACGCCAAAAGCAACCAAGCCCCCCACCCCTACCAACGCTTTACTAGATTCGATCTGCGTCAGTGCCGATGAAACTACGGTTGGAGTGGATTGGAGAGTAGGCTGCGATCGCAACACTCCTCCCACTGCAACGGTCGGTTCCGTATTAGTGGGTGGAACAGAATGGACCGTGCTGATTAGAGCCGCGCTGAGGTCCAAGTCAGACTCTAGGTCACGTGCCGATGCGGGAGGAACAGGCGTCGTTTTCAGCTCTGTTGGAAGTTGATCTAGCGCTTCTAGGGCTTCTACTGCCGTCGGGTAACGGGCTCGGAAGTCGTAACGCACCATCCGATCGAGAAACTCGGCCAACTCAGGATGAACCTGGGTCAGACTATTGCACCACTGCAACTCGCCGGTACGGGGATCTTCCTGAAACGAGCGCGGATGCTTACCTGTCAGCGCCTGAATGGCAATGATGCCAACCGCATAGACATCGCTACTAAAGCGAGGGTTGCCGCCCAGTTGCTCATTGGGCATATAGCCTTGGGTGCCAATCGAAATCGTTTTGGTTGGGCCGCTATTCGGATTTGCCAGTTGGGTGCTGGCTTGTTTGACGGCACCAAAATCGATTAGGACAATCCGACCATCCGCCCTACGCCGCATCAGATTGGAAGGCTTGATGTCGCGGTGAATTACATTTTGCTGATGGACAAAGGCCAACACCTGCAACAAATCTTGCAGCATGGCGACAACCTGCGCTTCAGACCAGCGTTCGCCCACAATCAGCTCTTCCGATAGCGGATTGCCATCCACCAACTCTTGGGCCAGATAAAATTCCTGGTTGTCCTCAAAGTGGGCCAGAAGACGAGGAATCTGATCGTGACTGCCCAACTGGTAGAGAACTTGGGCCTCGGTATCAAACAGCCGTCGAGCTGTCTGTAGACTCGCAGCATCGGTCGTTTGCGGCTTCAGCTGCTTGACCACACAGGTAGGATGACCTGGCAAATGGAGGTCGGACGCCAGGAAGGTTTGACCAAATCCCCCAGCGCCCAATTTATCCAGGATCTTATATCGTCCACCCAGCGGTTTTCCTGGACTGGCTGGCTGAAAAAACCTGAGCGGGTTTAATCCCATGCTGTCTTCCCTTTTAAAGCGTGACTATGGCAGCGGCTATCTTATAGTTTCGGTCTAGGCTAGTCTGGTTCAGGCAAAATTTGTAGTCTATTCGAGGGGCTTGCAGTGCGCCAGAAAAATTTTATCGCCAGATTTACTGATCTCTAAATGATTGACTCCTAGTTACTGAGCCCTAGTTATTAACCCCTAGATTATTAATCCCTAGATTATTCAAAACTAGATGATTCGAAAGCGAATTATGGCTGAACGGGTAGATGACAGCCAGAGCTGGGTATCCTGCAACTGAACCGTCTGATCACTATCAAGATTGGTTTATGATTCTGGCAGGATCAGCAGATGCCCCGATAACAAAATGCCTAATGACAAGATGCCCAATAACAGTTCTATCTTAGTCCTATCTTGAGCGGTAGCTTGAGAGATAGCTTATGGCTGACTGATTTCCTGCTGGCTGCGGCGCAGTCACCCCTTTTCAGGATTTTGCTCTAAATGGGGAACAAATTGAGCAAAAATGCCAACTCCCTCCCCATATCCTGTGCAAAATCCTGTGCAAACCTTTCACCAAACCTTTTGCTGGAATATGCACCATGTCTGCTGAGCCCCCCTATATCCAACTGACGTGGGAAGATCCGACGAGTGGCGAATTACAGCAACCGCTCTTGACAGCTCCAGTTGCCCTCGGTCGAGAACTCGATCAGATGCCGGAGCAGCTCGGAGAACTGACCGTTTCTCGCCTGACGCTCGCTCATCGCCAAGTCTCCCGATTTCATGCCCTAATTACGGTCATCAACGACCAGCTTTATGTCAGCGATCGCAGCGCCAATGGCACCTTTCTAAATGGGCGAGTCCTGCGACAAGGTAGCCACCCAATTTCTAGTAAAGATACGCTGCGGATTGGCCCTTACAAAATCACGGCCACGCTGATCCAGACGAGCAACCTAGAGACGATTACCGAACTCACGGCCCATGAACATACGGGCATGGCTCAGGCGGCTAACCCACTGCCCAAAAATACACTGGTGCTGTGGCTGGTTGGGGCGGGGGTGATGGTGACGATGGCGGCAGGTGTGTGGCTGGTGGTCAGTCTAGTACTGGAGAGATCGCGCCCCCAACTCCCCGAAGCGCCGACTTCAATGCATATTTCCCATCCCTGATTTGGATTTGGAGCAAGGTGATTCAACTACGTCAATTTCTGGGAGCCTTGAGCTTGGGATTGAGCCGGAAAAAGGGGCGATCGCCTTGGCGTCCTTGGCGCTATATTTTGCTGGGGGTGCTGGCGCTGCTGCTGCTCACAACCGGACCGAGCTGGGGACAAACTCCCGTCATGCGGCTTGTTAAAGCCCCGGTGGTTTTGGATGGCCGGGTGCTGTTTCAAGTCGGGCAGTCAGCCAATCTCACAGCCGCAGAACGGGCCGATGTGATCAATCTGGCGCTACAGGATGCCGTGCGATCGCCCCAACCGGTTGAGATCGAAGTCAGCCGGGTTGAGACCTTGGCGGTGATTCGCAACCGCAGCACAAACCGGAATCTGCTCACCGTGACAGACCAGGATGTGGCGCTAGGAACCAATCCCTACGCGCAAGCACAGATTTGGCGACCTTTGATTGAGGCAGAGTTGCGGCGAGGCCAACTAGAGCGATCGCCCAGCTACTATCGACAGGCGCTGCTCTTTGCCGTAGGCGTGCTCGTGGTGGCGATCGCCAGCCATTTTCTGCTGCGCTGGTTAGGGAGATTTGCCCATCGACATGCCACCCGTTGGTTGGCCCATCCAGCCTCCTCTCTCCATCCCTGGGAGAAACCCACCAAACTCATGATCCAACTGGCGGTGTTGGGGATGCAGGCGGGGCTATGGGTAGCGGTGGGGCTCTATGTCACCGATCTATTTCCAGAGGCACGAGGGCTGCGCTACGAGCTGTTTAACTTCCTCACGGCTCGCATCATTACCCTGGGGGAAAGCAACTATTCGGCCCTGGAATTGCTGCTGCTGCTAGCCTTTACCATCGGCCTCTGGTTTGCGGTCAGCGGTCTGACCCGCCTATTTAAGTTCTACATTTTGGAGCGCACTGGAGCCGAAGCCCGAGTGCAGGACGTAGTGGCGATCCTGACGCAGTATGTGCTGACGTTCCTGGGTTTGATTGTGCTGCTGCAAATCTGGGGCGTGGACGTGCGCGGGCTCGCGATCCTGGCCAGTGTACTGGGTGTGGGAATTGGTTTCGGCGTCCAAAACATTACCAACAACTTGGTCAGCGGTTTAATCATTACGCTGGAGCGACCAATTCAGGTTGGGGATTTTGTCAGAGTGGGCGAAATGATGGGGACGGTCTCCCGAATTGGGGCGCGCAGTACCGAAATTTCGACCCTCGATCAGGTGTCGATTATCGTCCCCAACTCCCGCTTCCTAGAAACAGAGGTGGTGAACTGGAGCCACGGCAATCCTGTTTCGCGGCTCAAGATCCCTGTAGGAGTTGCCTACGATTCGGATGTGAGCCAGGTTCAAACCACGTTGTTGGAAGCTGCAAAAAGCCACCCCGACGTGCTAGTGAAGCCTGCCCCTATGGTTTGGTTTCAGGAGTTTGGGGAGAATGCGCTGCGGTTTGAGTTGATGGTGTGGGTGGGGGAACCCAAGAAGCAGTTTAAGGTCAGGAGCGATCTCTACTACCGAATTGAGGCAAACCTCCGGCGTCAGGACATTCGCATCCCATTTCCCCAGCGCGATTTGCACTTGCGATCGCCCCACCTAGAAACACTGGTCGAAGCCTGGTTGGGTCAGTCGGCAGGAATCAAGCCTGCAAAGATCACGCATCGGAATGGGACAAGCGATCGCCCCTCCCTTCTGCCTGTCACCGAGATTCAGAATGGCGCACTAGCCACCCTCACCGAGATCAGTGGAAAGATCACTGAGAAGATCAGTGG
Source organism: Elainellales cyanobacterium (assembly GCA_041746655.1). Classification (GTDB taxonomy): domain Bacteria; phylum Cyanobacteriota; class Cyanobacteriia; order Elainellales; family Elainellaceae; genus JBGTGR01. The sequence goes on along the minus strand of JBGTGR010000067.1, from coordinate 10,145 downwards.
GAAGATCAGTGGAGAGGTGACTGCCGAGCAGGACACCCTCCCGCCGCAACCTGTTGATTTGGAGTCCCTAGTTGTTGATTTGCGTGCTGTGGGTGGGCTAGAAGTGCGCGATCGCCGCTACCGTTCCAACGTCTATCTGTCTTGCTTTGCGGGGGCAGAGTTGGTCAAGTGGCTGGCCGAAAACCGCAATCTATCGCGGGAAGAAGCGATTCAGGTGGGGCAAACCCTGATCGATCAGCAGGTCATTCACCATGTCCTCGATCAGGAGGCGTTTCAAGATGGCTATGTCTTCTACCGTTTTTACCAGGATGAAGATAGAGTCTAGGAGTTAGCTCCTTTCTGCCATCATGCAGCCTATTCTCTACGTTGCGATTACCAACCACGGGTTTGGTCATGCTACCCGCACGGCTTCCGTTGTAGCCGAGATCCAGCGACGCTGCCCGGAGATGCTGATCATCCTGGCAACGACGGCTCCCCGCTGGCTGCTGGAGTCTTACCTGCCAGGGGATTTCATTCATCGTCCGCGTGGCTTTGATGTGGGGATAATTCAGAGTGATAGCATCACAATGGACAAGCCTGCAACGCTAGAAAAGTTGCAGCAGATCCGCGCCCAGGCCCGCTCAATCGTGGCGGGTGAAGTTAGTTTTATTCGCCAAAATCGGGTCGGGTTGGTCTTAGCCGATATTCCGCCGCTGGCAGTGGCGATCGCCCACGCGGCCAATCTACCTTGCTGGATGATCAGCAACTTTGGCTGGGACTTCATTTATCGGGCCTGGGGTGGCGAGTTTGTTGAGATTGCTGATTGGATTAGCGAACAGTTTCAAGGCTGCGATCGCCTGTTTCGCCTACCTTTCCATGAGCCGATGAGTGCTTTCCCCACAGTGACAGATATCGGTCTGACCGGAGGGATTCCCCGCTACGCCGTGTCAGAACTGCAAGAACAGTTTGGCTTACAAACACCCCCCAACCAGACAGTATTGCTGACTTTTGGCGGATTGGGCCTCAGCCAGATTCCTTACACCAATCTGCAGCAATTTCCCGACTGGCAGTTCATCACCTTCGACCGTCAGGCTCCCGATTTACCCAATCTGCTCAAAGTCAGCGATCCCCACTATCGCCCAGTCGATTTCATGCCGCTCTGCGGGCGAGTCATGTCAAAACCGGGCTATAGCACCTTTGCAGAAGCTTGTCGGTTGGAGATCCCACTGATCTCAGTCACTCGCGATGACTTTGCTGAGGCTCCAGTTTTGCTAGAAGGAATTCGCAACTCCATCGAGCATCTGATCTTGACACCCGCCGAATTTTTCCAGGGCAACTGGGAATTTCTCCGCCAACCCCTTCAGCCCCCCCAGCAGGCTCAACCCTTGGCCAAAAATGGTAATGAGGCGATCGCCCAAGCCGTCATCGATTACTTCCAAACCTCCTAATCCTGCCCTTTGAAACCCCCTATCGCTGATGCAGCTGCCTGACCATGACCCCAACTTCACCCCCTTCAGAACCTGCTATCGATCTTGCTGAAAATGGGCAAACTACCAGCAACCCAGATCCAGATTCAGGATCAGATCCTGAGCCAGATCTTGAGCCAGATCCGGGGCCAGATCCGGGGCTAGCTCTAGAAGAACCAAACGCCTCCCTCGATTTGGCCACGATTCACTTGGCAGCTCAAGACGTTCGACTCGTGCTGGAGGAGCAGCGTGAACAAAGCCAAACCCTGACCACCAAGCTCAATATCCTATTTGTGACCAACGGTGCCTTACTAACGAGCCTGAGTATTTCCCGCCTGATGGCCACCGCCAGCGTTTTTAGCATCGCAGAAGTCGTCGGCTTTTTGCTCAGCTTTACGCTTCTGGTTCGGGCCTTTTTGCCCCGACAGGTCGCAGTCAGCCCCAACCTAGAAGACCGTAAGTTCTTGGAGCGATATCTGGCCCTCTCCGTAGAGGAGTACCAACTACAGATGATTGTTAATCTGGCTGAGACTTATAATGCAAACAAGCAACGATTAGATGACGTTTCGACGACTTTAAAGTATGCAGCCTATGCCACCTGGGGCATTGCAGCCGTAATGCTAGCGCATATGGTGTCATTCTACTTTTTAGTGTGACAGGATTGAGATCAGTCGATTGAGGTAGCTTTTGACGATGAATTCTGAAAAATCTGTTCAAGTCGATAGCCTAATAAGCAGTCCTGTCGAGGAAGGCAACGGCAGTACGGACGCCCCACCCCCCAAATGCATTCGCCTGCCAGAGCCAGACGTAGAAAACATCACCGTCTTAACTCGGCAACTGCCCAACGATCCGATTTTGCCCTGGCACCACTACGATTCCCCCTGGCTAGAGCCCAATCTGGAAGAGACGACTGAGGAAACCTTGGAAGAAGCCTTGGAAGAAACCTCAGATGAAACGTTAGAGAAGAGCCCTGAGGAGATCCCGGAGGCAACCAAAATCAATCTCTCCGCTGAAGATGCGCCCCGCTCCCATGAAGAACCTGCACCCGAAGAACCCGCTGAAGCTGCGTAGAAGTGTTCTTAAAATAGAAGGCTAAAGCAGTTTTGAGACTCAGGGGCGATCGCAACAGGCATGATGAATCACTATCAGCAATTTCTCGACATTCGCACCACTGGCAAATCGCTGTGCCGAATCACAGACAAAGTAGCGTCGGTTGTTGCCGAATCGGGCATCGAAACTGGACTCTGCACTCTCTTTTTGCGGCATACGTCTGCCAGCCTGATCATTCAAGAAAATGCCGATCCCGATGTCCTCAAAGACTTGGCCAACTTCCTAGCCAAGCTGGTGCCTGAAGGAAACCACTACATCCACAGCACCGAAGGCCCCGACGACATGCCCGCCCACATTCGCACCGTCTTGACCCATACCTCCGAGCAAATCCCGATCGCCCGTGGCAGATTGGTTTTGGGCACCTGGCAGGGCATTTATCTATGGGAACATCGCCAGCGCAGCCATTCGCGAGAACTGGTGGTTCACATTACGGGTAAGTAGCGTGGGTTATGAGGTAGGAGAAGGGGCGATCGTTCTTGAAGGGGGGCGGCCCTTTCAAACATCCAGAGGACTCCGCACCCCTTGCCCACCTCGATTCAAGACATGGGTGTAAATCATCAGCGTGGCAGTTGAGATGGTGACATAGGTAGATACTGGATAACCCCGGTACGAGGGGTGTTATCCAGCACTTTTGACGGATAAGAATCCCAATCTCCAGGATTAACCCTCAGATCTGCCGGATAAGACCCCGAAACCTCGGGCTTATCCAGCAAATATTCTGGTTAATTCCTTAAAAACTGGGTGTTATCCCGTAGATGTGCTGGATAATGCGGACATTACGGGGTCTTATCTAGCGGATCTGACACTTAATACATAGTTATGCCGCCTTGAGTTATCGGTTAGGGCAAAATAGCTCAACTACTTGCAACTTGCTCAGCCCAGTAGAGCAGAAAATGAGTGCTTTCCCTTTTACCATATCAGTATCAGTAAAATTTCTTAGAATTTGAAGAGAGCTTTCGTTTCTCAGATTGACCTGATGCTCTACATTAACCGCCTTCAAGCTGAAGCATTCCTCCTAAAAGTTGCTCAAGCTGTTCAACAGCCAGGAACGCACCCTATTATCTTCCAGGTTTCCGGTATCGGTGGTGTTGGGAAGTCAACCATATTGACAAAGCTTAAGGAAAACCAGAAGCAGACCCAGGTGGTTAAGGTTTCCTTTGGTGAAACTGAGGAGATTGATGATCCGATCCAGCTGATGAAGAAACTGCATGGGGAGCTAGAGAAGCAATATCCTACCCCAAAGGGTCTGCGTAAGGATGTGCGAGATATCTTGACCAAACCCGATCCATTTTCCAAGCTGTACGAGCAGTTTTTTGACGTTTCACATCAGTTGCAAACACAGTCAGCCGATGGTAAAGCATCAGTCAGCGATGAGCAACTGGAGCTAGTGAAACAACTGCTAAAAGAGGGAGTGAGTGGATTAGGAGAATTCGTCTTACCAAGGGTTGCCTCTAATACGTTAGGCAAAGGGGCTGAACTGTTTGTCGATGCCGCAAGTCTGCTTTTATCAGAAAAAGATCGGTTACTGCAAAAGCATCCTGCCACCAAGGCAAAGCGAGAGCTACAGGAGTTAATGAAACAACCTGTACTCAAGTTGACACAGGCATTTACAGAAAGTTTGGTCTTGCGATCCAATAAATGTCCAATTATTTTGATCCTGGACACCTACGAGAAAGCGCAACGAGACATCGATCGCTGGCTGTGGCGATCATTGCTATTGAATACAGAATTACAGCCCCATCCAATTCGGCTAGTTGTGGCGAGCCGTTATCCACTGACTAGAGAATTAGAATGGTGCAAACTAAGAGACCGTCAGCTTCTTTGGGAGCAATCTCTGGAACGGTTTGACTGGGAAAAGACGGAGCAATACTTACAGGAGATTGGGATTACATCTCCTGAAGATGTAGCGGCGATTTGGCAGAAAACAAAAGGGCTACCCAAGTATTTAAGCTGGGTCAGGCAGAAGCACACAGCAAACCAAGAGTTTGATTTCTCCCAGGCAGGGCAAGAAATTGAAGATTTGCTGCTGGAAGGTTTGAGTAAGGCTGAGAAGCAAGTTGTTAGACAGGCAGCATGTTGTAACTGGTTTGACCGAAGAGTGATTCAATATTTGGTTTCTAGCCAGGAAGACAGTGACTTTGAGTGGTTAAAGCAGCAACATTTTATTGAACCTGCTCAAGGTCGTTATCGCTTTGACGATGTCGCACGGGATGTGTTTCGGCAGGCGCTGTGGCGCGACGATCGCAGACAATTTCAGCAAACCCACACTACTCTTGCTAGTTATTTTGAGGCAGAGGCAAATCAGGAAGTTGCACCAGAGTCTCCGCCCTCTGCCAAATACAAAAATTCTGAATGGCGGGACTATCGCTCTGAATTTTTATATCATGCGCTATTTGCCCGACTGAAAGATGTCAAGCCTCAAGTGATCACTCAACTCCTGGAGTCTTGTTACTTTCAGGAGGATATATCCTCTGCGCTAAGGGCAAATTTGTATATCGATACAGAACTCTCTCAGTTTCTAGGTCAAGACCTCAAAGCCTTTCTAGATTCGATCTATACTGTCTTATTTTGGTGTTTACCTTTGGATAGAACTGTTCTTGAAGGTGAAAAATTTCGGCAGTTTTGCCCTCCTGAGTCTTTTCCTTTTTGGAAATCTAAAGTTGAGGCATGTATAAAAATCTGTTTCAAGGCACTGGATAAGTTAGAGGGACTCGCTAAATTTGCTGCACTGCTTTACCAATCCCAATGGTGCCCTTCAAGCCAGCAGCTAGATTGGCTGCATCAAGCGAAGCAGCAAGCAGAAACAACTACTACAAACACAGACTCCGAATATGGCAGTGGATTGTTCTTACGGATTGCCCATAGGTTTGAAAAAGTGGGGAAACCTCAGGAGGCAGTTGCTGCTTATGATCAGGCTCTAGAGATTGACCCAAACAATCGGTATGCTCTGCTTGGAAAAGCTTATGTACTATCATGCGACTTGAATCAGCATGAAGAGGTAATCTCTACTTTAGATCGTATTTTAGACATTGATCCGGATGACGATGAAGCTTGGAGACTTAAAGGATTTGCATTTATTCAGTTGAGGCAATCTGAAGATGCAATTAACAGTTTTGACCAGGCGATCGCCATCAATCCAGATTGCCAAAAAGCTCTTTTTTGGTTTTATCGAGGTTTAGAACTCCATTCATTAAAACGATACGAAGATGCAGTTGACAGTTTTGATCGTGGATTGCAAATCGAACCGGACAGTGATAGCTATTGGAACTTCCGTGGACATGCACTCAGATCACTGAAACGTTACGAGGAAGCAATCATTAGCTATGACAAGGCAATAGCGATTGACTCAAACAACGATAGCGCATGGTTTCAGAAATCCTTTGTCCTGTCCCAATTAGGACGTTACGAGGAGGCAGTCATTGGCTATGACAAAGCAATAGAAATTGATCCAAACAACTACAGGGCATGGTTTCAGAAATCCTTTGTACTGCTCCAATTAGGACGTTGCCAAGACGCGATTGACAGCTATAAGCATGCATTAGACATCAATTCAAATGACCCAGACATTCCACGAATGCCAAAAGAGGTGCTGGAAGCACCAGAAAGCGTACAAGAATTTGTGAGGAATTGGCAAGAATTCCTGGAAAGGTGTGATCGCGATTTGGAAGTTAAGCCAGATGATGCCAAAATGTGGTGTCAGCGGGGATTTGTACTATCCTTGCTGGCACGACACGAGCAAGCCATTGCCAGCTTCGATCGGGCGCTAGCGGTTAATCCCGACTATCTTGAAGCCTGGAATTGGCGACGACTTGTTCCTGGAGGTTTGGGACGGGAAGAGGAAGCCCTTACCAGCTACGATCGTGCATTAACCGCCAATCCAAAAAATCCGCAGGTTCTGTACTATCGAGGTTGTGCGTTGACTGACCTCAAACGGTATGAAGCGGCACTTTCTACTTTTGACGATGTTCTAAAACTTGATCAAGATCACCATAAAGCTTGGTCTGAGCGAGGCGATGTGCTAGAGAAATTGGGACGCAGGGAAGATGCCATTGCCAGCTACGATAAAGCGCTGGCAATCGATCCAAACAGCTTTGGAAATTGGTGGGGCCGAGGACTCTTACTGCATGGTTTAGGGCACCATGAAGAGGAAGTTGCAAGTTATGATAACGCCCTAGCAATTGCGCCACATATCGCTGAAATTTGGAGTTTTCGAGGACGAGCACTAGGTATTCTCAAACGTTACGAGGATGCGATCGCTAGCTGTGACCAGGCAATCGCACTGAAGGCAAATCATTCTGAAGCTCATCGTTGTCGAGGTGGTTCACTCCTGCGTCTGCATCGGTATGAAGAAGCGATCGCTAGTCTTGACAAGGCAATAGCCATTAAACCAGACGCTTACGAAGCCTGGGGTGATCGAGGGTTTGCGCTATGGAATTTACAACGTTTTGAAGAGGCGATCGCAAGCTTTGACCAGGCGATCGCCATCAAGCCAGATCTTCAGAAAGCTGATTTTTGGTCTTACCGAGGTGCGACGCTATTTATGCTACATCGCCTTGAAGAGGCCATTACTAGCTATGATAAGGCGCTGAAAGTGGAACCAAATAGCTACAAAGTTTGGCACGTTCGTGGGAACACACTCAGTCTGCTAGAGCGCTATGAAGAAGCAATTGATAGCTATGACAGGGCAATAACTATTAATCCCAAATACCACGAGGCATGGCTTCAGAAAATCGCTGTACTGAACCAATTAGGACAAGAGGTAGAAGCAATTTTAACCTTGAAATGTGCCTTAGAAGCTAATCCAAACAATCCAAATATTCCACAACTCCCAAAAGGAGCACTAGAATTTTGGAGAAAACTAGAAGAAATAGGTGGGTCAGAATTTTTGAGGGGTCTTCTGGAAAAAGAAACAGATAGTCTAGAAACTTTGAGAAAACTAGAAAAAACAGGTGATCTTGAAACTTTCAGGAGCTTCTTAGAAGTAACAAATGAACAGGCAGATTAGCCTTAATCGCGGCACCATAACCCAGTCTCTAAGGTGAACTATGAATGCAAAACTAATGATCCAACCCTCCTCTTTTATTGATTCTGGTATTCAAATCAAGCCAGTTCGAGGGCTGTTCTTATTCAAATTTAGTGAAGACCTGCAAGATCGACTGGAGAGCTTGAACGAGAAACAGCGAGAATCAAAATTATCACCAGGTGAAGAAGTAGAACTGACTGGGATTTTGGAACTCGACCGAATTTTCACCCTGCTCAATGCAAAAGTTATTGCTGAGTCTGCGTAGATATGGCAATTTCAAAAGAGATTCGGCAACAGGTTCGAGAGCGGGCTAAGTACCTGTGCGAATACTGCCATTCCTCGGAAGAAGCCAGTGCAGCACGATTTGAAATTGATCACATCCAGCCGCGATCTCGTGGAGGGGCAGACACATTTGAAAATTTGGCTTTGGCTTGCCAGCGATGTAATAGCTACCGTTACGACTTTACAGAAGGGACTGATCCAGAATTTCAAGCTTCTACTCAGTTGTTTAACCCACGACAGCATCAGTGGAACGAGCATTATGTTTGGGAGAATGGCGGTTTAGTGATTTGAGGCAAAACTGCCATTGGGCGTGCAACCTGCGAGCCGACCTTTATCGTGGGACGAGCGGAGCCGACCCCCCCCCTGAGAAGATTTGTCAGTCAATCAGCTAGGACTAGATTCTACTCCAATGTTGATGAGTTTGAGGCTGGCGGTTTTACCTGTATCAAACGGTTTTTATTCTAGAATCATTAAAGGCATAAAGAAGCTGAGAAGAAGGAAGGGAAAGTCAAACTAGAAGTACAAAGAAGAAATGCTGAGCGCAGGATTGATAGTGTGTTGAGCTTTTCATTGCAGGAACTTAGGTATTTTATTCATTTGGTCTCTAAGTTGGCATGACACTTCTCGGCGTTCCCTTTAATAATTATGTAGGGTAACTTCTATGACAATTCGCGATAATACCATTACCAAATTGCAGCAACTTTCTGAGCCACTTTTGCAGGAAGTGAACGATTTTATTGATTTCTTAATTTATAAACATCAGTTTGCAACTACCCCTGATCAGCCTGATAAGGCGCTTGAAAAAACATGGTCACAATGGTTCGAGGATGTGAATCGCCTAGATCTTCCTTCTCCTGATGCATCCACTAATAATTATCAACAGCTTTTGCTTGACAAGTATCGACAACAAGGGCTAGAGCTATGATCCTGTGCGATGCAGGAGTTCTGCTTTGCTTGGTTGACCGCACTCAGCCTCTGCACAAAGCCTATAAGGGAGCAGTTCTGCACCTGACAAAGCCATTGCTCACAACCTGGTCATGCCTGACAGAAGCCATGTACCTTGCTCTCCATCGTGGTGGTTGGCAAATGCAGAAGCAGTTGGGGCAGCTTTTACTAAACAAGCTGCTGTCGGTTTACGAGATCCAGGAGAGTGATTACCCACGTCTGTTGGCACTGATGGAGCAGTATCGCGACCGACCTATGGACTTGGCAGACGCAACCCTGGTTCTAGCCGCTGAAAAGACAGGATACCGACAAATTCTCACCCTTGACTCTGACTTCTTGTTTTATCGAATTGGCGATCGAGATACCTTTGAGATTATTCAGGTTCAGTAATAGATGTGTGATGAAACGGCGTATAATCGGGATAGGGAGAATCCTCACGAATCCCCCCTCCCACACCACCCATCGTGCGGCTCCGCAATGGGCGGTTCTCAACCTAACTGCTAGACGAATTGGCAGACTTCTCATCGTACCCCTGGGCTTTCATCCAGAGGTCACGAATCGAGAGCAATCCCTGCTGTGCTAACCACTCATTGGTCATCCCCGTCTGCGTCGCTAACGTCCGCGACAACCGCCAATAGCCCTTCCGGCTTAAGCCCGTCGAGAAGGCATGTTGTCTCGGAGTTCCCAGTTTGAGCAGGTTGCCAATGCGCGTCCTCGGTCTGCGCCACTGTTTCCAATAGCACATCCGAATCCGACGCCTTAACCACCCATCTAACTCGGGAATTGGCCCATAGCGCTGGGAAACCCCAAAGTAGCCCATCCAACCCCGCAGGTAGAGGCTGATCCGCGTCAGCCGGTATTGCATCGACACTCGCCACCGCCGCGAGGTTAACCCCCGCAACCGGTGCTTAAAGTCTTGGAAAGCTCGTTCTGACCAAACAATGCGAATTCCCTGAAACGTAAAGCTCAGGTACTCTAATCGCTCTATTCGGCAGACCCGACTCTTGTGCGGATTAACCTTGAGTCGTAGCACCTGGGTCAGATAGCGAGTCACGCTCGCCATTACCCGCTGTCCCGCAAACGGTGTTTTGACCAGAATAACCAGGTCGTCTACATAGCGGGCAAAACGGTGGCCTCGGCGCTCCAACTCCTGGTCGAGGTCATCCAGCAGGATGTTGGCGAGCAACGGCGACAGGGGCGACCCTTGCGGTGTTCCCCACTCCGTTGTCTGAACCACGCCCTCGACCATTACCCCGGCTCGCAGGTAACGGCCTATCAAGCCTAGCAAGGTCTTATCCCGCACCTTGCGGGCGACCCTCGCCATTAAAACATCGTGGTTT
>JBGTGR010000066.1:0-135367 GCA_041746655.1 Elainellales cyanobacterium | reverse complement strand
AGGTTATTAAGTGCTATTCTGGCTTTCAAACTATTATATTTTCTAGGTCCGGACGACCAAGGTCGCTTCGCTCTCGCGTCGCGCTCCCTCGACCGCTTGACCAATATAACTAACTCTCCCTCCTACTGTCAACCTTTTTCTTAGATTATTTTCGAAAATGGCTGAAGGCTTTGTCGTGCGTGGGTTTTAGTGGTCCTTTTCCACCTCTCTAAGAAAGGTCACTTCCTCACTGGCTACAATTTGACGGGGTTTACTACTGATTGTGTTGGCCACGTCTTCTCTATGATGAATTCTTCTATTGCTGTACTACCGCCTTTTCTGGTTCTTGATCCGCTCTTGCAGAGCTGGCTTTTGGAGGATATCGGTCGGGGCGATCGCACAACGCAAAGCTTGTTCGGAGCTACAGCTAAAACTGGGCAAGCTGAGTGGATTGTGAAGGAGGCGGGTATCATCGCAGGGCTGCCGATCGCAACTCGTATCTTTCAGTTGTTGAGCGATCACGTCAGCCTGATTCCCAAGGTCGTGGAGGGCGACTGGTGCGATCGCGGGCAGGTGATTGCTTACCTGGAAGGTCCGCTGGATGCACTGTTGATGGGGGAAAGGGTGGCTCTTAATCTAGCGATGCGGCTGAGCGGGATTGCCACTGCAACGCATCGCTATATAGAGCAAATTGCCGATTTGCCGGCTCAGCTGGTAGACACTCGCAAGACCACGCCTGGGTTGAGACTGCTCGAAAAATATGCAACTCAGGTCGGTGGAGCGGTGAATCATCGGATGGGGCTGGATGATGGGGTGATGATCAAGGACAACCACATTGCAGCGGCGGGTGGCATTGGCAAAGCCATTGAACAGGTTCGAGCTAGGATTCCTTATCCGCTCACGGTTGAGGTGGAAACAGAAAACTTAGATCAGGTGGGCGAGGCGTTAGAACATCGAGCCGACATTATTATGTTGGACAACATGCCTTTGGAGCTGATGCGTCAGGCCGTAGAGCTGATTCGAGCCCAAAGTGACCGGATTAGGATCGAAGCATCTGGAAATGTCACGCTGGAGACCATCCGAGCCGTCGCGGAGACGGGGGTGGACTATATCTCTAGCAGTGCTCCGGTGACAAGATCGACGTGGCTGGATTTGAGCATGAGAATGAAGCGGGAGGGTTAGGGAGAGTGCGATCGCCCCGCCCCAGATCTGCCGTACCTGGCGAGAAAACACCGTTATATAATCACAAGTATTTGTAAACCCTTGTTAACCTGACCGAACGCTAGTTGCTAGCGGCTCACAGCCCAACATGATGAATTCTACGATCGCTCAACTCAAAGAACGCCTTGAAAATGCTCTGGTCGCTGCTTTTGGGGAGGAGCTTGCCGGAACGGATCCAATTTTGGTGCCCGCTAGCAATCCTAAGTTTGGGGATTATCAGGCCAATGTTGCCATGTCGTTGGCGAAGCGACTAGGAAAGGCTCCAAGGGCGATCGCTGAACAAGTTGTGCAAAATCTAGAGGTCGCTGATCTCTGTGAAGTGCCAACTGTGGCGGGTCCAGGCTTTGTCAATCTCACTCTTAAGCCATCCTATCTTGAAGACCAGCTTCAGCAAATTCAGACAGACCCAAGACTTGGGGTGGCTAAGACCAAAGATCCGCAACGGGCGATCGTGGACTTTTCTAGTCCTAACATTGCGAAAGAAATGCATGTTGGGCATTTGCGCTCCACCATCATTGGAGATTGCATTGCGCGGGTTTTAGAGTTTCAGGGAAATGATGTTCTACGGCTCAACCACGTAGGAGACTGGGGAACCCAGTTTGGTATGCTGATTACGCACCTGCGGGAGGCCTGCCCCCAAGCTCTAACTTCATCTGAAGAAATTGATTTAGGAGATTTGGTTGTCTTCTACCGGGAAGCGAAGCAGCGGTTTGATCAGGAAGATGCTTTCCGGGAAACGTCTCGTCAAGCGGTGGTAGAACTGCAATCAGGCAATGAAGAAGCGCTGAAAGCATGGCGGCTCTTGTGTGAACAGTCTCGCCAAGAGTTTCAGAAGATTTACGATCGCCTCGATGTTCGGCTGACGGAGCGGGGAGAGTCATTTTATAACCCCCTCTTGTCGGATGTGGTGAAAGACTTGGAAGAATCAGGTCTTTTGGTCGAAGATCAAGGCGCAAAATGTGTCTTTCTGGAAGGGTTTACCAATAAGGAAGGCGATCCTTTGCCTGTGATCGTTCAAAAGACGAATGGTGGCTACAACTATGCCACTACGGATCTAGCGGCCATTCGCTACCGGATTCGGCAAGATGGTGCTGAGCGAATCATCTACGTGACGGATGCCGGACAGGCAAATCATTTTGCTCAGGTCTTCCAAGTAGCACGTCGAGCGGGTTGGATTCCTGACAATATTGAGCTGGTGCATGTGCCGTTTGGTGTCGTTCAGGATGAGAGTGGCAAGAAGTTTAAAACTCGTTCCGGTGAAACGATTCGCTTACGGGATTTGCTAGACGAGGCGATCGCCCGGGCTCGTGCCGATCTAGATGCTCGGCTGCAAGAAGAGGGCCGAGACGAAACAGAAGCATTCAAAGCCCATGTGGCCGAGGTGGTTGGGCTCGGGGCAGTCAAATATTCAGATTTGAGCCAAAACCGCACCAGTAACTACATTTTTAGCTACGACAAAATGCTATCTCTACAAGGCAATACGGCTCCCTATATGCTGTATGCCTATGTCAGAGTGCAGGGAATTAGCCGCAAGGGCGGGATTGACTTTAGTCAGCTTGGCAGCGATCGCCGAGTGACTTTGCAAGATGAGACAGAGCTAACGTTGGCTAAACATCTGCTTCAGTTTGATCAAGTCTTGAGTGCGGTTGAGGCAGATTTAATGCCCAATCGTCTGTGCCAATACTTATTTGAACTGAGTCAGAAGTTCAACCAGTTCTACGATCGCTGCCCCGTCTTACAAGCGGAAGAGCCGATGCGGACATCTCGCCTCCTGTTATGTGATTTGGCCGCCCAAACTATCAAACAAGGCTTAGCACTTTTAGGCATCTCGGTGTTAGAGCGGATGTAGCCTACGACCGCGCACAATCGATGACAGGAGAATGCGATGATTGAGACGCCCATAGGTTGGGTCTTACTGTTTATATTGGGAACTTTCACCGGGGTCTTATCAGGACTGCTCGGCATTGGTGGAGGGCTGTTGATGGTGCCATCACTGACTATTTTCGGCGTCCCACTGGTGCAGGCAACCGCAACCAGTCTCGTTGGTGTTTTGCTCAGTGCCATTTCGGGCAGTTTTCGGAATTTGCGGACTGGTGAGCTAAACTGGCGCGTTTCGCTGACGCTGGCGCTGTTTGGAATTTTTACTGCCCAAGTTGGGGCATGGTGGGGCGATCGCCTTCCAGATACAGCGCTGGCATTGGGGTTTGCAGTTTTACTGATGGCAACTGTCTACCTGATGGATCTGCGACAAAAGCTCAAGCGCAAGGTCGAAAAAGAGCAAATCGAGCAGGTTGAGGTTGAGAGCTTTGATGAGCCTTTCAAGCTGGCCCCGATCAGCGGCATCGGGCTACTGGCTGGAGTGTTGTCGGGTCTGTTTGGGGTGGGCGGCGGTGTGGTGATGGTGCCACTGCAAATGCTGTTTTTGGGAGAGCCGATCAAGGTTGCTGTTCGAACCAGTTTGGGAGCGATTGTGGCGATCGCCGCATCCGGTTTGGCACAGCATACCTGGAATGGTAATGTGCTTTGGATTCCGGGTCTTTGTTTGGGGTTGGGCGGCATTTTGGGCGCTCAAGTCGGGACTCGGCTTCTGCCCAAGCTACCCGACAAAACGGTCAATCTGATGTTCAAAACTTTGCTGTTTGGGCTGACTGCTTATATGCTGGTGCGGACGTTTGGCTAAGCCATAAAAAGGTAAGAGGAGGCCCCCTTACCTTTGATCAAAGAACGTTGATGTTGTTCTTAGCGGTTATGTATGGACTTATGCGACTTCGGCTGAGCGTTAGCCGCGAGAGTTTTGGGCAGGTAAAGCAGCTGTTTGTAGCGCTAAATCAATAGAGCGACCATTGCGCTGCAATTGCACTTGGAGATCCCGCCCGACTCCGACACTTGCCACAATCCGCTGCACATCTTCGGAGCGACCAATAGACTGACCGTTGATCGACTGAATTACATCTCCCGGCTGTAGGCCAGCTCTTGCCGCTGGAGAATTTTGGACAACACCGAGGACGACAACACCTTCATCGGGTGTGATGTTGATTTGTCCGTTGGAACGGCGGCTTAACTCTGATTTTAAGGCAGGTGTAACGTTGGCCATCTGGATGCCCACATAGGCATGCTCAACCCGGCCTGTGGCAATGAGCTGATTGGCAATATCTTGAGCCGCATTGATCGGAATTGCAAATCCTAGACCTTGTGCGCCACCGATAATGGCAGTGTTCATGCCAATCACTTCGCCTCGCTCGTTTAGAAGCGGGCCGCCTGAGTTACCAGGATTGATCGCGGCGTCAGTCTGGATGAAATCGACCCGTTTGTCAGGAACGCGAACTTCTGCGCTCGATCGGCCTGTGGCGCTAATGATACCTGCGGTAACAGTGTTGTCGAGACCGAGAGGGTTGCCTATGGCGATCGCCCATTCTCCAGGCCGTAGCTGTTCGGAGTTGCCGATCGCAACCGTCGGTAGCCCGCTTGACTCAATTTTGATCACCGCTACATCTGTAACCGAGTCTTCGCCCAAAACTCTACCTTCAAACTCACGGCCATCCCTAAGCGTGACAGTGACTCGATCGGCTCCATTCACCACATGGGCATTTGTCAAGACGACGCCATCGTCACTGAGAATAAAGCCGGAGCCGGTGCCTCGCTGGACTCGATCAGGCAAATCTTGAGGGATGCGATCGCCGAAGAATCGTTGCACCGAGGGATTATCAAAAACATCGGGAAGTTGAGCAGACACAGTTCGAGAAGAATCGATCCGCACCACAGCAGGCCCAACCCGCTCAACAGCCGCCGCAATGAAGTTGGAGCTCACTAATCCACCCGTCGAGACAGGGCTGCTCTGTACCCTAGGAGATGCTTGGCTCACTAAAGGCTGAGCGGACGACACCAACAATCCTTCAGAGACAGGCTCACGAGTCCCCAATACTGCACTTCCGGCACCCACCAGCAACAAGGAAAGATAGAGGAAAGGCTTCTGAAAACGAGAAATTGAGGTCTTCGAACGAGGGCGAATTGGCTTCATAGAAAATAAATCTTTACGCTTGGGCTGTTTTATAAGTTCAGGACGTTGCATTGTGATGAAATGGGCAAGCTTGAGGAATTTTTTGTCATCCTGGGCGCTGACTCAGCCGTCTCTACTTCTTCTTGGTAGCGGCTTCTTCACCCTGAACCTCTCCAGGTTTGCCATCATCCTTTTCTAAGATCTCCAGCGACCCATTTCCCTGAACAATTCCTAATTTAGTCAGTCGGTGTGACGAAGATATGACAGGTTCATCACGAGATCATGAAATTTTTGCAGCCAATGATTATTTTCCTCACTCCCCTCTCTGTCAGAGCGGCCTTTGCAAATTCTTCAGTTTTGTCACCCCAAGTTCATCTAGAGAACACAAAATTGACAAAGCCACTTGATACATTTTGAATCACAGGTGAATGAATGCTGCGGAGGGGCCAGTTCATCCTGGAATCGAGCTTCTAAACTCGAAACCGGGTCGGCAACAGCCTCCTCCTTTTTTATGGGTTGATTTTTACGGATTGAATTTTACGAGTTAATTTTTCTAGGGCTACAACCAGAGGACAAAAGCAAGCGCGTTGCTTTTATTTAACCCAACTCTCAACCCAAAGTTACATCTAAAAACACCATCAGCACAAATCCACTCATCAAGCGATGGTGCCTTCCTTGAAGGCGAAGTCTACTCTTCGGCTAGCCCTAGCTTGAGTTTCCACATCAGGTTTACTATACCTACGCTGCAGCAAAACTTGCGTAGGCTATACTCTTTGGTCGCACTCCGCTACACCACCAATCCAGCTCTCAGCTATGGTTGGTGGACTGCGAAGGATGTTGATAGGTTCGTCCGCGCCATCGGGTCGGGGTCTGAACTGAGGAGAGAAAAATTCGCAGAGTCGCTAGTGGATCGGCTATGGGAGATAGCCAAAAGGCCCATGCTCCCTGCTTTGTATTTTGATCGTAGGATGGGGCGATCGCCCACAGCAGCGCCACTCGAATTGCGACGAGTCCACTATTTAACCCCAAGGCGATCCAGATTGGCAAAGCCGTGTAGCCCATGGCCACAACTACAGCCCACCCCAAGCTCAGGGGTAGGGGGAGCGCCTGCACTGCAATCAAAAATCCTAGATCTCCCCATTTTTGGGAGGTGGAGCAGGCATCTTTGAGATCGAGCGATCGCCCCCACTCGTCCCAGGTTTCACGCATGCCTTCATACATTCGGACTTGTAGGACGCGAGCACCATCCAGAAAACCAACCTTAGCTCCAGACCGGGCAGCCTCTCGAGCCAGGGTGACATCATCACAAAATGAGCTACGGGCACTGGAGTAGCCACCCAACGCGACCAGCAAAGAACGACGACAGAAAAAACATTGGCCATTGGCCATAACCCGCTCGGAGCCTTCTGCCTGTCCACCAGAAGGGCCAAATCGGTAAATCAGCGTCATCAGCAAAGCGGGCTGTAGCCAGAATTCACCCCAGCTCTTTAAAATAAATTGGGGTGAGAGTGAAATCAAATCGGCGTCTAAGCGTTGGGCTGTTGCAATCAGGCTAGCTACTAGACCGGGGCGGGGCTGCGTGTCTGCATCAATACCCAAAATCCATTCACTCTGTTCAGAGCTTTGCAAGAAACCACTATGGAGGGCCCAAGGCCGCCCCACCCAACCCGTGGGTAGAGGATCATCGCTGATTAGACGAAATCGGGGATCGCGTTGGGCTGCTGCTTTGACCAACTCCACCGTGCCGTCTTGGGAGTTGCTATCTACGATGATGATTTCTCGAACTTCATAGCCTTGCTGGCTCAGGCCAGTCAAACAGGGGCTGATCCGCTCCACCTCATTGAGCGTTGGCACAACAATACTCACAGTTCCTAGCATTTCAGGACTGGCAGGTTGAGGCTGTAAGGGGGGATGGCGACGCGGTCCTTGTAGCAGACGAGCAAACCAGATTGCCGCTGCAGGAAGCTGAATCACCAGACAGAGCAGGGCTAGTGCTCCTAGCCCTGCCTCTCCGAAACCTGCATTACTCGCTCCAAGCCAGTCCAGATTCACTTGCTAGTGACCCCAACTGGAGACTGCTGCACTCGGTTAAACGCTTCAGCTGAGTCGCTGACGGTTCCGGCGATCGCCCCAGATTCAACAACGGTGCGGGAGACTCGCCAGCACACAACCGCAGGCAGCACACCCGAAACGAGACCCAGCGAAATTGGCACCCAGAATCCTGCTGCTGAGCTCATCACAGCGGCGAAGACGAAGTTTCCTAAGTAAACTACCAACGGTAGATTGAGCTGAGATCGCTGCAACTTAGGCAGATTGTTTCGCCAGAGCAAGGCGGCAACAGTCATAAACAAAGCGCCAGTTGCCATCCATCCCGCAAAATTTTGGTAGGGCATCCCGAAGAATGCACCAGGCTGATGCCAATACCAGAAGGGTAGAGCCGTCTGACTCATGGCTGGATCTAGCACAAAGTCCCAGGAGGTGAGCAGGAGGGCCGCCAGTGCGATCGCCCCAGCTTGGCCTAGCCACCCCAGAGCCGAAGGCATTGACCACTTTGCACCGAGGGATTCCAATCCAGTCCGCGCCAGCAGGTAGGACACAAGGCCTAAATAAAACCAGGACAAGGGAATTGTGAAGGGCACCAGTCCTGCAATCTTGTAGCCTAGGCCGCTTAAGTAGCTGTAGTGTCCAAACGGGAAACCTGTACCCGTACCAGACAGCTCGCTCCCCAAGGAGAGAAAGACAGCGGGAATCATGAACATCAACCAGTTCCGTAATCCCAATGTACGGTAGGCATAAATAGAAACGGCGATCGTTCCCAACAGAATATAAACAACACCACCACCTGCCATACTCCAGCTAAAGAGCGTTTGCCCAGCCGGAATATGCGTCAAAAACTCTGGGTGCGGCATCACCAACAGCAATCCAGCCAGACCGAATGCCATCGCAACGAGATGACCGATCAGACAGAATCGTTCAGCACGAATGAGTTGATTCATGAGAGACTCCCAACAAAGAGGACGCTTGGAGCGAGCTTCCTTAAGGTTTACAAAAGTTCAAAATTTCCGGTGACAGCATAGTACTGCAAAATACTAAGTCTTGTAAATCAAA
This sequence comes from Elainellales cyanobacterium, assembly GCA_041746655.1. GTDB lineage: Bacteria > Cyanobacteriota > Cyanobacteriia > Elainellales > Elainellaceae > JBGTGR01. Next base: position 127,062 of record JBGTGR010000066.1, on the reverse strand, counting down.
GTCTGCAGGGCGATCGCCAAACGTCTCAAATATTGCTCAACATTTTAAGGCCTCGATCGATGCCCCTTAGCTTTTATCATTCTGGTTGCCCTGTACTCTGCCTGAAGAGCGATTCCCAGTTTGTATCTGCTTATGCTAGACGCTGATGTATTCAGAATCTTGAATCATCATTGTCTCGTAAATGCTGTTCTGCCGTGGGCGAGTTTCAGGCGAGGGGTATACTACAGCAATCAGAGTGATCTGAAGAATCTGAGGAATCTCTGTCCAGACCTTTAGCGATTGGCTGGAGAGGCGAAGACTCGCTAAAAACCGTTATTAACTCATTAGGGCTTGTGGTGATTGCAGGGAGTATTGGAATTGGGCTAGGGATTGCTGCGCTTCTGGTTGGAGCCGGAGTCCTAGCAATTGAGGGGCAATATCGTCGTCGCCTTGGCAATGCATTAGAACTGACTGCCGGAGATTGGAATCTGGAAGTTTATGAGCCAGGGCGGTATTTGCTGGTCGGGGAACTAGAATTCCAGAACCAAACCCGCACCTTAGAGATTATGGTGCCTGAGGTGACGGCAGAGGCAACGTTGCTTTCTAAGGAAAGTCTAGACGGGCTTTCTTACACCATTAAGGTGACTCCGCGCCATACTGACGCTCCTGCACGGCCCGATGGCTACTGGTTTGGCTATATCGTCAAAGTAGGCAAAACAACCCGGATGGAAGTGTCGCTCGATATTCAGGGCGATCGCCTCAGCGCCCTACAAGCGGCCTGGATTCGCGTCAACTATGTCACCTATGGCCCAGAAGGCCGTATCCCCAAAGTCCGGCATGTGACGGTGCCTCTACGCTTTCCCTCGGCAGACGCGCCTCAACGCTGGCGTCCTACCCCCGAAGCGGATGTGTTGCCCATCTATACCCATTTGCTGACGCCACTCGACAATTCAGTTGAAGTGATCAAACGCTATGTCGTCCCTCACTCTCAACCTGGCGACATTGTGACGATCGGTGAAACCCCGGTGGCAATCATGCAAGGACGATGGCGGCATCCTAGCGATGTCCGTCCAGGCTGGTTGGCCAAGCGACTCTGCTATTACTTCATGCCAACTTCTAGTCTGGCCACAGCCTGCGGTATGCAAACGCTGATCGACTTAGTAGGGCCGGGACGGGTGTTAGCCGCATTTGTGCTGGGGGCGATCGCCAAAAAATTTCTCGGCAAACCCGGCATGTTTTATCAATTGGCTGGAGAACAGGCCCGCCTCATCGACGATGTCACCGGAACTTTGCCCCCCTACGACCAGTTCATCGTGCTGGGGCCAGACGATCCGCAGCAGGTGGTTCAGCAAATTCAGAAAGAGACAGGTTTGGGGGCCGCCATCGTAGATGTGAATGATCTGAGAGCGGTCAAGGTTTTGGCAGCGACGCCCAATGTGTCATTGCGACTTTTGGAACAAGCGTTGATCTCCAACCCAGCCGGTAATTCTGACGAGCAAACTCCCATTGTATTGATCAGACCGACCGATCCAGCCGCTGTCAAACCTAAAGTAAATCAGGCCTAAGCAGGCTTCTGGCGCTGTCCCAATACCTCAGCCGCTCGCTGAATCTCACCTTCGCTGCCTTCGACGGTGAGGAGATAGCTATGGGATAGGGTGGCGCGATCCTGATGCATTTCAGCCTTAGGAGAACTCACCCCGGTCAAGGCTCCCGCTAGTCCACCGGCGATCGCCCCAATGCCACTCGCAGCCAATACGGTTGGAATCGGTGCAAGCGGCAGGCTGATTCCAACCAAAGTAGAAGATCCTAGGCTAAAAAGAACCCCGACGATCGCGCCAATCAAAGAGCCAATCACAGCTCCACCACCGGCGATATTTTGGGCCTGCGTCTGGCCAGCAGGTGGATTAGGATCAAGAGCCTGTGGATTAATCTTGATCTGATTTTTGGGAAAGCCCGCCTCACAGAGCTGATGCTGCGCAGTCTGAGCGGCTTGAGAATCTGAAAATGTTCCGATAACCTGTTGCATCGTTCCTTGCCAATTTGTGACTAAAACAAAAGGTTTTTGCCTTTAAATAGCTACACGCATTACCTACTACTCATCTCGACTATGCACTTCAGCAGGCGGACTAGTAGCCTCCACAGCGGTGAAGGGCTCTAAGATCTTGTAGGTATGCTCCGCTCCTTGAGGGACGACCCAAGAATGCCCCTGTCCCAACAAGATTTTTTGGCCTTCTAGGTGCAGCTCTGCAGAGCCTTGAATCACGTAACCCACCGTTTCATAGTCTCGTCGAGTCGGTGGCTTTGGTTCTCCCGGCTGCTCATTCTCCCAAAGTCGCATAGACAGACGAGTTCCAGAAGCCAGATATTTTTGACCCATCGCACCCGTTGGGGACTGGGCAGAATCGACTTTTTTAACGCTAGTGTCGCTCATAGTAATCTCGTCTTTTAGCTTTAAGGTTGAAATAAGGGATGTTGCATTCCGACACATCCTCCCTCATCTGTACTCCAACCTTAGAAATCGGGCAGAGCCACAGCGTCTCCCCCAAGACAGAAAATCAGCAGTTCATGCCAATCAACCATTTCTGATCCCACTTCTGATCTCACCGACGATCACCGACGGACCTTAAAAAATGCCTGAACCCAATCGCCAATCTTGGCACCAGCGCACCTGGGTACGAATCCTCATTTTGATCTTGATTCCGCTCATTGCAGGTAGCCTCTACCTGATTGCCGCTCGAATCACACTGCAACGAACTGTTCCAGTGGAGACCGAATCTCCCGCCGAGCCGTGAAGGGTCAAGAAAACCTCCAGAATAATGCTTTAGATCACAGCCACAAAAATTAATTTTCGTTATATTTCTAAATAGAAATCTAAATCATTCTTCATATAAACCTATTATGTTCTCAACTCATCGCCTGATAAGGCTAATATCCGCTGCACTCCGGCCCACCTTATCGCCAACCTATTTCTCTCAAGCCGCCTGGATGATTCTTCGCGTTGTGGCGGGTGTCGTCATGGTTCACAACGGATTAGATAAATTGTCCAACATCGAAAGCTTTGCCCAGGCTTATGTTGCCGTGATTGGCTTACCGTTTCCAATCTTTTTCAGCTACCTGGCAGCCTACACCGAACTGATCGGCGCACCTTTACTAGCCCTCGGTCTGCTGACTCGTCCCGCCGCGTTGGGGCTATTTTCTACCATGATGGTAGCGATGTATCACCATGTACTGGTAGCAGGGTTTAGCATCCCTTATTTAGAGCTCTCAGCCCTTTACGCGTCCTGCTTCTTATTTTTCCTGGTCAATGGTGCGGGGCTATTTTCAGTCGATGCGTTGCTGGCGGGTTGGATGAATGCAGCCAGCCTCAATTTCTCTACAGACCCTACCTCCGCAGAAGCCAATCGCCAATCTGAAGTCGCTGCTAAGTGATGGGTACACCCCTTGAGGTGGCGGTGTGATTGCAGAGTGATGGCAATGGGAAACGTTCTGGAGAGGGTTTCAACCTACCTAGATCGTTAACTTTGAGGGAGATACGGGTAGCACTGCCACCAATTTTCTGTCTACCAAAATATTAATCTGGTTGACGAGGCGCAACTGAATGATCGGTTCTTTTAAAACCTCACTGATCAAGACAATAGATTCTGCCGTTGAGGAATCGGGGCAATAAATTCGCAGCACCCCCCAATGACGTGAGATTTTGCAACGTCGGAGAACAGCCAACTGCTTGAGGTAGAGAGGGTCTTCCCGGTAAAAATCTAAAATCAGTTGAGTGAGCTGTGAGTACCAGTTCATGCCAGATTCTAATCGACGGGGTCGTATTTATTGGAACCTAGATTGTTAGGACTTGGGTTATTTCGCAAAAAGATTTAACGCGGGTGAGCAAGCTGGGATCATCTTCGCAGCAGATCAATTGACTAGGAAATTCTGCTACAACACAGTAGTAAGGCGGCGATCGCCTTCAGCCCTTCACGCTACTACTAGCCACTCCCATGCCAGGAAAATTCTTTCAGAAGCCATCCCCAGAACTGCAACATCGGGTGCCCCCTGGACAACACTTAGCCAAAGGCTTTCCAGTCTTGACCTACGGCGAAACTCCTGACATCCAGACAGATGATTGGCAGCTTAAAGTTTGGGGCTCGGCACAGGCAAAGACCTTCGGTTGGTCTGACCTGATGACCCTACCCCAGAGTGACTTTACGGCTGACTTTCATTGCGTCACGACCTGGTCAAAGCTAGACGTGCAGTGGACGGGCATCAAAGTTGTAGACTTGATGAGTCAAATTGAGATTGCTCCTGAAACACAGCATGTCATGCTGCACTGCTACGGCGGCTACACCACCAATCTGGCTCTCGAAGACTTTATTCGGGAAGAAAACTTCTTGGCCCATACTCTCTTTGGTGACCCGCTACCCGCTGAGCACGGAGGCCCGATGCGGCTTGTCGTGCCTCACCTCTACGCCTGGAAGAGCGCCAAGTGGATTAATGGCCTAGAGTTTTTGAGCCAGGAAGAACTCGGCTTCTGGGAGCGCAATGGTTATCACCGTCGCGGCGAGCCTTGGGCCGAAGAACGTTACAGTGGGCGCTTCTCTTAATCTTCTTGCAGGAAGTCTAGTTCACCTGATCATCATCTAGGTGAACAGCTTTTTGATGAAATCTAGCTTGCCCTGGTAAGGCGCATAGCGCAGCTTGATGTCGAGCCAGAAGGTTTTGTAGAGAACACTCTTTTGGTGGGAGAAAGTATCAAAGCTAGCTTTGCCGTGATAGCTGCCGATACCGCTATGGCCAACGCCGCCAAACGGTAGCTCGGACACACCAACCTGCATGACAGTGTCGTTGATACAGACATTTCCCGAAGAAGTTTCCTTTAGGACTCGCTTTTGCAGAGGGCGATCGCGTGAGAACACATAAAGCGCCAACGGCTTAGACTGACGGTTGATGATCGCGATCGCCTCATCCAGCGTGTCATATTCTAAGACAGGCAAAATCGGCCCAAAGATCTCCTCCTGCATGATGGGTGCCTCTAGACCCACCTGGTCGATCACGGTAGGTGAAATGTAGCGACTGTCTGGATCCGTCTTGCCACCGACTACAATATTTCCTTGATTCAACAGGCGGCTCAATCGAGCAAAATGCTTTGGACTGATAATGCGAGCATAGTCAGGGCTTTGGGCTGGATCATCCCCATAAAACTCCTGAATGCAGGTCTGGATCGCCTGCATTAGGGCAGGCTTGATCTGACGGTTGACCAGCAGATAATCGGGAGCAATACAGGTTTGCCCAGCGTTGAGAAACTTACCCCAGACAATGCGTTTGGCGGCATAGTCGAGCTGAATGTCGGCATCGACAATACAGGGACTTTTGCCACCTAGCTCTAGAGTAACGGGGGTAAGGTGCTTGGCGGCAGCAGCCATTACTACCTTGCCGATCTCGGTGCCTCCCGTGAAGAAAATATGGTCAAATTTTTCTTCCAGCAGCGCCTGACTCGTTTCGACGCCACCTTCAACCACACTGATATAGGCCGGATCGAAAATCTTGGCGACCATTGCGGCCATGACCTGGGAAACTTGAGGGGCCAGCTCTGAAGGCTTCAAAACAGCACAGTTTCCAGCGGCGATCGCCCCCACCAGCGGTGAAATCATCAGCTGAAGCGGATAGTTCCAGGGACTGACAATCAACACGACGCCCAGCGGTTCAGCATAAATCCGAGCCACAGCAGGCAACTGTTGGATGCCCGGAAATACGCTCTTGGGCTTCATCCAACGCTTCAGATGCTTGATGGCATAGTCGATCTCGCGCACCACACCAATTTCAGTCAGGTAGGTCTCAAATTCCGGCTTGTTGAGATCTGCTTTGAGAGCAGCCACAATCTGATCTTGATGATCGAGAATCGCTTGCTTGAGTGCCTTGAGCTGTTGGAGCCGAAAATCGACAGATTGGGTCTGACCTGTACCAAAAAAATCTCGCTGCTTGCGAATCAGGTCGCCCATCGGCGGGATAACTAGCTGCACCATATGAGTGACGGTCTCCTGAAAACTTCTCTAACTTTCAGTTTCCTGTGGATACCTGGGAAATTCAACTATAAATAGACTGCCCTTGCCCAGGGTTGACTGGATCTCGATGCTGCCCTGATGCGCTTTGACAATTTGATTGCAGAGATGAAGCCCCAAGCCGCTCCCCGATCGCTTGTGTTTGCCGTGGCGAAAGGGTTCAAACAGAGAAGTTTGATATTCCTCTGGGATGCCAGGACCTGTATCTTCAACCTCGATCTTGACGCCTTCACCCATTTTGCCGTCCGAGTCGGGTCGGGTCAGGCTGCTAAGCCGAACCTGGACAGCTCCTTCATCCGTAAACTTGACGGCATTCCCAATCAAGTTGGTGAACACACGACGCAGCTCTAGGCGATCGCCCACCATTTCAATCCCCTTTGTGTCCTCCCCCAAGTTGGTGCGGAGATCTAGCCCCTTATCTAGGGCGATGGGCTTCAGGGCATAAATCACTTCCATCAACAGCTCATGAAGATTGACACTGATAAAGCTTAGAGTTTTGCGGCCTGCTTCATAAATGTAAACTTCCAGCAGCATGTTGACCATTTCCAGCAGATTCTGGTTGCTGCGGGCCATCGTGGCGATCGCCTCGTCTAGCTCGGGCGAGAGATCACCCAACGCCCCCTGCTGCATCAACGACATCATCCGATCAGCAGCGACCAAAGGCGTTCTCAAGTCATGGGTAAGACGTGAAACAAAATCTTCGCGTTGACGAGCAATTTGATTCCGTTCATCAACACTGTGCTTCAAACTCAGGAGCGATCGCACCCGCGCCAAAAGTTCATCAAACTCGACCGGTTTGCGAATGAAATCATCGGCTCCAGTATCCAATCCTTGCGCCACACTGGGTTGGTCGTAGGCCGTGATCAGCAAAATTGGAATGAAGGGCAGCTGCTCATCTTCACGCAGATGTCGAGTGACTTCAAACCCATCCATTTCAGGCATCATCACATCAAGCAAAATCAGATCCGGGGGTGCCTCCTTCACTTGGTGTAGGGCATCACTCCCGCTACTTGATGTTTCAATTTGATAGCCTTCCTCCTCCAAAATGGCCTGAATCAGGAATAAGTTGTCGGGTGTATCGTCTACGACCAAAATTCGATCTGTTTTGGGCGATCTTGTGAATCTTTTAAGGGAAGACATGAAGCACGGGATTTTTAAGGATAAAGAAGGTTATCAAAAAAGTTTGGGGTTTTATTGAATCATCTCATTGGTCTATGCCAATTGGCCTCTTTCCGATGGAGGATTTTGACCACGTTCCTTACCCCAGTCAAGGAGCCGAGGTTAAAGCACTGCAACGCCTTACCCAAGCCTCACATATAGCTCAAGCTCACAGGTAAGGGTTCTGCCAACTCCTGGTGAGTGCTAACCATCAGCATATCTAGGTAACGCCGGAAGCGAGCCCACTGCGTGGGGTTGGGACGATAGGTTTGGTTATCTTGCTTTTCAAACAGCGGAGCCGACAGCAGCAGTTGATAGTCGGAACGCTCGCGCGACTGAGGGGCAAAGAGTTCGGGATAATGGGCCGTAGGCACCAATCCGGGCGGCAGATGCCCTTCTAGCAACGCCAAAATATGTAGGTGGCAAACCTGAGTATTGATGCCACGACGCTCCAAAAGCTGCATAATGCTACCGACCGACAGTGGCCGATCTGGAAAAGCCCGCAGCAACTCCAGCAGCAAGAAGTAGTCATTGTATTGCTGGCGGGGCAGGTTTAGGACACGGGAGTGGAGAGGTAGAGTGGCTAGACCATAGGCAATCCGGCTGCAACTGGCAGGCCGAAAATCAGGCGAGGTGCTGGTACGGCTGCTGATATAAGTATCTTGAACAATCGTGGCTTGGGGAAACTTTTGGCGAAGCCAGCGAGAAACGGGCACAATGGATGCTGTTCCGCCAGTGCAAATGATTTGCTTCACAGCCTGACTCAAGATTCCGGTCTGCGCCAAGAGTGTATTCAGCTCCCGATTCAGACGCTGAATGTAGGGGACAAACACATGCCCGATCAGATCCTGCCGCAGCACCATCAACTGAAAGCCACCCAGATTTAACGTGAACTGATCCTGATGCTGCAAAATTAGCTTGAGATAGCGAGCCGACTCCAACAAGCTTTGCCCTAGAGCAGAGCTTTCTAGTCGCTGCTGAAGGAGGAGACGGCGGGTGCGATCGGGTTCACCAGGCAGTGGTAGCTCCAAGTCTTCCAATCTCAGGTCTGACCACATGCTATGGTCCAGGCTGGGTCCAGCTTGCCAACTCCAATCTGCGGTAGCTGGAGGGAGTGTGTTGCTTGCTGCGGCTGGATTGGCTGCGGCTGGATTAAGCGATCGCCCCCTATTTTGAGCCTCACGAGTCCCGGCTGGGTAGAGCAACTGGCAAATAATGTCTTGATCGATAGCATTGCCCGCGTAGGGAAGGCTGCGAGTGGTGAAATCTTGATAGCTGAGACTCTGCAGCGCATAGGGCAAATCAACGATCGCTAGCTCAGTCACCGTCGCCCCTGCACTCACCGCCAAGGTTGCCCCCTGCCAGTCCACGTTGTAGAGGTGAGATCTAGGCGCTAGAGTTTGTGGCAAAACCACAGACTGCCCTTCTGAGCTCCGCAGCCCAGACAGCAAGGCGGCGATCGCATCTTCGATAAAAAACACCTGAGCCGGATTGTCTACCAGCTTCGCCCCCAACACGGCTTCACGAATGTTGAAACTGTAGGTATCAGACCAGTTGATCGGCTGCCCCACAACCACCCCAGCCAAATGCCGAATCGCCGTTTGAAATACCCCTTCCGCTAAGCCCACCGCACCACAACTGAGAGTCAGTGGCGGGTTGGAATTGGGATTGGGCAAAGTCGCGTTTAGCGTAGCAAGCAACGATTGCAGTGCCTGGTAGAGCCAGCTCAGCGAAATCTGCTGATGATCAGACCACTGCAACACTGGCTCCCACTGAGCAGCTTCAGATGTGTAGTAGGGGATACCCAGCCGCAAATAGGGCTTAAAATCTCGCAGCAGCAGCCGAGAAGGATCGATCGCAGCCTCAGCCTGATGACTGCGGGTGAGGTCAACGGCGAGAGAACCAATCGCCACCAGCGGCGCAGTCGTCGTCGCATCAGATCCATCAGCCGCCGCCTCAGCCAGATCGGCAGTCGAGACCGAAACGGTTGTGGGGAGGCGAAAAAACCGCTCGACAACAGGTTGGTCTTGGCCTTCGGATTGCAACTCTGACCAGTAAACTGGATACAACTTGCAGGCATTGCGATCGAGCAAGACAGCTGAAATTCCAGTTGTGCCAATATCGATACCCAAATACCAGACCTTATCAGAAGCGGAGTCAATTGAGATCTCACTTGGCACAATCGGGGCAGGCGTCGGGCTAGGCATCGCTACTTCGACTGGACTCCCCACCGCTTCGACCTGACCCAAGTCTTCACCCGCTTGTTCAAGGATTAAAGCGTTTTTTTTTTCGGGGTCCTCCTGATCTGAGGGGGCATCTTCAAACAGATCAAAACCCGCTTCGGCTTCAGATTCAGTTTGGGATGGAGGCTCTGGCGTTTCGCTGAAATTCTCAAAGATGCTATCGAGGGTCCAGCTTTGGCTGCCAGTTTCTAAAGCGGGGTCTGATGTCGGTTTGGTGGGCGGTAGTTCAGCGGATTCGGTGGTCGGTAGAGCGGAGAGATCTTCAAACAAACTGTCGATCCCTTCTAGGGTGAAGGTATTTGGATCGGACGTCCCCTCTGCCGTCGCATCTGCCGTCGCATTTGCCGCTGCTGAGGATGACTGAAATGACGCTGACTCAGGGGATAGGTTTGACTCAGGATCACCTGTTGCCAAGTCATTTGGCGCAAAACCAAATTCTTCCCAGAGGTTGGTGGCCTCCACGGAGCGCTCAGCAGTTGGCGTCAGGGGCTGCGTCTCGCCTAAGGAGAAGAGATCTTCCAGAATATCCTCCACATTTGATGGAGTGCCTTCTGGGATGGGGGCTGGAGTCGCATCGTCCCAACCCAACTCAGTTGGATCTGAGGCTGATGGATCTGAGGCTGGCTCTACATCTGGCGCAGAGGGCTGATCTGCCCCAAAGGCAAACAGATCGTCAAGCCCTATTTCCTCAGAAGCCTCATCCGCTTCAGCGGGGGTGTCAGCAACCGACGAGGACGCCAAGGGCTCAGAATCTACGGTTTCAGCAAAACCCCCTAGGGTCAAATCTTCCTCAAACGGCTCTTCGGTATCAGAGGGTTGGGCCTCTGGCTCAGCTGCCGGACTCAGCAGAAAGTCATCCAAGTCAGACTCAGCGATCGCCCCCAAGCCCAATTCACTCTCAGTTTCGCTTTCAGGCCCAAGCTCAGATTCATCAGATTCACCTGACTCGGGCCAATCGGCGGCCCAGTCTGAGGAGTCTTCCGGCGCGGATCCGGACTCAGAGACATCTAACTCGAAGGCTTCAAAGGACGCTAAGAACTCTGTGTCTTCAAGCCCCTCTAAGCCAGAGAGATCGGCAGTCAGTTGCTGGAGCGTGTTCACATCCAATCGTAGGTCTACCTCTGTCCTAGGTGGCGTGTCTTCGCCCACTAGCAAATCTTCATCGGGAGAGGCCGGGACGTAGCGATCGCCCAAGTCATCCCCCAGATCGTCGATCAGATCGCCCACTGTGTCGGTCGGTGCATCAGCCTCAGTAGAAGCCAATCTAGAAGTCTCAGCCAGCTCCGCTCTGAGGTCGGCATCGAGCAGCTGAGCCTCATCTGCACTCGGTACAGCAGGGGCGGCTGTGGAGTCAGACTCGCCAAACTCTAAGAACCAGTCTTCTACTGTGGCAGCCGGCTCAGCTTGCCCCTCGTCACCCTCTCCAGCAAACGGGAGAGGATCATCCAATGTCTCGCTCTGATCAAACAGCAGATCTTCCCAAGAGGCGCTAGATCCATCTTCGCTGGACGGAGTTGGCAAAGACTCAGCTCCAGTCCCAGCTTCAACCTCAGCTTCAGCCCCGGCTTCAGTCTCAGCACCAGTTTCAGCCGGATCGGCCAAGCCCCCAAAGAGCTGATCTTCCAAGCTAGCTAGCGTCCAATCTTCTTCAGGGAAGAGATCAGGACCTGTGGCGATCGCCTCTGCATCAGGCATTTCAGCTTCTGCCACAGGTTCAGCAAAAGGAGTGGGAGTTTGAGCCGTTGCTCCCGGAGACTCAGCCGCCGCGACGGGTTGAGCAAAAGGCTCAGAATCCAGTGATTCACTGTCCGACACTTGGTTAGAGGGTTCGTCCAGCATTGCAGCGTACGTTTCGTCGGGAGCGAAAGACGTTAGGGGCGTTTCCTCACCTGGCGTAACGTCACCAAATAGGCTCTCGTAAAATTCATCCAGTTCGTTATAAATGCTTTCCGGGGTATCGGCTTCAGATGCCCCAGCCCCAGCGGTTGAGGTCGCTTCTAGAGAAGACTCAGGTTCAACTGAAGGCGTTTCGTCTTCCTGGCTTTCCGAACCCAGCTGCTCGAGCAGGTTGAGGGTGGGCTCTAGAGGTGGACCAGGTTCTGTTGCGGTTGACGGAAGCATGCCCGACCGAATATCGGCCTCTAGCTCCGACTGAATTTGAGCCAGCTCTTCGTCCAATTGCAGGGTGGTGAGATCTTCATCCTGATCTGAGTCAGAGACGTCCTGGAATAGCGCCAATGTCTCATCCAGCAAAAATAGATCCAGCGTTTCATCTTCACTAGCCTCACTGGCAGCTTCGGGTGAGCCAGGATTTTGATCAGAAGCGAAATCAGCGCTCGGATCAAGCCGATCAATGGGAGCAGGTTGTAGCGTCTCCCGCCGTTCTGAATCATCGACCCGCAGGGCTTCTCGCAGCCCCGGAAACTTGCCCGCCTCCCAGTCTTTGGACTGGAGGTATGAAGAGGCTTCTCGGCCCAATTGCTGAGCCAAATGGTTGACGAGGGCCGCAAACATCGCTTCGCCTCGCTGGCCCAAACCGTGCATTTTCTCTAACCCTTGGGCAAGAGAATCTTGGTAGCTCTGAACATCGGATTGGAGCGATTCAAATACCAATCTCAAGGTGGAATCTAGCCGCAGCAACAGTTGGTCCGACTGAGCCTGGATCATGCGGACTTGCTCTAAGCGCTGCTCAGGTGTGAAGGCCTGATTGGGGGCTACAGCCTGATCCCACTGATCCCACTGCGGGGTAGAGCCAGGTAGCGATCGCTCCTGCTGAGGCTGGCTCTCAAGTCTAGCAAGGGTTTGCGTCACCTCCCCCGTCAATGTTTCCTGGAGACGACCCATGAGCACCTGCAAAAATTCGGTGATCACCTGCTGCTGATTGAAGGGCTGCTGAGGTAGGGCCTGTTGTTGGCGTTGAGACTCTAGTTGCCGCACTTCCTGCGCCAATACTTCTCGCTGATGCCGTAGCGTCTCAATATCCGATTGCAGCGGCTGCATCATGTTTGACCGCAGGTAAGCCATTTCCTGGGCGATCGCCTGGAGAGCTTGCTGAGCTGAGCGTTCAGCTGTAGCCGACTGTCCTTCTAGTCCTTGTCGATTGGTCAATGCACCTGCAGACTGGGCACCCTCTGGCCTTTCCTGCTGCCCCCGTTGCTGCAGCGAGAGCAGGTAGCGACGGGTTTGCTCCAACACGCGCCGTTGCTGGGCAACATCTCCAGAAACAACCCACGGCAATCGGGGACTGGTCTTGCCGAGCACCCCGTCAATTTCTTGAATCAGTTTTTGAAGTTGATCCGGTTGAGAAGTCACAATAAAATTCCCGACTAAAGCTTTGCAGGTCTGGCGTTAAGGTACCGCGATCGCCACCGCCCTTAATCTTAATGTTAGGTTGCTTAGAAAAAGTAGCAAGCTCGATGAAAAGTAATGCAATTCCCCAGAGACTGAATTGCTTAATCTCTTAACTTATCTCGCCTCAGAATTAGAGATAAAGATACAAAAGTTGATGAAGCCGAAATTTGACGCTCGGATAGAAATAAAACTTGTGCTTGCTGATCCTGAAAAAACCTGAAAAGCCATAGTCTTAAAAATCTTAAAGTTGAATAAAGTGATGTACGGTATGTGAAAAATCTATCAAGGCTTTCGGGAAAATTAGGAATATAGACTGGTTTTAATAGCAGTATTACCGATTTTTTCTCAACCGCTCCTGAGCAAGTAGGTCTTGAGATTTGATAGAAAAACCTAGTTTTTCAGGGATTTTGTAAATTTTTCGACCATATCCAAGCTCAGTAAATTTACTGGATTACAATTAATCTACTTGCTTAAACTTTGGCCACTTTTATGAGTGTTCTCCTCAAAATAACAAGCACAATGGCCCTAGCAGTCGGACTCCAGCTCATCGCCACAGGAGCTGCTCAGGCGGGAATTCAACCTGCTTCTCTGCATAATCTGAGTGACTTAACAGCTAGCGTGCTATTTGACACCCATCAAACTGATGTGCAGGCGATCGCCCCATTCCGCTTCAGCCTCAGCGAGCAAATCACCTCAAAAAACTATTCTCCCCCAGACAATGGCGGACCCCAAGACAGCCAAGGCTCCGGAACCCGCTAATCTGCATCTACCTGCACCTAGCTGCACCTAACAGACGGGTTCTGACTTCCACCAACGCTGCTGCTGAATTAGCGTATGAGCTCGCCAAGACGGATCAGGTTGAGGGTAATCTAGCCGATAGTGTCCTCCCCGACTTTCAGTTCGAAATGCTGCACTTTTGAGGGTCAGGTAGGCCACATCTAACAAGTTGCGAGTTTCTCCCCAGAGGCGAATTTGTTCGTCGGGGTTGGGAAAATCAATGGATAACGACTGCCCAGGTGGTAGTGAGGTCAGAATCTGAGTCAGTGGTAAAGCAGAAAATTCTTGCTGCCAGGTTTTAACTTGAGCGATCGCCCCTTCCAGAGCAGACTGCTCTCGACAGATGCCTGCACTTTGCCAAACCAATCCCGGTAGCGACTGCCTTAGCGTTGAGATATACTGCTGCTGCTCAACAAACGAAAGGCCCGTACGGAGAAGATCTGAGAGTGGGCGATCGCCCCCCTGAATTGATACTGCATCTTCTTCCAGTTCCAACATAGGAGGGAGCTGCAACTGGGCCAGTTGGGTGCCAAATACCAGGCATTCCAGGAGAGAATTGCTAGCCAGCCGATTGGCCCCATGCACCCCTGTACTGGCAGTTTCCCCAAGCGCATAGAGGCCAGGAATGGAGGTCTGACTGCCCAAATCCGTCGCAACACCGCCCATCCAGTAATGGGCGGCTGGTGCGATCGGAATCGGTTCTTGAAATACATCAATCCCCCAGCGATGGCAGACCTGAATAATATTGGGGAATCGGTGCCGAATTGTTTCAACTGGGATAGGCCGCAAATCTAGCCAGACATGGGCATTGGCGGGATCAGAGGATGTTTGCTGCAAGTAGTCAAAGATGGCCCGACTGACGATATCTCGGGGGGCCAACTCTCCAGCGGGATGGTAATCAAAAGCAAACCTCTGCCCCTGATCATCGACCAAATGCGCCCCTTCCCCGCGCACCGCTTCACTAATCAAAAAGCGAGGGGCACCAGGCTGAGTTAGCGCTGTAGGGTGAAACTGGACAAACTCTAAATCTCTCAACACAGCTCCCGCTCTCCAGGCAGCGGCGACCCCATCGCCCGTACTCAAAGTAGGATTGGTCGTCTGAGCAAAAACTTGACCTCCGCCCCCAGTTGCAAGCAACACTGCACCTGCCTGCAGCCAGATCACTTGCCCTTGGTAGAGCAGGTTAATGCCCCGGCAACGTTGCTGAGCATCTAGCCACAGATCCACAGCAAAGGCTTGGGGAAACGTTTGAATATTTTTTCGGTTCATCACCTGGGCGGTGAGGGTGGTGATGACCGCTCGGCCTGTCGTGTCAGCCGCATGTAAAACCCGGCGGCGGGAATGGGCTGCTTCTAGGGTCAGTGATAAGTCTCCTGCCTGTCGATCCCGATCAAACGCAACCCCCATCTCTAGAAGCGATCGCACACAACCAGACGCACGCTCAACCAAGAGGGTAACAGCCTCTCGATCACACAAGCCTGCACCTGCCCGCAGGGTATCTTCAATGTGGAGTTCGGATGAATCTTCAGGGGCGATCGCAGCCGCAATTCCGCCTTGTGCCCAATCACTAGCAGAGAGAGACAGCGGATCTTTGGTAATCAGACCAACTTGAAAGTGTTGGGGTAAGCAAAGGGCCGCATATAACCCAGCTGCACCTCCACCAACAACTAAAACATCAAATCTTTGGGGTAGCGAGGGGTGAAACAAGACAGGCTCTGGACCGAAGAAGATTTTAATGAAGAACAAGCCTGAGGCAGGGGGACCTCAGGCCGTTTCAGCGTATAACCACTGCTCGATATCAACAGTGCAGTAGGCTTAGCGAAATGGAGTACAGGTGCAGTCAGGCTTCTCCAGCGATCGCCCCCCCCTGTGCAGCGATCATTGACTGGATTAACGGTAAATTCCGTTGTTGAAGCGATCGCCCCCTTCAACCAGTGCGGCTTCTGCCTCACTAGTGGTGAAGTTCTCCATATTGCGCTGGAGGATTGATTTCTGACGCTCGGTCAAACCGGGCATATCCAGAACATCTTCCACGTCCTCAAAAGGAGCATTCTGTATGATCATCCGAGCCAGCGTAGGATACATGCCTGGATAGTTAGTGAAGGCCCGAATATTGGTGTTGTTGAGATCGAGTTTTGCGCCAAACTCGGTGCTCAACTTGTCGTCCATTACGTTCCGAGCCTCTGCCAGAACGGGGGATGAAACCAAGCTAAGACTATTAAGATTCGCCGCGCTTGCAGGTTGAGCAAACCCTAGCCATCCCAAGCATCCTACGAGCAGCCCCAGGGCCATAAACACGGCAACCAGTCGTTTCATTAATGAGATCCCTCCCAACGTTAAATAAACCGGAAATCTTACACAGCTATTAATTAGAGACTACCATCTCCGTTCACCAATCGAGCAGTCGGGTCAAATTTAGCGCTGCAAAAAGGAGCATTCTGTAAGAATCTGTGAGCTTATTTGATTTGGTTGAGCTTTAGGAACGCATCTAAATCGGCGAAGGAGCCCGCATAGGTGAGGGTCGGGGTGTCATATCCTTTCATCGATACGGTGTATTGTTTGAACAGCTTGGGGCTCGCACCGGACTCAGCCAAATATTTGTAAGTGGTTTCACCCAGCGCTACATCCATACCAATTTGCTTGGTCGAAGACTCTAGCCGGAAAGCCGCATTGACTGTGTCGCCTAAGGCGGTATAGTCGGGGCGATCGCCCGTTCCCGTATTTCCGACCATTGCATAGCCTGTGTTGAGCCCAGCTCCCACCCGCACCGGAGCAGGCAGAGGATAGCTCTCATGCAACTGGCTAGTCATCTTGTGAAGTGCGCTCAAGGCTTGGGCAATCCGCACCATTTCCTCATGGCTCACCCCTTGCGCTCCATGAATCCAGACGGCCATGATGGCATCGCCGATATACTTATCGACCCAGCTGCCATACTCCCGAATAATGTCTCCCGCGCAGCGAAACCAGGTGCCAATCACCTCAGACAAAATCTTTTCGTCGAGCTGGCGCGTCATGCTCGTGAAATCGCGAATATCGACCACCAGCACCGAAATTAAGCGGCGGACATGCAGCATCGCCGTGGCCGTAAACTCCTGCGAGTCAAGACCCACCGCTGAGGCATCAAGAGCTGGCTCGATATCGGGGCAATAAAACTCTAGGTCAGTCTGCCCAAAAGTCAGGCGATCGCTGTTGTGAAGCGTTACAGGCACGCTGACTCGACGACCATTGACGAAGGAACCATTGCGGCTCCCTAAATCAATTAGATAAAATTCTCCCGTCTCCATCCGCTGCAACATCGCGTGATTACGAGAGATCCATCGATCAGGCAGCACAAAATTGTTGTCATCACCCCGACCAATGGTCCAGCAATTACTGCCTGCCAAAGAGAGATAACGATTTCCAGAATCAGTCCGCAGAATTAGGTGAGGAACGGGTTGTGAAGTCACCACAGGCAAAAAGACCGCTGATCTTTCCCTAGGATGCAATTTGGATGCATCTTTACGTTTGAACTATCTATAGTCAGTGTAGGGCTTTCCCCATCAAACCACGAGTCACCTTCACCTTAATAGCTTTTGGGAAACTTGACCTTCCGTGCGATCGCGCAACTTCGGACTTACAGGCCGTGTTTATAGGCTGAGAAGCCTTCAAATCATAGCTTTATCTTAGGCCGAAGTCGCCGCTAACCAGAATAATCCATCGACAAATAGAGTACTCAAGACTGCCCCACCAAAGGTCCACCCGTGAATTTTCGGGGAACGCAAGGCCCAGCAGCCCACAGCTAGTAAAACTCCCACCAGCATGATGGCACATCCCGCTCCCCAGGGTGTTTCAATTTGGGCGATCGCATTTTGAAAAATTGGCTGAGCTAGGCTCGGCTCCACTACCATCAGCTGCCGCCAGTAGGGAATAAGATCAACCAAGTAGAAATAAAAATCAGTCATAGCCGTGCCAAACAGCGATCCCAAATAAAACCAGTTGCCAATCTTGCCTCGCTGCTGCTGCAGGCCCCAGATCGCAAAAGGCAACCCGATCGCCTCAATGGGCAAATGCAACAAAGGCTCCCATCGTAGCCAACCCCAGTAGATGGAGCCTGCCAACCAAGTCCAGGTAAACCCGAATAGCAAATCGCCCCAGCGCTGAGTGGACACGCGATTGCTCAAAAACCAGCTCAGTCCGAGCCAGCCTGCTGTCATCGCCAAACTGATCCACGGGATCACCCGCACCAGTGGAGCCTGCAGGAAGACTGGAATAGACACCAAGAAAGCCGCAGCCACAAAAAAACGCCAGGTTGGCTGTACCTTAACGTCAAGCCCAGTCGGTAGGGATGATCTCGTTAGCGGTTCAGCGTAGACCCTGGTTTGAGAGGAAGTCGAACAAGACAAAGTACTTTATTAATAATAAGTTTATCTTTTTTAACATATCACAAAAAAATCCCCCCTGGGGGCATCCATGGGAAGAGAAGAGATTTCCGTTAAACCTAAATCTTTCTCTTAGTAAAGCTTTGCCAAAGTTGGGCTGAAGGTCTTGCCGTCATCTAAACAGCCCCCCTAAGCTAAGCCCAGTTATAAAATTATCGATCTTAGAGTAATTTAAATCATCCATCGGGAGCAGGGCCTGCCGTTTTAGCGTCAATGCCAGCGTCAGTGCCAGCGTCAATGCCGATAATCGAGCCTTAGAACTAGTGCAAAACCTAGTGCAAACCAGCCTAGTCAAACATGTGCAAATAGAGGCGTACAGGGAGAGAGAGCATGAGTTGGATGATCAGTGAGGCAAGCTTGACGGTGTTGTCAGCAGTTGGAACAGTCGCAACAGGGGCGATCGCCCAGCTTCCTCCAGAGTTGGTTCCCATCGACACAGACCCGCCGCTGATGCGATTAACGCTGTTTCAGGCCATTGTGGTGGGCTTGATTCAGGGCTTTACCGAGTTTCTGCCTATCAGCAGCACGGCTCACATTAAAGTAATCCCGGTTTTGTTGGGGTGGGGCGATCCGGGGATTGCCTTTACGGCGGTTATTCAGCTGGGCAGTATTGGGGCGATTCTCTGGTACTTCTGGAAAGACTTGGTGCAGGTGACAACAGGCACAGTCAAGGCGATCGCCCGCTATGATCACCGATCGAAAGACTTTCGGCTAGGCATGGGCATTATTCTGGGCACCATTCCAATCGTCGTATTTGGCCTCATGGTCAAGATTCTGATTTCAGATTTTGACCGATCCCCGCTACGCAATATGGCTTCGATTGCGATCGCCTCGATTGTGATGTCAGGCCTGATGGCGATCGCAGAGCTATTTTGCCGACACAAGCGCGACTTCGACAGCTTGGGCATGAGGGACGGCATCTGGATGGGTTTTTCCCAAGCTCTGGCCATTATTCCGGGCGTTTCTCGTTCAGGAGCAACACTGACTGCCGGGCTGTTTATGGGGTTAGAACGGGCCACCGCCGCTCGGTTTTCGTTTCTTTTGGGTATTCCTGCCATCACCTTAGCGGGGTTGGTCGAGCTAAGAAGCCTGCTAGATGTAGAAACCAGCAATATCGGCATTCTGCCCACCGTCGCAGGTGTAATTGCCGCCGCAATTTCTTCCTATATCTCGATTGTTTGGCTGCTGCGATTTTTGCAAAACCACACCACCTGGATTTTTGTTTGGTATCGGCTGGCCTTTGGCATTGCCATCCTAGGGGGAATTGCCATCAAAGTGGTTGAGAATATTTGAGCTTCTAGTTGAGCGTCATGCGAGCGTTGGGAGATCAGAAGATTTCGGGGCATTAAGCTGTCAAGGTAGCCTTTTGTTTTGCAAAATGTGAAAAGGCGCATCTTTATAACTGCGGCTATTTTTCTAACGAGTTCCCCTTCTTACCTCCTGCCTCATGAGCCAAACGTCTATTCAACCAGCCCGAATCAATCGTGTTTTGCCCGATTCTATTGCTGCAGAGGTGGGGTTTGAGGCGGGCGATCGCCTAGTCAGTATCAACGGCCAACCACCTCGCGACCTGATCGACTATCAATTTCTCTGTGCCGACGAACTGCTAGAGCTGGAAGTTTTGGATGCCCAGGGGCAAACCCATCAAGTTGAGATCGAAAAAGACTTCGATGAAGATTTGGGCCTTGAGTTTGAAACAGCCCTGTTTGACAACCTAATTCAGTGCAACAACCGCTGCCCATTTTGCTTTATCGATCAGCAGCCGCCCGGAATGCGGCAGACCCTCTATTTGAAAGATGATGACTATCGTCTGAGCTTCCTCTATGGCAGCTATCTGACCCTGACCAACCTCCCCCCCCGCGAATGGGAACGCATCGCCCAGATGCGGTTGTCGCCTCTCTACGTGTCTGTCCACGCGACCGAGCCCGAAATCCGGATTCGGCTGCTCAAAAATCAGAGAGCCGGACAAATCCTGCAACAGCTACAGTGGTTCCAGGAACATCGCCTACAAATTCATGCTCAGGTTGTCCTCTGCCCCGGCATCAACGACGGCGCACATCTAGAAAAAACCTTGCTAGATCTGGCTAGTTTTCATACCGGAGAGATGCCTACAGTCGCATCCGTAGCAGTAGTTCCCGTTGGATTAACCCGCTTCCGCCCTGCCGAAGATGAGTTGGTGCCTGTGGCACCAGAAAAAGCCCGTGAGGTGATTGCCCAAGTACAGGCGCTGCAGACCAAATTTCGGCAGCAGTTTGGCTCAACCCTCGTCTGGTTAGCCGATGAATGGTTTTTGATTGCGGGACAAGATCTGCCCCCAGAGTCTCACTATGAAGACTATCCCCAGATTGGCAATGGGGTAGGGTCGATCCGTCAGTTTCTGAAGCAGTTTCGCTTGACAGCAACACAGCTTCCAAACAACATTGACCCGCCCCGCAAATGGATCTGGGTGGTAGGAAATGCCGTCGAAAAAGCCTTTCAGCCTATCCTGCAACGCCTCAACCAAGTAGAAGGGCTCACCATAGAAATGGTGGCGCTCTGTAGCCATTACTGGGGGCAAGACATCACAGTCACAGGGTTGTTGACAGGCCAGGATTTGTTGCAAGGTTTGGCAGGGCAGGATTTAGGCGATGGAATTTTGCTACCGTCCCTCATGCTGAAACATGATGACTCTCGTTTCTTGGACGACATGACCGTCGAAGCCTTGGGTCAGCAGCTAAACGCCCCTATTGTGATCGTGAAAGACATCGAAGAATTGATTCAGATCTGTAGCCATTAATTCTCTACGATGCCGTTTGAGGCTGCCATTTTGAGCGATCTATAAATCAGCAGCGCTTGTCTCTTAATTTTGGTGTAACCTTGGGTACGTTATAAACATTTTGATCCTTCAGTTTTCGGGCATGCTCACTCTCAATCCAAGCTAGGGAAGCAAGATAGGTGAAAGCACATGCCAAACCATCTTGGCAAGACTCTAAAGGTGAATTGATATTGATATATTTCAACTCAGCTCAACAAACACCACCAACCTGCTGTTCTTTTGGGGAAAGCTGCCATACTTCCTCTCTAGAATTACAGGCTTAGGGACGCTCTTGTTGGAAAATTGATGATAACGCTTTGAGCAGCATTTAAGAGGCAAACAGATGGCTGGATCACGCAGCAACAGAGAAGGTCCTGGTATGAATGAAGAAGAAATGGAACAAGAGAACATCACGATCACACTGACAGACGAAACTGGGCGATCGCTACTCTGCTACGTCGAACATTCAGTTGAATTAGACGGCGAGGAATATGTTCTACTCCTTCCGGTAGATGCGCCCATTCAAATTTTTGGGTGGGAAGCCAACGAAGAAGATGAGGAAGAGGAAATGCTGGTCGATATCGAAGACGAAGAGGAAATCGAGCGGGTTTTTCCGTTGGCAAGGGCTGTGTTGGCTGAGCAAGATTTGACCCTAAATCGAGCTGCTTTGACATTGACCGCCAGTGGACAGCTTCCAGAACCCAACGAAGAAGAGGTTCTGCGGGTAGAGCTAGGTGAAGATGAAGCAAATCTTCAGGTCGAAGAATTTCAGCAATTAGCAACCTTCTTCCATGAAGAGCAGGAGTATACGATCTGTACATCCCTCGATCCGTTACTATTTTTTGCACGGCTCAATCAGGAGGGAGAACCTGAGCTGCTATCCCCTGAAGACTATCAACGGGTGCGATCGCAGCTAGAAAGCCACTTGGAAGACTATATGTTTGATGAGATGGAGTAAGCTCTAACCTAAGTCTTATACTTGGCATCTTACTCGCAAAAGTTCGACATTTCTTTTGACATTTCTGTTGTTTTTCTCTTCTACACCATGCCCATGAAAGCTGCTCAACGCATCTCGAAATGGCTGTTTTACCTAATTGTTTTGCCTGCAACGGTTGGGTTTTCTGCATGGCAAGGCTGGGCCTGGTGGAGTTGGGCCAGTGCGCCGCCCATCTCCGACACCCTGTCCGACGAAAGCATGGCTGAGGCCGATCTGGAAGCCACACTTGTGCAGATTCGCATTCCCGAAGGCACCTCAGCTCAGCAAATCGGAGACGATCTGGAGGCGGCAGGGCTGATTCGCTCCTCCACCGCCTGGAATCTGTGGACGCGGTGGCAAATGTTGCGCGATCGCAGTGGTGGTTTTCTGGCAGGTCCCTATCAGCTCTCACCCGCCCAACCCCTTAATGAGATTGCCAATATTATCTGGCGCGGAGAAATCTACGAACAGAGTTTTACCATCCCCGAAGGCTGGACAATTCAGCAAATGGCTGAATACTTTGAGGCGGAAGGCTGGTTCTCAGCCACTGAGTTTTTAGCGGCGGTCGCTCAGGTTTCTCGGGCTGAATATCCCTGGATTCCGGCCCAAATCTCTCAGCTAGAAGGCTTCCTCTATCCAGACACCTACCAGATTGAAAGCGAGGCGACACCAGAGGCAGTGGTTCGTCAGATGCTAAATCGCTTTGAGCAGATTGCGCTGCCAGTTTATGAGCAGAATCGGGGCCAAACGTCCTATTCGTTCCTAGAGTGGGTGACATTGGCAAGTATTGTGGAAAAAGAGGCAGTGGTTGAATCTGAGCGGCCTCTAATTGCTAGCGTATTTGCAAAACGCCTGCGCGAAAATATTCCCTTGGGAGCCGATCCAACGGTTGAGTATGGGCTGGGTATTAGCCAAACCCCAGATCAACCACTTACCCTACGGCAGGTGAATACACCTTCTCCCTACAACACCTATATCAACGCGGGGCTACCACCTGCGCCTATTGCTAGCCCAGGTTTGGCCAGTCTGGAGGTTTCTCTCAACCCAGAAGACACAGATTACCTCTACTTCGTGGCTCGATATGATGGTACTCACGTCTTTAGCCGCACTCTAGCCGAACATGAAACAGCTCAGGCGGCGATTCAGGATGGGGTGGCAGCTCAGCGCCAACGCGAGGGCAATGCCCAACTTGAATCTCCTAACTAGCTTGATCGGCTAGCCTGCTCAGAATGAGGTGAGTCGTCTCAAACGACTTGCTTTAGACTTGACAAAATCTTTCACCTGTTTCACCATCTTTTTCACCTGTTATCGTTCACCTTAGTTGCAGTTGCGCTTATGTCCTGGGGCAAGTTATTACAACCTGATTTAGTACTGGGAGACTCGGTGCTGGGCCTATCCCAGGACATTTTGCAGCATCACAACCTGAAGGGGCTGGTTTTAGATGTAGATGAGACACTCGTGCCGATGAACTCGGCCCATGCCTCAGAGGAGCTGCGGCAATGGATCCAGGAGATTCAGCCGCAGGTATCCCTTTGGCTTGTCAGCAACAACCTTAGCCAGGTCCGAATTAGCCGAATTGCCAAGTCTTTGAACTTGCCTTACATCTTGGGAGCCCGAAAGCCTTCACGCCGGAAGCTCAGACAGGCTGTGCAGGCGATGGAGATTCCAGTCGAGCAGGTGGCGATGGTGGGCGATCGCCTTTTTACCGATGTCCTAGCTGGAAACCGTCTGGGCATGTTCACAGTTTTAGTTGAGCCGATGGTAGATCCTGCCAAAGTCGCTCGCCGCCATCCTGTCCGCACCATTGAAGTGTGGATCTCTCAAGTTCTAGGCGCTTCTCTGACGCCAGGGAAACAAAACTACACATATCCTGACAAATCCTGAGGAAGCTAAATATAAAGAAAATATTATGAGATTCTTCAGTTTTCTAAATCTCTGGCATTCTATTATTTAGTTTCAGATGGGGTCACCCACTATAAAGACCCTAGCCGATAAATCCCTGTGAATACTTCTTGTAGAGCGCCGGCCTTCATTGATAGAGGGTTGGCGCTCTATAATAGTGGGCCTATCCGAAATAGTAGGCCTGTCCGGAAATAGGGGGCCTGTCCGGAAGCACGCTCTATTCTCTTCCTGTCTTACCTCATTCATGCCTCAGACCCTCGTTGTCAAAATTGGAACCTCCAGCCTGACTCGGCCTGACAGTGGGCATCTGGCTCTCTCTACGATTGCGGCTTTGGTTGAAGAATTAAGTCAACTCCGTCGGCAAGGTCATCAGGTGATTCTGGTTTCTTCTGGAGCGGTTGGCGTAGGCTGCGCCCGTCTAGGATTGGCAGAACGCCCGCGCACTATGGCCATGAAGCAGGCGGTGGCCGCAGTAGGTCAGGGTCGTCTGATGCGGGTCTACGATGATTTTTTTACGTCTCTCCAGCAGCCGATCGCTCAGGTGTTGTTGACGCGGGGTGACCTGACGCAGCGGAGCCGATATGTCAACGCCTACCGGACTTTTCGGCAACTGCTCAAGCTAGGGGTCATTCCCGTAGTCAACGAGAACGATACGCTGGCGGTAGATGAGTTGAAGTTTGGGGATAACGATACGCTTTCGGCACTCGTCGCTAGTCTGGTCGGTGCAGACTGGCTATTCTTACTCACGGATGTCGATCGCCTCTATTCAGCCGATCCGCGCTCCCATCCCGATGCTCAGCCGATTAGCCTGGTTAACAAGATTGATCAGCTCACCGAGTTGAATGTGGAAGTGGGCGATCGCGGCACCACTTGGGGAACTGGCGGCATGTTTACCAAGGTAGCGGCAGCCCGAATTGCGATCACAGCAGGGGTGCGAACAGTCATTACCGAGGGGCGATCGCCTCACAACATCGAAAAAATCTTGCAGGGAGAGCCGCTGGGCACCCAGTTTGAACCGCAGCCGCAGCCTGTTAATGCCCGCAAACGTTGGATTGTGCATGGCCTGGTAGCGGCTGGAAAGCTTTATCTGGATGCGGGAGCTGTGGTGGCAATTTGTGAATCTGGCAAGTCGTTATTGGCCGCTGGCATTACAGAGATCGAAGGGGAATTTCAGAGTCAAGATGCTGTGCAGCTGTGCGATCGCACCGGTCAAGAGATTGCCCGAGGCATTGTCAACTACAGCAGTGTTGAGCTGGAAAGGATTCGGGGCGCTCAATCCGACCAGATTGTCAAAATTTTAGGATACGAAGGTGCAGAAACTGTGGTTCATCGCGACAACCTAGTTTTGAGTAGCTAGAAGTTTAATGGGTACTGTGAGGACGATCGCAAATTTAGCTCTGGCTTAATCGGAGATTTAAAAATCAGCCTACTTCTTCAAGATATGAGGAACTTCGCATCTACCTATAGACGGATACCTGCAATTTGTTTACTCTATGGGTATCGCGAGTTTTGCAAAAGACTCTTCCCCCCCTAAACCAAAAAAATTATTTGTAGCCCCTTATTTCCCTGTTCGTTCTCTTTTTCCCCTGCCTCATATAAACGTGGCAGGGGAAACTTTTTTTCTGGCCTCAAAATATTGCCGCGCCAGGCCCAATGATCGTTTGGAGGGCTAGCACCTATCTTCCCAAGCCAGGGTAGCCCTAAGTCAAGATGGCTCCCCCCATGAGGCGCTGGTAGCGGTAGTCCAACTCTTGCTTCATGAGGGGCCAGCGCTCCAGTCGTTCATCTTTTTCGAGCACTTTTGCGGCGGCTTCCCGTGCTAGTTCTAAGACTTCCTGATCCTCCACCAGACTCGCTAGCGCCAGATCGGGCAATCCAGATTGGCGAGTACCGAGCACCGCACCTGGCCCACGAAACCGCATGTCCATTTCTGAAATAAAGAAGCCGTCTTGTGACTGTTCTAAGACCTTGAGCCGTTGCTGCGCTGTTTCGGTTTTAGAACTGCTCATGAGCAGACAGAAAGATTGCTCTGCGCCCCGTCCGACTCGTCCCCGGAGCTGATGCAGTTGAGATAGCCCAAACCGTTCTGCGTGCTCAATTAGCATGACGGAGGCATTGGGAATATCTACCCCGACTTCCACAACGGTTGTAGACACCAAAACTTGAGTTTGGTTCTCGCGAAACTGGCTGATCGCGTCGTCTTTTTCGGCTGAGGTCATACGACCATGTAGCAGACCCACGCAGAACTCTGGAAAAACACTTTCCTGTAAGCGCTGATATTCTTCGACCGCTGAGCGCAGATCTAGTTTTTCCGACTCTTCCACCAGCGGTAAGACCACATACACCTGTCGCCCCTTAGCAATTTCTCTCCGAATCAGGTCATAGGCGTGGTTGCGATCGCGTCCTGTCAAAACCGTTGTCTGGATAGCTTTTCGTCCCGGCGGCAGTTCGTCAATCTGACTTACATCCAGATCGCCATGCAGTGTTAAAGCGAGTGTACGCGGAATTGGCGTGGCCGTCATCGTCAGCACGTGGGGATGATCGCCTTTTTGCTGTAGGCGCGCCCGCTGCTGCACCCCAAACCGATGCTGCTCATCGATGGCTACTAGGCCCAACCGCTGAAACTTGACTGGGTCTTCGATCAGCGCATGAGTGCCCACCAAAAGGGGGAGCTCTCCAGTTTCCAAATGCGTGTGAATCTGGCGGCGTTTGGCAGCTTTGGTAGAACCGGTTAGCAACTCGACGGGCAAATGCAGCAGATTAAACCAGCCCACTAGCTTGCGGTAGTGCTGCTCAGCCAACACCTCGGTAGGAGCCATCAATGCGGCCTGATAGCCTGCCTGAATGGCAGACAAAATTGCCACCACGGCCACCACCGTTTTTCCAGAACCCACATCTCCCTGGACGAGGCGATTCATGGGGGTGGGCTTTTGCAGGTCGTTGAGAATATCGTTGATGACACGCTGCTGTGCACCCGTCATTTGGAAAGGCAGAACTTGATAAAATTCTTCAATCAGTTGACCTGTGGGCGCAAGGATGGCACTGGTTTGCTCCTGTCTCTGCTGAATTCGCCGCCGTAATAATCCCAGTTGCAGGTAGAAAAATTCGTCGAAGATCAGGCGCTGTCGCGATCGCTCTAAGGCATCACTATCGGGGGGGAAATGGATATGGGCGATCGCCTCCTGAATCCCAACCAATCCATATTTTTCGCGGAGGCCATCCGGTAACGGATCGGCAAGCTGGGCCGTCGCGGGTAGAGCCGCAATCACGGCCTTTCGGACCAAATCAGCACCAACGCCTTCCGTGAGCGGATAGATGGGCACAACCCGCCCCACTCTCATGGAGTCAATCGACGCGCCAGAGTGATCAATGACCTCCATCTGAGGATCATCCAGCGTCAGGCCATACTTCGACTGCTTGACCAGCCCAGATGCTGCAACAATACAGCCCGGTGGATACATCCGCTTTTGCTGTTCCTGCCAACCGCGATTGCGATAACGATTTCCGGCAAAGAAGCGGCTAATTTTGAGCTGGCTGCTCTGATCTTTAAGGGTCAATTCAAAAATTGTTAGCTTAGCGTTGCGAGGACTGTTGAAGCAGTTGCAGCGACGAACCGTTGCGACGATCGTGACTGTCTCTCCTGCCACCAGGTCTCGAATGCTGACCTGTCGTGCATAGTCAAGGTGGTCGCGGGGATAGTAGAAGAGCAAATCCCGTACGGTGTAGAGCCCTAATTTGCCCAGCCGCTCGCTATTTTTAGGCCCAATGCTAGGCAAATACATCACAGCCTGATCGAGTGTCACCTTGACACTGGAGTAACTGGCTTCGACAAGAGGTTTGGTGCGAGGCGATCGCGCTTTTACCGCCCCCGCCTTCTTACCCTTGCTAGACGAGAGCCGCTGGGCAGAATCGCCAGAATCGCCAGTTGAGGAAATCTCAACGTTGGATTGAGCTTCCAGATCTCGTCGTGCTTGATATAGCGTCCGTCTAGCATCGGCAACCAGATGTTGGCGCTGGGCAAAGCTCAATTCTGAATACTGAGCAAACTGCGTTGCCATCTCCTGCAATCGGGTGCGATCGCCAGATGGCAAATCACCAGGGGGCTGACTGAGATTGAGGTGCAAAAATTCACTAAAACGATGTTGGTTGCCAACAATGTCATTGAAGCCTCGTTCTGCTTCAATGGCCAAAGCCTTTTGCAACCGCAACCAATCCATAGGTAAGACTCAAGTTAAAACTCAATCCTCAAACCAGCTAGAGCGCCATGCGGCTTCAGCTTCAGCGATCGCCCGTTCTCGTTGCTTCTTTTGATAGTCTCTCCCCAACCGCTGCAAACGGTTAGACAATTCCCGAATCTTAGAGCGCCACGCACTCAAACCAGCGGTGCCAAACTCAATTTCTGAAAGCCGGAGCCGAATCGCCACAATATGGGCCACAGAACTTTCTTCTTCATCGTCGTCTTCTGTTTCCACCAGTAGATTTAGCAGATTGGGAGGACCAACGGCTATCTCTGCCATCAAATCTGCCTTGGCCGCAACTTCTAGAACTGGCTCAGGCAGATTTTGCGGCAAAACATCGGCCTGCTGCAACAGACGATTGGCAGCATGGGAAAGCGTTTGTAGCACCTCAACCACTCCCTGCTCTACTTTTTCCTGCCAATCGGCCACGGCCTCCGGAGTCGAAGCTTGTAAAATATCTGGCGGTGGGCTGCTAGCTGCTGGCGTCGCTGGGGAAGAGTCAGCCAAAGAAATTAGGGAATCTGGAGACTCAAGCTCGATGATATAGGGCTCTTCGTCGGCAGGTAAAGCCGTAGGGAGAGGCTCTAAACCCGCCGGATCGGGTGCATCGGGAGGTTGGAGGTAAGCCAACAGCTGAGCTTGGGCCTGCCGTGCCAACTCTCGAATCGATTGCTGAAGCTGTTGCCGCTGATTGAAAGATAGCCGCAAAAATCGTTCTGGATACCCTTGAGTACAGAGGTGATAGCTCGCCATGATCAGCTGCTGTCTGACAGACTGGCCTAGCTCAGTCAGGTAGCGACGATAGGTGTCCTGAAACTCTTGAGCGATCGCCCCCACCAATTTTTCCAGAGCAGCAATATCTTGCTCAATGACATGAACAGCTCTGACCATAGTCTCCAATCCTCTCTGCTTCCCAAATGTCGGCTCCAAACGATAAAAGACAGGCCATCCTGGGGTTGACCTGTCTTTCACTGATCTGGAGGCGATCGCCCAGCGACTCACTGGTCAACCACCTCACTAGAAATGAGATACCGCTATTTCAGGCCACCTGTTTGAGCAGCCACTTCTGCCGCAAAATCAGATTCTTCCTTCTCGATGCCCTCACCCAAAACGAAGCGAGAAAAACGTCGAACTTGGATATTTTCACCCATTTGTACGACATTTTGCTTCACCAATTCATCTACGGTGATGCTTTGATCTTTGATGTAAGGCTGATCCATCAGCGACAGCTCTTTTAGACGCTTCTCAATCCGGCCCACAACAATCTTTTCACGAATGTTGACAGGCTTGCTAGCTAAGTCGTCCCGACCCATCTCGATCTCTTTTTCCTTCTCAACCATGTCGGCTGGAATATCTTCAACCCGAACGTACTCCACGTTGGGCGTTGCAGCAATCTGCATCGCGATATTCTGAACCAACTCCTTAAAGGCGGGGTTACGCGCCACAAAGTCAGTCTGGCAGTTTACTTCTACCAGCACACCAACGCGCCCACCTGTATGGATGTAGCTACCGACCAAACCTTCAGCTGCGACCCGGCCAGATTTTTTTTCGGCAGAGGTAATGCCTTTTTGTCGTAGCCATTCTGCAGCTTTTGCTAAGTCAGCTTCAGTTTCCTGAAGTGCTTTCTTGCAGTCCATCATGCCTGCGCCTGTTTTTTCGCGCAGTTCTTTGACAAGTTTTGCAGATATCTCCGCCATTATGCCTACGCCCCTACTCTGATTAACTTGACAGATTCAGTACGAATTAGTTGTTGGTCTCTTCGCCGTCGTCTTTGGCGTCGGAGAAGTCACTATCGTCGTAATCGAAGTCGCCTTCAGCACCTTCGTAATCTTCGTAGTCTTCATCCGCATCGAGATCGCCATGACGACCCTCATAGATCGCGTCGGCCAATCGACCCACTATTAGCTTAATCGACCGGATCGCATCATCATTGGCTGGAACCGGAATATCTACCAAATCGGGATCGCAGTTGGTATCCAGCAAAGACACGATGGGAACGTTCAGCTTTTGACATTCCTGTACTGCGTTGTATTCCCGACGCTGATCCACGATCAGAACGATATCCGGCAGCTTCCGCATGTTTTTGATGCCGCCCAGATACTTCTGGAGCTTTTCTAGCTCGCGGCGCAGCACTGAAGCTTCTTTCTTCGGCAACAGGTCGAGGGCTCCGCTCTCTTGGCGACGCTCTAGATCTTTTAGCCGCTCAACTCGGGTTTTGATGGTGGCCCAGTTGGTCAACATGCCGCCTAGCCAGCGCTGATTGACAAAGTAGGAACCGCACCGCACCGCTTCCTGTGCCACAATTCCAGCCGCCTGACGCTTGGTACCCACAAACAAAACGCGCTTACCCTGCTCGGAAGCAGTCCGCAGGTAGCTGTAAGCCTCTTCCATCAGTTGAGCGGTTTGGACCAAGTCAATGATGTGGACGCCGTTGCGGGACGTGTAAATGTAGGGAGACATTTTGGGGTTCCAGCGACGGGTCTGGTGACCAAAATGTACTCCGGACTCCAATAGCTGAGCCAAAGAAACAACTGCCATGAGTTTTAATCTCCTTTCGGGTTAGCCTCCACCCAGATGCATTTCTAAGACAGGAGTGAGCGATCGCCCGAGAGCAATTGCCCTACGCCTTTGACGGCCTCAGAAACACCCGAAACTCCGGATGTGTAGGATTTAGACAACTTTATCAGCGTAACATAATCAAGCAACTCTAGACGCTTTACGATCGCGAAGCTTGCTGAAGTTCTCGATGGGCGGCATAAACCCCTTGCACGTTGTACCAGTTCAGGAAAATTCGGGCGGCTTCCAGGGCGAGTTGGGGGTTGCCGCGATCGATCAACCACTGCAGAAAGGGGGCCATCGTTCGTTCGTTGAGGTTGCCTCCGACCGAGAGCAATCCCCACAGGACGCGGTGAATCCAGGTCATCTGAATCATCATTCGCACATCCCAGGTGGGGTGTTTTTGATAGAACAACACCCCCATCCGGCCCCGCTGAATTTCCTTCTCGATTAAGTTAGGGATCTGCTCGAGTGCGAAGGGTGGATGCCAGTGATAGCCAACGGCTTCAGGGCATTTGATCAGCTTAAGACCCAGCTGTTTGAGCCGGACACCTAGCTCCAAATCTTCCCAACCATATAGCTGGAAGCGCGTATCGAATAAGCCTGCTTGCTCAAGCCATTTGCGCGCGATCGCCACATTCCCCGTTGCAAAGTAGGCCGCTGAGAAGTCAGTAATCTTATAAGGCTCAGACGTAGGCGCATCAAAGTTGCAGGTATTGATGACACTGCCATAGGTGAAAAGGCGATCGCTACCCAGTTGATTTTCCCCAGCTAGTAGAGCAGCAGCGTGGGCCTGCAAAAATTGCTCCGTCACCACCAGGTCACTGTCGATAAAAATAATCGTGTCACCCGTTGCTTTTTCGACCCCCAAGTTTCGGGCAGCAGCAGGCCCCTGATGATCCTGCTGAAACAGACGCACATGGGGCAGCACAGCCTGATTTTCCTGCAACCAGGTCACGGTGCCGTCGGTGGAGCCATCGTCAACCACCACGATTTCGTAGCCTTCGATGGGGCTGGTTTCTGGCAGACGCTGCCGTTCTAGAGCACGTAGACTCTTTTCTAGAATGGGCTGACGATTGTAAGTGGGAATAACGACGCTAAAAAACACCGATTTCTCTCAAAATTGCTCAATTACAGACGGACAGCCATACAGACAGACAGCCATTTGGCTTCTTTAGCCTACCAATTTCAAACCAACTTGGGTGAAACCGAGGCACTGCCAAAGGCACTGCTAAAGGTTGTGTCATTGATTGCCAAATCAGCACCCACACCCGAAGCTGCAAATCTGTGCAGTCCCTGACAAGAATCTATCGAGATTAGATGCATAATAGTCACTCAGTCGTTACATCGAGTCGAGAAATCATGGGTCGTGCCGATAAAGTTGTGCTGGCATATTCGGGTGGCGTTGATACGTCAGTGTGTATTCCCTACCTGAAACAGGAATGGGGCGTAAAAGAAGTCATCACTTTAGCTGCGGATCTGGGTCAGGGTGATGAACTAGAGCCGATTCGTCAAAAAGCACTGACATCCGGGGCCGAACAGTCTTTGGTCGCAGATGCAAAGGCGAGCTTTATTCAAGACTATGCGTTTCCTGCTATTCAAGCCAATGCCCTCTACGAAAATCGCTATCCGCTCTCGACGGCACTCGCCCGTCCCCTCATTGCCAAGCTGCTAGTAGAGGCGGCTGCGGAATATGGTGCAGATGCAGTGGCTCATGGCTGTACTGGGAAAGGCAATGACCAGGTGCGGTTTGATGTTTCGATCGCAGCCCTCAACCCCGACCTCAAAGTTTTGGCTCCGGCGCGTGAGTGGGGCATGAGCCGCGAGGAAACGATCGCCTACGGCGAAAAATTTGGCATTCCCTCTCCCGTCAAAAAATCTTCTCCCTATAGCATCGATCGCAATCTGCTCGGACGCAGTGTTGAAGCAGGCCCCTTGGAAGATCCTTGGAATGAGCCGCTGGAAGAAGTCTATGCCATGACGAAGGCGATCGCCGACACCCCCGACCAACCAGAATATGTAGAAATCGGATTTGAACGGGGAATTCCAGTCACCCTCAACGGCCAAGCGTTGGCTCCTATCGAGTTGGTTGATCAGCTCAACCAGATAGTCGGCCATCACGGGGTTGGGCGGATCGACATGATTGAAAATCGTCTGGTAGGGATTAAATCTCGTGAAATCTACGAAGCCCCTGCCCTGTTGGTGCTGATTTTGGCCCATCGAGATTTGGAAAGCCTGACGCTAACGGCTGATGTCAGCCACTATAAGCGAGGTATCGAAGAAACTTACTCGCAGCTCGTCTACAACGGCCTCTGGTACAGCCCTCTCAAAGCAGCTCTAGACGCCTTCGTCCAACAAACCCAAGAGCGCGTTACCGGCATCGTTCGCATCAAGCTATTTAAAGGCACCGCCACCCCTGTCGGACGCAAGGCCGAAACCTCGCTCTACACACCCGACTTAGCCACCTACGGTGCAGACGACAAGTTTGACCACAAAGCCGCCGAAGGGTTTATCTACGTTTGGGGACTCCCCACTCGTGTCTGGTCCCAAAAACTCCGCGAGTAATCTCAACGCTCTCAACTCACGCCACAAATTTCACAATAAAATCCAGCACCTCCTCCCCAAGAGAAGGTGCTGGAGGCGAAGCGGCTAAACCCAAGCTTGGGTTTATTCTCCGGCCCGAGCCTTGCGAGATTCTAGCCAAATTGGAATCGCGATCCAAGCCGTTAGGAGTACCAGTGCCGCAACTGCAAACTCAGCGACCCAGGTAACGAGCTGATCCAGTGGAATCAGCCGTCCAGCAAAGTAGGAGAGGCTAACCATCACGGAAGCCCAAGTCGCTGCACCCGCAAAGTTAAACAGTAAAAACTTGGGGTAGGGCATTCGCGAAATTCCAGCCAAGGGGCCTGCAAAGATTCTCAGCAAGGCAATAAAGCGGCCAATGAAGACAGCTTTAGCGGCATTTTTGCCAAACTGATCACGTACATAGATCAGCTGCTCTTCCTGAATCCGAAAAGTGCGCCCCAAACGAGTCAGCAGAGGCCAGCCTCCTAGCGCGCCAATCCAGTAGCCTAGGCTGTCGCCCAAAACGGCTCCTGCGATCGCACTGCCCAAAACAAACCAGTAGTCCAGTTCGCCGCTGCCTGCTAGAAACCCTCCCACTAACGTGATTGTTTCTCCAGGAATAGGTAAGCCAGTATTTTCGAGCATAATTCCGACGAATACGGCCCCATACCCATAATGATGGGCGATTTCCTGGATGACTTCTAGTGATACCAGCTCAATGGCCATGCGGTGAAGTATTTACAAAGCTTAATAACAATTCTAATGTGATCTTGGCTTAGATCCCAGGAGCGTGTCAATTCATCTGGCCATTAACGTCTGAATCTTTATGCTGCGGCCCCAACTGCAAGCCGTTCATCAAGATTTGAAGACATCCTGTCTTTTTTAGGCATGTCTAGTTCAGGCCTGTCTGGTTCAGACATATATTTCCACAGCCGTTTTTTACATCCGACTGTTAATATCCAGCCGCTAACATCCAACCGCTGACAGCCGACAGTACAATGGCTAGTGCGATCGCCCCTTTCAGGCAAACAAACCCTAGCCACACACCATCGGCTGCTGAATTAACCCAATTTTCCCCAGGACGAGAGCCCAAGCGACAGCCAAAAACCGCCGCACTAAACGTTCCCCAACGAGGGAATTGCCGCAGCCCCACCCCGTGGAAAGCTTGGGAGATCGATGTGGTTAATGCGACGATTTCTGACAGCAAGGCGATAGCTCACACTCTGGAGCTCCGCGTGCAGCTGCCGATTTTCGCGCTGGATCATGGCGACCTTCTCTTTGATCGGGGCCATGCGGGCCGCGAATTTTTCCCGATAGATGCCCGGCAGTTCCTGAACAACCTGCTCTAGCATCCGAGAACGATCAGTCAACTCTTGAACAGATTGCCGCAACTGATAAATCTCAGTATCGCGGGAAGCAATCTGCTCCTGATAGAAAGTTACCTGTTGTTCAACGCCCTGCAGTTGTTCTCGAAGGGCTCGCATTTCGGCCAGATGTCGCTCCGAGACCTCAGGGCTAGGCATAAAGCCTGTGTTGCCCTTGACGAGGCGAAACAGCTCTTGAGACAGCTGCTGTACCAGTTGGTCTCGCATTTGCAGCTCGTCTCGGAGATGAGCGACCTCTGTCTGCATTTCGTGTAGGTTAGCCGGATCGGTGTGGATCACGTTGCAGCTCCAATAAAATTTTGTTCCCAACGGCGAGGTGGGGACGCACGACGGATTTCTCGCCAAATGGCTGTTGCAGCTAATGTACCATCTGCGACCGCAATTGACACCTGGTTGATCCCCTGTTTTAGGTCTCCTAATGCAAAAATTCGAGAATGCGACGTGCGGCACATAGAGTCAGTGACCAGGCTACTGCCGCTCCACTCCAATGGCAAGCTCTGCAAGTATTCGCTGTGGTAGTGAGAGCCCATCGACACCAAACCTGTTTCTAGGGGTACTTCAGAGCCATCCGCAAGCTCTACACCTGTCATTTCGTGGTTCTCTCCCAAAAACCGACGAATAGGGGTTTCTACCAGCGGGAAGCCATGCTCAGCAAGTTTTTGTCGCATCTCGCCCCCGACTTCGCACAGCCCATGAGTAAAAACCGTGATGTAAGGCGTAAACCAATTCAGCACAAATGCGGTATTGATCGCGTTCTCTGTGTTCACAAACAAACCACACCGCTTGTCAGCCATCTCATAGCCGTCACAAATCATGCAAACGTGCAAGTTGTAGCCTGCGTAGTCATAGACGTTTTGCATGTCTTCGAGCTTGGGCAAATGGTCAATGATGCCGCTAGCCGCGATCAGATATTTAGAGCGAAAGACCGGATAGATGCTGTCCTGCTTGCCAACTTTTACTTTCACAGCAAAGGTATCCCCTTCATCCTGAACCTCTTCGACATAGCCCCGCAAATGATCGGCCCCTAAACTCAAGCTGTGGTTTTGTCCCTGCAGGAGGAGATCTCGCCCTGGCGTTTCTGGCGGCAGCCCCACAAAGTTGCGGAGGTCCTGCATCCAGAAAGAGCGCCCGCGTCCTTTCTCAATTACCAGGCAGGAGAGTCGGTAGCGCTGCAGATAAATGGCAGCAGATAAACCACCTGCTCCACCACCCACGATGATCACATCGTAGAGGTGATCTAGGCGTTGATCCAAATTTTTCTTGGAAAGCTTCATAAGGATTGAATTGATCTAAGTAACCTGAACTGTGGATACCAGTGCTGATGCTGGCTTTGTTTTAGCGAGGAGTGGCTTAAGTGAATAAAACAAAAAGCTGGAGCCAGGGTCGAAACCCTATCTTCTCCAGCCTATCGTGTCATTTAAAATTCTTCGTCAAGAGTCGAAATCTTTGTCGAGATCTTTGAAGAAGGGATTATGCCTCAGCAACGGCCTCTTCAGGCTCGGCGGATGGGACATCTTGCTTAATCGTGAGATAGCGGATCACATCATCACTGAGTCGCATAGAGCGCTCTAGCACTGCAACTGCAGTTCCAGGAGCCTGGTAGTTCATCTGGATGTAGACCCCTTCGCGCTGCCGATCGATCTCGTAGGCGAGGCGACGCTTACCCCGATGTTGGGTATCGACCGCTTGAGCGCCTTGATCTTGCAGAATCTGCTGATATTTGGCGATCGCCTGGTCAGTCAGCTCGTCCCCCAAGTCGGGACGAAGAATATACATCATTTCGTAATGGTTCACGGTAGCTATCTCCTTGTGGACAAATGGCCTCTGTTGCAAAATTGTCCTGTCTAGAGAGAATAGGAGGATTAGCGAGTGAGACTCGTGATCTCTCTCCTAGTTTCAGGACAAGAGGCAAGGAATTACAATCATATACCAGGTTAAAGTCAATTCACTATGGCGCAACGCTACGTCCGAGTTCAAACTAAGGTGGGACAGCTCCACTACGGGCTACTGCATCTTGACCGCAGAGTACAGGTGCTCGATGCGCCACCCTGGTTGAAGGGGCAATTGACCAATCAGGAACTAGAGCCAGGTAACTACCATTTGTTGGCTCCCTGTGCACCTTCTAAGATTGTGGCGGTGGGCAAAAATTATTTAAAGCATGCGGCTGAAATGGGCTCGGAGCCCCCCAAAGAACCGCTGCTGTTTATCAAGCCTTCAACCACGGTGATTGCGGCTGAGGCTACGATTCGGTACCCTACACAGTCACAGCGAGTTGACTATGAAGGAGAACTGGCCCTGGTGATTGGTGAGCGCTGTGTAGACTGTACGCCAGAGCAGGCCCAGACCAAGATTTGGGGATACACTATCGCCAACGATGTGACGGCACGGGACTTACAACGAAAAGATGGTCAGTGGACCCGAGCGAAGGGGTTTGATACATTTTGCCCGCTTGGTCCGTGGATTGTGCGAGAGCTCAGCCCAGGCGCACGTCTCCAGACTTTCATCAACGATGATCCTGACCCCGTCCAGTCTGCCCTCACAGATGAGATGGTGTTTTCTCCAGATCTGCTGGTGTCTTATATCAGCCAAGTCATGACATTGTTACCGGGAGATGTGATCTTAACCGGGACGCCAGAGGGAGTAGGGCCGTTGCAGGTGGGCGATCGCGTTCGAGTCGAGATCGAAGGCATCGGTAGTCTAGAAAACACTGTAGATACTCGACAGCCTGCTGAGGTGGCGATCGCCTAAAAACTAGCGCACCTGCATGTAGACAGCATTTGAAAGAGTTGGGATCTCTGCGTAGCGACCCAGGGCAGACTGCACGACAGAGTAAATTACTGTGGCCAGCGTTCCTAGGAAGATTACGTTATACAGGGTTTCCACAATCAGGCCCGTACCCAAAGCGGGTCCCAGGATCGAAAAGATAATGCTGCACAGGATCAACACGATGTTGAGCAAGATAGCCTGCATCGCATTAAAGCGAATGAAATGGTTGATGTTTTCATTCCTAACCACTAACAGGAACAGCGCAAAGAAAACAATTAGTCCGAGAAACGGGACACTGTTATATTGCTGTCCCAGATTAAATAGGGGGAAGAAAATCGGCACTAAGCTAGGAAACTGAGTTAGGAGAGGAGCACCAAATCTCAGGCTCTCCAAAAGAGGAAGCAAATAGGGTAGACAGGCAAACGCCCGATCGAGGGGAGTCGTGGAACCGCGCCAGCTCATGTTAGGGTCTCCTGGGGATCGTCAGATTGCTTATATTTGTTGTTATTTCCAACATCCCTAGAATAACGCAGCCGTTGCAGTACCCTTGCCTCAATCAACTATTCAATATTGGCGATCCGAAATCCCATCTGACATTCATACTGGTCTGGCTGATTCTCCGTGAGCTTCCGCAGGGCGCGACCACAGCGAAGTTGACCATGATGCCAGCGAGGTTGACCACTTTGATCAGCCATGAGGCAACTCTGACAAACCTGTTGCGGAGGAAGAAGATGGTCTTTCATTAAGATGACTAACATAAGCAGCCTCCAGGGAAATGCGCGGCTCCCATTGACATTATTCTAAGTCAACCCCTTTGGAGGATTGACCGATTTCACACATAGTTTAATGAGGTAGCCTCGATACCAAAGTATCCCCTGAGGCAGTCTGAGTTATGATTATTGACTCAGGGAAAGTTGGCTTACCAAAATGATCCGTGGAGTGGGGATGGCGGAGCAACCACTGCAGGGTCAGCTAGCTTGGTCTGAAAAGAATTTTTTGACGCTTTGTTTGCAATTCCTCGGGAGCGTGTTGTGACTCAAACCAATCTAGATTTTTTGGCAAAAACAGATCCGACCATCGCTCATCTTCTCGATCGAGAACTGCAGCGCCAGCGGACCCATCTCGAACTCATTGCCAGCGAGAACTTTACTTCTGCAGCGGTTTTGGCTGCTCAGGGGTCAGTTTTGACCAACAAGTATGCAGAGGGTCTACCGCGAAAGCGCTACTACGGTGGCTGTGAGTTTGTTGATGAAGTAGAGCAGCTGGCGATCGATCGCGCTAAGCAGCTGTTTGGAGCCGCCCATGCCAACGTGCAGCCTCACTCGGGTGCCCAGGCAAACTTTGCTGTCTTTTTGTCTTTGCTACAGCCCGGTGACACCATTCTGGGCATGGATCTATCCCACGGTGGCCACCTGACCCACGGGTCGCCTGTGAATGTCTCTGGCAAATGGTTCAACGTCTGTCATTACGGTGTCAGCCCTCAAACTGAGCAGCTCGATTATGACCAGATTCGAGAATTGGCGCTTCAGCACCGTCCCAAGCTGATCATCTGTGGCTATTCTGCCTATCCTCGCATCATCCATTTTGAGAAGTTTCGGGCGATCGCCGACGAAGTAGGTGCTTACCTCCTGGCCGATATTGCCCATATTGCTGGACTGGTAGCCACAGGTCTGCATCCCGACCCAATTCCATACTGTGATGTAGTCACCACCACCACGCACAAAACCCTCCGAGGCCCACGCGGTGGATTGATCTTGACACGCGACCCAGAACTGGGCAAAAAGCTAGATAAAGCTGTTTTCCCAGGGACTCAAGGCGGCCCCCTAGAACATGTGATTGCAGGGAAAGCCATCGCGTTTGGTGAAGCATTGCAGCCTGAATTTAAGGTCTATGGGACTCAGGTGATTCAAAATGCCCAAGCGTTGGCCGCACAACTCCAGCAGCGCAACTTTAAGATTGTGTCTGGCGGAACCGACAATCATCTGATGTTGGTTGATCTGCGTTGCATCGGGATGACCGGGAAGCGAGCTGATCAGCGGGTGAGCGAAGTGAATATCACCGCCAACAAAAATACAGTGCCGTTTGACCCCGAATCTCCCTTTGTGACCAGTGGCCTAAGGCTAGGCTCTCCAGCCATGACCACACGCGGCATGGGCATCGCAGAGTTTACTGAGATTGGCAACATCATTGCCGATTGTCTGCTTACCCCAGAAGATGAGGCAACGACTCAGGATTGCCGGAAGAGAGTAGCAGCCTTGTGCGATCGCTTCCCGCTATATCCTCATCTCATGAGTCAGATCCCCGCATTAGCTTAATTAAGACATCATGATGAGGTTGAGGAGATTTCTCGCTAATCTTCCTGTTCGCTAGATTCATCTCAGTAAAACCAGTTAGACAGCCTGAGTGAATTGACAAACTTACGAGTTTGTCGAATTCATTAAGGGTAAAAACTTAACGAGTGGGCACCCTAAACAGATTGACGTTAAATCAAGCTTTATTGATTAATTAGCTCTTAATTAGCTTTGTATCGATCAGCAGGATTTGCGTCAATCTGCAGCTCACTTGTGAGGCTTTCGCCAAAACTGGTGCATTCCCAATATTTCAACGGCTTGGGTCTATCCATCGATGTTCAAATGTTCTGCAAAGATAGGCTCTAGCTTTTATAGCAATTTGACTTTATATAGCAATTTGAGGAGATCAGGTTCAGTTCAGTATTGTTGTGAGCCAGATTTATAGTGAGCCAGATTTATAAAATTGCGCTCAGTTCGCTATGCGCTGATAGCAACTTATGGAAAGCCATATGTAGAAAGATCTGTTTAAGCTCTAGCGTTGAGGCAAGAGTTCATGTAGACTCTGCCTGACACCTCGTTGAACCCTGCACCCATCGATCTCAGATGCCCCCTAATTTGTATCATCTGGTAGCATTCCTAACTTCAGCCATCGTCGTTCTCTTGAGCACGCCTCTGGTCAAAACTATTGGCCTCAAGAGCGGACGAGTGGACTTACCAAGCGGACGCAAAGTCCACCAGCGTCCTATGGTCCGGCTGGGTGGCGTATCGATCTTTCTAGGAACATTGGTTGCTCTACTCATTGTTTGGGGACTAGGCGGGTTTGGCATTCTGCCGCCCCAAAAAGAATATGAAATTTGGGGAGTCACCATTGGCGGCGTGGCCTTTTTCCTGATTGGCCTAGCAGATGATCTGTTTAGTCTCTCTCCAATTCTGCGGTTATTGCTTCAGGCTTCTGTAGCTGGCTGTGCATGGCTAGCGGGTGTTCACATTGAGTTTCTGACAGTTCCCTTTATGGGATTGGTGCCATTACCCTTCTGGATCAGTCTGCCTATCACCATTCTTTGGCTCGTGGGCATGGCCAACGCCATCAACTGGATTGACGGCTTAGACGGTCTGGCGGCGGGTGTATCGGGCATTGCAGCAGTTGTCATGCTGATTGTGAGCTTGTTTATGAGTCAGCCTGCAGCGGCGCTGATTGCCGCCGCGTTAGCAGGGGGCGCACTTGGGTTTCTTCGTTACAACTTCAACCCTGCTCAAATTTTCATGGGGGATGGAGGCGCTTACTTTATTGGATTTACATTGGCTGGCGTGGGCGTGATTGGCCTGGTTAAGAGTGTGACGACCGTTGCGGTGCTCTTGCCCTACCTAATCTTGGCTGTGCCGATTTTGGATATGTCTGCTGTGATTTTGGATCGGCTCCGCAGCGGGAAATCGCCTTTTGTAGCCGACAAACGCCATCTCCATCACCGCCTCTTACAGGCTGGGCTCTCCCATCGGCTGACAGTACTCTTCATCTATGCTTTGACGCTGTGGGTTGGCAGTTTGGCTCTCGCTTTTTCTGGAATTCCCAGCGGTCTGGCCTATGCGCTGGCGGCAACGGCTCTGTTGTCCTACACCTGCTGGCAGGTTCGTAGACATGCTCGGCAATAATATGCTCGGCAATACCATGCTCGGCAATACCATGCTCGGCAATAAAGTTTTAGGTTTGAGGCTGGGGCTAGAGATCGGCCAGAACGACGCTATGCTGCAAATGAGCAAGATGTGCTGCCCTGAATCTGCCCACAGGTGAATGAGATGAGCTTAAGCGCTGAGATTATCTGCGTTGGGACTGAACTGCTACTCGGTGAAATTCAAAATAGTAATGCCCAATTTTTGGCTCAGCAACTGGCTGATCTAGGGATCCCTCATTACTATCAGACCGTGGTGGGCGATAACCCGATGCGGATTCAAAAGGTGTTGGCGATCGCCTGTGAACGATCGCGACTGCTAATTTTTACGGGCGGGTTAGGCCCAACTCCCGATGATTTGACGACGGAGGCGATCGCTGATTTCTTTGCAGTGCCTCTAGTCGAGCGGCCCGAAGTCTTAGAAGACATTGAGCGTAAGTATGCTCAGCAGGGGCGAAAAATGACCCCTAGCAATCGCAAACAGGCCATGTTGCCCGAAGGCGCAGACATTCTCCCCAACCCGATTGGGAGTGCTCCTGGCATGATCTGGCAACCCCGGACTGGGTTGACCATTTTGACATTTCCAGGTGTGCCCAGCGAAATGAAAGCCATGTGGCAGCAGACCGCTGTTCCCTACTTGCGGAGTCAGGGTTGGGGACAGGAGATGATTTATAGCCGCACGTTAAGGTATTGGGGCATTGCAGAATCTGCCTTAGCCGAAAAGGCAAGCGACTTGTTGGCGCTGAAAAATCCGACCGTGGCTCCCTACGCCGGAAATGGAGAAGTCCGACTGCGGATCTCGGCACGGGCTGAGTCAGAATCCACTGCGCTCCAGCTCATTCAACCGATTGAGCAGCAGTTGCGTCAGATTGGGGGGCTTGACTGCTACGGGGCTGACGACGACACGCTAGCTTCAGTGGTGGGAGAGCTGCTGCAACAACAGGGCGCAACCCTCTCTGTGGCCGAGTCTTGTACGGGGGGAGGCTTGGGGCAGGTGCTCACCGCCGTCGTAGGTAGCTCCAACTACTTCTGGGGAGGTGTAATCGCCTACGACAACCCCGTCAAAATTTCCCTCTTAGGAGTCAATTCTGAGGATCTGGCTCAGCAGGGTGCAGTGAGTGACACAGTGGCTCAGCAAATGGCAACGGGCGTGCGCGATCGCCTTGGCACGACTTGGGGCGTCAGCATTACGGGCGTCGCGGGTCCGGGAGGCGGCACAACAGAAAAGCCAGTCGGCCTAGTCTATATTGGTTTGGCTGGGCCAGAAGGTTGGGTGCAAAGCATCGCCTGCCAATTTGGCGCTCTGGGCGGTCGGGACTGGATCCGTCAGATGAGTGTCAATACAGCCTTAGACCGATTAAGACGGCAGTTGCTTAATAAAGCATTAATAAATGCCGAATAGCCTTGATCATTTCTGACGATTCGTTATGATCAGAAGATAGCGTTGATAGTTGACATTGTTAGGTCGGCTACTCTCACAGGCGAAAGTAGTCGAATCTACGGTAAAGGAGCTGTCTGGTTAATGGATTACATTGAGAATGTTCTGGAAAGGCTAAAGGAATGGGCGCGCAAGCTGATTGATGCCTTGCTCGGTCCAGATGTGCAGCCTGAGCCTGAGCCAATTCCAGTGCCGGTTAAAGACGTTCAGCGTCGCCATTAGTCTCGTCAGGTTGACTCGCTTTGTTAAGTATCTTAGTTTTGCATGGGCCCAATCTAAACCTTTTGGGTCAACGTGAGCCTGGGATATACGGGCGTGAAACTCTAGCAGACATCAATCTCTCTTTGGAGAAAGAGGGGAAAACTCTGGGTGCCCAGGTTTCCGTCCTCCAGTCAAACCATGAGGGCGAGTTGGTGGATGCAATTCACGCTGCTCAAGGCACACACCAAGGTATTTTGATCAATGCTGGAGCTTATACCCATACCAGTGTTGCCATTCGGGATGCGATCGCCGCAGTTGCGCTTCCCGCTGTAGAGGTTCATCTCAGTAATATCTATCGAC
Source organism: Elainellales cyanobacterium (assembly GCA_041746655.1). Lineage (GTDB taxonomy): Bacteria > Cyanobacteriota > Cyanobacteriia > Elainellales > Elainellaceae > JBGTGR01. The sequence continues at coordinate 83,950 of JBGTGR010000066.1, read as the reverse complement.
GTGAGACATTCCGCCATCATTCTTATATTGCGCCTGTAGTCGTTGGTCAGATTAGTGGGTTCGGCTCTGATAGCTATCGGCTGGGCTTACGAGCCTTGGTCAATTACTGTAAGCAAGCTAAGATTCAAGCCTGAAGACTCCTAAGAAGTTGGCTGTAGCCACAGCTATACGGTAGGCTGCGACAGGATTGTGTTTATATTTTTTGTTTATATTTTAGTTAGGTGACTCATTTGAAATCAGTCCCACTCGCTGACAAGCTAGAGCAGCTTCAGAATCTGTTTGCGGCAATGGATAGGGCGTTGATTGCCTATTCGGGCGGCGTTGACAGTACGCTTGTCGCCAAAATTGCCTTTGATGTGTTGGGCGATCGCGCCTTGGCCGTTACGGCAGAATCTCCCTCTCTGCTGCCTGAAGATCTAGAAGATGCTCGGATTCAGGCCGCGACGATCGGGATTTCTCATGAGGTGGTACAAACCCATGAGATGCAAAATCCTGACTACACGGCAAATCCAGTCAATCGCTGCTACTTTTGCAAGAGTGAGTTGCACGATACATTGAAGCCGCTGGCGCTGCAACGGGGCTATCCCTATGTGGTGGATGGCGTCAACGCCGATGATTTGTCTGACTACAGACCTGGGATTCAGGCGGCCAAAGAGCGGGGGGCGCGATCGCCTTTAGCCGAAGTGGGGGTCACAAAACTAGAAGTCCGAGAACTCTCGAAGCAACTAGGTTTAGCTTGGTGGGATAAACCAGCCCAGCCCTGTCTTAGTTCGCGGTTTCCCTATGGAGAAGAAATTACAGTCGCAAAGCTGCAGCGGGTGGGGCAGGCCGAACGCTATCTACGGCACCTAGGCTGGCAAAATTTGCGGGTGCGCTCAGACGGTGAAACCGCCCGTATTGAGCTACAGCCGGATCAGATTAAGGAATTTGTCGTGCAGACAGACCTACCTCAGCTCGTCGAGCAGTTGCAGTCCTACGGATTTCTTTACGTCACGCTGGATTTGGAGGGCTACCGCAGCGGCAAGCTCAACCAAGTGCTTAAGTTTTCTCAAACTACTCAGAGTGGCGTCTAAAGCGAAGCAGAGACGCGACTGCTCACGTCTCTCACGTCTCTACTAAGGGTTTGGCCCTACTAGAAAGGCAGGATCGAACCAGAATCGTCTAACTCATTGATGCGGTTTTGGGTCACAGTGGCCAGACATCCATGCAGATAGCTGCTGTATCCCGTGCCACCCATCGCTTCCCGCACGGCAAACTCACAGTGAGTATCGCGAAAATCAATCCAGGCTAGCTGAGTATCCGTCAACAGTTCGCGATCGCGGCTGGGTAGAGAGGCTCTCAACCGCTGATAGACCTGATTGAGCTGCCGATCAACTTCCTGGTAAGCCATCCCGGCACAGTAATTGATGCTAGGGGTGCCTTGAGGGTTAGCGCAATCAATCTGTTGACCATCGACCGTTACAACTCCCAGCTCTACACCCAGCGTGTCTGCCGTCCGCAGCAGGCCATCGGGTCCGAGTGCATCTTCAAGCTGACTGGTGCGCTGCCAGGTCATATACGACAGGCAGGTATTGAGGTAGGTTGCAAAGCCTGTTCCACCGACCGAGGCCGCAGATACAGCTTCACAGCGGGTATCTCGAAGTTTGATCCAGGCTAGCTGAGCATCGGTGAGTTGTTCTCGCGACTCTCGGTCTAGCGTCGCAGTGAGCTGCTGATAGGTCTGATTAAGCTGTCGGTCAGCGTCCTGATACTCCTGCTCACTACAGTAGTTAAATTCTGGTGTGCCGCGCGGATTTTCGCAGTTAATGTCCTGCGCTTGGGCGTTACTGGATGAGGAGGTGAGCAAGGTAGAACCTGAGCCTGTTGTCTGGCGCTGGCGCACATTGCCGTCAACCATAACCATTGAGATAGTGGCATCATTGCGAAACTCCTGGGTTTCGTAGTAGGAAGGGTCCTGGCTATCCCTATTATTTTCTCCGTAGATTCCAGCAAAGTTGCCAGGGCTGCCATTGGTGCGGAAGCTGATGTGCTCAAAGGGAGGATTGGCAAATTGGATATATTCTCTACCCTCGTTGTCCATGTTGTGGTTGAGCATGGCGTCGCCATAGGCTGATTCGGCTTGGGCGATCGCCATTCCCGGCCCTACACCCTCACGAGTTTGATACTTCGAGTTTTTGGTCAGCAGCATCTGAATGGGATCTGAGTCGGTCATCGTCTCCCAGGTGCCGTAGACAATGTAGTATTGCTCTTCTCCGTTTTGGCTGATGGCGATCGCATTAAAATCGACCATAAGGGGAATTTCTTCAGAAAACTCGACGCGATCGCCCAATTCCTGCTTCAGGTCGCCCAGTGTCATGCCCAATCGAGCCGGACCAATGCCATCCCCAGAAATGAGCAAGGCCTCTGAAACAGGTGCAGCTTGTTCGGTAGTCGATCCAGTAGTTTGAGAAGAAGGGTTGGCATCAGGCGGCTGAGCGCTACCGCAACTTGCCACCATAAAGGCTAATCCGAGGACACACAACTTGAATTTCATAAAGCTTTCCCAATTTCTTCTCTAAAACTGCTGAACTTTTTGCTCAGCTGCTCTTGCTAGCATTCCCTGAGATGGAAACAGCCTATCCTTGGCTTGATCTCCTGGGTGTAGCAGCTTTAGTGACTACAGGGGAAACAGCTTTATTCCGGGAATCCAAGCAGAAGCTTTATGCGGTAACGGCTTCGTTCAAAAACGAAAGGACGGCTGCATTCACGGCTTCGGAGCTATTGCCGGAGGCGTTGTGTCCACAGTTGGAAATCATCTGTAAACGGGCGTTGGGCAGGCGATCGCGCAGGGCTTCGCCATCTTTGGCGGGAAACCAACGGTCTTGGTCGGCCCAGAGGATCAGCGTCGGACAAGTAACGTTGTGCAAATTTTGTTGAATAGGGTGAATCAGGTTGGATTCGCCTTTCTGCATCGCCCGAATTTCGCGAGCGGCCTGCCGTAGGTCGGTGGCAAACTGCGTCACCGTGCCCGGAAACTCAATATAGGGATAGGTCAGCCAGTAAATTTCTTCCTCAGTGATGCAGGCCGGATCGGCGACGACTTCCTGCCGCATCTGGTGGGTAAACCAGCGCACTAAAGGCGCAGTCGGACGGACAAGGCGAAGCTGATCAGCCCAATGAACAACCTCCATCGGCAAATCGGCTAACCAGCGCATCCCCAGACTAGGCAACTGTTGGGGAAAGATCGGCACATTTACCAAAACTAGGCGATCGATCAGGTGAGGATAGGTTTGAGCAACTGCCAACGCCGTCAGGGCTCCCATCGATTCGGCCACCAACACTGCAGGCTGATCGGTCAGTGATTCCATGATGCGAACCAGCTCTCCCACCTGGTGTCCTGGCTTTTCGGGCAAGGGCGATCGCTGCGAAAACCCATAGCCTTTGGCGTCTACACAAATCGTCCGAAACTGCTGCGAGAAGGCATCGACGCTCTTACGCCAGCTATAGCTCCAACTGCCGATGCCGTGCAGGCAAAACAAAGGCTGACCAGAGCCTTTTTCACCGTAGGCGATCGCCACGCGAGCCTGATTTGCATCCTCAATCACGACCGTCTGCCGTCCCTGCGGGAAGGTTTCTTGCCACCAATCAGTCATAAACTTTTGACCTACTATCATTCTTGCAACCATATAGAAAAGGCTACTGAAAAAAGCGCCGCAGTTGGTGCTGGGCGCAGTCGGGGAAAAGATTGACTTGATAAATTAAATTAGCGGCTCGAAGTAGCTGAACCCGCAGGAGCATTATCCATTTGATAGTTGGCATCAATCCAACAGCGCGGCATTTCTTCACCGGATGGAAAGAGCAGGTCAGTCTTTTTAAATTCCTGCGGATCTTGCTCTTCTTGACCTGCCTGTACTTTAGCTGTCACTTTATCGCGAGCGGGACTAAACAAGTCATCTAGTGCCATGATTTCTACTAAATCGTCGCTGGCTTTATGCTTTAAAAGCATGAGTATCTCCTAAGTACAAATAGATGTGTTTCAAAAATCGCTGATCTTTCAAATTGGGATTAATTCCAATTGATCAATCAAAGTGCGGCTGTCTTCATTGTCAGATCTAGATTAATTTTGTGAATCCCTTAATAGGCATAAATAAAGATGGGCAAACTGTTAGTCACGGGGGCCAGCGGTTTTTTGGGGTGGCATGTCTGTCAGCTTGCCCAGCAACAGGGTTGGGAGGTTTATGGCACCTATCACACTCATCCTGTAGAGATACCCGGCGTGTTGCTGCAACGAGTTGACCTAAAAGATTTCGCTGAACTCAAGCAGCTATTGGAGGCGATTCAGCCTACTGCTGTGATTCACACTGCCGCCCAATCAAAACCCAACACTTGCCAGGTTGATCCAGATGGCACCTATGAGGTGAACGTCACGGCCAGTTGCAATTTGGCTGGGCTGTGTGGCGATCGCACCCTTCCTTACATCTTCACCTCAACGGATCAAGTCTTCAACGGACAAGCGGCCCCTTATCGAGAAACCGACCCCGTTTCGCCGCTCAATCACTACGGTACGCAAAAAGTCGCTGCTGAAGTCGGAATCTTAGAGCGTTATCCTAATGCTGCCGTTTGCCGGATGCCGTTGATGTTTGGGGCAGCCCCGATCGCCAGCAATTTCCTTCAGCTCTTTGCTCAAACTCTGCGCGCCAAGCAGGAACTACGCCTGTTTGCAGACGAATTTCGTACCCCCGTTGGTGGCCACACAGCGGCACAAGGGTTGTTGTGGGCGATCGCCCATGTCCAGGGTCTGATTCATCTAGGCGGCAAAGAACGCATTTCTCGCTATGAGTTTGGCTGTCTCATGGTCGAGGTGCTAGAACTGCCCACCACTGGGCTACGCTCCTGCTCTCAAAAAGATGTCCCAATGGCCGCACCTCGTCCACCCGATGTCTCTCTTGATAGCTCAAAAGCTTTTAGCCTGGGCTACGCACCTCCGCCCATTCGCGCAGAACTCACCGCCCTCAAAGGCCAACTCTAGACTAATTCACAAACACCTCACCAGAAGGCTGCACCGTAACAGTACTCCGATCAGCCCCCAAATCTGTAGTCTCTTCTAGCGAAAGAACCAATACACCTGGTTCACCCGTGGGTTGAGGCATCACGTTCAGCAAACCGCCATCTTCGCGGAAGAGAGTAAGTGTGAAAGGTGCAGACAGGTTTTGCAGCGTAACCTGCCCATCGCCTGTCAGGATGCGCTGATCGGTATCCACTACAACTTCATAAATCACGTCCGCTGCCGTCATGTTCATCAACCGCACTTCAACGGTTTGCCCCATCATGGAAATGGTTGTGATTGGCTCCTGTCGCTCACCTGGCAGCGGTGGCTGCATCACAGAGGGAGACGGGGCAGGACTCACAGGGGGTTGGGTCTGGGGCTGCACTTGCGGCAAAGGCCGAGGTTGGGTTTGGGGCGCGATCTGCTCAAAGGCGTTGGGCGTACAGCCTGCTGGGGCTGGAACCGTTGTGTTGAAAGGCGCTTCGTAGAAAATCCGTGGACAAGGATTGACTTGGGCTTGAGCGGGAGGAGCGATCGCCAATCCTGACAAAACGCTGCCCCCCATGACGCCCAACACAGCCAACTGAGATCTTAAAGATGATTTTTTCTGATTCATGATTGTCTCCTTAAAGAATATGCTTTGTCTCAAACAAAAAAATGATTGATTTCTCAATATTTGGACTCAATTCAAATGGTTTTTCTGAGAACAGGCCTGCTAAAGCGGTTGTATCCACCCTCATCCTAAAGATATGAAACCCATGCAATCACCTATCCCCAGACTGAATATTTCCTCAAGCCAAAACTTTGAATCTGGATTGCAACCTTTCGCCCGATGGAATTAGTAAACAAAAACTTCTCCAGATTCCTGCATCGTCACAGTATTTTTGTTAGTCTCCAGGTTCACGAGCCAAATTACTAGTTCACCAGGAGTCTCTGTGGGTTGAGGAAGCCCATTCAACATACTTCCATCTTCACCAAACAGATTGATCGTGAAAGGAGTTGATAGAGCATGAAGATTAATGGTAGTAGGAGTCCGCACATCACCTCTCATCATGCCCTGCTCGGGGCCTGATATTACTTCATAGGCAACATCGCCTGCTGTGAGATTAATCATCTGAACTTCAACGGTTTGATTCACCATTTGAACAGTTGCTACAGGTTGTTGCTCACCCGGTAGCGGTGGCCGCATCAGGGATGGAAAAGACTGATTGGGTGGACAGCCTGCAGGAGCTGGAATGGTTGTATTAAGGGGTGATTCGTAAAATATCTGTGGGCAGGGATTGACTTGAGACTGGGCGGGCTGAGCGATCGCCATCCCTGGAAAAATGCCACTACTGATGATTCCTAACCACGCAACCTGAAATTTGAGAAATGTCTTTTTTTGACCCATGATCTACTCCTCAAAGCATTCACTTTGTATCAACAGATAACTGATTGAGTTGTGAATGCTTTTCCTGAGTGCCAATAGCTTTGATTGGAAAAATGCAATTTGAGGCGATCGCATTTATCCTGAACTGATTGTATGGCAGGAGGCAGAGTCTATCCCCTATCTCTAGGGTGAATGATTGAATCTCCACTGTTGGTTTTCAACGTGGAATGGCTACCTGGTTTGTGATCTAGTCGAATGGCCTGTTCTAGTGCCGCTTTTTCTCTCGCACGTCTGGCATAGGGTTGCAGTTCAGCCAAGGCTCGTCCAGTCAAAATGCTCAAGTCTTCCAGATTCATGCCCTTCATCAGCATTTCAACACACCAGGTTTGGTAGGTTTGCTCGATGGCGATCGCCCCTCCATTGGGTGCCACCAGTCCTGAAGTGAGCTGCTCCCAAATCTGGTGAATATCTGCCTCTGAAATCGGTTCTCCCGCCTCATTTAGAAACAAAGCAGATTGCTCATCTTTGCGGCTTTTGAGCCATTGGGTAAGCGGGTTGCGGGGATGAGAACCATAGCGATGGCCCATAATCCACTGATTGAGGGGCAACTGACGGAAAGCTCCTTGGGTAACCTGCAGTAGATGTTGCTTGGAGTCGCTGATGGAGTGCGATCGCTGCAACCCTGCCACCTCCGCCGGACTCAGACCCGCTCCAAACAAGACATAAACGAGCGCATAGTCTTGATGTCCTGCTTTTCTCGCCCGCTGCAAAATCTCACGAACCTGTCCGGCTGGCAAATCAGCAACATCGACAGCCACAGCCTCGGTCGCCAGGATGCCGTTCGTGACCTCTTCAGTCAACTGAGCCGTATCTGGCTTGGCATCTGGATAGGAAACTGCACCATGCAAAAACAGCTCAGCCAAATATTCGACGAACTCTTCTTGGTCTTGCCAAAGTTGATGAAATTCGCTGGTAAATTCTAAAACTGCATATCCAAGCAGCAGCCCATTCAACAGACTAGCCAACTTTTCGACTGGAACATGGAGCTGCATTTGCTCATGGTTGATCACCGTAGCCAGATACTCAGCCGTGTGGTGATTGGCCTGCATCAACGCTTGCCCAATGGCTTGGCGGTTTTCGACCGGATATTGACCGGATTCTCCAACGAGCGATCGCACAAACTCTGGAATCTGATCCAACGCCTGCAGCCTATTGCGCGCATAGTCCTTGATAGCCTGAGACACACTGCTCATCTGCCGAGCCTGCTGCCCCAAAATCTCTCCAAGCTGCGTAAAAACATCAGCATCTTCAATCACCGCCAAAAGCAAGCCATGCTTGCTACCAAAATGGCGAAATAGGGTTACTTCATTCACACCTGCCAACTCAGCAATTTGTTTCGTCGCTGTCTCAGTGACGCCTTGAGCCGCAAATAGCTGGAGTGCGGCCTGAATCAAACGCTGTCGAGTTGACCGTTGTTGAGTCACCATAATCAAAATGTAAGTGCCACTTGCATTTTTTGAGGCAAGTTGTTAAGCTCAGAATGTAAGCAACACTTGCACCTTCTCCTACTGTAGCGTTTTACTCGATGAGTCATCATTGTTCTTCCTTGCTTCTTGCGAAGAAAAGGCTGAACCTGGCTCAGTGAGGCTGATCGGTGTGAGGCCTTTAGAAAGGAAGATTTTATGACATCACAGTCCGTACAGACTGCCCCTGAGGGTAGCAAAGCCCCAGGGCTCAACTGGACCAACATTGGCTTTTTTGGAATTATTCACGCGCTGGCCCTCTTAGCGCCTTGGTTTTTCTCTTGGCCTGCCTTAGGCGTTTTGATTGGCTTGCATTGGCTCTTAGGCAGCATTGGCATCTGCCTGGGCTATCACCGTTTGCTGACGCACCGCAGTTTTCAGGTTCCTAAGCCGGTTGGATACATCATCGCCACAATTGGAGCCTTAGCACTTCAGGGTGGCCCCCTGTTTTGGGTGGCGGGCCACCGAATGCACCACCTCTATACCGAAGACATTGACAAAGATCCCTATTCGGCAACTCGCGGCTTTTGGTGGAGCCACATGGGATGGCTGTTCTATCCCCATCCCGAATTTTTCAATCGCGACCAATACCAAAAATATGCCCCTGATCTAGCTCGCGATCCGTACTACCAGTGGCTCGATCGCAATTTCCTCCTCTTGCAGATTCCGTTGGGTCTGCTGCTCTACGCTTTGGGTGGATGGTCGTTTGTCATCTATGGTGTATTCGTCCGAGCGGTTGTCCTGTGGCATACCACTTGGCTGATCAACTCTGCGACTCACATGATGGGCTACCGCTCGTTTGAGGTCGAAGATGATTCCCGTAACCTATGGTGGGCAGCACTTCTCACTTATGGCGAAGGCTGGCACAACAACCACCATGCCTACCCCAACGTTGCAAAGGCTGGGTTGCGTTGGTGGGAACTGGATATGACTTGGTGGGCTATTAAGACTCTACAAACGTTCGGTTTGGCCAAGAAAATTGTGATGCCACCGGCTGAAGCTTCTGTCAAAAGCTAATCCTGATCTATTGATTAGGACAAGATCAGATAGTCAGTATTCATAGCATCTCTAGATCTCCGATTTCTTTAGAAAATCGGAGATTTTAGCTGTAAGAAGTAACAAGGACTTCTGCAATCTTGCCGCGCTTTTTGGCATTGGAATTGATAGAGCGGCTGGCTGAGATGGTGTGAATCTCGAAGTCTTGGTAAAGCTCTCGAATGAAGCGGCAGTCTGAGTTTGACAGCATCACTTTTACACCCCGCTCCGCTAACGCTACAAAGGTATCCCTCAAGCAGATCTGACTCTCCCGGTTGAAAGCATGACGGCTGTAGTGGGTAAAGCTGCTAGTCGAGCTGATTGGGTAATAGGGCGGATCAAAATAAACAAAATCTTCTTCACTGTGAGCGGTTGCAAGTACGGCATCAAACGGTTGTACGTCAAGCTGGGCATTTTGCAGCGCTTCTGAAACCGCATAAAGCAAGCTGGGGTTGCAAATCCTCGGATTTTTGTATCGGCCCATGGGAACGTTAAATTCTCCCTTGAGGTTTTCACGATACAGGCCGTTGAAGCAGGTTTTGTTGAGGTAGATGAAGCGGGCGGCTCTTTCTGCTTGGCTCTCAACGACCCTAGAGCGCACCTGATAGTAGTGGCGATCGCAATGCTGGATCTGATGCTCTTGCAAGAAGGCAATCACCTGCTCAACCTGATCCCGAATGCAGCAATAGACATTGACCAATTCGGGATTGATATCTGTCAAGATGGCGCGCTCAGGCCGAAGATGAAAAAAGATGGCTCCGCCTCCCAAGAACGGCTCATAGTAAGTTTTGAAGCCTACTGGGAAATAGGGCCTATATTGTTCGATCAGCTGGCTTTTTCCGCCTGCCCACTTCAAGAAGGGGCGGGGCAACGTCGGGGGAGAGAGTTTCAACATGAAGGCATCAGATGCTGAGTTAAGACTACATCAAGCCTTGGGCGATCGCCTGAATCAGTTCAAAATCGTGTCTCATCGGCTGGCTATGCCAGTTAAGATGAAACAGGAGTTAGGACAGACTGCGATATGCAGACTTTCGTCCTCACTGTACTACGAACGTACTATTTACTTCTCCCTCTTTGCTGTGAAGGGCTTTGCCAGGTTGGGACCATGCAAGAATTTTTACAAAATATTTCTCGTTATCCGCGTTTTTTAGTCACGATTATTTTGGGTATCCTGTTGAACGTAGCTCAGCCGTTTGCACCTCTTTTCAAGCGTCCTAGTACAGCGATCGCCACCAGCGGTCTAGTTTTAGCGGGATTTGCATTTCTGGTCTTCACGCTCCGGGCCATGCTAGGGCTCAACGTCAGCTAGGCTAGAGCAAGCAATTTTCTGGTTGGTTTTAGCCTACAAGGGTTAGGTGTCTGACTCAGGAATAGATAGATTGTTTATGGATTGGAGGGGAGTCTTATGGCTACCAGTCGTCGGGTTGCCCGCGTGGCTGAACTGATTAAGCGGGAAGTCAGCCAGATGCTGATCTCTGGCATCAAGGATGATCGAGTGGGCTCAGGAATGGTGAGCGTCACCGATGTTGATGTTTCGGGAGACTTGCAGCACGCCAAGATTTTTGTCAGCATCTATGGCACCGATGCGGCCAAAGCTGAAACGATGGCAGGCCTAAAGTCGGCCACAGGCTATGTTCGCAGTGAGCTAGGCCATCGAGTCCGGTTGCGGCGAACTCCCGAAGTCATCTTTCTAGAAGATCAGTCGATCGAGCGCGGTACTAAGATCTTGACGTTGATCAATCAAATCAGTGAGCAACGCCCAGCGGTAGATCCAGAAGACCTAGATGAGGAGATCGAGGCTCCTAGGGCAGAAGAGGATTAACGTTTAGCACGGGTCGGGTCGGGTGGCATTTGTTCCTAGTCCAGGTTGGTGGTTCAGTGGGGGCGATCGCCGTTAGACAACTCATCTTTTGGCGTGAATTGAGAATTGAGCTATGAATCTAGCGTTGCATCCGTGGGAAGACCTGTCTATAGCCGAACAGGTAGCCCAAATGGTGGTGGTTCGAGCGTCTGGGTATTTGTTTGATCACCAAATTCAGTATCCGGCCTGGGAGGCCCCTGCAGCGGTCTTAAAGCGCTGGGTGAACGAAATCGGTGTGGGCGGCGTGATTTTGTTGGGTGGGAGTGCTGCCGAAGTCGGGTTGAGAACTCACCAACTTCAAGATTGGGCAAAAATTCCGCTGTTGATTGCGGCAGATATTGAGGAAGGGGTCGGACAGCGGTTTAGCGGCGCGACCTGGTTTCCGCCACCGATGACACTGGGGGCGATCGCCCAGCAAGACCTAGAGCGGGCGATCGCCTATGCCAAACAGATGGGAGCGATTACGGCCCAGGAAGCTTTAGCAATCGGCATTAACTGGGTGCTAGCCCCGGTAGTAGATGTCAACAACAATCCGCTCAATCCGGTGATTAATGTGCGGGCCTGGGGAGAGACGCCAGAGATTGTCAGTCAGCTCACGACAGCTTTTATTCACGGAGCTAAGTCCTATCCGGTGCTGACGTCAGCCAAGCATTTTCCAGGCCATGGCGATACGGCGACTGATTCCCACCTGGAGCTGCCCGTGCTGCCCCATTCTCCCGAACGCTTGGCCGAGGTGGAAATGCCGCCTTTTCAGGCTGCGATCGCCGCTCAAGTCGATACCATCATGACGGCGCACCTGCAAATTCCGGCCTGGGATGCAGAATATCCAGCGACCCTTTCTCAACGAATTTTGACCCAAGAGCTGAGGCAGAACTTAGGCTTTGAGGGCTTGATTGTCACCGATGCACTGATTATGGGCGCGATCACTCAGCAGTATGGCGCGGATGAAGCCGCAATTTTAGCAGTGGAAGCTGGGGCCGATATTTTGTTGATGCCGGTCGATCCGGAGTCTGCAATTCGGGCAGTCTGTCAGGCTGTGGAGAGAGGCCGAATTCCAGATGAGCGGATTCATGCTTCGGTTGAGCGAATTTGGCGGGCCAAGCATCAGGTATATGCGCCTGCCGTGGACACAGGTAGCACATCCCACGCTTGGGAGCAGGTGCCGCCACCACCGATTCAGCTCGATCAACTGGCCCATCCTCAAGCCATGATCACTGCTTCCGCAATTGTCCGTGATGGTATGCAATCTCGGGTTCCTCAACCGGTGCAGTTTACGCCATCAGCCCGCAACCTGATCGTGGTGGATGACATGCTCAACTGTAGCTTTTTGGGGCGCACCAGTCCGGCGATCGCCCTCCCCCAAAAGCTTGGCTATCCCCTCCAACTCGTCGATAGTCACAGTGTCGCGAGGCCACTGGATCTCAACTCTGAGATTCCTCAACCGACGCTGCTCCAGCTATTTATCCGAGGCAACCCGTTTCGTGGCAGTGCCGGACTGACCAAAACGGCGCGAGATTGGTTTCGAGCCTTGCTCACCAGCCAGGACTTACAGGCGCTGGTCATTTATGGCAGTCCCTATGTTCTAGAGCAATTTCTGCCAGATTTGCCGCCTGAGATTCCCTATGTGTTTAGCTATGGGCAAATGCCTGTGGCGCAGGTGATCGCCCTCAATACCCTATTTGGAATCTCTTCGAGTCCGGAACAGGCAAGCATGGGGGGCGATCGCACCTTCACTGATTGAACTTACTGATTGAACTTACTGATCATACTCTTGGCCCACGCCACGCAGATTGCGTATGGCGGGATTAGGCGTTTGCTAGCCAGCGGGCGGCATCTTTGGCATGGTAGGTCAAAATCAGATCGGCCCCAGCTCGCTTAAAGCTAGTCAGCGTTTCCAGAACGATACGCTCCTCATCGACCCAGCCGTTGAGTGCTGCCGCCTTGACCATCGCATATTCGCCGGAGACGTTATAGGCTGCGACCGGAAGGTGCGTTGCTTCCTTCACACGCCAGATGATATCCATATAGGACAGCGCAGGCTTGACCATCAGCATGTCAGCCCCTTCTGCAATATCTAGCTCAATTTCCTTGAGGGCTTCGCGACCGTTGCCGGGGTCCATTTGGTAGGTACGGCGATCGCCAAACTGAGGGGCAGAGTCTGCTGCATCGCGGAAAGGTCCATAGTAGGCTGAGGCATATTTCGCCGCATAGGACATCACCGGGATGTGCTCAAAACCGGCTTCATCTAAGCCCTGCCGAATGGCCTGCACAAAGCCATCCATCATGCCAGAAGGCGCAATGATATCTGCTCCCGCCTTGGCTTGAGAAACAGCAGTTTTCTTCAGCAACTCCAGCGTCGGATCGTTCAGGACTCGTCCAGTCAGATCGCCTACTTCCAAATAGCCACAGTGGCCGTGGGAAGTGTATTCGCACAGACAGGTATCCACAATCACGAGTAGTTCCGGAACGGCTTCTTTCACTGCCGTTGCTGCGAGTTGCACAATACCGTGATCATGCCATGCGCCTGTGGCTTCTATATCTTTGGTTTCTGGAATTCCAAATAGAATAATGGCTGGAATTCCTAGCTCGTAAACTTCCTTCGCTTCCTCGACAATCTTGTCAATGGAGAGCTGATAAACCCCCGGCATGGACTTCACTTCCTGTGCAAAGCCTTCACCCGGCACCGCAAACAGGGGATAGATCAGGTCATTTGTGGTCAACACATTCTCTCGCACCATCCGCCGAAGCTGAGGGTGGCTGCGAAGACGACGAGGCCGATGAGTGGGGAACATAGTCTTACTAAAGGGTTAGAAAGATGCAATCTAAATGCCAGTTGTTATAAAGTCTAAAGCTTAGACTGTACCCCAAGCTCATTCAATAAGTAACGTTCTGTAAAATACTTAGGTGTGATGACTGCCACATTTCATAGAGACAGCCATCACAAAATATTGAGAACTCCGTCACAGAAAACTAGCGAGCAATATCACCATTCAGCCATAGATTCAATCACGCGGGTCTACCGCAAAATCGAGCATAGTGTAAGAATCATCCCGTGGCTTGCACTTCAATGGCTCCTCAACTCTGTCTGTTGCAATTCGCGCTTTCCGAACTGTTTGCTCAAGTCAGCAACTCCGGAAAAGTTACGCTTGCCGACCAATATGGCTTGCTCGCGGCCCTGCTCACAGACCGCCTCAACGAAGACGAACAATACTCTATCGATCGCCTCCTCTATGCGGTCGCCAAGGGCCGGGTGCAAGTGGTCAACGAAATCTCTTTCCTGCCGTCTTATGGGCAGTAGGCCAAGTATCGAGCTGCAACGTATCCATCAATGGGTTGATTGAGAGCGACCCATCCTGCTGATCCTAGGTTGTCAATGGTGATCTGTTGACGATTGGTTAAGAATCCGACCACAGTACTGTTGATAGAAGGCTCGCGGCGAACATTCAGGCCAGGTCGAGCTCTAACCTCACGGCAGTTGCTCGGCGGTGGTGCTGCAGTGTCTGGGCACAGGATCAGGAATGAAGCAGGAACATAGCCACTGAGAGGAGCCGAAATAGGAACCCATCCTGCCGCCCCACGATTGACAATCGTTACGTTGCGTCCATTGAGTACTTCTCCGACCGCCTCACTTTCTCCAGAAGGCTCTTCTCTCACCGTTACCCCTCCCGTTGCCCTGATTTGGCGGCAGTTATCGGCAGTAGCTTGAGCAACTTGATAGGCTTCCTGCTGAGTTGATAAGTTGAGAGAATTAGACTCTGCCGGAGCGGGTTGCATTGCAAGAGACGGGGTCGCCATCGATACTACCGCCAAACCGACAGAAGCCACCATTGCGACAGGGGACTGCCAACTCAATATTCGTTTCATCGGAAACTGCTCCTAATTTCAACTGAGCGACTAAGCTGTCCATCACAGTTGAATCTCAACCCATATAGCCGCTCTTAATCGCAATATTCGCTAACAAAAGTCTATTCTTCCTCTGTCACCGGGCAGAGACACAGGTGTCGGATTGACGACAGTGCTTAAGTGGCAAGGAATAGAAGGGCGATCGCCAGCGTCTAGATCACAAAAATAAATGCCGCAAGAGAGAACTCCTACGGCAAGTGATTTACAAGATGGATTTTCTAGACAGGCGAAATTGGGCGATCGCCCCTCTAAAGCTGCTTTACCTCAGAGACTAGTTGTTCAACCACGGTTTTGGCGCTGCCAAACATCATCATGGTTTTGTCTTTATAAAACAGCTCGTTGTCGATGCCTGCAAAGCCCGTACTCATGCCGCGCTTGATCACAATCGTGTGCTGAGCTTTGTCAACTTCCAAAATTGGCATCCCGTAAATTGGGCTCCCCGAATTATCGCGAGCGGCTGGATTCACGACATCGTTTGCCCCAATCACGAGCGCCACATCCGTCCGGTTAAACTCGGGGTTAATGTCGTCCATGTCAGCTAGCTGCGTATAGGGCACATTCGCCTCAGCCAGCAGCACATTCATATGTCCCGGCATCCGGCCAGCCACGGGATGAATCGCATACTTCACGCCAACGCCGAGCCGCTCCAGTTGATCGACCAATTCCCGGATCGAGTGCTGAGCTTGCGCTACAGCCATTCCATATCCCGGCACGATCACCACCGATCGCGCATAGCCCAACATCATCGCGCCTTCTTCTGCGCCAATCGAACGTACAACCTTGTCGCCCTGTGCTTCTCCAGTAGCACCGCCACTCGCTCCAGCCGAACCAAAAGCACTGAAGAGCACACTCGCCAAGGATCGGTTCATGGCTTTACACATAATCTGGGTCAGGATCAAACCTGAAGCTCCAACCAGTGCGCCAGCAATGATCAGCATGTTGTTCATCAACACAAAGCCTGCTGCACTCGCTGCCAAACCTGAACAGGAGTTTAACAGCGAAACGACCACAGGCATGTCTGCGCCCCCAATCGGCAGCACAAACGTTACACCTAACACTAGCGAAAGCCCAACCAGCGCTAGGAACACCGTCGGCGACTCGGGTGAAAACAGCAGGTATCCCCCGCCTGCCAAAAAGCCAATCAGCAACGCCGCGTTGAAGAACTGCTGGAGCGGAAACACAATCGGCGTTCCTCTCACCAAGCCCTGGAGCTTGGCAAAGGCCAACAGGCTACCTGTCAGCGTGACACCGCCAATCAGCACCCCAAAAATCATCGTGATGGTGACATCAAGAGGCACGGGGCCTGCGGTGCCGAGCAGTCGCCAAAATTCACCAACAGCAACCAGGGCAGATGCAGCTCCACCCAGGCCGTTGAGCAAGCCGACCATCTGCGGCATGGCAGTCATGGCGACTTTCTGAGCGGCGATCGCCCCAATCAGCGATCCCACAATCACGCCCACCAAAATCATTTGGTAGTTCAAAACTGACTGATTCAACAGCGTAGCGATTACAGCGGCCAGCATCCCAACCGCCGCAATAATATTTCCCCGTCTGGCCGTCGCCGGAGAGCCCAATTGTTTCAGACCGACAATAAACAGAGAGGCCGCAACCAGGTAAGTTAGCTCAATCGCAGTAGTCATTGAGTTCATACCTTTGCCTCCTTCTTCTTAAACATTTGCAGCATCCGGTCTGTGACCAAAAATCCACCCACAATATTGACCGTGGCCAAAACGACAGCAATCAGGCCCAAAATCACCGTCAGGTTCCACTCCTGCGGGCCAGCCACCAAGATGGCTCCCACCACTGCAATTCCAGAAACGGCGTTCGCACCCGACATCAGAGGCGTGTGCAGGGTCGGAGGCACCTTATTGATCACCTCAAACCCAATAAACGACGCCAAAACAAATACAACTAATCCCGTCAGCAGACCTGCTGCCATTACGTTCTCTCCTTCGATATCACAAGTATGAGTGGTCAGTCCTTAGATTCACGAGATATTCCTAGACATTCACTGCTAGCGCTTCTCGCACCCGCGCATTGCGAATTTGGCCTTCGTGCGTCACACAAGCGTCACGGGTAATGTCATCCTCAAAATCGAGCTGAATCGCCCCATCTTTAACGAGATGCTGAACCACCGTCATGAGATTTTTGGAATACATCTGGCTGGCATGTAAAGGCATCGAAGCCGGAAGGTTAATCGTGCCAATGATCGTGACGCCGCGATGGACAACATCCTTACCAGGCTCAGTGCAGGCGCAGTTGCCCCCCTGTTCTGCCGCCAAATCGACAATGACCGATCCGGGTTTCATTTCAGCCACCATTTCTTCTGTGACCAAAAGGGGCGCACGTCTACCAGGAACTTGAGCCGTGGTGATCACCACATCTGCATTTTTGACATGCTCGGTCACGATCTCGCGCGATCGCTGCTTAGCGGCCTCCGAAAGCTCCTTAGCATAGCCGCCGCTGGCTACGGTGTCTTCTTCCAGCGCCACTTCGACAAATTTGGCCCCTAAGCTCTGCACCTCTTCCTTCACAGCAGGGCGAATGTCAAAGGCTTCGACCACTGCACCCAATCGACGAGCGGTGGCGATCGCCTGCAACCCAGCCACACCCGCACCCATGATAAAGACCTTAGCCGGGGGAATCGTACCCGCTGCCGTAGTCAACATCGGGAAAAATCGGGGCGCAGCCGCAGCCGCAATCAGCGTTGCCTTATATCCCGCCACGCCCGCCTGAGACGAGAGCGCATCCATACTCTGAGCCCGAGTCGTGCGCGGAATCATCTCCATGCTAAAGGCCGTAACCTGGCGCTCCGCAATC
Organism: Elainellales cyanobacterium; assembly: GCA_041746655.1. Classification (GTDB taxonomy): domain Bacteria; phylum Cyanobacteriota; class Cyanobacteriia; order Elainellales; family Elainellaceae; genus JBGTGR01. Next base: position 66,413 of record JBGTGR010000066.1, on the reverse strand, counting down.
TGCTGAATTCGGGCTGGCTCTCCAAGCGGATTCAAAAAGCCAATCAGAACAGCTCCCGGCTTGAGGAAACTGACTTCAGAGCGCCCATCTTCTCGTTCCTGAGGCGGATTTACCTTCAGCAAAATATCGGCTTCCTGCCAGAGTTGCTCTGGATTGGCGATCACGGTAGCCCCGGCGGCCTCATAGTCTGCATCCGAGAAATAAGCCCGCTCCCCGGCTCCCGCCTCAACAATTATTTCTAAACCTTGTTTTACCAGACGAGCGACCGTATCTGGGACTAAAGCAACCCGACGCTCTCCAACCTCAATTTCTCTGGCAACCGCTATTCTCATGGATTCTCCTTCTTCAATACGCATGTAGAACTTCTTTTCATAGGACGCCCAGGAAATAGCAGCAGATCATGATCTGCACTCAAACTTCTGCACTCAAACTAAAGTCAATCTCACCCCACAATTCACTCCATTTAATGGGTTAATTGGAGAAAACTAGCGAATATGAGAGTTTTAACCCGAAGATTTGCAATATGACCCTAGTGAGACTGAGTAGCAAATCGGCTCATACCCCGCATCCTAGATCCCATCCAGTGAGATTAGGAGGCTTTATCCTAGCAGGCCAGTTTCCTTAAGGTGATGAGCGCTACTCTGCATCCTAGATTGATCCCCGTTTCTGCATTCACATCTTCAACTTGTCTTATAGATTTGCTGCCCTAACGTTTACTGGAAATACTCACTGGGTTTTTAGAAATACTCACTGTGTTTCAACATCTCATCACATGATTCTGTTGAGTTGAAATGGCTATCCGAAAGGGCTAGCAGCTTCCAAAGCAAGAGTTTTGCGGGAGCAAGTTCTAATTTGATCCTGAAATATAGACTCTTCGATTGACAACTTTTGCAGCAGATCAGCAAATAAGCTTACAGTTTGGTTGCATTTGTACGTGTTTGATTACATCTTGCAACAAACAAGGAGACCTTGCTAAGGCTGGCACTTTTGGCAGGCTTCCTCCGTCTCAAGATCCGTCAGGTGAAACGTCAATCCTGCTAAAGTCAGTATTGATGAAGTTTCGTAACTGATTTGTCACGTTAACGTGTGACAACGATGGGTTGTGAAACACTGCTACTCAGGTATGGAGCCTATGCCTTCTAAAGGACTATCGATGCCTCGTTTGATTTCTGTTCTAGCGCTTGCTGGTGTTTTGGTCGGTGGCATCCCGATCGTCAGCATGGCCCAAGGTCTTTCTGGACTTACCATCTTCAGCGGAGTTGAACGCAATAACCAGCTCAGCTATCGCCTAGATCACAATGGACGGCCCAACCGTCGCGATCGCTATCGGTTACGCATTTCTGGCCGTAAGCTAGATTTTGCGGTAGCGCAATTTGCGGTGACCTATCCAGCTAGCTATCAAGGGTCTTTCGATCCAGATGCGATGGAAATTCGCATCAATGGCCGCAGTGTTCCGCTGGAAGAGGTGACTTGGGATCCAGAAAACCGCCTGATCGAGCTTTTCCCCGTAGAGCCCATCCCAGCTCGTACCAGCGTTGAGCTAGTCTTCTCAAACGTGAGAAATCCCCGCTTTGCCGGAATGCATTATTTCAACGCTCTGGTGCGGACGCCAGGGGATGTGTTGGCTCCGCAATATATCGGCACCTGGATTCTCAGCATTGGAGACTAGTCATTTAGTTAAACTTTCTCAGTTGACAATGATACAATTGTTGACTGTGACTTTTTTGCAGATGAAGAGACTCGGAGTACTCAACTCATGACCAAGCGCACCTTCGGCGGAACTACCCGCAAAAGAAAGAGAACTTCTGGTTTCCGGGCTCGGATGCGAACCCCGACTGGCCGGCGCGTAATCAAAGCCCGACGGCGGAAAGGACGGGCTCGGCTTGCAGCCTAACTATGGCTCAGCCCCTATGGCGAACCCAGGCTCCAGCTGAGTATCCGTGTGGCGTTACCTCAAAACCATCGACTGAAGCATCGGCAAGAGTTCAGTGCTGTGTATCGACTTGGCTTGCGCCGATCGACTTCTCATATTGTCTTGAGAGCACTCCGAACCAAACCGGGCTCTGCTGTTCCCATTGATTCGGCTGAATCAGAAAGAAAAGCAGAGCCTTTGCCGCCAACCCGGATTGGAATTTCAGTTAGCCAGAAAGTTAGTAAACGAGCTGTAGTGCGCAATCGGATCAAACGACGGCTGCGGGCGGGTTTTCGTCAGCTCCTGCCTCAAATTCCTGCGGGTTGGCAGATCGTAATTGTTGTGCGTCCTGAGGCGATTTGGTGCGATTACGAACAATTTCTGCGAGAATTAAAGCAGTTGCTGATAGAAGCTGAGGTAATTCATGGGCATTCAAGAGGAGACCTTCTTTGAAGGCGGACCTCACATCGGGGACCTGATTATCAATATATTCCTAGGCTTTACAATCATTTGTCTACCACTAACGGTTGGCTCTATCGTGAGAGCGCTCTGGCTGCGTTATCGCATTAGCAGTCGTCGTATTTCGGTGACTGGGGGATGGATGGGGCGCGATCGCTCTGACATCATTTATTCTGAAATTTCTAAAGTGGTAACAGTTCCTCGTGGCCTTGGGGCTTGGGGCGATATGGTCATTACCCTCAAGGATGGGAGTCGCCTAGAACTGAGGGCTATCCCCAGATTTAGAGAAGTCTACGACTACATCAACGAGAAAATTTCGCCAGCCGCTCAGCAGGTCAGTGGTCCTCTTGGGAACCGGTGAAACGTTTCCTAGACAGCATGCTATCAGCTTTAATAATCTGTTGAGCTTAGGAAGTTGGTAACCTTTAACAGTTGCCAACTTTCTCTATGATGGTGATCGACGCCCACAGGTTGGCCCATCTTTAGATAGATTAGATATCAGACAATCACGCTAGGTTGACTTAGAGCGCATGGACTTCGGTATTGGATTTCTCTCGAACAACGTGATGCTGCCGATCCTGGATTTTTTCTACGGGATCGTGCCCAGCTATGGTTTGGCGATCGTTGCCTTAACGCTGGTTATTCGGTTCGCCCTTTATCCGCTCAGCGCAGGGTCTATCCGAAGCATGCGGCGGATGCGAGTCGCGCAGCCGGTGATGCAGAAGCGGATGAAGGAAATTCAGGAGCGGTACAAAGACGATGCTGCCAAGCAGCAGGAAGAGATGGGGAAGGTCTACAAAGACTTTGGTAACCCCTTTGCGGGCTGCTTTCCTGTCCTCTTGCAGATGCCAATTCTGTTTGCCCTCTTCGCAACCTTGAGAGGATCACCCTTCTCCGACATCAACTACACCGTTGATTTGCAAGTTTTTCCGTCTGAGCGAATCGAGCAGATTCAGCCTCAGGTCTACAGTACAAAACCTCAGAATATCTACCTGGCCGATGGGGTTCATGTTCCGGTGGCCGCTATTGTGCCGGGCGGGAACCGTCTTACCGTAGGCGAGAAGACGAGTCTTAACTTCCAGACCACCGAAGGAAAGCCGATCCAAGAGCTTTTAGACAGCTATCCAGAAACTGAGATTCTTCCCCATTGGGAAGTGACGAAAGGAGCTGAGCGCGTCCGATTCGATGAGAACGGCAATCTCGAAGCTTTACAACCCGGTGAAGTCACCCTGCAAGGAAAGATTCCTGGATTGGCGGCCAATAAGGGATTCCTCTTCATTGATGCGCTAGGTCGAGTGGGAGCCTTCGACGACGATGGCGGCATCCACTGGGATATCTTCGGGATGGTACTCTTCTTTGGAATTAGCCTCTACATCAACCAACTGCTCTCAGGCCAAGGCCCCGGCACCAATCCCCAGCAGGCTGCGGTGAACAAGGTTACGCCAATTTTATTCTCTGGCATGTTCCTGTTCTTCCCACTTCCGGCTGGGGTGTTGATGTATATGGTAATTGCCAACATCTTCCAAACGATGCAGACATTTATTTTGTCGCGAGAGCCTCTACCTGAAAATCTACAGAAGCTGCTTGAAGAGCAGGGAGAAACGGTGAGCAATGACAACCGCGAATCCCTTCCTTTTGAACCGGGACGTGCGAAGAAGAAGGCTGGATAGTAATGGATGAGAGCCAAATTCGTCGAGGTCAGCAATGGCTGGAAGAGCTGCTCAAGCTAGCAGGTCTTTCGACTCCAGTCACAGCCGATCTAGAGAAAATTCAGTCGGAGGGGAGCTGCTGGCTCATGATAGATTCAGCTTCTCTTTCTTCTGAACAGATCCAGCGGTTGATTGGTCCAGGCGGAGAGGTTTTAGATGCAGTTCAATATCTAGCCAACACAACCTTAAACCTAGGGCAGCCTGAAGATCAGCAAACGGCTTACACGGTTGAGCTAGACCAATATCGGGCTCGTCGGCAGGAAGAATTGCAGGCAATGGCAGAGCAAGCTGCGCTGCGCGTTCGAGAGACGGGAGAAGAGTTTGAAATGGCTGCTCTATCTGCAGCTGAGCGGCGACAGGTTCATACCTTTTTGAAGGTGTTTGAGGATTTGGAGACGTTTAGCCAGGGTCGTGAGCCTAATCGGCGTTTGGTCGTTCGTCGTGTCTCCCCATAGTTTGACTCAGTAATCCGACGAATTTCGCTTTCGGAGCTATGTTCTAGCAGACTGGAGACGCTAGGATCAATCAGGTAGCTGAGTCAGGTCGCTGAGTGCAGCATGCCCGTACCAAGTTGAGAGGAGCGCTCAACCATGCAAGCCATTTACATTCCCCAGTTGGCCAAGGCACCGGAAAGAACGGAGGCACTTGAGGTCAAGGAGTATTTTCCTGATTTGGAGACGCTGACTCCGGTTCAGGGCAAGATGCGTGTGGTTCATCAGGGTAAATATCTGGAAGTGACAGCAACGGCTGAGACGATCGTGACGCTGACTTGCGATCGCTGTCTTCAGCAATATAATCACCGTTTGGCAGTTCAAACCTCTGAGCTGATTTGGCTAGAAGAGCCGGAGGAAGATTTGGAGGCGATTCCGCTTGAGCGGGAAATAACGCTTGAGGAGTTAGTTGAAACACTGCCTCCCGAAGGCATGTTTGATCCGGGGGAATGGCTTTATCAGCAGCTTTGCTTAGAGATTCCGCTGCGCAAGCTTTGTGATCAGGCTTGCGGTGGAATTCAAGTTGGAGATAATATTTCTGGCGCGGATGCCATCGATCGCCGCTGGGCTTCTCTGCAAGACTTGAAGAAGCATCTTTCTAACTAGTCTTTAGCTAAGAGAAGCTAGTTGGTCTGCTGATAGACGCCTATCAATGTTTTACTACCAACGGTTGCCATGAGCTTCAGCGAAGAGTTTGAGCTACTGCTACGAGCCCGGTATCCCTTGATCTACATCCCCACTCGTGAAGAAGAGCGAGTTGAGGGTTTGATGGCTCACTGTGCCAAGCAACAGGGCAACCGAGGTGTCTATATCTGGGACTTTGTCGATGGATATCAAGGCAATCCCAATGATGTGGGCTTTGGACGTCGGAATCCGCTGCAGGCGCTAGAGCTGGTTGAAAAACTGCCTGCAACTGTGCCTGCCGTATTTATCCTGCGAGACTTTCATCGATTTCTGGAGGATGTTTCGGTTGCCCGCAAGCTCAAGAACTTAGCTCGAGCCCTCAAGTCTCAGCCCAAAAATGTGGTGATTCTTTCGCCGCAGATGGCGATTCCAGACGATTTGGGGGAGGTCTTGACGGTCTTAGAGTTTCCGCTGCCGAATAAGACAGAAATCAAAGCCGAGCTAGAGCGTTTGCTGGTAGCCACAAACCAAACTTTGGAAAGTCGGGTGCTTGATGAGTTTATTCGATCTTGCCAGGGGCTGTCCATTGAGCGAATTCGGCGGGTTTTGTCGCGAGCGATCGCCAGCCACAATGAGTTGCAGCCCGATGATGTTGAGCTGATTCTAGAAGAAAAGCGGCAGACGATTCGCCAAACTCAAATTCTCGACTTTCACCCCGCAACCGAACAAATTTCAGATATCGGTGGTCTAGACAATCTCAAAGACTGGCTACTGCGACGCGGTGGATCTTTTTCTGAGAAGGCGCGTCAGTACGGGTTACCTTATCCCAGGGGGCTGTTGCTGGTTGGGATTCAAGGCACGGGTAAATCTCTGACTGCAAAGGCGATCGCCCATCACTGGCACCTTCCCCTGCTCCGCCTCGACGTAGGTCGCCTCTTTGCAGGTTTGGTCGGGGAGTCGGAATCTCGAACCCGCCAAATGGTTCAGCTGGCAGAGGCATTGGCTCCTTGTATTCTCTGGATTGACGAAATCGACAAAGCCTTTGCGGGGCTAGATAGTCGCGGAGACGCAGGCACGACCAGTCGCGTCTTTGGTACCTTCATTACCTGGTTAGCTGAAAAGACCTCTCCCGTGTTTGTGGTGGCGACTGCCAACAATATTCAGTCTTTGCCCCCTGAAATGCTGCGACGGGGACGGTTCGACGAAATTTTCTTTGTGGGTTTGCCCGCTCAAGAAGAACGGCGGGCGATCTTTGCAGTTCATTTATCTCGGTTGCGTCCTCACAATCTAAAGAGCTACGATTTAGACCGTCTCGCTTATGAGACCCCTGACTTTTCTGGAGCAGAGATCGAGCAAATTTTGGTAGAAGCAATGCATATTGGTTTTAGCCAAAATCGAGATTTCACAACAGATGACATATTAGAAGCAGCCAGCCAAATTGTTCCCCTTGCTCGCACGGCCCAAGAGCAAATTCAGTTTCTTCAGGAATGGGCTGCTTCCGGTAAAGCTCGTTTGGCCTCTAGACAAGGCAGTTTAAGCAGTCGTATTCAACACCAACCTTTGCAATGACTTTGTCTGGGGTAGCGAAATTTTTAACGGGGTTTACTTTGGCGATCGCCATCCTCTTCTACGCAGGTGCTAGCACTACCCGCTATCTGATCAGCCGCCTGACCACCCCGCCGCCAAAACCACTATTCGAGAACGATCTTCTGACCGAGACTGCGGAAGCACCTCCCGCCAAAGCCTCTGAAGCCTCTGCTGAGCAGTCAGAGCAACAGCCCGCTACGCCAACACCATCGCTAGAACCAGGCACTTATGCAGCCGTGGTTACACAACCGATTGGGCTGATTCTCCGGGATGGCCCAAATCTAGAGTCAGGTCAAATCGGCGGAGTTGAGTACAACGCCGAAATTACCGTCTTAGGAATGAGTTCGGATGGTGGGTGGATGCAGGTTCGGCTATCCGATGGTTCTGAAGGGTGGGTTCGAGCTGGAAATGCTGAAAGAGTAAACTAACGGTGGCCAAGCCGCGATTAAGAAATTTGACCAAGTCTAAACCTTGGTTACAAGATAGGGGACTCCTCCTAAAGAATGAAAACTGGGGTGATAGGTTGATAGGACACTATTCCTTTTTACTCAGCCCTAGTTAAAAACATGTACGACAAAAACTCCAAGAAAGACTGGTTGACTGCATCTGTCACAGCAGGCTTAGGCGCGGGTGCAGTGACTACTTTCGCCGTGAGTCAAGGACAACATCCTTTGATGGCTTTGGGGATTACAGGCTTTGCTGTAGCTGCGGCGCTCCTGATTGATCACTATGCCTAGCTTTGACAGGCCTAACTTTGACAGGCCTAGCTTTGACAGTGACAACTGAATTCCTCACATCCGAATTCCTCACATTAACAGCCTCTGCTCTGGACCAAATAGCATACAATGGCAGCCAAAGTGTCTGTCAGCTTCAGCCTCAAGTTTGCGCGAGGTATAAGTGTTGTTATGAAAGTCCTTATCCACCTTCGTTTGACCCAAATCGATTTGGCATTGCCTGACAACAGAGCCGTTGTGGGAGCAGGCTGCTTCCGTCTACTGAGGGGGGCTATCTGCCTGAGCATTTTAGGCATGGCAGGCCCAGCGGTTGCCCTCCAACCCGGTCTGAATCCTGCTTCAGGTAGCCCTGCGCTGTTAATCAGCCAGCTTCCTGCCGCCTCAGTTGTTCAACTTGGTGATAGCGGAGAGCTTGTCACTGAGCTGCAAAACCGTTTGACCGAGAGAGGGTACTACACAGGGCCGATTACAGGCTACTATGGGACGCTCACTGAGGAGGCGGTTATTCAGTTTCAACAGGATAATGGCCTGATTGTAGATGGAACGGCGGGACCGGAGACGATCGCGGCTCTGCGCCCTTCTACCCTTGGAACGGGTGGGCCAGCGTCAGATTTAGGAGAAGGTATCCTCCAGCCTGGAACGGTGGGTACTGCCGTAACAGATTTGCAAATTCGATTAAGAGATTTGGGCTACTATACAGGTCCGATTGACGGTGGCTATGGCCAGATGACGGAGAATGCTGTAATCCGGTTTCAGCGATCGCAAGGTTTAACAGCCGATGGTGTGTTGGGTCCTGCGACCCTAGCTGCGCTCGACAACCCAGTTGCCGCAACGCTGCCTACCTCCGGCCCAACAGTCAATCCTCCCACCTCGGCTCTGCCAGTTTCCCCGACGCCCTCCTCTACTGGGCAGCCGACGGTGTTAGAACTACAGAGGCGACTTCAGCAGCAAGGATTTTATGCGGGGCCACTTGATGGTCTCATGGGACCCGCTACCCAAGCAGCAATTGAGGCGGCTCAGCGGGCCTATCAGCTGAATCCTGATGATATTGTTCGGTAAGTCCAATCGGTAAGTCCAATCGGTAAGTCCAATTGGGCAGCCCAACCAGACCTGATTTCCTCCACGAAAAGTCGGTAGATAAACGAGAGGACTGGTATTGGCTACCAGCCCTTCTGAACGATCCTGGGTATGACAGCAAAACGTCTTGATGGCTACAGGGGCAGCAATGCGCGCTGGCAAGTTGGGCATACTGCATGAATTGTGAGTTGACAATCTAGCAAATGATATCCCTCTTTCTGAGCTGTCTTCGTGCCTGTCTTCAGAATAGAGTCATTCTTGAATTCAATCGTTTTGCTGCATCTCACGCAGATCAAATGGTGATGATGATGCGGATAGGGTTGATTGAGTTCATAGTGCTTATGGCCTTCTGCCAGCTCCAGTTCCCTCAAAATCCCCATTCGCGCCATCAGCTTTAGCGTGCGATAGATGGTCGAGAGGCTAATATTCTCTCCGTCACCATGCAATAAGAGATGCAGTTCTTCTGCACTCAGATGCTTACCCTTGGGTAGGTTTTGAAAAACCTGCAGGATCGTTTCTCGTTGGGGCGTTAAGCGCCAGCCCCGCTCGTTGAGCTCAGCTTTTAAAGAGCTTGCGGTGTAAACTGCCATGTTAATCTTCTCAATTAAGCGGCTTTAATGAGAATGATACACAATTAACTCGCCGTTTTCAAGAAAATCAGCTTATTGAGAATAAATTTAGTTAAGAGAAAACTCAGAATCGCCTGAAAGCCAGACTCATGGCAGGTTAATCAATATTTTACTTTGGCCCATTCTGAGGGAACTGCGTAAACAAAAGTAAATCACTCGTTGCTGGGCTGGGTGGAGCAACGAGTGATTTCGTTCGTAAGGATGGATGAACTTGGCGTAGGAACCATCCCTAGGCGATTAGGATAGGGATTCTAGATAATCGCGAACACGATTGCGACGCTTGGGTTGGCGTAGCTTTTGCAGTGCCTTGGCTTCAATTTGGCGAACTCGTTCGCGCGAGAGATCGAGGGCTCGACCAATTTCTGCGAGTGAGTAAGGATTGCCATCCCCTAACCCAAACCGCATCTGGATCACATCTCGTTCCCGACTCGTCAAATCGGTTAGAAGTTGCTGTAGATCGCGGTGCAGGGATTCCCGCATCAACAATTCTTCAGGGGAAATGCCATCGGTTTCTAGCAAATCGCCTAGTTCTGTATCGCGCTCTTTACCAACTTTGGTTTCGAGTGAGACGGCTCGAGGGACGCGCAGTAGAACTTCTCGAATTTGGGGAGGTGTCATTTCTAGCTCGACTGCAATATCCTCAATCGTGGCAGTGCGGCCTTTCTCTTGAGAGATTTTGCGCTGAGCTTTTTTGATCTTGTTAAGCTTCTCGGTGATATGCACTGGCAGCCGAATGGTGCGGCTTTGGGTGGCGATCGCCCGCGTGATACCCTGACGAATCCACCAGTAGGCGTAAGTACTAAACCGATATCCCTTGGTGGGGTCAAACTTGTCAACCGCTCGCTCTAGGCCCAGCGTTCCTTCCTGGATCAGATCGAGCAGTTCTAGGCCTCGATTCTGATATTTTTTGGCGACTGAGACCACCAGACGCAAGTTTGCTTTGATCATGTGGTCTTTCGCGCTAACGCCTTCCGATTGGACTGTTTCCAGTTCGGCAACCGTCAACTCAGCTAGCTCAGCCCAACGACGTTTGCCCTCCGCCAGCGTAGGCTTGAGACTGCTCACGACGATTCCCGCTTCGGCTGCCCAGCGTTCTAGAGAGGGGCGATGGCCCAACATAGATGAAAGGCGATCCTGAGCTTCAATCAGCTTGACATAGCGCTGAAGAATCTCATCCTGTGGGGCGGCTTCATGACATCGCTCGAGAAGCCGCATGTAGCGTTGCACTTTCTGAGCTTCTGAAACTTCCTCATCGCGTCCGAGGAGCCGAACCCGACCAATTTCTTGCAGATAGAGCCTGACTAAGTCCGTACTGCGACGCCCAGTGCCCTTTTTGAGGCTAGAAGCATCGGTATTGTCCATATCTAGACTCACCAAGTCATTTTCGATTTGCTCAGCGTCAATATCTGCGCGCTCTGCTTCGAAACTGAGCGAGTTGGAAGAGTCATCGTATTGTGCGTCAGCGTAAAAGAGTTTGGCTGGCATAGTGATCGTCTCAGTTGCTCCGGATAGCGAAGGGGCTCTGCTTAACACTTAGCGTTAGTATTCCCGTAATTGAAGACTAATTAACAGATGGGGGGGTTCCGCCAAATTAGCTGTCTTCACTGGAGTTTAGACTGATTTTTGAAGTCTCTCTATAAAGAGGCTTCAAAGATTCAGAGCCCTATGTAAAGGATTAAACCTGATGAAAAACTCATCAAGAAATGAGAACATTAAAATTGGAATTCTGGATGTCAAAACGCCAATTTTTTAATGAAAAGGTGACTTTCAGTTGCTAAGGTGATCGAGGTAAACATTGGCAGAAGGAGACTACAAGATAAAGGTAAAAGCCGCAACTTCTAGCCTGGGAGCCAGTATAAGAAGAGACCTCTAGTTTCTGAGTGATTTAGGTCAGTTGCTAGGGTAATCTACATCACCACTGGCCTTTATTCCTGATGTTTTTAAGAGAAGTCTTGTTAAATCTAATGAATTTTCTTTGGGTTCGGTGGAAAAAATGTAGAATTAGCGGTCTTCTTCAGGGTTAGGCTCTATTGCCTCAGCAATCGGCTTGACGACGCGGGCGATCGCCTCCTGCACAAAAGTTTTGATAAATTCATCGCGTTGATTGAGCTGAAACTGCTCCTGAACAACTTCAGTCATGCCGCCGTCTCCCCAATCTTGGTCGCGCCGAAAGTATTCAATGAAACTCTTACCTGCGATGCGAGTTAGATAGGCAGCGGTGACTCCCTGGATGGCGCGTCCCACTAAAAAGGTGGCGACATTGGTTTGCAAGGTGATAGAAAGTAATTCAATAGCACCCCGCACGATTCCTAAACCTGCCAAAGTTTTGGCCAGAGAAATGGCTAACTCGCGGCCCCGATCGAGGTTGATTTCACAGCCATACACCTGACCAATCTCTACAACCATTTGGGCGTTGACAGCAGCCGTGGCCAGGAGATCGACCACGGGCAAAGGCGTGACTGCGATCACCCCTGCGCCAATCCACTGGAAGCGCTCAATCACCGCTTCTGCTTGCTGTCGGCGTTGCATATCGATCACCCGACGGGCTTCTTCGCTCAGCCGTTGAGACTGTAACAAAATGTTGTCAGCTACCAGATCTTCACCTTCGGCACGCAGGATAGCGGCCATGCGTCTCAGCATCGGCGACAGATCGGGGTCGGGCTGGAACAGCTCTCCAGTTTCCAGGGGGACGGCTTGCGGACGGGCAGCAGTTGCTACGACATCCATCGGATCAATAAAGCCTTTCACACGCTGCCGCAAACGGGCGATGAGGGCCGCTTGATCGGTTTCTGGGTATAGATCAATTTTGTTGAGTACTAAGAGCGATCGCTTTCCCATTTCTGCAAGTGATCGCAATGGCTCATATTCAGACTTGCGTAGATCATTGTCGAGGACAAACAGCAGCAGATCGGCTTCTGTGGCAAGCTGACGGGCCATTTGCTCCCGCTCAGTGCCGACTACCCCTGCCTCCAAAATTCCGGGCGTATCGGTGATCCAAATTTGTCGGTCGAGGCCTTTGAGCCGAAAGCGATAGGTTTCTCCGATTGTGGTGGTTCCCATCGGCGCACCGACTTCACTGACGATCCGCCCCATCATGGCATTGACGATTGACGTTTTTCCGGCTGACCCAGTCCCAAACACCACGACATGAATTGCGCCACGAGATAGCGTAGCCTCAATTTCGCGAGACTTTTCCAGCAGGGCTTGCCGCGCCACTTCATCTTGGATCTGGGAAACCTGTTGCCGAACGGCTCGCAGGGTTTCTTCAGCCGCTTCTGCTTTTTGGGCGGGTGCTTGCGGTAGATGTCGCGGTCGCGATCGCCGTCTGGGCCGCCGAAACAAAATGGCGTAGTAGATGAGCAGCCCCAGCAGCCCAACTAGCAGCAAAATCACTAGCCCCAACACCAGGTTTGCCAGAGCCGGAGCAATGAAATAAAGGCTGGAGTATAGACGAACTAAGGAGCCGCTCAACCACAGCACTAGCACCAAGATCAGAAGGGTGCCAAAGAAAAAAATTAGCAGGTGTGGCCAAGACATGGATAACTCTGCAGTTGGTAACAACCGCCTCTGATCCGCGCTAATAAAGCAGGCATACCCTACGCTTGGCGGCCAGAGATGCCTTTTATTTTAATCGGTCATTGCTGTGATCGCGGTTTTATCTGGCGAATCTTGCACTATGCCTGCGAAAGGCTATCTCGGCGGGCGTTTTCACGCGGCTTGGCTTTATTTACCCTGATCTCTCGTCCTAGCCATTCTGCTCCGTCGAGTTCAGCGATCGCCAAATCTTCCTTTGCTTCCTCTTCCATCTCTACAAAAGCAAATCCTCGCTTCCTGCCCGTTTCACGGTCAGTGGGAAGGCTAACTCGGGTTACTGCGCCGTATTCAGCAAAGACTTCCCGCAAGTCTTCTTCGGTAGCCTGAAAAGACAGGTTGCCAACGTAAATAGTCACAATCCTCTCCAAACCAGTTTGATGTATTGTTCGGAAAAGCGTTGGGAATTGCGAACGCAAACGTCCCGTACACTACTGCCGAACACGTTTCGCTGTCATCATAGCCGATTTGATCTGAGATGGCAGCCGCATGTCAGCAAAAGATGTATACGTATAACATATTTTTCTGACCTTGGTTTAGTTAGATTAATCGCACTTACAACAAGGCGGACAGAGGACGATCGCACAATATCTCGTCTTCTCAAGGCTAACGTGCGACCTGACCCATAAAATCTCCCCAAAGCTGGGCGGCTTGTCCGCTGCCACCACTCGTCGGTGAATTGTCATCATTTCCCAACCAAATGCCTGTCACCAGATTGCGATTAGGAATGTATCCAACAAACCACAGATCGGCGTTGTCGTTTGTGGTGCCTGTTTTGCCTGCTTCTCCTAAGCCGAGTGCTGCAGCACGTCCAGTCCCGCCTTGCACAACTCCTTGCAACATGCGCGTCATCGTATTGGCAATCTGCGGATTGAGAACGGGGAGATTGGCTTCTGCATCCTGGGCATGATCGTAAATGACGCGACAGGTGCTGAAGTCCTCCAGATCGGCGCAGTCGCTGCTGTCTAGAATTCGGTTGATGGTGTGGGGCCGATTGCGAAACCCCTGATTGGCCAATACTCCAAAGGCTCCCGTGAGCTCTAGGAGAGTGACCTCACTCTGACCCAGTGCCAAACCCGGGACAGGGTCTAATTCTGACTCAATACCCATCCGGCGAGCCGTTCGCACTGTATTTTCTAACCCAACTTGTTGAGTGATGCGGAGGGCCACGACGTTTTCAGATCCAGCCATGCCGCTGTACATGTCTTGACTACCGCCACCCGAACGACATCCCGCAAACGTCTGCCCGCCCCAGTTGAGCGGTGAGCAGGCATATGCTGTTCCTGGAGAGATGCCTTGCTCCAGTGCCGTTGTAAAGGGAAAAATCTTGAAGGTTGATCCAGGTTGTCTGAGGGCTTGAGTGGCTCGGTTGAACTGACTTTCAGCAAAATCGGCACCTCCTACCAAGGCCCGGACTTCACCCGTGCTGAAGTCTAGCGTTGCGATCGCCCCTTGAAAAAAGCCAGACGCTACTCCGGTATTGGCCAACGTCCTCCGCAGCGCCGATTCAGCTTGAGTCTGCATTTGAGGATCGAGCCCGGTTTCAACAATAAAGTTTCCCTCTTGGGCCAATTGAGAGCCGAGCAGATCCTCCAGTTCTAAAAAAACCTGGCCGTAGTAGTAGGGGGCAATTGTACTCTCCAGTTGCTCAATGGCTCTGGGGTTGATGTCAATTCGCGATCGCCTTGCCCGCTGAGCGTCTTCCAGACTAACCTTGCCCTGGGCTGCCATGCGGTTGATGACGCGATCGCGCAGCTCTACTGCAGTTTGGTAATCCTGGACTGGATTGAAGCTGTTGGGGGCGGGCAAAATCCCGGCTAGCGTGGCCGCTTCTGACAAGGTCAGCTCGGCAGCCGGTTTGCCGAAATAAAACCGAGCCGCGTCTTCAAAGCCATAGTTTCCATAGCCCAGATACACGCGGTTGAGATAGGTCAACATCAGGAAATCCTTGCTGTAGAAGGTTTCCATTTTCAGCGCAACAACCGCTTCTCGGAGTTTTCGCCCTGCGGAGTCCTGGGTGCCGACATAATCTCGGAAAATATTGCGGGCAAGCTGCTGTGTAATCGTGCTGGCTCCCTCCCGGATTTCTCCACCTTGGAGGTTGGCTACGATCGCCCGCAAAATTCCCAACGGATCTACTCCTAGATGCCAGTGGTAGCGCGAGTCTTCTGAGGCAATGACGGCATCCGGCAAGTAGGACGAAAAGTCGGATAGCTGTCTCAGCTCCACATGAGCTTCGTTGAGCGGTGGGGTGAGGGGTGTCTCTCGATCTCGGGCATAGACGATCACAGGCCCCTGAACAGAGGCAGGCAAAGGCCGCACTGAAAATCGCTGCCACTCTATCCCAATCCAAAGGGCGACTAAGGCGGTCATTCCCGTGAGGCCATAGAGGCCATAACGGGCCGTCTTCACATACCACGGGGGCGGATCAACATACTGCAACCGCACCGCCGCTGCCAGTTCGGGTGGCCCTAGGGTCAGGATATCGCCATGCCGCAAGGGCAATTGATTGAGACGCCGTTTGCCTCGATAGATGCCGTTGGTGGAGTTTTCATCCTTGATGACAAATTGGGCGTTTTGCTGCTGGCTATCGCGGGTCAGCGAGAGGTGAATTTGGCTAACAACCGGATTGCGAATTACGATGTCGCAGGATTTGGAGCTTCGACCCAATAGATAGCGATCGCCCAGGAGGGGATAGATCTCTGCCTGTTCTGCCTCGGCATCTTGCACCCATAGTTCTGGAACCTTGGCATCGGGCTTTAAAGCCAACTTGGAAAAGTCAACCTTAGCTTGCACCGTTTGTACTGCTTGGGTCAGCGTGCCTAGTAAGGTTTTGGGAGGAGTCGGAGGTTGCGTTTTGGGTGAAGTCATTGAGGGTTGGTGCAGGAATTAAAACACGATGAAACCTTTAAACCGTTCCAGGTTCCAGACTCTGCTAGAGATTATTTTACTCACTGTGACCCGATTTGCCCGGTTCTCTGGTCCATTTGGCTCTACAGTGACAGGGGCTCGTTTAGCCGAGTAGTTCTCCAGATTCTAGCCGAGCACCATTGACAAAGTCCCATCCAGACTGGGCTTTTTTGCCTGCTAGCTGAACTGCTTTTAGCAAAAGTCGCCCGTCTCCAGTTTGTACGATCGCCCCCTGATTTTTGAGCAGCCCTATGACAGTTCCGGGTGTCGCTGCTACTTTTTCTGCTGGCTCCAGGTCTTGAAGTTCGTCGGGCAGTTGGGCCGGGTCGATGCTGTCGAGGGGCAGGGTTGCAGTGACTTTGAGCGGAGTTTGACGAAAGGTTGTGACGCAGTTGGGAAAGAAGGCCCGAATTTGATTGTGGAGGGCGATCGCCGAACGAGACCAATCGAGCTGATAGTCTGTCTTCTGAATCAGTGGCGCATAGGTTGCCTGGGCAGAATCTTGAGGAACGGGGTTAATCGTTTGCTGATCTAAACCTAGCAATGTTTCTACCAGTAGGTCTGCCGACAGCACCGAAAGTCGCTTGGCCAGATCGGTTGTGTTATCTAGGAGGCTAATGGGCGTTGTGGCTTTAAGCAACATTGCGCCTGTATCCATCCCCGCATCCATCAACATGGTTGTAACTCCAGTCTCCGGTTCTCCATGATATAAACACCACTGAATTGGCGCGGCACCGCGATATTGAGGGAGGAGTGAACCGTGAGCATTGATGCAGCCCAGGCGGGGCATACCTAGGATCTCTTGAGAGAGAATCTGGCCATAGGCGACGACGACAAATGCATCGGCACCTGCAGATCTGAGCTGCTGTAGGGTTTCTGAATCTTTTTTGATGCTACGTGGTTGCCAAACGGGTAGACCTTGCTCAAGGGCCGCTGATTTGACAGGCGATGGCAGGAGTTGGTTGCCTCGCCCTCGGCGCTTGTCGGGTTGCGTCACAACCGCCATGACATGGAAATCGGGATGCTCGATCAACCGAACCAGGCTTGGCACGGCAAACTGAGGCGTACCCAAAAAGATTACGTTCATGACTTTGGCTAAGACGGATCGATGGTAATTTCAATGCGACGATTGCGCTGACGACTGGCCGTACTGTTGTTGTCAGCCACAGGACGACTTTGACCATAGCCCACCACCAGCCAATGATACTGGTCTCCCAGAGCGGCTGAGAGATAGGCCTCCACGGCCTGGGCCTGTTCAAAGGAGAGGAGTCGATTTTGGGTGGGCGTCTCTCGGTCGTCGGTGTGGGCAGCGATGCGGATGGCGGCACCGGGATATCGCTGCAGATCGTTAATGATGCTGTCTAAGATAATTTGACTTTCAGGACGAAGTGAGCTGGGACTGCGATCAAACAAGGCATCGCTCGGTAACGTGACCATCAGCATATTGGCGGGCGATCGCTCGTTGGCCTGCGGTGTAACGACGGGTGCCGTCACATTCGGCGACTCAACCTCAGAAGTAGGTGCTGCGGCATCAGCAGATGGATTGGAATCAGGGGAAAGCTGCTCATCAATGGTCCGCAGCCGATTTTCGAGCGGGGCCGCCGGACGACTCACGCCTAGCTGGCTCTCTATGGTGGCGGTGCGATCACCCAATGCCTCCAAATCAGACTGGAGGCTTGAAAGCTCAGACTGGAGTTCTTGACGTTGGGCCTCTGATAAGGATGGCGGTGGCGGTGAGACTTCAGGCTGGGGAGATGCTGTTGGCAGCGCAGGTGGCAGCGGCTGAGGAGAAACGAGTGGCTCTGACCTATCGTTGCCGCCCCAAATCCGGGGAAGATTTCCCATGTCGCCCCAAACAGAATCAGTTTGCCGGAGAAACCTTTCTAGCAACGGCATCTCTGTAGTTTGAGCTGGATAAAACTGAGCAACGGCCACCCCAATCAACCAGGCCGTTACACCGCTCACTCCGAGCAACAACAGCCGGAAGACCAGAACTAAAACGCCTCGACCTCGACTTGGCGATCGCTGCGGGGCGGGATATTCGGGTGTTTGTGCGGCTGGTGACTTTGTCATACGTCTCCCTCTTACAAATCGTTCCCTGCTGTAGATGCTATGTGACATACTCCCGACGCTCATGCTGACGCATAGAGCGCGGGCTTCTCAGTGACCCCTGGTATCCCATCGGGCGTTTCCTGAGCTTTAAGAACGGAATGACCTACCGCTCTGTGTTTGATGTTGATGGCTGCATTATGGTCGCGGTCTAGCTCCAATCCACAGTGAGGGCAGGAATGCCATCTATCCTGGATGGTTTTAGAAACCTTTTGACCACAGCCAGAGCAATTCTGGGTGGTGCCGTTTGGATTCACAGCAATCGTCATCAATCCAGCATTTGCAGCTTTGAGTGAGAGAATTTGCAGGAATTGCCCCCATCCGGCATCATGCGTAGACTTTGCCATACGAGTCCTGGCAATGCCTTTGATATTAAGTGCTTCATGCCCAAGATGCTTTCCTCTGCTCAACAGCTTTTTCACTGTCTTGTAGTGAAAGTCTTTGCGCTGATTGGCAACCTTGAGGTGAGCTTTCGCAACTCGCTTAACTGCCTTCCTCCGACGATGAGATCCCTTCTTCTTGCGCGATAGAGAACGCTGCAACCGCTTCAGTCGCTTTTCTGCTTTGCGGTAGTGCTGAGGAATTTCTATTTCCTCACCTGAATCATCTATCAGAAAAGACTGCAATCCCATGTCGATGCCAATGACGTTGTTCAGGGTTGGCAGATCTGGAATCAGCTCTGGCACCGACGAATCCTGCAATGACAGCGTGATGTAATAGCCGTCCGCCTTTTTGGTGAGGGTAGCCGTTTTGATCTTGAACCCATCCGGGATAGGACGATGCAAGATCAGCTTCAGCTTACCTATCTTGGGCAACTGAATGAACTGACCGTTCACATGTTCCGGCTTGATTGGGTCAGGAAATCCCAATGAGCGATATCGATCCTGCCCCTTAAATCGAGGCTTGCCGCTGCGCTTGCCGTTCTTATCGCCATTGAGCCATCGCTCAAAAGCCTTTTCCACCCGTGCAACGACATCTTGCAGAGTGTGAGATGGCAGTTCTTTGTATTCGGGAAACAGCTTTTTAGAATTCACCAGATCCCGCTTCTGCGAACAAAAACCAGGACGCTCTTTCAACTCCGGCAGATGGCAGATTAACGGACAAGCATTGACATCACAGCGATTTTGCTCCCACCAGTTGAACCGCTCACCGAGCCGATAGTTGTATTGACGACGGGCAAGCTCAAGCCATTGATC
The DNA here is from genome assembly GCA_041746655.1 of Elainellales cyanobacterium. GTDB lineage: Bacteria > Cyanobacteriota > Cyanobacteriia > Elainellales > Elainellaceae > JBGTGR01. The sequence continues at coordinate 47,385 of JBGTGR010000066.1, read as the reverse complement.
AATCGTGGCTTGCTGCGGTCGGGACAGCCTAAGTCGGTACTGGTAAGCGGTTCTCATGGCATAATTATAGCATATTGCTACTTTATTGCTACCATGCCACAAATCAGTATTAGACTGCCAGATCGCGAGGTTGAGCATTTACAGGAATATTGCAAGTTGACGGGCAGAACGCAGACTGATGTTATTCGCGAGTTGCTGAGAAAATTGTCAGTTTCCGGGGTGTTGAACCCCATCAACTGACGCGCATTCTTCCCGACGCTGACTGCAAGCAGTACAGCGCGGGGCTGCTGCTGTTAAAGCTCAACTCATCCCGAGTTCGGTGTTAGAGTAATGTGCCTGTGGTATGTAGACGGCGGCGTCTGCCTCCCTGAACATTAAGTCTATTAAAGAGTTACCTCATTCCTGCTTCTCGAACGCCTTCAGTTGTTATACATGTAAACAGCACAGAATTTTGATGAGGTGAGCCAGTCACTGGAGCAAGTCGCCTTCAGTCCTGGTTCTTAGAGAATCAGACTAAATTTCAAGCTCAATGGTTGCTTCAACCATTTCTCTCTCTGTTGTTATTGCAGCTACGGATCTGATGCCAGCGCTGCTCACCTTACGGAGAAGAGTTCTGGTACTTTGATACCGATTAGGAGCTTCTACCACGTCTCGCAAGCTGACGATCCCTCTCCAAGTCCCTGTGATCGTTCCTGACTCCGAATCTTCCCATGACGCCGCAACCCGTACAGATTGATCCCTTAAACAGCCCCTATCCAGTTCCCTGGAACTGGGTTCTTGCGACACAAGCCGAAATTAATCCTAGCAGTGCACTGGAGTTGCGCTACTACCGCAGTCAGTCGTTGATTTCACCGGACGGCCAGTATGCAGCCTATAGCCGGATTCAGATGCGGGTGCGACCTGACTATACGCAAAGTCAGGTGAGTAGCGTTTTGTTCATAGAAAATTTGCGGACGGGAGATTTGCAGACGATTACAGCCTCCTCTCCTTTTTCCGATAATCCTTTTACAGCGGCTGAAGGTGTTGATCAGAAAGGCAAAATTGCGATTTTGATCCCAGTGGCATGGTCGGAGACGGGCGATCGCGTCTTGGCCCGTGAGTTTGAATCTATCCTGGGGTCAGATATCGCCTCAGACTATGCCGTAGTTTGGGATCGAAAACTTAATCGAGCCCATACTCTGGCTCCCAGCCGGATTCAGTACAGCAATGCCATTTTGCTGGGCTGGAGTCAGACCCATCCCAACCGAGTCCTGTTTCGGGCAGGGTACATGGGCGATGAAAGCTGGCCTCTTTGGGCCGTTGACCTGACGGGGCAAACGGTCCTTGCAGCTGAAGACCAGCCTGTCACCTTTGGACGACTGGTCAACAGCATTTGGGCTGGGCCTCAGGCTTACCGATAGGGGCGATCGCCTTCAGAGCTGGACGAGGCTAGAGTCTCTAGGGGTAACCATGCCATGGACTGACTTCTAATACGCCAGTCTCTGTGAAGACGACTCGAAATAGAGCTTGGGGAGACTGTGGATCAGAGCTTGCTGATTTCGATCGATTTTGCAGATCTGCGAGTGGAGTCTCGTTGAAATAATCGCGAGCGGACTGGTTCATCGCCTCCAGATCTACGATCTGGTTTTGCTGGTTAAATTGAACCTGGTAAGTCAGCTCCTCGCCGACCGCAACCCGTGCCTGCAGGTTCTCAAAGATCTGTGATTGTAGTTGTCGAGTCAGCGATTGCAGCTCTTCGGCATCGGTAACTGTCGAGCCACCTCCAGTGCTAGATTCGGTTGAGGAGTTGGGGAGTTGTCCATCCCACGGACTAACTTCTAGAACGCCATTGGGTCGGAAGACAACCCGAAACTCACCCACCGGCTCCTGAACCGCCGCTTCAGGGTCAACAGGCATATAGCGCAGATCGAGCAAGGGCGTATCGTTGACATATTCCAGGGAGGCATCATTGGTATATTTGAACCCCAAGATATCTCCATTTTCTGCCACGCCAACCCGATAAACCAGATCCTCATCAAAGGTCGGTTCTTTTACCCAAGCCAGATCCAACTCGTCTCTGAGGGCTTGGGTAAGCGTGCTCAGCTGCTGGGGGTCTGTAATCGCAGGGGCCGTTGCGAGGAGGGCTTCCAAGTCAGTTTCGTTAGGAGGAGTCTCAGCCGTTTGATCGGGCGGAGTATCGCCCCCATTCGAAACGGGAACTGGAGTTGTGGGAGATCCTTCCACCGACTGCTCCTGTCCCTCCGCAGCAGGTTCTGGCCGCCGCACTTCGGGGACAGGTAGAAAGAAAAGTGCCGCCGCTGCCACCGCCAAACTGGAAATGCCAATCGCGGCTGGTAACACCCTCTGAGTCACGGGCTCGCTGGTGATGACATGCCGTTTAGACACAGGCGCAACGTTTAGCGCTAGATCCGGTAAGGTCTGTGTGTCTGCAAAAAACTGATCGACCGCTTCAACTAAATCAAATAGCTGAACTGTACGCAAATCCAGTTGAACGGGCTCTGTAGGGGTATGACCATTTCCCATCACTTCGGGATAAATGGTCAGACGGTGCATATCTTGAGCAACTTTTTGCAGATGTACAGGTTTGGGCTGTCCATGCCCATTGTTGTGAGCTTGAGGGTGTGTAACACCGCTCAAGACTTCTTGGGCATACTGGCTGACCGCTGTAACGAGATTCTCTAAAAATTCACGTCCTCCAGAGAGGGGTTGGTCATGGCCAGCGAAGTGACACTCTGCATTGACCAACATGGAAACGGCAGGCCGACCGCTTGCAGATGTGCCTGCAGCATCGTCTCCCCAACCTTCTAAAACCAATCGACAATTAGGCAGGCTGTACTGGCGTTGAATGGTCATGCAACTTCTCCATCAAACAGACTGCTCCACAGCCGCTGAGGGCCAGCAGTGCCAGTACAAAATAGCAACTGACTCAGCAGGTTTATGGCCAACTGATTTAACTTTTCATCTGTATTGTAGGCAGCTACGGCAGCTCTTTTGGGGTTCATTCGAGAGCGAAAATGAGCCCGAAATCGCTCTAGGTAGTCTGCGAGTCGAGGGTAATGCTCGGGTGAAAGCTGTTTTTCGTTGAGCTGCTGGTAGCCCAACAGAATCTGCCGAATCAGCACGGTGAGCCGTCGAGCTAAGTAGCAAGAGATCAACACGAGAGCCTTGGCTTCGTTGAAGCTCAGGGGGCGGCGTTGACTGTTGCGACGCAACGGATTGGTGCTTCTAATTCGCCAGAGAGCAACCCGATTTTTGATAATTCCCTGCAGTTCAAGGTCTTTGGCGACTAGAAGTAGCGCCTCGGAGCCACTCAAGTCCAGCGCCTCGATTGCTAGGAGAATGAAATCAATCTGTAGCCGCGCCCGACGGGGACATGTCCCATCTGCAATGGGTGGGTCCGGTAGTGTATCCAAAATTGCAGGAGCCGATTGGGCGGGAGGACTGTTTACTTGCATTACCCTCACAAAGATATTCAGCAGAATTTTATCAAAACACGGCCCTTCTATTCCTGAACTCTAGTGGGAAAAGCCGATCTTGAGTAGGGGCCAACCGAAAAATACTTTGGGGCGCTGGCGCATAAAGTGCCAGTCATCAGTCGATCAACCGGGCTACGGACGCTTTTCTGGCAACCAGGAAGATATACCTCTATAAAACCAGGTTATGGAATGCGCTGGTCGCATATCCTCAACCAAACGGGTGATGTCTTGAGGAGAGGCTGACCACAAAAAGTGGGCCGCTTCTTTGATCGTCACCTCATTTTTTATAGAGCCTTCATGAGCCCAAAAGTTCCGATCAGGGACAAGCTTAATGTGCCCAATTTAAGGCTCCTGCCTATCGTTTGGATTGGGGCTAGGTGCAGCTGCCAAACTAGCTCTAGATCGGGGGTCGATATCTTGGTCGATATTGGGTGATATCTTGGGGCGATCGCCCCCTCCAATCTAATCAATCTAAGCTAATCAGGCTGATCTGATGAGTTTGATTAGCCTAAGCTTCCACTTTCACGCCGCGCCAGAAGGCAACATAGCCCTCAATATTTTTTGCAGCGTCCTTGGCACTAGGGTAATACCAGGCTGCATCCTTGTTGGTTTGTCCGTCCACCTCAATGTTGTAGTAGCTGGCAACCCCTTTCCAGGGACAGCTGCTATGGGTCTCACTGGGCTTAAAGTGTTCTGAGTTGAGAGAGTCAGGTGGAAAATATTGATTGCCTTCAACGACTTCACACCGATCGCTTTCGGCCAGCACTGCGCCATTCCAAATTGCTTTGGGCATAGAAAATTCTCCTGAAGTCTTGGATAATTAAACAGCCAACTCATCTGCTCATCCCAGCCGAGTATCCGAGTTGGATAGGTGCGTCGGAAGTCGTGAGCCAGAAATTGTGAGCCAGAAATTGTGAGCAGGACAGATTAAGTTTTGTCTGCCTCATGGCCCATTCTAGCGTCTCGAAAAATAAGGTATAAGACATAACCCTTTATTTGAGTTTGCTGCTTTCCCTACCTGGTCGGAAGTGTTGCTGTTATTCAGGAGTGATTGCTATGAGTCGTGCTCCCCTTTCCCCTTCGAGTCATCCTGTTTCAGATCATCGAGCCGTTGATCCGGTGGGTCTGAGGCGTCTGATTGATTACAGTACGATTCAAGCTGTACCAGAGATCTGGTCTAATCTGGCGCAGCGAGATTCGACTGCCCATATTGTTGCGCTCCATGATCCTCACGCAACGTCGGAAGTTTTGATTCCCTATCTGGAACTGTATCAACGTATCCAGCAGTTTGCGGCAGGGCTGCAGGGCTTGGGGGTTAAGCAGGGCGATCGCGTGGCCCTCTTCTCCGACAATAGCCCTCGCTGGTTGATTGCCGACCAAGGGGCCATGATGGCGGGTGCGGTGGATGTGGTGCGTAGCTCTCAGGCTGATCGCGACGAACTTTCCTATATTCTGGAGCACAGCGGTAGCACGTTCCTAATTGCAGAAAATGCAGAAACCTTGGCCAAGTTGCGCGATCGCTGCAGCAATTTGCCCATTCAAGCGGTAGTACTGCTATCGGATCAGAGCGTGGCTGAGGAGGGCGATCGTCTCAAAGTCCTCAACTTCAACCAGCTGATGCAGATCGGGGCTGGGAAGCTGCCAGAGCCTGTGTCGCTAAGTCGTGACTCTCTGGCTACCCTCCTTTACACCTCCGGTACAACTGGAAGACCCAAAGGGGTAATGCTGTCTCATGGCAACCTGCTCCATCAGGTTAAGGCGTTGGGTCTGGTTGTACAGCCCAATCCAGGCGATCGCGTTTTAAGTTTGCTGCCCTCCTGGCACGCTTATGAGCGCACAGTTGAATATTTTCTCCTCTCTCAGGGCTGCACCCAGACCTACACCAGCCTGCGTCACGTCAAGCAAGATCTGCGGCAGTACCGTCCACACTTCATGGTGGGTGTCCCCCGTCTTTGGGAATCTATTTATGAAGGGGTGCAAAAACAGTTTCGGGAGCAGCCTGAAAAGAAACAAAAGCTCATTTATACGCTGCTCGACAACAGCCAACGTTATACAGTTGCCCGTCATCTCTACCAAAATTTGCACCTCAATCAGCTCAATCCAGCTCCCCTCCAGCGGATGCTAGCAGGGGCTGAAGCACTGGTGCGATGGCCGGGGCATCTCTTGGGACGCAAACTCGTCTATGGCAAAGTCAAAGAAGCGACAGGCGGACAAGTCAAACAGTTGATTAGTGGCGGCGGTTCGCTAGCCATGCACCTAGACACCTTCTTCGAAATCATTGGAGTTCAGCTTTTGGTCGGCTATGGTTTGACCGAGACGTCTCCCGTGCTAACTGCAAGACGACGTTGGCGCAACCTGCTGGGATCTGCAGGGCAGCCCATGGTAGACACCGAAATTCGCATTGTGGACCCCGAAACTCGCACTCCACTGCCCCAAGGTCAGCGAGGATTGGTGCTGGCTCGAGGTCCGCAAGTCATGCAGGGCTATTATCGCAACCCTGAAGCCACAGCGAAAGCGATTGATCCAGAGGGCTGGTTTGACACTGGGGATTTAGGATGGGTGACCGATCAAAATGACCTGGTTTTGACGGGGCGCGAAAAAGACACCATCGTGTTGACCAATGGGGAAAATATCGAACCGCAGCCCATTGAAGATGCCTGTGTGCGGAGTGCTTACATTGACCAGATCATGCTAGTGGGGCAAGACCAGCGATCGCTCGGTGCTTTAATCGTCCCCAATCTGGAAGCCTTGGAGAAATGGGCCGCGACACAAAATCTGTATTTGCAGGTCCCCAATCCCTCGATGCCGCCTGCGCCAGGTAGCCAAGGTATCGATTTAGACAGTCGCCCTGTCCAAGATTTATTCCGTCAGGAACTCAATCGGGAGGTCAAAAATCGTCCTGGCTACCGAGCTGATGACCGCATTGGGCCTTTTCGGCTAATTCTGGAGCCCTTTTCTATGGAGAATGGCATGATGACACAGACGCTAAAAGTTCGTAGACCCGTAGTGATGGAACGCTATCGCGGTATGATCGACGGGATGTTTTCTTAAACGGTTCAGCTACGCTGCTTTGGCGTGGGCACAGCCCCGGTTGCCGTTTTGGTATTCGCTTGAACTCTGCTCACACTGTTTTTTCAGCAAAGTGCTCATGGACGTATCTCAGTCTCATCTCCTTCTCAAACGAGCGGTCAATATTAAAGTCATTGTCACTCCCCGTTGGAAGGAGGAAGTGCAGCAACAGCTCCAAAATCAGATTAACCAGCTCGATGGCCAACTCCAGCAAATGGACGCGCAAGGGCAACGGATGGTCACTGAGATGCAAAAACAAAGCGCTCAACCCAACGACCCTGCTATTCTGCAGCAAATTGGCAACATTCAGGCTCAGGTTAACCAAAAGAAAAGCGAAGTTCTGGAGCGAAAAAATCAAACCTTGCAGCAACTTCAACAGGTCCAGCTTCTAGAGCTAGACCGAGAAGTGGGTCAGGGTCAGATTGAAGGATTTTTTCGGGTCGAAAAAGGCGATAACCTGATTCGTAAGATGCAGGTTGAGGTGCTGTTGCGAGATGGTGTGGTTGAAGAAATTCGCGGAGATCTGTAGGCAGAACTCTAGTAGGCATCTGCAAGCAGAAATCCGTTGTATACAGAACTCTTGTTACAGAACTCTGTAGAGCACTGGGCGTCCAGTGTTTCATCTTGATGATCCTGGCGATCGCCCCCATGAGGTGGCAGTCGGTCAGGATACAATTTCGATCTGGCTATGGTGTTATTTTGATTGACTAATTCGGAAGCCATCTCATGATTCACGAAGTTTTCATGCCTGCCCTCAGCTCCACGATGACCGAGGGTAAAATTGTGTCCTGGGTAAAGTCGCCCGGAGACAAAATTGAAAAAGGCGAAACCGTTGTTGTGGTTGAGTCAGACAAAGCTGACATGGACGTTGAGTCCTTCTATGAAGGCTATCTGGCAACTATTATTGTGGCTGCAGATGAGACGGCTCCCGTCGGGGCGGCGATCGCCCTCGTCGCTGAAACTGAAGCTGAAATCGAGGCGGCCAAGCAACAGGCTAGTAATCTTCAGGGCGGCGGCTCGGCGGCTCCAGCAGCATCTCCCCAAGCAGCTGAGCCAGTTGCATCTGCGGTTGCAACCAGCACTGAACAAAATGGTACGGCGGCTCCGGCTCGTGGCAATGGTCGGATCGTCGCCTCTCCTCGCGCCCGCAAGCTGGCTAAAGAATATAAAGTTGATTTGGCCAACGTGTCAGGCAGTGGTCCTCACGGTCGCATTGTCGCTGAAGACATTGAAGCTGCAGCTGGTAAGGTGAGTCAGCCTGCTGCGGCGATCGCTACTCCGACAGTTCCCGCTCCTGTCGCTACAACAGTCCCGGCAACTGTCGCGGCAACGGCTCCGGCTCCGGCGGTAGCTCCGGTGCCCTCTGGTCAGGTCATACCGTTCAACACCTTGCAAAATGCAGTTGTGCGGAACATGGTGGCGAGCCTGCAGGTGCCGACCTTCCACGTCGGCTATACCATCACTACCGACAGCCTGGACCAGCTTTACAAGCAAGTCAAATCTAAGGGCGTGACCATGACGGCCCTGCTCGCAAAAGCCGTTGCGGTCACTCTCAAAAAGCATCCTTTGCTCAATGCCTTTGGAACCGAGCAAGGGCTGCAATATCGCTCAGCAATCAATATTGCGGTAGCGGTGGCGATGGATGACGGCGGACTGATTACCCCTGTTCTGCAAAACGCTGATCAAACCGATCTGTACTCGTTGTCTAGAGATTGGAAAGGGTTGGTCGATCGGGCTAGAGCCAAGCAACTCAAGCCTGAAGAATATAGTACTGGCACCTTTACCCTCTCGAATCTGGGAATGTTTGGGGTCGATCGCTTTGATGCGATTTTGCCGCCGGGTCAAGGATCGATTTTGGCGATCGGGGCAGCTCGGCCTCAGGTGGTTGCGACGGCTGATGGCATGATGGGCGTGAAAAAGCAGATGCAGGTCAACATTACCTGCGATCACCGGATTATCTATGGAGCCCATGCAGCGGCCTTCTTGCAAGACCTAGCCAAGCTGATTGAGACCAATCCGCAGTCGCTAACTCTGTAAGATGTCTGCCCTATTTAATTAGTCTAAAGGCGATCGCCCCTTTACTAGAGCGATCGCCTTTTTCCTAGATCCAACTAACCTAAATCAATCAATCCAGACCAACCTAAAATTCCAGGACAGGCCAATCTAGCTCGCGATGGTAGTCAGTCATGTCGTCAAACTTACGTAGTTCAGCTCGATGGATTTGCAGCTCTTGAGGAGTCGTTAGATTGAGCCACCACTCGTTCAGTTCGATCAGGGCATGGCTGAGGTGATCGTGATCTGGATTTGCGGCGGCCTCCATGAAGTAGCCCAGCGTAATATGGGCCGTGAAGTCATACTGCTGCTCAATCCCCAGCCCAATCAGGTCTGAGTTTTGGTAGATAGCCCGACGCAACTTCAGCACCCGGTCATAGGCTTCTTGATTGCGGGGTGCCAAACAAATGCCAACTGCGCGAGTCCTCAAAATCAGACCCATCGCCTGCCAACTGTTGATCTGTCCCTGCACCGCAGGCTCTGCTTTGCTAAAGCTTTGGGCGATGCGATCCCGCAACTGCGGCTCAAACTCTGGCGTTTTAGCGGCATGGCGATAGTCGCTATCCCAAATCAAGTCAGCCAGCGTCAGGTGAAAACTGTCGGGTGGAACCGGGGCAAACAGATCCGCCCCTAGACGTTGACTGAGCTGCTGCTGAAACGTCTGGAGCTGTTCATAAAATGCTTGGTTATGCTGCTCGTCGGCCCAAGGTGGTGTCGTGACGGAGTATCCCGGAAAGGGCGCAGCCTGAATCTCTCCACCCGCCGCTCGTTGAAACTTGGGGGAGGGTTGAATGTGCTGGGCTTGAGACTTGTAAGCCTCGGGTAACATCATCCGTGCGACACGATTTACGTAAACTTGGTAGGTATCGTCCAACTCTTGCCTGCCTCTTATCCAATTCAGGAGATATTACGTTTTGCCCCTTCCTCAATCTAACGGCAATCTGAGCGGAAAAGGCTGCTGATTTGCATATCCGATATAAATCCAAGGATACGGACCTGCGGGAGCCGCGAAAAGGGGCAATGATCCCCATTTTGAACCAAACTCTCTGCGATCGCTGCTTTTGGCCCATCAAGCGTCACAATTCGTTCCAATCACTCTATATCTGCATTATCTACGTTGGTTTTGCCATGTCCATTTATCTGTTCTGGGGAGAAGATGATTTTGCGCTGACTCGGGCTGTAGCGACCCTACGCGATCGCACCCTTGATCCAGACTGGGCCAGCTTCAACTACGACAAAATTGCTTCAGAGCAGCCAGACGCGGTGATTCAGGGATTAAATCAGGCCATGACGCCGCCCTTTGGCATGGGGCCGCGACTGGTATGGCTGGCGGACACTACAGTTTGTCAGCGGTGTCCTGAGGACCTCCTACGGGAACTAGACCGGACGCTGCCTGCTATTCCAGATACGACGGTGTTGCTGCTGACAACCTCCAGCAAGCCCGATGGACGGCTCAAGTCTACGAAGTTGCTGCAAAAACATGCTGAGATTCGAGAATTTTCGCCCATCCCGCCTTGGAAGACCGATCAACTGGTGCAGCAGGTGCGGCAAGCGGCTCAGGAAGTGGGGGTAAAGCTAACCAACTCGGCGACGCAGCTTTTGGCAGACTCCGTTGGCAATGATACTCGGCAGCTCTATAGCGAGCTAGAAAAGCTGCGGCTCTATGCCAGTCAGGGCCAGTCTTTGGGAGAAGAGGCGATCGCCACCCTCGTCACCAACTACACCCACAACAGCCTTCAGCTTGCTGCCGCCATTCGTCAGGGAGAAACCGCACGGGCGCTTGAATTGGTGGCAGATCTGTTTCGTCGCAATGAGCCTGCCCTGCGGATTATAGCGACCTTGATCGGTCAGTTTCGCACTTGGCTGTGGGTCAAGCTGATGATGGAATCGGGAGAACGAAATGAGCGGGCGATCGCCCAAGCGGCTGAAGTCAGCAACCCCAAACGCATCTATTTCTTGCAACAGGAAGTAAAATCACTATCATTCCAGCAACTTCAGCAAACCTTGCCGTTACTGCTAGAACTCGAAGTCAGTCTGAAGCAAGGCGCTGAGGAGGTCTCCTGTTTCCAAACCAAAGTGATAGAACTTTGCCAGGTCTGTCAGGATTTTCGTCGTTAGAAACCTTCAAATTCCGTAGTTCCCTTGGAACTTCCCTTGCATAAAATAATTCAGAATAAATGGATATATTCCCTGTTTCAGTTTTTAATCGGTCACCGCTTTTCCCCATGACCAGAATGACTTCCTCACCTCATCACCTGCCCCGGTTGAGCCTCAAACGTCTCTTATCGCGATCGCTAACGATTGGGGTAATCTCCACGATGGGTCTACTCTCTGGCCTCACCCCCGATCTCACCACACGTGTGCCAGAGCAAATCTTCAACAGCTCTGCTCAGGCTCAAAGCATCAGTGCTAGTCAGGTGCGAAATTACGCAAATTCTGTATTGCAGATCGAACCGCATCGACAAACTGCATACGAAGAAATCAAGCGTATCGGCGGCAATGGCAATGTGCCGACGATCGCCTGCCATCGGCCCAACAGCCTCAACAACCTCAATCGCAACATTCGAGAAATTGCCGTCACCTACTGCAATCGGGCGATCGCCATCGTCGAAAGCAATAACTTAACGATCGTCCAATTTAACACCATTACCACCGCCCAGCAGTCAGATGCCGATCTGCAAAGTCGTATCCGAGAAGAGTTAGTCCGCCTTCAGCAAGCCAATTCTTCCAACTAGCTTGCCTGCCGATCTAGAATCTCACCCAATTCCCGCATCGAGCCTGTGGGTTTATCGATAAGATGAAGGGTGAGACCTTCACGGCAATCGGCTATGGCTCGACTCGATCCCTATACCCTGCAAATGCAAATCACCCGCATGTTTGAGCAGGGGCAGTCTTTGTTTGCCTCCACAAAAGTCCAGGATTGGCTGAGGGAGCGCGGAGAGGAGCCCTCTGCTTATGAGGTGATGTTTCACGAACAGCCTGCACCTCCTGGCTCAGGATTGGTCATGCTGGTTGAAGTGGAGCTGCGACGTCGAGATGGGCAACCCGTTGACCCGTGGCTCCAGGAAGAAGTAAATCGGCATGCGTGAACGGAAGATCGGGTTCATCAGTACCGCAGAATTGGTATAGGCAAGTTGAGATTCCATGCAATTTATTGATCAGGCAGAAGTTGAAGTCCAAGCAGGCGACGGCGGTGATGGCATCGTTGCCTTCCGACGGGAGAAGTATGTCCCAGCCGGAGGGCCAGCGGGTGGCAATGGCGGCAATGGCGGCTCTGTGATTCTCAAAGCGGTCGCAAACCTACAAACCCTGCTGGACTTCAGGTATGCCCACAGCTTTAAGGCCGACAATGGGGAGCGGGGTGGCCCTAGCAATCGCACTGGAGCCTGTGGCAGCGATCGCATCATTGAAGTTCCCTGCGGCACCGTCATTTACGACGCTGAGACAGATGAAATTTTGGGAGACTTGGTTTCCCCCGACCAAACCCTGTGCGTGGCCAATGGCGGCAAAGGCGGGTTGGGCAATAAGCACTTCCTCAGCAATCGCAATCGTGCCCCTGAATATGCACTGCCTGGTTTGCCTGGAGAAATCCGGACAATTCGTTTGGAGCTGAAGTTGCTGGCTGAGGTCGGCATCATTGGCCTACCCAATGCAGGCAAATCAACCCTGATTTCCTCGCTTTCAGCGGCTCGCCCCAAGATCGCCAACTATCCTTTTACGACACTGGTTCCCAATCTGGGTGTGGTGCGTAAGCCCAGCGGAGATGGAACGGTCTTTGCAGATATTCCAGGTTTAATCGAGGGAGCACACCTCGGCACCGGCTTAGGTCACGATTTTCTGCGCCACATTGAGCGCACTCGGGTTTTGCTGCACCTGATTGACGCGACTTCCGAAGATCTGATTGCTGATTATCAGGTGATTCAGTCTGAACTGTCGGCTTACGGTCGCGGCCTTGAACAACGCCCTCAGATTTTGGCCTTGAATAAGGTGGATGCGCTATCGCCAGAAATGTTGGCCGATGTTGAGGCGATCGCTGATCAACTGCGCGACCTGACCCAAAATCTTGTCTTTACCATCTCTGCCGTAGCCCGAACCGAGCTTGATCCGCTCCTGCAAGAGGTGTGGCGTGTGTTAGACGAAACTGCCGAAGCAGAGTTTAACCCCGACTTATCCTCTCTGGTTGAAGCGGAAGTGATCACCTGAATCAACTGTTGCAATTGTCCCGCAACTGGATTTAGAACAAGCTGCCGCCTTAAATAAAACAAACAGCCATCAAAAAACAAACGGTTGGGGGTTTGGTGCCGCAGGAGGAGCCGTTGGAGCCACTGGAGCCATTTGCTGCTGCCCTCCTGTGGGTAACTCAGTCGGAGGTGTGGGCTGCTGGGGCGCTCCAAGGCCCGGATTTCCTGCCGGATTACTAGCCGGATTAACGCCTGTTGCAGGCTGATTGAGAGCTTGGTAGGCCGTCTGAGAGATCTGTCGAATCAGCTCTTGGGCGCGAGGATCATTGTGGGAACGCTGCACCATGACGGTGGCGACATAGCGCTTGCCGTTGGGCATGTCGATGATGCCGACATCACCCACCATTGAGCCAATGTCGCCTGTCTTGTGTGCAATTGTGGAGCCCTCTCCCAAACCACTGGGCAACAACGTATTGGTGACGGTGCCCTGCATGATCTGAATGACGCGATCGCGCGATCGCAACGACAAGAAATCACCTTGCACAACGCGAGCCATCAAATCTGCTAGCTCTTTAGGCGTGGTTACATTCGTGCCTTCTAGATCCGGCAGCAGATTGCGAATTGTAGTCGCTGACGACCCCCACGACTTAAAGCGCTGATTGAGCGCATCAATTCCCCCTAAGCGATTGATCAGCATATTTGTCGCTGTATTGTCGCTGATCACAATCATCTTTGTGGCGGTTTCTAGGGCCGTGTAGCGTGTGCCAACCGGCTGGTACTGCATGTCTCCTGAGCCTTCAGCAACTTCCTCCTGCCGCATGGTGAGCTCTTCATCGAGACGAATCTTGCCAGCATCGACATCCTGGAAGAAGGCTACCAAAATCGGCACTTTGATCATGCTGGCTGCCGAGAACATGGACGTGCCATTGAGGTTGAGGTAGGCTCCCGTGTCGAGGTCAGCAATGAAGACACCGGGAGTCAAGCCTGGAGATTGGGCCGTCAGCCCTCTCACGGTGGTTGCAAGGGCGGTCATCTCTGGACCGATGGGTAAGGCAGGTTGTACCGCAGTTGAGTCGCCTGGAACTAGATCACGGCTAATCCCCAGATAGTTGGGCTGGGTCGATTCAGCATGGGCAACACCTGCCTGCGTAGAGGGCAGCGAACCACTGCTCAAACGGGTAGAAGGGTCCCAGACGGAGAGAATGGTGCCAGCGATCGCCCCCACCCCAATCCCCAAGATTAGGAGTCGGCTGAGGTATATGGCTGGAGATGCGGGTTTCCGAGGCCGCCGGGGTGCCTGCCGTTGTCTTTTAGGACTCGATGCACTAGTACTCGATGCACCTACTGCCGTAGGACTTGATGCAGCTATCCTGCGGCTAGTCGAGCGAGCAGAACGAGAGCGTAGAGGCGTGACACGGTTGGGCGCTAGCTGTCGAACCTCATCGGCAGGGCGAATCAGATTGGGGCGGGTCATGGCTCTCGACGGCCTAGCCGCTGGGGTGGGTAAAGAAAGTTGCGATCGCCGGGTGATTTCTCCAGCAGTTGAGCCATTCCGGCGCACCAACATGGAGCTACTGGGCTGGGAAGACGCCGATTTCCCAAACAACAAATACTTGAAGTTGAAACGTCGAGCCGACTTCTCCAGCTCAGATTGCCCTCTATAGGGGCTCCCAACCCGTTGAATCTGTCCAGACTGTTCTAGGGAATCTTGAGAAGGAATAGATTCGGTATAGAACTCAAGGGGCCGACGCGGTGGGGTTTCAAACGGTCGGAGGGGGGGGTGCGTCGGGGCTGGCTGCATCGGGGTTGGCTGCGTCAGGGCTGGCCGTGTCGGGGCTGGCTGTATTGGAGGTGGCTGTGTCGGCGCTACTGATGTTGACTGTATAGACGTTGACTGTATAGACGTGGGTCGAGGGCGCATAGGAATCGGCTGCTGAGGCTGTGTAGGCCGAGCAGTCAAACGACGACGACGCGATGACCTTGATCGATTGCTAGGCTCCAGCATGAGAGACGTCTCCGACACAGTTCAACAATGGTTCAGCGATGGCATGATATTTTCGCAGATCAAGCTGCGATCGCCCTTAAGAGTCTGACTCCGGAAGTTGTTTTTCTTCGGAAGCAGAATCTGATCTTAGAGCCCATTCTACTTGACTAAGAATGCCCCGTAGCATGGCAACTTCAAGCTCAGAAGGAGCTGCTCGCTTGTAAAGCCGTCGGAATTTCTCCATCCGACTTGAAGCGGTGTGAGGATAAAGATACTCGATTTTAAGCAGCAATGACTCCAACTGTTGAAAATATCCTTCCAGCACATCCAATGCTGCCGGATTTGGACCTTCTACAAGTGGGGTAGAAGCCAGTGGGGTGGAAACGGTGACGGAGGGGGCGATCGCCCCTGTCGGAGATGCTGTCAGGGCCAGTTGATATAGCTCGTAGCTGCACACGGCTACAGCCTGCGCTAAATTCAACGACGGATAGGCTGGATTGGAAGGAATCCGCACAAAGCGCTGGGCATAGTTGAGTTCAACATTGTTTAAGCCTCGGTCTTCCGGTCCGAAAATTAGGGCTCCTGGATAGGGAAGGACATTGGGCGCGGGGGTTTCTAGTAGCCAGGGCAGTCCCTGTCGGGGCGATTGGAGGGGGGTGTCAGCGGCCCGCTCGCGAGCTGTGGTGGCGATCGCCCGCTGACAACCTTGCAACGCCTCTGGCAACGTCTGAACCTGAGTTGCAGCTTCCAGCAAATCAGTGGCATGAACCGCCATTTGACGCGCTTCTTCCCCCAGGGGATCGCACTGCGGATTGACCAACACCAGCTGCGTGAGCCCCATATTTTTCATCACACGCGCCACCGATCCCACATTTAAGGCTCCGGCAGGCTCCACCAAAACAATCCGAACTACCGATAAAAGCTCACTCATGGTCTCTGTCTTGTCCGCTGAATTGATACAATTTTTTACAATTAAGTAGGATAATCTGACTGCAAATTTGCATGGGACGCGATCGCTCGAAATTTGATTTACCCACCAAACTCTGTCCAGTGTGCCAGCGACCCTTCACTTGGCGCAAAAAGTGGGAAGATTGCTGGGATGAGGTGAAATATTGCTCAGAGCGCTGTCGTCGTCGCCGTTCTGAAGCAAAATAGCCCAGAGATTCCAGTATCTGAGCCAGAAAAGGAAGAAAGCTTTATGCCATTCGAGGTGCAACCCAAACTCATTATTCATGGTGGCGCAGGCAGTTCGCTAAAAGGAAAGGGGGGCGCTGAGGCGGTCCGGCGATCGCTCTACCAAATCGTTGAAGCCGTCTATGCTTCCCTGTTGGCAGGCGACAGTGCCCAAGCCGCCGTGGTCCAAGGTTGCCAGATGCTAGAAGATGATCCTCGCTTTAATGCCGGGACGGGATCGGTGCTGCAGTCGGATGGCCAGGTTCGCATGAGTGCAGCGCTCATGGATGGCACTGCCCAGCGCTTGAGTGGCGTCATCAACGTTTCGCGAGTCAAAAATCCGATCCTGTTGGCCCAGGCTTTACAAGATTCTCCCGATCGCATTTTGTCTGACTATGGTGCGGCCCAGCTCCTGCGGGAACTGCAGATTCCGATCGCGGATCCCCTGACAGAACTGCGGCTGCAGGAGTGGATAGAAGAGCGGCGCGGCAACTTTAACAAATCGATGGCTGGTGTGGTGGCTGAACCAGAGTTAGCCACTGATTCCCAGGCAGGGCGCGGCACAATCGGGGTAGTGGCGTTGGATGGCCAAGGCCGATTGGCGGCTGGCACCTCGACGGGTGGAAAGGGCTTTGAGCGGATTGGCCGGGTCAGCGATTCAGCCATGCCTGCCGGAAACTATGCGACTGCTCAAGCGGCCATCAGTTGCACCGGGATTGGGGAAGACATCATTGATGAATGTCTGGCGGCTCGGATTGTGGTCCGTGTCACCGATGGCCTATCTCTACAGACCGCCTTTGAAAAATCTTTCATAGAAGCCCAGCAGCGGCAGCGCGATCTAGGGGCCATTGGTCTAGATGCTCAAGGGGCGATCGCCTGGGGCAAAACCAGCGAAGTATTGCTGGCGGCTTACCACAATGGCGATCGCCTCGGTGACACCTTAGAGATGGAGAACGGCCTGCAGACAGCTAGCTGCTAGGTTTACTCGTTTACTCCTGGGGTGGGGGGGGTGAAGGTTGAGCAGACTTAAGACGCCAACCGGGTTTCACCACCTGATGGGCACGGGCCACCACCAAGCTGTCATCTGGCACATCTGCTGTCACGGTAGACCCTGCCGCAACGGTGACATCTGCTCCCAAGGTGATGGGGGCCACCAGAACGCTGTTTGATCCAGTCTTGCTGCGATCGCCAATCTGCGTGGGATGCTTATGCACGCCGTCATAGTTGGCCGTGATCGTGCCTGCCCCAATGTTGACTCGCTCCCCTACCGTGGCATTGCCGATATAGGAAAGATGGGCAGCATTCGTGCGATCGCCCAAGGTAGACTGCTTCAGCTCGACAAAATTCCCAATCCGGCAATTTTCTCCCACCTGAACCTCTCCCCGCAGGTGGGCATAAGGCCCAATCCGCGTATGAGCTTTCACTCGGCTATTAGCTACCACCGAATAGAGCACCGTGACATTCTCTCCAATCACGCTGTCTTCAATCAGGCTGCCAGGGCCAATCCGGCTCCCCGACTGGATCACCGTCTGACCACGGAGATGGGTTTGTGGCTCAATAATCACATCCGGTTGCAGTTGCACCGTATCGTCAATCGTAATGCTGTCCGGGTCTATCAGCGTCACACCCGCCGCCATCCAGCCTTCCTTAACCCGGTCTTGCAAAATTGTGTAAGCCGAAGCGAGCTGCTGGCGATCGTTGATACCCAGAATCTCCCGGTAGTCCTCCACATCAACGGCGACCACAGGCTCCATGAAATGGACCGTATCCGTCAAATAGTATTCCTGCTGATCATTGCTGGCGCTGAGCTGGGGCAACACCCGCTCCAGATCAGCCCACCGAAAGCAGTAAACTCCAGCATTAATCCGTCGATTTTGCTTTTGGGCTGCCGTGCAATCGCGATCTTCCACAATTTGCGTGACGTTGTTCTGCCCGTCACAAAACACGCGCCCATAGCCTTTAGGATCTGGCAGCTGCGCCGTCAAAAGGGTCGCTGCACTATTGGTTGCCTGATGTGTTTGGAGCAACAGCTTCAATGTCTCAGGGCGCAACAGCGGCACATCCCCATTCAAAACCAACAAATCTCCTTCAAACCCCTGCAGGTGTGGCAAGACCTGCTGAATCGCATGCCCTGTGCCAAGCTGCTCTGCCTGTGTGACAAATTCTACGTCCGGGTAGCCTGACAAGGTGTCTCGCACTAACTCGCCTTCGTACCCCACAATCACCAGCCGTCTTGAAGGCTCAATTTCGGAGAGGCTACCCAGAACTCGCTCTACAAGCGATCGCCCCCCCAAAGGATGTAATACCTTCGGCAAGTGCGATTTCATTCGTGTTCCACGTCCAGCCGCCAGAATTGCTACCGCTACCATTTCATCAAAACCACTGTTTCCCAACGGAGTATACCTTGCTTCTGGCTAGCCTGAATGGCTTTTCTACCTATGGGTACACCCTGCTTGAGAGACGACGCCCCCAGCCTCAGGTAGACATTTGAAACAATGGAGCTGTGTGCAAAGCCGTCCCGTCATTGATAAAGACAGACTCTTGCGTAGACTGGATGAACTGGGCAAACTGTTCTATAAGAATAGGATTACGCCAGCCTTTGTTCGTTTCCTCTGCCATGATTTGCAGTGACTCTTCGGGCGAAAAAGCCCGCTTGTAGGGCCGTTCACTGGTCAGCGCATCGTAGATATCAATAATTTGAAAGACCTGAGCCAAGTAGGGAATCTCGTCACCGACCAAGCCATCCGGATAGCCAGAGCCATCCCAGCGTTCATGGTGATGGCGAATAATCGGACTCACCCCCTGCATGGTACGGAGCGGCTGACAAATTTGCTCCCCAATCAGGACATGCTGCTGCATCGTCTTCCATTCTTCGGGCGTTAGCTTGCCTTGCTTGAGCAGCACCTCGTCAGGGATGCCGACCTTGCCAATGTCGTGTAGGTACCCACCCCACATTAGATCTCGTACTTCCGAGCGCGAAAGCTTAAGAAACTCACCAAACGCCTTACCCCGCATGACCAGACGCTCGCAATGATCCCCCGTGTTGGGATCTCGACTTTCAACTGCACGGGCGATCGAAAATAGCACCTGCCCTGCATGATCTAAATCTTCGTTGAGGCGCTTCTGACGGACCAAAGACTTGACCCTAGCGGATAGCTCGAGTTGGTCAAAGGGCTTCGTGAGAAAATCATCTCCTCCGGCCTCAATTCCTCGCAGTCGAGCCCGACGGTCGTTGAGCGCAGTGACAAAGACAACGGGGGTAAGGCGGGTTTGTTCATCTTGTTTGAGACGGCGGCACACCTCAAACCCATCCATCCCAGGCATCATCACATCCAGTAGAATTAGGTCTGGCGCTGCACCGTTCACACACTCTAAGGCTGCAGGTCCACTCTCGGCCTCTAGAACTTCGTATCCTTCGACAGACAATAGGGCCGCTGCAGTCATGCGACTGGAGGGATGATCGTCAACAACCAAAATTTTGGGCCGCTCAGAATCAAAGTAGTTCACAGGAAAAAGTCCCACTCAAATAGTAGAGGCACTAGTAGAGGCACTAAGTACCCCATCATTTCTGACGTTGACATCCAAGCCAGGTTTTTCTGAATTGAAGCTTTGGAAAATGCTGTAGGTTTGGGAATCGATTGATTCGCTGATGCGTTACCATTCTCCTCCCAAAATACATTCAGAGTTAAATCCAACCAGAATATTTATGTGATTGTTATTAAATGAACCTAGCAGGTCGTCGTCGTTGCAGGGCAGTGTAGAACGCACTCAAGCTTGGTTGTTTATAAGTTTGCTTTTAGTATGGGCAATTGCTGCTACCACGAAATCAGGTTTTCTACGGAGATTTTCTTGGTTCGGAGCCATTTTCCATGATTATGAACCTTTATAATCCTTATCTAATTTTTAGCGTTCCCAAATTTGGCAAGTTCTAGACAGATCACTGACCCCGCGCTCAAGCGATGGGGTTTCCAAACTCCCGGAGGGTCTTGAATATGAAGAATTTTTCTCCCGTCGTTTCGGCAGATTGGCTGGCCCAACATCTGGATAATCCCCAGGTGGCGATCGCAGACTGTCGATTTGCCCTAGCCAGCCCCACGGTAGGACAACAGCAATATGAAACTGGACACATTCCTGGAGCAGTTTACTTTGATTTAAATCAAGACTTATCGGGTCCAATCGGTCAACATGGCGGACGACATCCCCTTCCCGATCCAGCTCTCTTGGCGCAAAACCTCTCTGCTGCAGGCATTCACTCGGGTAGTGAGGCTGCAGCTCAGAATGGAGATGAGAATTTTGGTGAGAATTCAGCAACCTTGGTTGTGGCCTACGATGATTCGCGCTTGGCCTTTGCCTCTCGGTTTTGGTGGCTACTCCGCTATCTGGGTCATCCCCAGGTTGCCGTCTTGGATGGGGGCTTTCAGGCTTGGCAGGCCGCTGGATATGCTGTGACAACGGAGCGTCCTAAACCAAAACCAGGCCATTTCATCCCTCGCCTCCAAGCTGACTGGGTCGTAGATATTGAGCAAGTAAAGTCTCGGCAAGGGCTACCTCAGATCGGCTTGGTGGATGCGCGGGAGGGCGATCGCTACCGAGGTGAGCGCGAACCCATTGACCCCGTGGCTGGACATATTCCTGGAGCCGTGAACTATCCCTGGAAGGATATGACGGACGAGGAGGGTCGGGTTCGAGATCGGGCTAGCCAGCAACAGCGATGGGCTGACCTGCGGCGAGCAGAGGAAATTATTGTTTACTGTGGGTCAGGTGTGACCGCCTGTGTCGATTTGCTGTCGCTTGAGTTGGCAGGAATTCAGACCGGAAAACTATATGCGGGAAGCTGGAGTGATTGGTGTTCTTATTTGGGCAGTGAGATTTTGGGCAGTGAGATAGAAAGTGAGTCGCAATAAAAAACACTGGAGTTTATGCTCCAGTGCAGGCAATTCGCTCTATTTGACATTTAACCCACGGAAGCTAAGGACGACTAAATCAGATTCCAGAAATGGAGAAACCCCTGGTGACTGAGGAACTCGATAAGCAGGAGGATGGCAAACCCAACCATTGCGGCGCGACCATTCCAGATTTCGGCAGTGGGTGTAAAGCCAAACTTGGGCTCCGACTGTTGATAGACCGGGGGCTGAACAGCTTTATTGTCCAAACGCCCAGCTTTATCAAGAGTGTAGCCATCAGTGGTACGCAGATCAGAGTCTTTCTCACTCTCTTGAGTGGCTTTGATCTGCTCAAGACTTTCGACCGTCTGAGCGATCTGCGCGGCTTCAGTTTCTGCAATGGGATGTCCGGCGTTGATTTCCGACGCGATGGGTTGATTGGGATTGCTCATGGGATGTCCTCCGATCATCTAGATCCCTTAGGAGCCAGCTACGCTGGGAGTCACGACTGGCTCCAGGAACTGATTTTCATGAGAGTTTAAACATAAGGCAAATCCACCATAATGCTTGATTTTCAAGCGAAAGAGAAGTTTCTCTTGGATTTGCGGTAGTCATAGTGATTTAACCTTCCCCTAAGGTACAGAATCAAGCGCTGCATCCGGATCTATCTAGAGAGACGGCCTTCTCTCTCCCCTTAGAGATAAATGGAGGGGAGGGTGGAGGCAAGGCATTCTTTCCTAGGGAAGCCAGGGATATTGGCGAAAGTCGGGTTTACGCTTTTCGAGGAATGCTTGTTTGCCCTCTGCGCCTTCTTCAGTCATGTAGTAGAGCAGCGTTGCATTGCCCGCAAGTTCTTGCAAGCCTACCTGCCCGTCGCAGTCGGCATTGAAGGCAGATTTGAGACAGCGAATGGCGATTGGGCTTTTTTCTAGGATTTCCTGCGCCCACTGAATCCCTTCTGCTTCGAGCTGATCGGTCGGGACGACACAGTTGACGAGGCCCATCTCTAGCGCCTGTTGCGCGTCGTATTGACGGCAAAGATACCAAATTTCCCGCGCTTTCTTTTGGCCAACAATGCGGGCGAGGTAGCTCGCTCCAAACCCACCGTCGAAGCTGCCGACTTTGGGACCAGTTTGGCCAAAAACGGCGTTCTCTGCGGCAATGGTGAGATCGCAGACGATATGCAAAACATGGCCGCCGCCGATCGCATACCCAGCCACTAGGGCAATTATGACCTTGGGCATGGAGCGAATCAAGCGTTGCAGATCCAGAACATTTAGGCGAGGCACGCCATCATCACCAACATAGCCAGCCTGCCCGCGCACGCTCTGATCGCCGCCCGAACAAAAGGCATATTTGCCGTCGGTGTGTGGCCCTGCTCCGGTGAACAAAACAACGCCAATCCGGTTGTCTTCTCGCGCATTCACAAAGGCATCGTAGAGTTCAAAAACGGTCTTAGGCCGAAAGGCATTGCGCTTGTGGGGGCGGTTAATTGTAATTTTGGCGATGCCGTCTGCTTTGTGATAAAGGATATCTTCGTAGGTTTTGGCAACTTGCCACTCGACTTGCATGACTCTAATGCCCTGAGAAATTTACGGTTGCGGAGGAGAAGCTGGATCAAAACCCTGAGTGAGCTTGCCGCAGATCTCTGCTAATTTTCGCAGGTTTTCCCGTCGCCATTGGGTATCTCGCTGGCGATCGGTGGGAATTTCGAGGACGCGCACGCCCCGATCCGGTAGTGTCATGAGCCGCTGACGGAGCTGTTCCCAAGACTGGATCTGCTCATACTCGACGCCGTAAGCCTGACAAAGCGGCGCGAAGTCGATATCTTGTGGGGTGGCAAAAAATTCTTCGAAGGGTGGGTCAAATTGGGCGATCGCCAGCATCTCAAAAATTCCGCCCCCATTGTTGTTGATTAGCACGATGGTGAGATGTCCGGCCAGTTTTCGACTGAGCAAAAACCCATTGGTGTCGTGCAGCAGGGCCAGATCTCCGGTTAGCATGACGCTGCTGGCCTGACGATGGGCAATGCCCAATGCGGTAGATAGCGTACCGTCTATGCCATTGGCCCCCCGGTTAAAGAGCGGCTGAATCCTCAGGTCGCCGGGTCGCCAAAACCATTCCATATCCCGTACAGGCATGCTGTTGGCAATCCAGAGCGGGGTCTCGGAGGGCAGACATTGGGACAGCAACCAAGCGGCTTTGCTTTCGATCAGGTCATCTGTTTGAGCCAGAATGTGATCCATCGCTTGGCGAGTCACGGCCTCAGCTTCGAGCCACTGCTTGAGGTATGGATTCAGAACTGGCGCTGGGACTGGCGCTGGCACTGGCAAGTTCGCTGAAATTTGCTCAATGGCGATTCTGAGATGGACGGTGCGGCCATGGAGTGGGTCGAGGTTGCGATCGCCCGGATCGATCACCCATTGCCGAGGCTGCACCTGGGTTAACCAAGTTCGCAACGTTTTACTCGTGGGCATCTCTCCAATGCGAATCACCTGCGCTGGAGCCAACTCAGCCGCAAGATTGGGATCTCGCACGATGACATCATAGGTGGAGATCAGGTGAGGATTGAGAGAGGCGTAGTTGCGGAGGGGCGAGAGGGCTTCGGCTAAGACGGGCCATCCTAAGGTTTGGGAGAGGTGGGCGATCGCTTCACAATATGGCTGCGGAAACTGCGGCTGAGCTGGCCCTGCAATGATCACACCCTGAGTACAGGACTGCCATTCTTGCAGCGGCAACTCCATTGGCAGAGATAGAACCGGCAAAGATAGAACCGGTGAGGACGGGCTAGATAAGAAACTAAAAAAGTCTTCCGGAAAAAGCGCTTGCAACTGTTGGGCTTCGGTTTGGGGCACAGGAGCCAGCGGATCTCGAAAGGGTAAATTGAGATGGACGGGGCCGGGAACGGGATAGCGCGATCGCTCCCAAGCTTGAATTACCGTCTGCCGCAGATAGGCCAGCATTGCTAAATCTAGAGAAGGGACGGCTACTTCGCTGTACCAGTTGGGAAAAGTACCGTAGAGCTTTTGCTGATCAACGGTTTGGCCTGCGTTGCATTCTCGTAGTTCGGGGGGGCGATCGGCAGTCAACACCAGCAGCGGCACCCGGCTTTCTCTCGCCTCAATCACCGCAGGATAAAAATTTGCGCCAGCGGTGCCAGAGGTGCAGACTAAGACTGTCGGCAACCCAGATTGTCGCGCCAATCCTAGCGCAAAAAAAGCGGCAGATCGTTCATCTAAAACCGGAATCGCCTCAATCTGTGGGTGCTGAGCTAGCGCCAACGTTAAAGGCGTTGAGCGAGAGCCGGGACAGACCACGGCAGTTGCCAAGCCCAGCCGCTGCAAGGTTTCCACCAGAACAGAAGCCCAAACTGAATTGGTATTGCTGAAATTGATTGGCATCGACACCTGATCGATTGGATACTCCCGAACCTTAGACTAACGCTTGCAAAAGAGCCTGGAGTTTGAGTTTGACTTCTGCCAATTCTTTGGCCGGATTTGATCCAGCGACAATTCCGGCTCCGGCATAGAGGCGAGCATGACAGTCTTGGATCAGGGCAGAACGAATGCCAACAATAAATTCGGCATCACCTTGGGCATCAACCCAGCCGAGGGGAGCGGCATAGAGCGATCGCTCAAAGGTTTCGTAACGCCGAATTTGCTCACAGGCCAACTCTCTGGGCAACCCTGCCACGGCTGGGGTGGGATGAAGCTCGGCCAGGATTTCCAGCGGGTGCAGATGGGCAGGTAAAGCCGCCTGGATGGGCGTGTGCAAATGCTGAATATTGGAGAGTTGGAGGAGGTCGGGCACGGCTGCTAACTGAGGTTGGAGGTCAAAGTGGGCTAGACGCTGACTGATAAAATCGACTACCACCTGATGTTCTCGCCGCTCTTTTTCGCTGCCCCGGAGTTGTCTGGCTAGATGGGCATCTTCTGCCAGGGTTCTGCCCCGAGGAGCTGAGCCAGCTAGGGCATCCGTAATGAGGGTGCGATCGCAAATACTAATCAACCGTTCTGGACTCGCCCCAATAAAGTTTTGTCCTCGGCCATTGCTAGTTGAAAAGACATAGCAATCTGGGTAAAGTTTGCGCAAATTGTGTAGTGAATGAGTCCACTGAAAAGGGAGGTGGGCAATGACATCAACGGCATGAGCCAACACCAGTTTATTGAGTTGATTGGTGCGAATTGACTCTAAAGCAGAAAGTACAGCAGATTTAAAATTATTAGTGTCAATAATTTCCCATCGATTCAGTTGTTTGCGAATGTCATCGGGAAGATTAAAGATGCCATATTTTGCTGAACAGATTTTCCGAAACTGCTGCCAAATTTTTTCAGTTAATGCTGAGATATTAAGTTTAGGATGAATAACAAAGTTGGCTAAAACAACGCAACGATTTTGATGGCGAGTGATTTGCCACTCAGGCAGAAAAATAGTACCTGCTGCAAAGGGAGATTCAGCGTTTAACTTCTGATCAAAAAAGGTAAAGCTACAAAAGAATTTCGGGATGGCGATCGCCGCTGGGGTAGTATCACTGCTAATCCAGTTTTCGAGACAGCGCTGGATGAATTTTTGGGTCTTAGAAAAGCGGTTCGATCCATCTACAGTCAGTGATTCGGCTGTCCCAACGGCGGCGATCGCCTCCCCTGTGAATCCTTTTTCTAGGTAGAAATGAAGCTGGTCTGGAGTTGAGATCTCATGCAGAACAGCGAGCGGATCAACCGCATCAATTTCTACTGCAATACTGGCAATTTGTTCCTGTTGTCGATCAATTGCTTTTTGTTGACAGGCTATCAAAAACTGATAGAGATATTTGCGATCTTGAAAGAGATTGGCACAATAAGGTACGACTGGCATGGAAGCGAAGATGTCAAAGTTTTCTGAAACCGGAATCTTGATAAATCCCAACTCATCAGCCTAATAACAATACAGGTAGCATACTTCCGATAGCTCTAACCACTTGAGTTTCAAGCGTCAAAGGGTTCGTTGGGGGGGCTTGGCAGGATACCCTAATTCCCGGTTTTGCATAGATTCACGGCGCTTTGACGCGAGGATAGGTCTATTTTGTGGGATAAGCCACTGAAGCTCAATCCCATAATCAGTTACAAGTCTTTACAGTGTGGGGCGATCGCACCCTTCCCCCAGACCCAGCAACAGCCTACCTGATAAACCAAATTTCCCTGACTTCAGAGCCCTGTAGCGAAATAATTGGCAGGTTTTCCTGAGGTTCTCCGGGTTCTATGGCTAGGCGGCTTCAGCCTTTGTAGGTATGAGTTACGCATCGTCCAGGGGTTTGGCCATGCGGTTGCCCATGCGGCTGGTCGTGAGATTGACCGTGCGGTGGGCCATGCCGTTTGTAGCAAACCTCCACAATTTTTGACCATCGGGATGACACTCCAGATCGTAGAATTGTGAGGCTTCCAGCAATCATGTTGAGCCTGTGTAATGACGACAAAGTCTCTGAAATATTCAAATTCAAAGCTTTGGTTGGCCGCGATCAAGCCTCCCATGTATAGCGTTGCCATCATGCCAATTTGGATTGGCAGTGCGGTTGCTTTTGCTGAAACTCGGATTTTTAATAGCAGTATTTTTCTGACTTTTTTGATTTCGGCAGTCCTAATTTTGGCCTGGGAAAATATTAGCAATGATGTGTTTGATTCAGAGACCGGAATCGATCGCAACAAGCCTCACTCGCTCGTCAATCTGACGGGCAAAAAATCCCTAATGTTTGCATTAGGAAATCTCTGTTTGGGGTTGGGAATACTCGGCATTTTGGCGATCGCCTGGTGGCAGCGCGACCCAACCATTTTGGGCATCATCCTGCTCTGCTGCGCTCTAGGGTATAGCTATCAAGGCCCGCCTTTTCGTCTGGGCTATCAGGGGCTCGGTGAAGTGCTTTGCTTCTTCAGCTTTGGCCCGCTGGCGGTGGCTGCGGCCTACTATAGCCAGACGCAGTCCTGGTCATGGATGAGCTTAGCCGCCTCGGTGATTGTCGGCATCAGCACCAGCCTAGTTTTGTTTTGCTCCCACTTTCACCAAGTAGAAGATGATCTGGCGGCTGGCAAGCGATCGCCCATCGTTCGACTTGGCACAGCCAGAGGCGCTCAGATTCTTTCCTGGTTTAGCGGCAGCATTTTTGCCTTCACGGCCCTGCTGGTCCTACTCTCTATCTTCCCGATCTGGACGCTGCTCCTATTCGGCAGTGCGCCCTTTGCGCTGAAACTAGTTCGCCATGTTCGCCAATATCACAACCAGCCTGAGCACGTCAGCAACAGCAAGTTTGTTGCTATCGGTCTGCACTTCTGGAGCGGCTTGCTATTGGGTCTGGGCTTTGTGCTCTGAATCCAAACTATGCCATTCTCGCGACCCCTTGAACAATCTTCTAAGCTTGGAGAAGAAGTTCGTGTTGGCCGGATCTGGGAGATCACTGTTTTATGGCGAAAGTTGAACTCTATAGCGCGAGTGTTTGTCCGTTTGCCCAGCGGAGTCGGATGGCTTTGTTGGCGAAGGGGGTTGAATTTGAAGTGATTGAGATCGATCTGCAAAACAAGCCACCAAATTTTGAGGAGATTTCGCCCTATAGCAAGGTTCCGGTGCTGAAGTATGGGGGCGATCGCGTCTGGGAATCGACCATCGTCAACGAATATCTGGAAGAGGTATTTCCAGAACCACCGCTGATGCCGCAGGAGCCAGGACGGAGGGCGATCGCCCGCATCTGGATCGACTTCGCCAACACCAAATTTACCGCCGCATTCTACAAACTGCTGATCAATCAAGATCTTCAGCAACAGCAAGAATGGCGGGAAGAAATGACCCAACACCTGCATTTCATGGAGCAGGGGCTCAACGAATTATCGACCTCTGGCCCTTATTGGTTAGGGGAATCTCTTAGCCTGGTAGACATCGCCTTTTATCCCTGGTTTGAGCGCTGGCCTGCGTTGGCTCACTATCGAGATCTGGAGTTGCCCAAAGATTGCCCCCGGCTACAACAGTGGTGGGACACGATGAATCAACATCCTGCCGTGCAGGCCACAGTGCAGCCTGGAGACTATCACACTCAGCAATATGCCAAGTACGCCAACAACACAGCTTCCGGTGTGACCGCCAGAGAGATCCAGCGCTACTAGGGACTTGCTGCCGTCAAGACTTCGGTGAGCTGAGTAAGGGTTTGCTCAATAATGAGATTTCGCTTGGACTGAATCGCTTCTAAAAACCCAGTTTCAATATCAATGTCGATAGCAAGTGGTGGAATCGTACAGCTTGCCATCAACTCTAGAATAAATGATAATAATTCGCATCTGTTGGCCTGGTTTCTATCCAAAGGTTAAAACGAGAAAGGTTGGCTCATGGAAAATTTGTTCTGCGCTGAGCAGTCGCGTCAATCTGGAGTAGATATTATTGGCTATGCGCCTGAGCATCAGATTTATGTAGCAATTGAGTGCTCGCCACCTTGGGCGTCCAAGGATATGGAATCTAAAGGAATTCCAGACAACTTACGCAAACTCAGTGAAGAAATTTACCAGGACTACGATCGCTTTCAAACTCGATTCTTGCTGATCTACAACGAACACCTGAAGCAAGAAAACTGTACTCGCGTTCTCTTCTTCCGCAAACCATCCGGATTGGCCAACGCCTACGAGAAACAAGAATTTCATCTGACTGATATTCAGGAGGTTGCGCCTTTGGTGCAGCAGTTTCTCAGGGGTGAACCGATCGATTTGCAGCCGATCGACAATCCTACCAGAGATGTCTTGATTTGTACTCATGGTAGTCGCGATCGCTGCTGTGCGAGGTTTGGCAACCCTATCTATCATCAGGCATTGAAGATTGTAGAGGAGCGATCGCTCGATCAAGTTCGCATCTGGCAAACCAGCCACATTGGTGGACACCGCATGGCTCCTACCGCCGTCACCTTTCCCGATGCTCGTTACTATGGCTACCTGACATCAAAATCCTTAACTTCTATCCTGACTCAAACAGGAGATCTAAATTGGATTGCTCAACAATATCGAGGATGTGGCATGTTGCCTTGGGCGGTTCAAATTGTGGAACGAGAGCTAATTCTCGCTCAGGGATGGCAATGGTTTGGCTATCGGCTAGAAGGTCGAGTCTTGGAACATAATGAAGATGAAAGTTTCAATCAGGTTGAGTTGATGGTAGAGAGGCCAGAGGGTGGGCGTCATCGTTATACAGCTACGGTTTTGTTAGACGATACAAAAACGGTCTATCTCAAAGGGTCATGCCACAGTGAAAAGGCTTCTCTAGTCGAACAGTACCGGGTTGAGGCATTGATAGATTCTCCTTGTGTGCTGGCATAATGTTGGTTTCTTGATTTTTCGGGATATCTCCTGACGCGAATGGCCATTACTCTACTTCAGCAAACCTATCGTGAACTCATTCAGGGTGCTGAGGTGTTGTATGCACCGCACCCTCAAGATAGCTTTGATGGCACTTGGTGTTATCCAGAGGAGCTGGGGCAGGGATACACTCGATGGATTGAGTTACGAGACGGTTTAGTGATCACGATCGATAATTATCAACCCCGCGATCAGTTGATTATTCGGTCATTTGATCGAACGCACCCAATTGAATGCACCTTCCACTTGTCGGGTCAAATTCAACAGGATTCAATTCTGGTCTGCGCCAACCAATATGCTCTCTACGGCAGTGGGTTGGCTCTCAGTGGAGTATCCGCAGTTCAGTCTGAGCAAACCATTACATGGCTCAGTATTCACATTGCACCTGCTCTGTTTCGCCACTGGATGGGTAACTCTATAGAGCAAACGACACAGCCGATTCAAGAACTGTTGCGCCAGCCCGATCAACCTTATTACACTCATGTGCGAAACACGACAGCCGTTATGCAAACTGTATTGCAGCAAATGTTGCATTGCTCATACGAAGGGATTATAAAACGGCTATATCTAGAGAGTAAGGTTTGGGAGTTGATGACCTTGGTTCTCCAGCACATGCTCGTTGAGCAACCCGACGATCGCCCCCCCTTTAAGCTAAAACCCGAAGATATTGAATGCATTCATCATGCCAAAGACATTCTATTGCAAAATTTTGATAATCCTCCCACGCTGGTAGAGTTGGCACGGCAAGCTAAGTTAAATGAATGTACGTTGAAGCGAGGATTTCGTCAGGTTTTTGGCACAACAGCTTTCGACTATTTACACCACTATCGCCTGAATCAGAGTCGGCAATTAATTGAGCAACAACACATGAGCGTTGCGAATGTTGCTCATGCTGTTGGTTTTGCCAGCCGCAGTTCTTTTGCTCGGGCATTTCGTCAGAAATTTGGTGTCAATCCTGGGCAATACCTTCGACACCATACCCAGCGCAAAAATTCCGGCTAGGATTCACAGAAATTCCGGCTGAGATTCATCGCGATCGCTAAATTCCGATATTGTCGTTTCTAAGTTAATGCAAATTATTTGCAACTGTTTGCATAGTCTGACAGTTGGGTGTGAGGAATCAATACTATGAAACGACAAGATCAGAATCCTATTGATCAAAACACTATTGATCAAAATACTATTTTAGTCCAGCGAATTTATCGCTCTGCGGCGTTGGCCCCGGCGATCGCCATTGCCTCGTTAATCTCCATGATTGCGGTGCAGGCGGCTTGGGGACAAGCAGTGGGTGCAGATGATTTAGAAATCCCCCCAACTGTGAAGACAGCCGATCAAGAGGAAGGGGCGATCGCTCAGGCAACAAGCACTCTGGTGCGAATCACCAACATTCAGGTTAACTCAACCGATACCGGGCTGAGCGTCATTCTGGAAACGCCAGATGGTCAAATTCCATCGCCATCCAGTTCAGTTTTGGGTAATGCCCTCATTCTTGACATTCCTGATGCAGTGCTGGTTAGGACTGGAGACTTTGTGGCGCAAGACTCCTCTATTATTCAACCCTTAAAAATTGGTGCCTATGTGCAACACCAAACCACACCCAGTTGGGTCAATCGGCTTCAGCTTTTGGCAGTGGGCGATCGCGATCGTGGGTTTGAAGCAGATCTCGATCCGCAGCCGATTCAGGGATATGTGGTATTGAATTTGATCAGCAGTTTCGATTTAGGTCCAGGCGTTCTGCAAGTAGGGGTTGAAAATTTGCTCGACAACCAATATCGCTCTGTTGCTGACCAGGCATCGTTTTCCCCTGTGGGACCAGAACCGGGAAGAACCGTTCGAATGAGCTATTCGTTTAGCTGGTAGGGGACAATGATGGTTCGTTTTATCAAAGCATGGATGTTGATTGCCTTCTGTACAGCTCTGCTGTTTTTCAGCAATTGGAGGCGATCGCCCCAACGGTGCTTGCGCCCTCTGAGGGAGGCGATAGCTGGCAAGAAAGCCTCACCATCCATGCCAATGCTCTAGGTCAATCTGATCTGGCAACACAATGGATGCAACGATATCAAGAACGACTTGTTAGCTTTCAACAGCAGATGGGAAATCATCTAAGTGGCTTGGAAGTCTCAGTGGTTCGGGTTTATCCAGAAGGACCCAGCCTTTACTTGTCAGACAGCTTTGTCGGCAAAATCTTACAAGCCGCCGGGCTCTCTCGTCCTCCTTCACAACAGGAAATGGGAGGACAACGTCAAATTTCCCAGGAGTTGCTTCAGCAGGCAGATGGAGATGTGCTGTTTTTGTGGACATTTGGCGATAATGTTGCAGCTCAGAATGAAGCCCTAGAGAAACTTAAAGCAGATTCGCTTTGGTCGCAACTCAAAGCAGTGCAGCACAACCAAGTCTATGAAGTGCCAGGATATTGGATTGGCTTTGGTCCAATGGCAGCAAATGCGATCGTGGATGATTTATTTACCTATCTGCTCCAAGAACCGTCAGAGCATTCCTAACTTTGTCAGAGAGCTAAAGCCATGATGGTCAAACACATGAACCTGCTCGGTTTGTGTGGCTTTGAGCTGATTCCAGAAGGGATCAGACTGAAATTGCTGGAGCGTCCCTTCCCCGGTATCGACCACGATCAAGACATCGGGATTGGCTTCCAGAATCTTTTCGGCGGAGAGGGTGACATAGCCACGAAATAGTCAGACCAATGCGATAGCGACCAACCGCATTTTGCAGTTGGCTGATTGGCTACAAGCGTAAGGAGGTCATGTTAGCAGCAAGTTTATTAGAAATATTTCTATCAAGTCCCTAATAAGCAAAACAAGCTTGTTGAGACTAGTTATCAAGAAAAAGGCGATCGCTCTGCATTTGTTACAAACTGGTTCAGGCGACTATCTTAGCCCAGAGTTCGTTAACATAAGTTAATAAAGCGTTTTGTCCTCTCGACTCCAAACTCGACGTTTGGCGCAATTTCTATGACAGCTGCTCCCATGCTCGAAAATCCCACCCTTCCGGCAGGAGGTTCTGACCCAGGCCAATTTGACTGGGCCGAAGCTTGGTATCCCGTTCACTTTGTGGCCGATTTAGACAAGACCAAGCCCACCGCCTTTACGCTGCTGGAGCGAGACTTGGTGATCTGGTGGGATCAAAATGCAGATTGCTGGCGAGCGTTAGACGATCAATGTCCGCACCGACTCGCGCCGCTGTCAGAAGGCCGGATTGCGGAGGATGGCTTGCTGGAATGTCCCTATCATGGCTGGGCGTTTACAGGAGAGGGGGCGTGCGATCGCATTCCACAGCAGGTCGAAGGCGGCAATGCCCACATCTCCCAGCGAGCCTGTATTGCATCGCTGCCCACTGCTGAACGGCAGGGACTCTTATTTGTTTATGCAGGTGATCCAGATCGGGCGGCGCAGGTGCCGATTCCGATGCTCGATGCCTTGGAAGAATCCCCTGATGAGTGGGTGGTGCTCAATACATTTCGAGATTTGCCCTACGATGCCCTGACTCTCCTGGAAAATGTGCTGGACGCCAGCCACGTTCCCTTTACCCATCACCAATCGGTCGGCAATCGCAGCTACGCCAGCCCCGTCGAGCTTGAAGTTACCGAATCTAACCGTCAAGGGTTTACCGGAATTTGGCAAGATGGCCCTCGCAAAGGCACGTTGGGCACTCAACACACCAGGTTTATAGCCCCTAGCCTAATGTGGCACGACCTCACCTCAAAGCAGTTTGGCCGCACGCTCACAGCCGTCTACACGACTCCCATCCGTAAAGGAGAATGCCGTCTATTTGCCCGCTTCCCGTTCAAGTTTGCTTCCAAAATTCCGGCCTTTTTCATCAAGCTCACGCCCCGCTGGTATTCTCATATTGGCCAAAATAATATCTTGGAGGACGATCAAATTTTCTTGCATTGGCAAGAGCGCTATTTGGCCGACAAAGGTGGAAGTCCCAATTTCAATAAAGCCTTTTACCTTCCTACCAAAGCCGATCGCTTTGTCTTTGAGCTGCACCAATGGATTAATCTCTACCAAGCTCAACTGTTTCCAGGTCAAGCTTTTCCCCCTCGCCAAACCTCAGAATCTCTCCTGGATCGCTATCACTCCCACACCGAAAAGTGCGCGAGCTGTCGAGCGGCCCTAGCCAATATTCAAAAGCTCAAAACAGGTGCGGCAATTGTGGGGGCGATCGCCCTTGTTCTCTTAGCTATCCTCACCGGATTGGGAAACAATGCAATTGCAATTGGAGGAATGGGGGCGATCGCCCTGCTTGCTCTTACGATCGGGCTGATCTCCCTGCGGCTAGAACGACAGTTTTACCAAGGCCGAGCCATTCCACCCCGCAATCTGCCTGACAAGAAGTCAAAATGATTTCTAAAACATCTAGAGCGGTTGGAACAGAATTGGGGCAGATTCATGATTTTGGGGGGTTTCGGCGTCTTCGATTGAGATGGCGATCGCTGCAATCAAGTCAAGATTTTGGAAAGCTCTTGGCAAGATCAGAGGTTGCGTTTGGCTGCCCGGTTCCTCAACAGTAAACACCTGGGTCAAGATGGCATTTTTGGCGTCGGTGGTGAAAGGCGCATTGGGAGCCAGAACGGTCCACAGCACATAGACCTTATCGGGTGCTAAGGGAGGCAGATTTTCGATGATGAGTGTGCCTTGTAGGGTGTCAGGATCGAGCTGCACCATCACTGAAGCAGGGACATTGAGCGTTTCGGTAGGTTGTAGTGACAGGACGAGAGGAGCTTGATTGAGCTGCGCCTGTTGAGACTGGAGCGATCGCCAAAGCAGGTAATTACTCACGCTAAGCGCAACGATCAGCGCGGCGGCGGCGGCTCCCAGAGCTTTGATCCATCGAGGCAACAAAACTACAGGAGGCGGAGTGGCTGAAACCACCACTGGAAGCACTTGGCTTTCAAAGGCTTGCATCACCCTCTGACGCAGATGAGGCGGGGGCTGCACCTCCGGCGGCGCGTAGGCTGCTTCCAAAGCGGCCTGCATCTGCTCAACAGACTGATTCACCTCTGGATCTTGCAGCAACTGCTCGACCATTGCCGCTTCTTCGTCGCTGAGATTATTGAGAACGTAGCCTGCTAGCAGTTGTTGCAGTTCATCGGGAGGCGTAGATGGGTTCACCTGCTATTCCTCCTCCAACATATCTTTTAAGTTTTGACGCAGCTTGAGCAATCCTCGTCTTGCCCATGCTTTCACCGTACCCAACGGAGAACCTAGCTGTTCGGCGATCGCCGTCTGACTCAGCCCGTCGTGATAGGCCATTTGCAAAACCCGCCGCTGGTCTTCCGAAAGCTGAGATAGCGCGGCCTGTACTTCTTGGGCACACTCCTCTCGATATAACGACTCGATAGAGAGGGGCGGTGATGCTTGGGTCTGGTCAGCTTGCCAGCGGTGGAGAGAAGCCTCTGCTCTCTGGCGCGATCGCAACCGATCTATACCGCGAGAACGGGTCAAGATAGCCAAAAAAGTTCTCAACGTTCCTCGTTTGGGGTCGTAGCTAGTTCGAGCCAGGTGCAGAAAGATCTCTTGCGTCAGATCTTCAGCATCCTGAGGATTTTTCAGGGTTTTTAGGGCGATCGCATACACTAACCCCGCATGGCGATCGTAGATAATCCCCAAGGCCTTGACCTGTCCTTGCTTCAGGGCTGCCCACAGTGCAGCATCGGATGGCTCAGCGTCCGAAGTCACACTTCTTGGAGGAGTTTCAGGAGGAGTTTCAGATTGTTCGACATCCATGCTGGCAGAATATCCAATGGCCCTGCCCTATTATTACTGGGGAGCCGCCATTCACAACTCCCCATACCTATTTGTTTAGAAAATTAGAGCCTACATGGGCATCAAGACTGCACGCAGTTCTCCGCCTCGATTGCGGGAGGTGTGCAAATCGACATAGAGCATATTGTTGTTGAGCGCCTCTAGCTGCTCTGCGGTCAGCGTATACTCGCCCATAGCGCTGCCTTTGCGTCCAGACTCATCTAGCATGACTTGCAAGGCATATTGAAAGGGGCCATTTTCATTGGGCATGCCTCGGTGAATGTGAAAAGCTGAGGTAATGTTGGGGTTGGGAGGATCGACGGGGTCAGTTGCATAGTCCCGCAGAGTGCTAGAAAGCTCTCGGAAGCTGCCTCTGACAATCAGGCGATCGCCCGAAAGGACCGCACCAACAACGCCTCGGGCCAAAGTTGCAGGAGAGCTAGGCACAACATTGTTAGGACTCATAATCGCAACATAGGATCTCAGCCCGCTAGACATACTTCGGCCTTGGGCAATCTGGCCTTGGGCAATCAGAACAGATTCAGCAGCTTGCAGATTTGCGTCAATCACCTCACCCAGAGTCAAGCTCTCGGCAAGCGATTGCTCGACTTGCTTAGGAGATTGAGACAGGGTTGCTTGAGACATCATCCCAATCGACGGGGAACAGAAACCAACGACCAGCAGACAGCTCAAAACGCCAAGCAGCAAGTTTTTGAGGCGAATTTTTATCGGGTACATTCCTTTCTCATCCTTACGTGTTCATAAACAAAACGCTTGAGTCTTTTGTCGAGAACTCGCAAAACGTACGCTGCTTCCTTCCATCTGGATGCACTCTGTCGAGAACTTCTAGCTTTCTATCGATGGCAAGGCGAGCTGAAAGGGATGAGACGAGATGTTGGCGATCGCCCTCTTGGGCCGCCATGTAAATAAAGTTAAGTTTTATTAAAATTTCGTGTTACTTTATTAATGTAAGGCGCAAAAACGAGTCCCGATGCCCTCGTTCATATTGTTGCGTCGGCTGAAAACTAAGCAAAGTTAGGGTTACCTTATGCCATTCACTATTGACTCAGCTCGAAGTATCTTCCCCAGTACCTTAACAGCTGATGCAGTGCCAGCAGTAACTGCTCGGTTTAATCAACTGAGTGCTGAGGATCAACTAGCTTGGACATGGTTTGCCTATCTTGAGATGGGTAAGACGATCACGATTGCGGCTCCTGGGGCAGCTAGAATGCAGTTTGCAGAGGCAACTCTCGAGCAGATTCGGCAGATGGGCTTCCCTGAGCAAACGCAGGTGATGTGCGACCTAGCCAACCATGCAGACACACCAATTTGCCGGACTTACGCAGCTTGGTCAGCAAACATCAAGCTAGGATTTTGGTATCAGCTTGGCAAATGGATGGATCAAGGTATTGTTGCGCCAATTCCAGCGGGCTATCAGCTTTCTGCGAATGCGGAAGCAGTGCTGCAATCGGTAAGAGAGCTTGATCAAGGCCAACAAATCACGGTGTTACGCAATTCCGTGGTTAACATGGGCTACGATCCAGGCAAAATGGGCGACTATGACAAGGTTTCCGAGCCTGTTGTGGTTCCCAAGGACATGTCAGAGCGGACAAAAGTCACGATTAAAGACATCACCAATCCAACGGTGCTGAGCTACATGGACAACATGAATGCCAATGACTTTGAGGCATTGATCGAGTTGTTTGCTCCCGACGGAGCGTTGCAACCTCCTTTCCAAAGACCCATTGTGGGCAAAGATAAGGTCCTCCAGTTCTTTAGAGAAGAGTGCCAAAACCTCGCTCTCATGCCAGAGCAGGGTGTGACTGAGCCGGCAGAAGATGGCTACACCCAGATCAAAGTGACTGGGAAAGTCCAAACTCCTTGGTTTGGCGCGGCTGTGGGTATGAACATGGCATGGAGATTTCTGCTGAATCCTGAGGGCAAGATTTTCTTTGTTGCAATTGATTTGCTAGCTTCTCCCAAAGAATTGCTCAACTTGGTTCGCTAGAGACATATTCAGCTCAAGTCCAGCGTGAATGATGTTAGGAGCGCTCTATCAAGGGCGCTTCCTTATGCTCAGCAACTCAACTTAGTCCGACAGGATAAATAACCGTATAGACTTTTAGGATTGATAATGCAAGCAAGTGACATTAATTGGTCTCACACTGAGAAAACTATAGCCAAAGAAGCCTTTGAAAAAGCTTACAAGCGAGAAATCGATGTTCTAGTGCAAGCTGTTCGTGAGAAGGCAAGTGCGATCGCGGGAGTGGAGGATGTTTGGAATCTGCATGATTTCTTGAGCACACAGCGACATGAGATTGATGGCAAGTATGACTACAAATACTCCGTTTTAATCTTTGTGTTTGCCAGGTTGGTCAAAGAAGACTTGCTGCACCTCAAGGAATTAGAAGGCTTAAGTAAGGATAAGCTTACTAAGATTTCTGCTTTGACCCGCATGTAAACAGCAGGTCTGGGCAGGGGATTTTATCGATCAATCAGGTTATGACTAAAGCCTATTCAATCTCTCCTTTGCAAGGAAAGTTAGGGGAGATTGAATAGGCTTTTTAGCTGGATAAAATTATTTTATTGATTGGACAAAGAAAGCATTTGATTTAAGCATTTGTCAGCCGATAAAGTCACATCAACTGTAGACGGAGATTGATGTGAAACTGAGTCCTCGATCTGCTGAAAATTTTTATGAGTCTAACTTAAAAGCGATCGCCAACTCTTTACTAAAGCTTCAAAGTCATACGCTGATTGCGGGTCTTTTTTTGACCTGCGGCATTGCGTTATTTGCGAATCTACTTCATGCTGCTTCAGGGCTCAAAATTTTGAGTCCGCTGATCCTGGCAATCTTATTAGGAATCGGGATTCGCAACAGCATTGGCGTACCGCAAATTTGCCAGCCAGGAATCAAGTTTTCACTGAAGCGATTGTTGCGGCTAGCCGTAATTTTATTAGGATTGCGGCTTAGTTTGACTGAGCTGGGCACGATTGGTGCAACCGGGTTGGGAGTGGTGGCGATCGCCTCCTTCAGCACTTTTTGCTTTACCTGCTGGCTCGGCAAACGCTTAGGAGTTGCACCAAAACTGACTCAGCTGATCGCTGCCGGAACTTCTATCTGCGGTGCATCGGCAGTAGTGGCTGCAAATGCCGCCGTGGAAAGTTCTGAGGAGGAAATGACCTATGCGATCGCGATGGTAACGGCATTGGGAACCGTCGCAATGTTGTTTTATCCGGTTTTGCCAAATCTATTACAACTCTCTCCCGAAACATTTGGTCTCTGGTGTGGAGCTTCGATTCATGAAGTGGCTCAGGTAATTGCGGCAGCTTTTCAGTATGGCGATCTGAGTGGCGAAATGGCAACCATTTCAAAACTAGCCAGAGTGATGTTTTTGGTGCCGATGGTTTTAGTGTTGAGTGTTACTGCTGTAAGGAGAAATTCACAATCCCGACGGGTTAGTTTGCAGCAGTTGCCTATTCCCTGGTTTGTGGTGTTCTTTTTAGTTTTGACTATCCTGAATAGCCTCAACTGGATTCCAGCTTCTCCTAAAGCTTTTCTGCTGCAAGTTAACCAGTTTGTCCTCACAGTTTCTTTGGCAGCAATGGGTCTAGAAACCTACCTTTATAAAATCAAACAGGTTGGCCTTAAGCCGCTTTATTTGGCGATCGCCTCCTGGCTTTTCATTGCCGGATTGAGCCTGCTCCTGATCAAAGCTTTTTTAGACTAGAAAACTGATCACTGCGATCGCCAGCAAGAACCCCAACACCAATTGTCGTCGTTCTAGAAGCACTATTCTATGTAGCCTTACATTAAATTGGTACAAGACTTTTCTGTACCACTAAGGGATACTTACAGCAGTCGCTCTGGAATGAGCTTCAGAACTTCCCGTCCTACACGCTGGTATAAGGGAATCCATTCTGAGAAGATTTTGGCATAGCCACTAGAGCCGGGACTCAGTCGTTTTTGGGGGTTATCAATGACCAGCCGTACTGTAGCTACACGCTTCTGTTGGGTTTCATCGACCTTTACGTTCGGGAGAATAGTTTCAACCCGTGCATCATAGGCTTCTAACTTGGCTTGGCGAGGCCGGAAAGTAACCGATGCTCCCACTTGTACAAAGTCTAGATCGTCTTCTTTAATTTCAACATTGGCTGTCAGTTGGCTAAGTTCTGCAACTTGCAGGAGGACATTTTCAGGACGAACTTCTTTACCAATGAGTAGATCTAAATCACTGGTAATGACAGTGCCTGTCGTTGTAGCAACGAGGGTTAGCGCATTTCGTTGAGCTTGGAGTTGCTGAAGACGGTCTTCAAGCATGGCGATCGCCTCTCGATGTGCTGTCATCTGGCGATTACCTTCCATAATCGTGATAGATGTAGCCACTGAAGTAGATTGAACATTGACGTTACCTAATTCACGAGTAGCTTCTTCCTGGATTTGCCGCCGCACTAATTCTGTCCGTTCTGCATTGATAGCTAAATCACGTTCTACATTACGGTAAGCATTTTGTTGCTCCTCCACCCGTAAGAGGGGTACTGCTCCAGCACGGTACAGTTCTTCAAATCGCTCAATGTTCATAGCAACTTCTTGGAGTTGCTCCTGAAACCGTTGCCGCTCGACCTGAAGTTGCTGGACTTCAGGAGGAAAAAGACCTCGTTCTAACTGGCTTGCTAGCTCAATCTTGTGCTTCGCTTGCTCCCGTACTGCCTGCTCTTGGGCTTGAGCTTGTACCAGAGTGGCCTCTGCTCTAACTTGTTCTTGCTGAGATAGTTCCAATGCTCGTGCCAACTGTGCAATCTTTTCCTGGACATCAACAATTTCGCGCTCCAGTTCTCGGCTCGAGAGTTGCACGATGGGTTGTCCTACCTGGACTTGATCACCTAGCTGCACCAAGACCTGTTCTACAACCGCTGGAATGGGCGTATGAACTGATTGACGGGCTGTTTCTCTCCAGTCGAGTTTGACATCTCCACCAACCTGATAGGGTGTTGGAATGAAGCTG
This sequence comes from Elainellales cyanobacterium, assembly GCA_041746655.1. GTDB lineage: Bacteria > Cyanobacteriota > Cyanobacteriia > Elainellales > Elainellaceae > JBGTGR01. The sequence continues at coordinate 7,442 of JBGTGR010000066.1, read as the reverse complement.
ACAGCTAGTGCTCCAAAAGCGATCGCCCCTCCAATCATGAATCGACGATGAGAACGGGGGGGAATCTTCTCAGGAGAAGGTGTTGGATCTTGTGGTTCCGGTGCAGATGCAGGTGCAGGTTTCTGACTTCCTGCCGGAACAGGGCGTGCCACAGGCCGAGGTGGAACAACTCGAAAAGGTGAACTTGTCACGTGTTGCGGGGTTGATGAAGCGTTAGAAGGTAGATGGGTTGTCATGAGAGGGTAGCCCTGAAGTGGTTGTACAATTGCTCAAAAACTTTAAAGTTAGCCTTTTCGAGATGGCAAAGTCATGATTTTGGGTTGGGTGCCAAATGGAAATAGATGGCCCAAATAGCAAAGAGAACAAGGGCCGTGAAGGGAATAAAAGTCAAGGTCCAGTCTGCTACTTTGAGAATGAGGAACCCAAAAACGGATAGAGTATACAGCAAACTGAAAGGGGCATAGCCGGCTAGAAGCCAGCGATCGCTCCCCTCCTCTGGACTAGGTTTAAAGGTCAATAGATCTCGGTAAAACTCAAAGGATCGTTGCCGCAGGTTATTGATGCCTGTCATGGCAACAGCTAGATAATAACCATCAAATTTTGCCAGGGGGTTGAGATTTACTGCAACGGTAAAGATCGAAGCGGCAAATAACAGGTAGCTGAAAACCCACAACCAACTGCCAATGGCAGAACTATTCCAGAGCCAAAAGGCAAAGGTGGCAATGATGAGTTGACACAAAACTCCGGCACCAACAACCAGCATCCGTTGCGATCGCTTAGGTAAGCTGTATTGATCTGTTGTGTTGGTATAAGCCAGGGGCATCAAGAACATGAACATGACTCCTACTTCGGGGACAATCCCCCCATAATGTTTAAGGGTAAAGGCATGGCCTAGTTCGTGCAGCGTCACGACTATCAATGACAGAATTGCAAAGGTAGCGGTGATACCAAAGTTGGGATGTGAAAGAAATAATTGAGCAGTCCACAACAAGTTATTCCGCTGGTGTAGGACGATCGCCCCTGTTCCAGCGAATACAGCACAAAGACTGAGCCAAAAGGCGCGGCTCCAAATCCATTGCAGGCGCTCAACATTGGCGGCAAGCCAGGTGTCAGGATTCCACAGCGACCATTTGAAGAACAACAGTTGCATGGGGGTAAACTTCTTCTTGGGCGGTGTTGGGGGCGTTGTTCCCTCCAACATTGCGGTTAGAGTTAATTGCTGTAAGAGCGATCGCATTTCGTCTGAGGAAAGGTCATATTCCTGGGCGATCGCCTGCACTGGCATTGTCCCCAACCGCTCCACAACTTGCTTACCCACATCATTCAATTGCACAAAGGTGACATCTTCTGGATTTCGTAAAATCCAATGCCCATCTTCTGTTTGAATCCAGTGCACACAAGCTTTAAGAACTGATTTTGCGGAGGAGGGCTTTGCTGTTGTTAGCTCTTCCTCTTCAAATTCTGTTACTTCATCCAGAGATAGAACACCCCAATCCACAAGCTGCTGCCACAGTTGTTGAACAAAATCCTCTGGAACGTCCTCAAACTTTTTAGCACAAGTCTGCTGCACTTGTTGAACCGTAAACCGTCCGGTGAAGTGTGTCAGGGCAAATCCCTCGGCTTCACTAACAGGATGCCGTAGAGGGGTTTCTTTTGCTTTAAGAAAGAACTGTTGAGTCGTGCGATCGCGTACTACCACCCAATAGTCACTTAAAACAGGACATAACCAAGTGTCATTAGCATCCATAAAACTTTCAGAAGTTGGGAGATAGAAGGGCGATAATCACCATTGAAATTAGAAAAGATGAGCACAATGAAAGGCAAACACCTAACCAAAAACATTGATGACAGTTAAATCACTGTATATCTGGTAGGGATCCAGTTGGGGGTTCCCCAACCATCTCTGTCATCACGTGCAGAGATTTTAGCTTCCCATCCAATACCAATTTCCCAAGGCTTATTAATTCGATTAATATCTTCAAGCCCAAAGTATTGACTAACAGAACCATTCTTTTCCTTGAGCATATTAGTCCACAAAATTTTCGCACTGCCATGTCCTTCGTCAGGATTCGCGAACTCAAGATCTAGTACAAATGCTTCATCAGCGGTTAAAGTTTTTGCCCCACTGTCAGTAGCATTGTTGTGCCAGAATGCCCATGACCAATCAGAGTGTTTTCTAAAATTGACTTGTGCAGTGTCATAACCCCCCAATGTTGTAGAAGCTGGATTTAGGGCAATTAACTTACTAATTCCATTCAATCTTTCTGAAATTTCATATGAAACATATGAGCCTAAACTATGGCCAGCTAAGCTAATACTTCCTGCTGAAATTCCCCATGACTGAAGAATGTTTTTAGCAGCTTCTGATACAATATCAATCCACGCAGATGCGGCATTTAGGCCAACGGATCCTGTTCTTGCAGCGTCCCAGTCAAGAGTAAGAACTTGGTAATCACCACCTCCACGTTGTCCATCATACTCTTCTATCGCTTTTGCTAGTTCTTCAAATCCTCCCGCGGTGCCATTCCAACCATGCACAATAATCCATGTGGGTTTATTTTCAATGTAGCCAGGGCTATTGATACGTTCAAATTTTATATGTCTGTTTTCACCACCTTTTGTTTTCCCAATAGTCTTTTGAATCAAATCTAAATCAACCACATTAACTACTGATTGGCCATAAAATCTACCTGCTAATCCAAGAGAGTTTTTGGCTACAACTTCAACCAAGTAAGAGCCCAACCTAAGGTCAGGAGGAATATTGAGTTGAGCAGAGAATGAGCCATCTGTAAGATAAGTAAGGGAGCCACCAAGTTGTCTACCTCCCACATAAAACTTCATGTCAGAAGTATTTGAGTATCCAGAAACAGTAATTGACTGCCCACGAACTACGCGGTTAAAGTTGCTGCTGATGGAGACGGTTGGAGGTGGTAACACTCCAGTAATTGGGTTGTATCCTGTACCAGCGTTGCTAGATGGTATAGGGCTAGAACTGGGAGGATTACCCAAAATATAAGCACTGGGAACCCAAAAATTTGTGCCTTTGATTTTGAACCAACGGGCATCAGGTGTGCCTAGCCAGATATCAGTCAGGGTTTCACCATGCGTCCAAGCATCGAATTCTAGACGCTTTCCATAGGGCTCATTTCGACCACTGCGATCGGCAATTCTTGGGCTGTTGCGGAGGTTAACACCACTCCTAGGCCCAACTGTGCCACTGAAGTTAACCCAATTAATATTGCTTGTTACTGGATTTGAGGTAGGAGGTGGAGTAACAGGCACTTTAGGGCCAGTTTGATAATTGATAGGTAGGTAGACTGCTTGTCCTACTCGAAGTTGTCTGGCTTCTGCATCGGTAAATGTTCCTCCATTGGGAGTTTTCATGATCTCTCGCCAGCGGTTGCCATTGCCGAGTTCTCGCTGGGCGATCGACCATAGGGTATCACCAGATCGGACAATATATTGCCGACTACTGCCAGGATTGCCGGGAAGGGGAGTAGTTGGAGTAGTTGCCCGTGCATTTTCAAGCTGAACAAACTTCAATCCAGCATACTGAGCAGGTGTTAAAATGCGCTCATGGGGGTTTTTGTTGCCAGCCCAGTTGGATTGGGAAATACGAATGCGTCCGTCAGGGAGAACCTCTTCCAAGAATGCAACGTGACCGTAAAGTGAGTGGCCACCTTGAACACCTGGCGGCCAAACGACTAGTCCTCTTGCTCCAGGAGTTGGCGTTGAAGTGACAGGTAGACCAAGATTTCTGGCATCACGCTCCCACGTATGAGCGTGGCTACGGAACAACGCACGACTAATGGCAGCAGGAGGTAACAGCCCTGTTTCTTGCATCCGCCCATAGGCATACCAGGTACACTGCCCAATCAAGGCAGGATTGTACGCATAAGGGTTACGCCGTCCATCTCGGTAGTTGGGAGAAGATGAATTGATAGGAACTCTGGGAGTTGGAGTAGGTGCTGGAGTTGGAGCGGGTGCTGGAGCTGGCGCAGGTGTTGGAGTGGGCGTGGGAGCCGGCGCTGCAACTCGTCTGGGTACTGAAATGACTTGCCCCGAATAGATAATGTTTGGATTGGAAATGGTGTTCCGGTTTTGGTTATAGATGAAGTTCCAATAAGCAGAGCCACCATTGCCCATTGTTCTCAAGGCAATACCAGAGAGCGTATCTCCAGAGCGCACCGTATAGCGATCCCACTCGTAATATTGCCCCATGAAGGCTGTGGCTACTGCACGCTCAACTGGTGTAACTGTTCCTTCTCCGGCCCATGTGTCTGGGATCAAAGTTGCTGAAATATCAATTCGTTCTTCCGGTGTAGTTACTCTTGCAATACTGACGGCTGCGGCCATATTGAGCAATCCCGCACCTGTTTGGGCATCCCAACCTGGCGCTTGCAAATCAGTTGCCGTGTTTTTGAGAATTTCAATTACCTGACGATAGCTGAGGCTAGGATTAGCTGCCCAGACTTGGGAAATGGCTCCAGTCACCTTAGCTGTTGCGACTGATGTTCCTGCCATACTGCCAACACCATCGCCTACCGTAGAAAGCTTTGGATTGAGATTGGTTCCACCTGGAGCAAGGATGTCTAAGCCAGAACCATAGCTGGAATAGTCGGCTCGCCCATAGGCATTAGCATTAGCAAAACTCTCACGCACTCGTTCTGCAGAACCAACAGTAATAATGTTGTCAAACTCCTGAGAAGCCTGTCCTAAAGCAGACATCACAGACCCATCATTGCCCGCAGCAACAACCAAAATAACGTTATGCTGACGTGCATAATCAATTGCAGCTCGTTCGGCAGGTGTTAATTCATAGCGAGTGGTAAAGCTGCCATCAGGGTTTACTTGAGTTAGGTCAAGGCTCAAGTTAACGACCGCATTAGGCTGATTGGTTTCCCTAAAATGCTCGACAAATTCCACTAAAGAATCTGCCCACTCTCCAGACCCGATCGCTCTACCAACCCAAAGGGGAGCTTGGTCATTGATACCATCAATCCCAATGCCATTGTCACGCTCAGCTGCAATGATTCCTAAAACATGGGTTCCATGCTCACTACCTTCTCCTGGAGCGAGAAGAGGATTAGCATCACCATCAATGCGATCGCTTCCTAGCGTAATCTTTCCATAGTTAATATCAGGGTTATTCCCAGCAAATCCCGTATCAATGATCCCAATGAGAGGCTGCTGAGAAACTGGCACCTGAGGTCTTGACACAACTGGGCTAACTTCATAGGTTAGAGCATCGCTCTGATCACCTTCTAATCCTAGAAAATCATCAGACCCTTCCCCTCCAACAGGTATCCAAGACTCTCCCTCTTCAATTTCAGAGAAAATCTGATCACCTTCTAATCCTAGAAAATCATCAGACCCTTCCCCTCCAACAGGTATCCAAGACTCTCCCCCTTCGATCTCAGAGAAAATAGGTTCAATGTAAGGTTTGGCATACTCGATCAAAGCTTGTCCCAAGTCAGTGTTGCGCCAGTCGTGAGCCGGGTCGATCAAATCGTCCATCAAAGCAGCTTTTCCGACAGATCCCCGTACTTGGAAGATAATGTCGTTGTAGTCTTTGTCAGCACCCTGACCAACTCGCATGTCTTCAAAGACGAAAGTATTACCGTCGCCTGTAATATCGACAATTTGACCGAGTTGTAGACCGTCATTAGGGTTTGCGGTTGCCAAGGAAAATAGGGGGCGTAAACTACCACCTAGGCTTGGATTCTTCACCAGCTGTTCCACCCTACCGTCCGGAACCAGCATCACTCCAAACTCATCACCAGGGCGCATGGAGAAGGTCTTTACACCCAAATAATCACTGCCATTCCAGTCTTGGCGCTCACCAGGGCCTAGAAGTCCACTAAATCTTGCCCCTTCAGCGCGATCAGAAATGACAATATGTCCCAGTTCGGAGCTACTTGCTGCTCGACGGGCTGCTTCCTGAATGAAGGCTTCGGAGCCAGGCTCAAACTGTTCCATTCCTTCCAGGCTAAAGAAGGCAAGTTCACCCCGGTATTTGCCCCCATCAAAGAGAAAATCGACGCCAACCTCTCCAGATTCGCCAACGACAAAAACCCCGGATTCAAATTGGAAGCTTGGAGAATAGAGGTCTTCGACAAAGGCAATTTCCTCGAAATCTGCCTCTTCCATGAGATCCATCTCAGATGCTAGATCGTCACCATCTGACATCTCATTATCTAAAACATCATCCTCATACAAATCGTCCAACATATCAGAAGATACTTCCACACCCTCTGAATCTGACATTTCAGCGTCTACTTCGACATCTGTATCAATATCTATATACAAATCGTCCAACACATCATCAGAAGATGCTTCCACACCCTCTGGGTCTGACATTTCAGCGTCTACTTCGACATCTGTATCAATATCTATCTCAACGTCGAAGTCTAGCAAGTCATCATTTTGCAAACTAACGGGATCAATATAATCAGGGATATCAATCGTATCTAAATCTGGTGTGTCATCAATAGTATCCACCAGACCACTTGGAGTTAGGATTGGTTCTAACGCATATACTTGAATTTTAGTCTTCTTAGCATCTTTCTTAGCGGCCTTATACGAGAACCCTTTTGCAGCACGAGAAGTAAACTTTGCCATTGGTAGATACCCAAATTCAATAGAGTTATGAAGTTGCACACGAAGCAGTGCTCTAAAGATTTTCAGTCTTTGAGCCAAACTGAATGAACCCGCACCTCATGGAGTTACGGAACAAAAACATCTTAGAAGAAGGCCCAGGATCGATGAGAGCTTCAGATCAGTTCTTTGAGTGCTATTCTGGCCACCTAAATACTTACCTAGAGCAGGAATGAAATCACTTGGGGTAGGGGAATTTCGTTCCTTTACTTCGGGGCAATATCGCTCTAGCTAAGACTGAGAGAGTCAAACTTTGGTCATCACAGTATTGCAAATTTGATACAACAAGTCGCCCCAGCTTAAGTAAATTCACAGAAACTTCACAGTTTCCCATTCTCTTTCCTGGTTTGGTAGCTTATCCTCCTCTCACCACGGTTACTTTTACCTAGCGTGCTGAAAGAGAAACTTTAAACTTGATAGTTTACTAAAACTTTAAAAACATGCAGGTATATAAAATAACAACAAACTTCGAGGAATCCATACTGGCTTTTATCATCAAAATGCTATATTGTCCGCACATTGCTATGGGAGGTGTCCCTTTAACTCGATATCTCGGATAATGTTTTTTGTACATTCCGACGAACAAGAATATTCAGTATCAGGAAGTTCTGGCTTTACTTCAGAAGGTTTACTGGTTCTTGCCGCCTAATACCAATTTGAAATGAAGATAAGTAAAATTTAGGGAGGAAAATCAGGGAGTTACCTCGATGGCAAGACGGCTCAAATTGGACATTACCGAAACGACAGACTATTTGGAAAAGAGTCTTAAGCAGGCAAAAAGTGGA
>JBGTGR010000065.1:0-133654 GCA_041746655.1 Elainellales cyanobacterium | reverse complement strand
CTTCAACAGTCGTGATGGAGGCGAAAACAGTGATGGGGTGCTGACTGCCTTGGAAGTGACAGGGCTTGACCTGCGCGGCACCCGTCTAGTAGTGCTGAGTGCTTGCGAAACGGGAGTGGGTCAAGTTGCCAATGGGGAAGGTGTCTATGGCTTGCGGCGAGCTTTTGTGATGGCAGGGGCAGAAAGCCAACTGATGAGTCTCTGGAAAGTAGACGACTACGGCACGAGCGAACTGATGCAGCTCTACTACGAGCGATTGCTCAATGGGGAAGAACGTAGTGAAGCACTGCGGCAAGTGCAGCTAGAACTATTGGAGGCTCCCGCCTATCAGCATCCTTACTACTGGGCCTCATTCATGTTCTCTGGTGACTGGAGCAGCATAGAGAATCTATAGGTATCAATAGATATCAATAGATATCAACAAAAAATCAATAAAGCTGTCTTGAGCTTGCATAAGCCTCAACCCTGATTGGGTATGTGTCCTTGAACCAATGTTGAGCAGTTGTGCATCAAGGAGCTGTTTATGTCTCGTATACCTGTGGGGCGATCGCCCTCCAATTCCAAAGCCTCTCAACAAAAGCTGCACTGGCTTCCAGGCTTGATCATACTGGTGCTGGGGGGCATCGTTGTTGAATCTTGGATGGATGCCTACCTCTATCACAGGGGTGAGCAAGCTTATGGAGCGACAAACTGTACCCAGGCGATCGCCCACTACAACCAAGTGATTGAGCGCAATCGCGTCACCGATTGGCAAGATTTTATGGCTCGTGCTGAAGCTCGCATTGCAGAATGTCAAGCGTATCAAGAAACAGTGGCTCAGGCAGAGTCAGCACCTCCAGCCCTAGCGCTCTTGGGCCACCATGACTTTGTGAGCCGCTATCGCGATGGATCTCTCGCGACCGATCTGCGTCAACAGGCAGCTAATCTGCTCCAGACCACAGACCTGACTGAAGTTGCTAGCGTTGAAGTGTGCGATCGCCTGGATTCAATGCACCACAGTCGATTGCTCCCTCAACCCAATGAAATCCTACCCACCTTTCGGTATACCTGTGGTCAGACCTATGCGAGTGATGGTCGCCATACCCAGGCAATTGAGCAATACCAACAATTCTTGCAAGCTTATCCGCAGCACGACCTGACGCTAAACGTTGAGACGGCTCTCGCCAAGGCAATGGTGGCGGAAGCGGAAGACATGGGAGCGGGAGATATTGGCCGTCCTCCAGTCATCGGCTATACTGCGACCGGAGAAACTGTTGTTCAGATTCAGAATAGCTCACCCGAAGAGGTGAGAATTATCTTTAGTGGTACCGAACCTCGTTTTGTGGAATTACCACCCTGTGAAGACTGCCAAACCTATATCGGAGAAGGCCCTGAGTTGTGTCCAGAGCAAGGCCCAATTGAAGAATACACGCTCAAGCCAGGGGACTACGACGTTTTGGTGCGCTCCATTAGCGATCGCCGCGTTACCCCCTACACAGGCGATTGGCAATTGGAGGGGGGAATGCAGTACGGCACGTGTTTCTTCATTGTGCGCCAGCCCACTCCAGGAACGCAGAATGAATGAGCGAGATCAGGGGGGATCGGGATAGTGCATAGGCTTTGCTTGCTCGTCAATAGGTCAAAATAGCGCGATCGCCAAAACATGTTTTCTCAACTCATCTCAACTTAAAGGAGGTCAGACCCTTGTACAGACTGTTTAACGTGCGATTCTTCCAGCACAGGGGCCAATGATGGATGCAGCCGAAAAATACTGGACATTTGTTGAACTCAACTCGGCTGGGCAGCGCAGAATCAAAACCCTTTCGGTTGTCCAGGTGTTTGTTCAGCAGCAATTTGCAGGCTTAACCGATGCAACAGAAATGACGCATTCCCAAATTCAGCGCCAGTTGGTGGCTCTGATGCGATCGCTCCCCGACGCGGCCCAACGGCAAATGGCGAGTTGCAGTCTGCGCTGCTTTATTTCCAATGAAATTGATCGAGTCTGCGGCGAGTTAGCAATGCGATTTGGCCAAACGGGTGGCTTTAGCAAAACTGAGCTACTGGTGCGGGTGCTGGATGATGTAGATATTTTCGAACCGCTCCATTTGGCAGACTCTGCCACCGGTGAATCGAGTCTTAAATATCAACCGTTGGCTGCTCGGATCTTGCAGACCTTTGACCCCGACCAAAGCCAACTCAGCACTTGGACCAAGCGGTTGGTCACGTCTCACGCCGAACTCAATCGATTTTTGCAAAAGGAATGTGGGGTCTATCTCGCTAGCGATTGGTCGATTTTGAATGGCATGACCTCAGAACGGTTGCGGCGATTGCTGAGAGGGCAATATCTGCTTACGCCGGAAGAAGTTGAACCCTGGTGTCATCTTCTTGAGGGGTATCATGCCGTGTATCGGAGCGATCGCCTCTTGCATCGACGCAGCTCACGCGCAAAATGTGTACCACCTACGTCGGAGCAAGTGATTCGCATCGTCAACTATCTGGCTCAGGTCGGGCTGCCTGGATATGCTCCCCAGCGGGTGATGTGGGAGCTACAAACCTTGGCTGATAAGATTCGCCGCTGCCGCACTCCCAAGCTAGAAACCCTTGATACCCCCAATCAATTCTCTGCTGAGCAATTGTTGCCTAAGCAAGAAGAAGATACTACTCACCAAGAATTTTTAACCCGCTATCGCCACGAATTTCAAGCCTGCCTGGAGCAAGCCATTTGTCAGGTAGTCAGCGATCGCCTAACGTATCATCATCAGCGTCGCCCTCCTACAGATCAGCCTTTCTTGACTGCGTTGCACCTGTTTCATTGTCAGGATCGATCCATGACCGAGATTGCGAAAGAGATTGGTCTCCAAAAGCAATATCAAGTCTCGCGGTTATTGGGGCTGAAAGAACTGCGGGCTGATATTCGTCAAACCGTGTTGCTTTATCTGCTCAATCGCGTGCAAGCTTTGGCGGCAGACTATGTGGAGGGCGATCGCCTCAAGGACTTAGAGCAAGAAATTGAAGCTGCTTTGAGGGTGCTACTGGATCAAATCTTTGAGGATGCCCGTGCCGCAGCAAGTACTCCCCAACGCGCTCAACCTGACCTGTTTACCCATTGCCTCTGCCGTTATTTGGATACTCGGAGATGCTCATCATGATTGACCACTTCAAGGAAAATGACGCCATCGTGAGCGGAAAGTTCCTATCCCCAGCCAGTATTTCTCTTACTCCGGAGCAACTCGATCAAGCGATCGCCCTGAGTGAATCTCTGTCAACTCCTGCCCAACAATGGCAGAACTACATCAATATATTGGCCCGCATGGGCGTAGAGCAATGGATTCAGAAGCGAGTTCCCCAGCTAGCCCCAATCGATCCAGCGTTTAACGAACTCCCGACTCACGAAAATCTGCCCGAATCGCTCTGCTTCCTGACGTTGGGTGAAGTGACCCTGTGCTTGATCGCCACTGAAATGCTCTATGAATCTGCAATTCCGCTGCCGCGAACGGCATTAGACCATCAGGCTCATTTCTATGTTTGGGTAGAAGTTTTGGAAGAACTAGAAGAAGTCACGGTGAGAGGGTTTCTTTGGCCTGAATCAATCCCTGCTGTGACAAATCTGCCTGTTCAAGAAGACCAAACTTACTTGCTCCCCATCGATTGGTTTAATGCTGAACCAGATCAACTCTTGCTTTCCCTGAGAACGGCGACACAGGCCGCTGCGTCACCCCTTCCCGCCACCTCGCCGCATCCTGTCCTGCAACAGGCAATCAATGTGCAGCGATGGCTTGCCAATCAGTTAGATCAGGTGGCTCAAGATCTGTCGTGGGTTTTATTGCCGCCGCTGTCGCCTAGTTTGGGGTTTCGTCCGGTGCGATCGCCCGTTGAAGAGTTCAATGAGGTGATGATGGAACTGGTCAATCATTATGGCCTTACCCTTCCCTCTGAAGCACGGGGAGCCTATCGAGATTTTCAATGGGAATCATTAGCCCTGCGGCTATATGTTGTTACCTGGCAACTTCCACTGACAGGAACCGTCCCCGAATGGACTTTATTGCTGGTGTTGAGTGGTCAACCGGGAATTATCCTCCGACCTGGCCTCAGGCTACAAGTTCAAGACGAACACCAGATCTTAGAAGAACCTGTCTTAACGGATGCTAGCCAACCCTATCTATATGCTCAAGTGATTGGCAGTTTAAGTGAGCAGTTTAGAGTCACCATTAGCCTGACGACTGGATCTGCAATCACGTTGCCACCTTTTACATTTGAGGAGTAAAAAATTTGAGTTTGGAAATTTGGATTTGTTGTCTGTCTCCTGTTCATTATTTCAGCTCTGAATGATGTTTGATCTGCGAGTTCAAAAATTGAAACAGGATTGTTTATTTGAGCTGTCCTGGGGTAGGAGCCAACGCCTATCGACAACCCTACCCTTCCTAGAAATCCTGGATGTTCGCTATCAAGAATGGCAGCAAGCCTATTTCAACTTCTACAGCCACAGTCAAACACGACCTTTGTCAATGCCGCTTGACTCGGCCTCTGCCATGCGGGGAAGACCGGCGGGGAGTGGGAGTCTTGCGCCTGCAACTGTAGATTGGCAAGCTCGCTTAGTGGAAGCAGAGTCGCGATTGCTCTACGACTTTCACCGTTGGCTACGCAGCCCGGAGCTATACGAGATTCAGGCTAAATTGGCTGAGGCCAGCCGAACATTGGATGTATCCAGCGTCTATGTTGATGTCTTCTTGACCTGCACTCCGATTGAGATGATGCGCCTACCCTGGGAAGCCTGGGAAATGGGAGGGGCAAGAGGAAAGATTCGCCTTTCGCGCAGTCCAGCCAATATTCGGCATGAAGCCGCCGTGCAGCCCAAACACGGGCGATCGCGTCCCCGCATTTTGGTGATTATGGGCTATGACCAGGGGCAAAGTTTTCAAGCAGATTGGCAAACCGTCAAACGCTCCCTAACGCATCTGGCGGATATTCCTGACCCTGTAGGCTATATCGCTGGACAATCGGTAGGTGAGTTGAAAACTCGGATCAGTTGGGCGATCGCCGATCCTCAAGGATGGGATGTGCTGATCTTTGCTGGACACAGTAACGAAACCCAAATGACGGGCGGCGAATTGGGCATTGCGCCAGGAGTTTCCATTCAGATTCAGGAAATTGAAGGGCAGTTGGCGATCGCCAAACAAAACGGCCTCAAGTTCGCGATGTTCAATTCCTGCAATGGGTTGAGTATTGCCGAATCGTTGATTAATCTGGGGCTAAACCAAGTGGTTGTGATGCGAGAACCGATTCACAATCGCGTCGCCCAAGCCTTCTTGATTCAGTTCTTGCAAGGATTAGCAGTCCATCAAGATGTGCATGAAGCCCTTGTCGCCACCTGCCAATATTTCAAGACAGAAGCCAATCTGACCCACCCTTCTGCCCACTTGGTGCCGTCCCTATTTCGCTATCCCGGTGTTGCACCCTTTCGGCTCCAACCGGCGGGATGGCGATCAGCCCTACGGCATCTGCGACCCAGAGTTCATGAACTAGTTGCCTTAGTGATTTTAGTGCCACTCAGCCTGTCTGCCCCAACGCAGAGGGTACTGCTTGAACAGAGAGCACTGATGCAAGCGATTTATCGTGACTTGACCAATCAGATCAGCGAACGTCCTCCTGAAATCTTGCTGGTACAAGTGAATGACCAATCTATTATTGAAGCTGAGATTGGCAATCCTGAGCCAATGGATCGAACTTACCTGGCTCAATTGGTCAATCATGCTGCTGAAATGGATGTGCCTGTAATTGGAGTTGATTTTGTTTTAGATCGGCGTTTGCCTGAGCAAGATCCGAGTCTGGCAGAGGCATTGCAAGGGGCGATCGCCAATAATAACGATATTCGGTTGGTGTTTGCGTCCTTTCGCAACCGAGAAGGGCAGTGGCTCAAAACCCATCACGACATCGTTGATCCAGACTCCAGCTGGCACGGAGATATTACGCTGTGGAATCATGGGCGATCCATGACGCTATTGCCTAGCGATGGTCGGCCTCTTCCCTTTTCCTATCTGCTAGCGTTGGCCCGCACCCTCCATGCCGAATCCACACCGACACCCAGCGTTATTTCACAGCACGATCAGCCTGCTGATTTGATTCCTTATTTGTTTTCAACTCAGATGCGGCCCTCTCGGCTGACTCGCTTTTCTTACAATTTCCAGCAAGTCTGGATGCGTCCTATTGTCGATTTTTCAATGCCTCCCGCCAGCGTTTATGCAACCGTTCCAGCCTGGCAGTTTCTCAATACGAATCCAGAGCAATTGCGTCAACTATATCCTCAACCTGTAGTAATGATTGCCCCTGGTGGATACGACCTGCAACCCGGCGTATCTGGAGCCGATCAGTTTCCGGTTCCTGCGGCCATGCAATATTGGTGGCAACAACAAAATCTCCAGGTGCCAGAATCCATTACAGGGGCAGAAATTCATGCTTACTTGTTTGAGCATTTTAGTAGCGATCGCCTGATGATTCCCATTCCCGATTTGTGGATGTTAGGGCTGGCGGTCATTGTGGGGAAGGGATTGGTGGTGCTGTCACTGTATTGGGGCGATCGCTGGCATGGCGTGGCAATTCTCACAACAACAACGATGATTTATGGAATATTGAGCCTACAGCTCTATGTCACCGCAGCCTTGGTTTTGCCCTGGAGTTTGCCAACGCTTTTAATCCTGATTTATGGTATTCCTGCTCTAGTTTGGAGAAATCGCTATGCGTAAATTTTATGCATTGATTACAACCTCAACCTTGCTCTCAGTCATTCTGGCATCGGGTTGGCTTGGTTTCTTTCCCCTTTCAGTCAATGCTGATGATCCGCCTTTACCCAGAGATGCAGGTGGCGTGCGAGGGGGAACATGCCTGATTGCGCCCGTGGGTAATACTGACCAATTGGGTCTGGTGTGGAGCGATCGCCCCTTCTTGATTTGGAAAAACTATGAGCGTGGTCTACCCCTCCAAGCCGTTGAGCTACGAGAGGCTGGCAGTGAAGAGATCTTGTTCCGCGCCACTGTCGCCGGAGAAGAAACCGTTGCCTATGTTGGCGCACCTCTTCAGCGGGGCGTAACCTATGAGTGGCTTGCCTATGCCTCTCTGCCCTGGCCTCGCATCCAGCAGTTTCAAGTAGCAGACTCAGCAACCCATAACCAGATTGCCGCAGAGCTTGAGCAATTAGAAGCCGAAGAACTTTCAACCGAAGCCGATCCAACCCTCCGTCAGATTATCTTCTTCGCCGAGCGAGAACTCTGGTCGGATGCCCTGCGAGTCACCTTCACCGCAGCCCATCCTAGTGAAGCTGTTATCCGCTATCAAGAAGCCATCTATGACCACGCTTGTGCAAATCCTTCAACCTAATAAAATCCTCGAATTGTAAGTTCAAAGTCACCCCCACGGCACCCCCATGAACAAAGCTCTCACGTCTCTTTTTCTCATTCCCGCCTCTGCTCTAGGGCTATGGATTCTTGTACCATCTGGAGCGATCGCCTCCACACCAACCAGAAGCAATCTAATTCTGGCTCAAGACCCATCCCCTGAAGACCGCAAAGCCGAAGCCGATCGCCTCCTAGAACAAGGCATTCAACAGTTTGATATGAGCCAGTTTCAAGAAGCTTTGCAGTCCTGGCAACGAGCACTAGAACTCTATCGAGATCCGGCAGTTCAAGCCGCCTTTCCCCAAGAGAGCCGCCAAGGAGAAGGACGCGCCCTGGGCAATCTGGGCCTTGTTTATCGAAATCTGGGTCAATATCAACAAGCCATTGACTTCTATGAGCAAAGTTTTGCCATAGCCCAAGAAGTTGGCGATCTCTGGGGGGAAGGAGAAGCATTGAACAATCTGGGTATTGTTCACGATGATCTGGGTCAATATCAACAAGTCATTGACTTCTATGAGCAAAGTCTGGTGATTTTTCGAGAGATTGGCGATCCAAATGGAGAACGACGCGCACTCGGCAGCCTGGGCTTTGCCTACCAAAATCTGGGTCAATATCAACAAGCCATTGACTTCTTTAAGCAGCAGCTTGCCATTATCCGTGAGATTGACAATTCTCCAGAGGAGAGGCTAAATCAACGCTGGAGAGAAAGACACACACTGAGTAATTTAGGATTGGCTTACTGGAGTCTGGGGCAGTATCAGCAAGCCGCTGCCTTTTATGAGCAAAGCCTTGTCATAGCCCAAGAAATTGATGATCCTTGGGGAGAAGGAGAGACACTGAACAGTCTGGGCTGGACTTACTTGGGGTTGGGTCAATATCCACAAGCTATTGCATTATTTGAGCAAGCTCTAGAGATTTTCCAGAGAATTGATGATCGCTGGGGAGAAGGAAGCACCCTTGACAATCTGAGTGAAGCTTACGCTGCGCTAGGTCAATATCAAGAAGCCGCTGATTTCTATGAGCAAGGTCTGGTGATTTTTGAGGGAATTGACGCTCTTCAGGAAGAAGGAAGCGCACTAAAAGAAGCCGATCGCCTCTTGGAGCAAGGCGTTTGGCAGTATCAGGTAAGCGAGTTTCAAGAGGCTTTGCAGTCCTGGGAACGGGCACTGGAACTCTATCGAGATCCGGCGGTTCAAGCTGTTTTCCCCCAAGAGAGCCGACAGGGAGAAGGCCACGCACTAAGTAATCTGGGTCTTGCTTATCGAAATCTAGGTCAACCTCAACAAGCCATTGACTTCTATGAGCAAAGTTTGGTGATTTTTCGAGAGGTTAGCAATTCTCCAGAGGAGAGACTACGCCAGCGACAAGGAGAAGGAAATGCACTGAACGCTCTGGGCATTGCTTACGCTGATTTGGGTCAATATCAACAAGCCATTGACTTCTATGAGCAAAGTTTGGTGATTTTTCGTGATCTTGACGAGCGCGGAAGAGAAGGAGGCACACTGAACAATCTGGGCGAAGTTTATCGAAATCTAGGTCAATATCAACAAGCCATTGACTATTATGAGCAAAGTCTTGCCATTGCCCGTGAGACTAGTGATTCTCCAGAAGAGAGGCTACGCAAACGCCAGGGAGAAGGAAAGGCACTGGCTAATCTGGGTAATGCTTACGCTGCTCTAGGTCAATATCAACAAGCTATTGATTTCTATGAGCAAAGTCTTGCCATTGCTCGTGAGATTGACAATCGCCAGGGAGAAGGAATTGCACTGGGCAATCTGGGTATTGTTCACGATGATCTGGGTCAATATCAACAAGCCATTAACTACTATGAGCAGCAGCTTGTCATTGCCCGCGAGATTAACTATCGTCAGGGAGAAGGAAATGCACTGGGCAGTCTAGGCAGTGCTTACGCTGCTCTAGGTCAATATCAACAAGCCGTTGACTTTCATGAGCAAAGTCTAGTGATTTTCCGTGAGATTGGCGATCGTCGGGCAAAAGGAATTGTACTAGGCAATCTGGGTAATGCTTACGTTGCTCTAGATCAATATCAACAGGCGCTTGAAAGGTATCAACAGGCACTCACCATTGCGCAGGAGATTGGCGATCGCTGGGGAGAAGGAATCGCACTGGGCAATCTGGGCATTGCTTATCGGAACCTGGGTCAATATCAACAGGCGCTTGAAGGGTATCAACAGGCGCTAGCCATTGCGCAGGAGATTGGCAATCGATCAGGGGAAGGCTTGTGGCTCAGTAATATGGGTTATCTTCTAGCAGAGCAAGGACAACCTGAACTTGCGATTGTGTTTTACAAACAATCCGTCAATGTGCGAGAGGCAATCCGGGCAGATCTTCGCGGCTTGTCCCAGGAACAGCAGCAGTCCTACACCGAAACCATTGCTGACTCCTATCGATCCCTGGCTGACTTACTCCTGCAACAAAACCGCGTTCTCGAAGCCCAGCGGGTTCTTGATCTGTTGCGGGTGCAAGAACTGGATGATTACCTGCGCGGCGTTCGCACCACTGCCCAAACCGAAAGTGGCATTGAGCTGCGTGACCCCGAACAGGAAATCAGCAACCGGGTGATTGCTGTGGGTTACGAACTGGCCCAACTGCGCGACATTCAGCCCAATCAACTTTCCGATCACCAGCTGCAGCGATTGGCGCAACTCGATGCCGATCAGCGAGCCATGAATGCGGACTTTCTCGGATTCATCAATAGTGCAGAGGTGCAAGCCCTGGTCGTCCAGCTCGATGCTAGCCTGCGGGAGCAAGATGTCCTCGCACGGGCAGAGGAGTTCGTCAACCTGCAAAACAACCTGCGGGCGATCGATCAAAATGCTGTATTAATCTACCCGCTGATTTTGCCCGATCGCCTAGAAATCGTCCTCGTCACCCCCTTCGGTGCCCCCGCCCGCTATCCCGTGCCCGTTGGCTCTACCGAACTCAACGCCGCCATTGTCGAATTCCGCCAAGCCCTCAATGACCCCACCAGCGATCCCCGTCCCATCGCCCAGCGACTTTACCAGTGGTTGATGGCACCCCTGACCAACGACCTCCAAGCCATTGGAGCCGAAACTATCCTCTATGCCCCCGATGGCGTCCTGCGCTACGTGCCCCTCGCTGCGCTGCACGATGGCGACCAATGGTTAATCGAAACCTACCGTATCAACCACATCACCGCTGCTAGCCTGCAAGACTTTACGTTGCGTCCCGCTGCTGATCCCCTGATTCTCGCTGCCGCCTTTAGTGAAGGAGCCTTTGAGTTTCAGATTGGGCAACGCTCCTTTTCCTTTGGCGGTCTTCCCTTTGCTGGGGTAGAAGTGGAAAACCTCGCTGCTGCCTTTCCCGGTACGACCCAACTCATGAACGATCGCTTTAGCCGTCTACGGGTAGAGCCGTTGATGGATAGCCACACCATTGTGCATCTCGCCACCCATGCCGCCTTCGTTCCCGGTTCTCTGGCGGACTCGTTCATCCTGTTTGGCAATGGCGATCGCCTCTCCCTTCAGGAAATCCGCGACACCTGGCAAGGACGGTTTAACCGAGTAGAGCTAATTGTGCTGAGCGCCTGTGAGACGGGTGTAGGGGATACTTTAGGAACAGGGGAAGAAATTTTAGGCTTTGGCTATCTGATGCAAGAAGCTGGGGCTTCAGCGGCGATCGCCTCGCTGTGGGCCGTCAATGATGGGGGAACTCAGGTATTGATGAATGCCTTCTACAGTGCCCTTGATGGAGAGCTGACCAAGGCCGAAGCATTGCGGCAAGCACAGATTGCCTTGATTACCAGAAACTTTTCAGCCGTTGGCGATCCACGAGGAGATGCAGCAATTGAGATTATCAGTACTCGCACTGGGCTTCCGGCTAGCGTTAGCGATCGCCTGTCCCACCCATACTACTGGGCTCCCTTTATCTTGATTGGCAACGGATTGTAACTCTTCAGCGTTGCTGAATGGAAGCATGAATCTTGAAGATGTTACATCTGTGGCAGCCCTTTGATCCTCGCATGAGAGTCAGGGGGCAAATTCATACTCTAATTCAGCAACGCTTCAAGGGTAGTTATGCCAGCAGCTCGTTGAGAAACTTTTGGGCGTGGGTGTTATGGGGGTTGAGGCCTAGGGCGATCGCCACCGATTCAATGGCCTCGTCGTAGCATTCCAGGCAAAGCGAAGTTAACCCTTTGTAGTACCAGGCCCAATCGTTCTCAGGGTTGAGGGCGATCGCCCACTCCAGAGAAACAAGCGCTTCTTCGTGCTGTTCCATTCGCCCTAAGGCAATGCCTCGGCTATACCAAGCTAAAGCATGATTAGGATTGAGCTGAAGCACTTGCTGGAAAGCCTCCACAGCCTGTTCTGGATTTCCGCTGTCGTCTAAAGCGCTCCCCAGGCCAATCCAGGTCAGAGCTTCCGTTGGATCAAGCTTCAGCGACTCTTGAAAGGCAGAAATGGCATTCTCGTAGTTCTGTAGTTTGTAAAACGCATACCCTTTACCCATCCAGGCCGCAGCAATATTAGGGTCAACGGAGATAACTTGCTCAAATCGGATCAGAGCTTCGTGATATTGGCTAGCATCTAGCAGTTCACTGCCCTGTTGGAGTAAGTCATGAACATCAGAAACTTGGAGAAGACTGTAATTCATTAGGATATGTAGGAGGAAGAGATATTCAACTGCAAGACAAGCGCCCTCGCAGCTAAAATGTCATATTCATAAGGCTCAATACCTATGCATTAAACCCTTAAAAATATTTTTCCCTCTCGCGGAAGAGATCTATCACAGCACGAAACTATTTTCTTAGGCTGTGACGGGAGAGGACAGCTCTCTTTATTAGAACTTTCTAATGCATAGCTGGCGATCGCTTCTTGACTGCATACCTGCCTACCCCCCCACAATAGGTAGTGCTAAACATCCGATTTTACTCAAGCTTTCCTTACAGTTTACGATCAGGAGACCCTCAACCATGCCCTCAATCAAGCGTCGTCACTTCCTACAATTCGCTGGATCTGCAATGGGGGCGATCGCCCTCAGTCAGTTCGATATTCTCCGGCAGGGCGATCGCTATGCTCGGGTATTGGCACAGGAGACACCCCGCAAACTAGCATTACTGGTGGGCATCAATGACTACAACAGTGCTGGGATTAGCTCATTAAATGGCTGCGTCAATGATGTATATCTCCAGAAATACCTGTTGATGTATCGGTTTGGCTTCAAAGAAGAAGACATCGTCACAGTATTTGATGACCCAGACGGTAAGAGTTTGCTTCCTACCCGTGCCAATATTCTACAAGCCTTTCAAGAACACCTGATTGACCAGGCAAAACCGGGAGATGTTGTGGTGTTTCACTATTCGGGGCATGGGGCACAGGTGGATGATCCAGCTCCCATTACCTTTGATGCTTGCCCAACCTTTGACGGCAAACTCAACGGCACGATGGTTCCCAGGGATGGAGCAGTTGTGAGCCAGTCTGATCGCGGCGTAGTGGTGCCTGATATTATGGGGCGATCGCTGTTTCTCCTCACCCATGCTATTGATACAGATCACGTCACTGTCGTACTAGATAGCTGTTTTTCTGGCTCAGGTACGCGGGGAAACGTGGCCGTGCGCGCCGCAAATCCTCGCATTACCCGTACTGGACAAACTCATTTTCCCAGTGAAGAAGAACTAGAGTTTCAGCAGCGGTGGTTGAGCAACTTGGGATGGGATGAAGCGCAGTTTCAACGCTATCGCATGCAAGGAATTGCCAAAGGAGTAGCAATTGGGTCGGCATTGTGTGATCAAGAAGCCATTGATGACCGCATCGGAGACTTTAATGCTGGAACATTCACCTACTTGCTGACCCGCTACCTATGGCAGCAGCCTACCGCCCAAGCCGCCCAGACCGTCTACGACCGATTGGATCTCAGTGTGCAAAGTCGAGCCCGCACCAGCAAAAACAATCATCAGCAGGCTCCTGTATTCGAATATCAGCCCAACACTGAAAACCACTTGCAGCCTGTCTATTTTCTCTCCACAAATACCCCACCCGCTGAGGCCGTCATTACTCAGGTTCATAACGCTGAGCAAATTGAATTTTGGCTGGGTGGCGTCTCTGCCCAAGCCCTGGAACGAGCCGAAAATGGAACGATATTTGCTGTGCTGAATGCAGATCGGGAGGCGATCGCTGAGATTGAACAAACCCGCCGCGTTGCCGGTACACTCTATGCAGACGGCAGACTCATTTCAGGTGATGTGACTGCCCTACAAGCAGGACTGCTGCTGCGTGAACAAGTGCTGGGACTACCCACCAATCCTAAGCTGAAAGTGGGAGTGGATCCGGCTGTGGGCGAAGATTTGGAAGCCATTGAAACAGAGCTAGCTTCAATTTCCTGGGTAGACGTTGTCCCTGTGAATACCCAAACTAGCCTGGACTGTATTCTAGGACGCTTTACGGAAGACATCCAGCTATCTCTCCGGCAACCTCACACCACAGGTCTTCCCCCGATTGGTTCGATGGGCTTGTTTTCAAAAGATCTTAGCCCTCTCAATGTAAATCTATTTGGTCGGGTCAATGAGTCTACGATCGCTGCTGTCAATCGCCTGCGACCTCGCTTTAAGTTACTGCTTGCCAACCAAATCCTGGATTTGCTAACAGTTGGGCAAGGTTCCCCCTTGGCGGTTAAAGCGACCCTTTCGGCATCGAGTGGAGAGGGTGGCGTGGTTGAAACGATTAGTCGAGGCGCACAAGAAGCAGGTTTTGAGGAAGAAGGGTCAACCCCTCAGTTTCGCTCTGGCTCAACATTACAAGTCACAGTCGAGAATCTAGAACAAGATCTAGATTTGTATGTCAGCGTCCTAGTCATTAATGCCACTGGGGCAATTGACATTCTTTATCCCAGCGAGTGGGAAGACCCCGAGGCATTTGCCTTAGTTGAACGAGGTAAAAGTTTAGTTGTGCCTCGACCTGAAGACGAGTTTGTCTACCGGATCACAGGCACATCTGGTTTTCCAGAAATCTTGGTGCTGACCAGTCGTGAGCCGCTTCGCAACGCGCTGATCGGAATGCAGGCGATCGCCGAAGCACGAAGCATTAGCCGGGGACCCCTCGGCAACTTAAACGCCGAAGAACTGGATGTACTTAATTTGGTGCTGGATGACTTAGATACTGCTTCCAGAGGCCAGAACAATGCTCGAGTGACAAGAGAACGAGTGGGCGATCGCACCTCCCTTTATGACAAAGAATTATTGGCGGTGCTGTCAGGCACTATTGAAGTGATCCCATAGCTTACCTGCTGCAGTGTTTGGTAGTACAGATGCACCAAGAATGATTGTCTCACTGTTGATGATGCCTCTATCATCAGATCTGAGGTAGAGGCAATTGAGGCCTATATTAAACTAAAGTTATTGTCCCAATCGCTTCAGCAAATTCACATTGAAAGTTGCTGTCTTGCATAAGTCTTACCTTCTGCTAAATACGGTTATTTGGGCGTACGTCAGAGTTTGGATCGAGTTACTGGCAACTTGATTTTGCCACTCAAACCCAGAATGACACACGCTTTGTAACTCGTTATTGAGTAAAGGTTTTAACTGATGTTGAGTTCTGCAAATCATGATACTTACGTCTCGTCAGGCGTAACGTTAACTCCGTTGCACAATGGTTTTAATATAAGACAGCAAGAGGCTGGAGGCACTGTTTTATCTGACATTCAACAGATTGGCAGTCATGACCTCTTAGGTGCCAGTCAGGATAGGTCTCTTGCGCCGTTCAAGGAAGCAATCTCCTGGGAGAAAGCCCCTTGCAACGGCTTGTTTGGAGCTGATGCAGATTGGCTTCATCCCGCTGAGCCGTCTCCTACTTTGGCAGAGGATGAACTGACTGGCATTGAAAACGGTATTCCATTGCTTGATCCCGATCAGCTGACGGCTCAAGATCTATCGTTTGGGCTTTATGGCCGTTTAGAGACATCCGATGCCTTCAATCCTACCCGACCTGGACGATATAAGGATGATTACTGGTTGCGTAGCTCAACGGGCAACCAAGTCCAAATTGATATGATGTCATCTGAACTGGATGCCTATCTGCAAATCATTAATCCGCAAACAGGACAGGTCATTGCCTTTGATGATGATGGAGGTGACGGTTTCAATGCTCGGCTCACCTTCACACTGAATGCAAACGTCGATTACATTGTTCGAACGACCAGTTTTTGGCAGTATGAAACTGGGCTATACTCACTAGTAATCAATGCTACTTCTCAGGCTCCGGTGCCTCCAGAGCAGCCTCAGCTTCCTCAGTTCAGTGACATCTATGGTTATGGCTTGGTAGATGCTGCGGCTGCGGTGGCAATGGCAATCAATGCCGATCGCTTTCCAGATGTACCCAATTGGGGTGGCTTCAACTGGGCCAATGACATGATCAATGCACCCGAAGTCTGGAATCAAGGTTATACAGGTGAAGGTGTTGTGATTGCGGTGGTGGATACGGGGGTTGACTACAACCATGTTGACCTACGTCAAAATATTTGGATTAATCCTGGTGAAACCCCTGGCAACGGTATTGATAATGATGGGAACGGGTTTGTAGATGACATCATTGGCTGGAACTTTGTCAGCAACAACAATAATCCTATGGACGACGGTGGACATGGGACGCATGTTGCTGGCACTGCGGCGGCAGCTCATAACTCGATCGGGATCACGGGAGTCGCGCACAATGCTGCTATTATGCCAGTCAAAGTGTTAGACCAAAATGGATCTGGCACAGCCCAATGGGTAGCCGATGGCATTCGCTATGCGGCTGATAATGGAGCCCATGTGATCAACCTCAGCTTGGGTAGCAGTGGGCCTTCCAGCCTAATAGAAGAGGCGGTTCGTTATGCCACCACTCTAGGTGCGTTTGTGGTGATGGCTGCGGGCAATTCATCCGGTAGCGCTCCCAATTATCCGGCTCGATTTGCTACGGACTATGGGGTATCGGTCGGTGCAGTGGGACGCGATCGCCAGATTGCCGATTTCTCCAACCGAGCTGGCTCAGATAGTCAGCTCCATCACCTGATGGCTCCTGGCGTTGGAATTTATTCAACGATGCCCGGTAATCGCTATAGCTCCATGAATGGCACATCGATGGCAACACCGCATGTAGCAGGTGTCGTGGCCTTAATGCTGAATGCCAATCCTAATCTATCCCACGACCAAATTCGTCATATTTTGATTCAATCAGGTGTTTCAGCCGAAAGCCTAGATCTACCAATTGAAGAACAACCTCTACTAGATGAAGAAGTCGTTAGGGTGGCCCTATCAC
The DNA here is from genome assembly GCA_041746655.1 of Elainellales cyanobacterium. Taxonomy (GTDB): domain Bacteria; phylum Cyanobacteriota; class Cyanobacteriia; order Elainellales; family Elainellaceae; genus JBGTGR01. The sequence continues at coordinate 117,015 of JBGTGR010000065.1, read as the reverse complement.
TGTCAAGAAGGACTTTAGATATGCTTCCTGTAGTAGATGAGAGTCAAGATCTGATACTAGAACAATTGTCTTTATTGCAAGAGGTAAATTCGATCCTACCAAGCTTGGTACAATCCTCACCAACGTTTCAGCTTCCCCGCCATGTTTCTTACTCAACTGGAAGCCAAGCTGATGGGTCCGAGGATCTTTTGTTAGGGACTTGGGCTGCTGAAGCACTGGTTCAGTCCCTGGCAGGGTAGAGGATAGGGTGCAGAAAAAATGAGTAGGGGGTAGTTTTTCGGATTGTTGCCCTGAAAACTACCCTCACTGATTGCTAAATAAAAGTGATAACCTTTCCCGAACTCAGGCGTGCTTCTTCAAGCTGCTCAAGCCACCCGCCGCTACTAAGCCCAGAGCAAACACCATTGTGGGTTCAGGCACGCACCCTGTGTTTCTACTGAGGTGACAATCATACTGAGCGGTATAGAAAATCAAAGGTGGTGGCATTGGAGGTCGAATTAAACCTCTCAATGAGCCTTCTTAGTTGCTGTAACCCCTCAATTACTGAGGTGTCAGACAGGGAATTCCACATAGACTTTCGTGAAACACTACCTTTAGCTTCAGCATTTCAGTCATCTGCTCTGTCGGCACAGGCCGACTAAAGTAAAAGCCTTGACCTTCATCACATCCCCGAATTTGTAGGTAGTTAAGCTGATCTTGAGTTTCTACGCCTTCTGCTGTGATGCTCAACCGGAGGCTTTTGGCTAAGGCGATGATGGCATCGGTTACGGCTGCGCTGTCGGGATTGGAGATCACATCTTGCACAAAGGATCGATCAATCTTGAGCATGTTGACTGGAAACTGCTTCAAGTAGCTCAAGGAGGAATAGCCTGTACCAAAGTCGTCTAGGGCCAACGATATGCCCAGTTCTCTGAACTGCTCTAGGATTTGAACAGATCGCTGCATGTTAACTATCAAGAAACTTTCAGTGACTTCTAACTCTAGGGAATTTGCTTCTAGTTGGGTTTCTGCCAAAATCTCTCTCACGATCTCCACTAGGTTAGCCTGTTCAAACTGGCGGGCAGATAGGTTTACCGAGACGCGAATGGCGGGAAGCCCCGCTTGTTGCCAAGTTCGACTTTGAGCGCAGGCGGTTCGCAAAACCCATTCACCCAGCGGCACAATCAGGCCATTGGCTTCAGCAATGGGAATAAAGGTGGCTGGAGAAACCAGGCCCAAAGTTGGATGCTGCCAACGGACAAGTGCCTCTACTGCCGTGATTTCTCTGCTACGTAGATCGATCAAAGGCTGGTAGTAAACCCGCATTTCGTTGCGCTCTAATGCGCCGTAGAGGGCGTTTTCTAGCATCAGGCGCTCTTGAAGCTGAGCTGTAATTTGTGATGAATAGAACTGATATTGGCTTCGACCTTGCTGTTTTGCCTGATGGAAGGCCATGTGAGCTTGTTGCAAGAGCGGTTCTACATCATTGCGATCGCCCAAGTCGTTGATCGTAATGCCGATGCTGGCTGTGATCCGAATTAGATTGCCTTCGATCAAGAAAGGTTTTGCCAAGGTGCTCAGCAATAGCTGCGACAGTTTGATCACCCTTTCAAAAGAAGGGATTTCGGTTAAGGCGATCGCAAATTCATCACCACTCAAGCGAGCAAGCAGATCGGTCTGAGCAATAGAGTTCGTTAATCGTTGGGAAACAGCTGCGAGTAGCAGATTTAAAGTCTCAGGTTTCAACAAGTGGCTCATGCCTGTAAAGTCGTCAATGCCTACCACAAGAACTGCAACTAATGGCTGATGGTTTTGCACTTGAGACACGGTTTGATAGAGGCGATCGCCAAACAACTCTCGATTGGGCAACCCAGTCAAATTGTCGTAGTTACTGATGTAATGAATTAATTCATCTAGTTTCTGCAGTGTTTGACAAGTACTTGCCATCAACAAGCCTGCTTCGTCGGTAAATTCTGTCGGCAGTTGAGGCTGGGTTTTGTGGTTTAGATAATCTTGCAGAGTTGCAGAGGTCAACAGCACTGGAGTCAAGAGCTGGCGCAGTGCATAGAGTGTGGCGGCTGTACCTGCCAACGTCGCAAATAGCGCTACACTCATCACCCGGACTGTCATTTCCCAGGAGTAAGAACTTGAAACAATAAAGCTCAGGAGTAGCGTCAGGAGAGGAACGTGAGTTCCCAAAAATGCGACCAACATAATCTTGGCAACATAGCTTTTTTTGAGTATTCCAAGTCGCGACAGAGACGAATACAAATCCAGGTTTTGAGTAAGCAGCATAGACTCCCAGCACTCGATAAGGTTGTAGGCTGTATTTTCAGGTTGCCCAAACCCTGGCTCGTGCCTTAAATCACTTTGTGAAGGTTTTATCCATATCTTCTCTAGATCTTCTCGATTAATCGGTAATTTTACAGATAGAAGGCCAGACCTTTACTTCGATTGCTGATCTGGCTGGCCTAGTTGTTGATATGGAGATCACCCCCATGATCCGCTCCATTACGATTTCAGTTCAAAATCCTTTGCGGGTGGCCAAAGCGCTAGCCGAAATTTGGGAGGGTCATTTGTTGCCGTTTCTGTTTTTGCCCCATACCTACATCGTTTTAGCAAAAGACGAATGGGGCACCTCTATCGAAATTTATCCGGCAGATCAGCCTCCAGAACGAGAGGACGATCAGGCGATCGCCTCCTTCTACAGCTTTTTAGCAGAGCGACCCGCAGCGACCCCTGAGCCGATTCCAGTTTCTGCCAATCTTGTCCACCTCAGGGCGATCGCCCAGCGAGAAGGCTGGCACTTGGTTGTGCAAGGTCGGATTGTCGAACTATGGCTCACCTCTCAGCTCAAACTAGAGTTGCTACCGCGTGGAGCTTGGTACGCCGAAACCTTTGAACTCAACACCCTCTGTGCAGCCTGAACTAGGCATCTTGATCTAGGCCGCTTGTAGCTGAATCTAGTTGGCAAACCTGGTACTGTCAGAGTGGAATTGAGGTGCAACTGGTGACTGATCCGCTGACCCTACCCCTGACCACTGCCGAACAGGATGCGATCGCCTATCTCCGATCTCCCGCTGCAATTCGAGATCGTTGTGGCTATTTATTTGAGTTAGCTTGTGCAGATCGGCTCTCCCACTTTCGCTGTGACCTCAGCCAGCTAGAGAGGGTGGCCGATTATGTGTTGCAGGTGATGCGGTCAGACTATCCCGATCTAGACGTGCCGTTTCACAGCCGCTGGCGTCACTTTGAGGTCGGTGGGCCAGCACGACTTCAGCAGTTAGATCAGCATCTGGCTAGCTTGAGTCTAGTAGAGCAAGCTCAGGCCAAGTTTGACCTGGCGGTGGTCAGCGTCTTGCTCGATGCGGGGGCGGGAGCCGATTGGCAGTATGTTGAGCCTGGAACTGGGCAAGTCTGGCAGCGATCAGAAGGATTGGCTGTGGCCAGTTTCCACCTATTTATGAAAGGAATGTTTTCGAGCGATCGCACCCATCCCCTCCGCGTTGATGCGTTCCAGCTTCAGCAGTTGACCGAGTCTGAGTTGGCAGACGGTTTTCAGGTTAGCGCCCATAATCCGCTGGTGGGGGTCTCTGGGCGGTTGGGGCTGCTGCAGCGGTTGGGGCAAGCTTTGCAGGAGAATCCCCACTGGTTTGGGACAGAGCCGCCTCGCCCCGGAGCTTTGGTCAATGGTTTGATCGAGCAGTCGGAGGAAAAAATCCTTCCCGCCAACGCAGTGTTGCAGGCAGTTTTAGCGGGCTTGGGGGATATCTGGCCCGGACGGGTGGCGATCGCCCAAATCAACCTCGGCGATGTTTGGCTCCACCCAGCTCTTCCCAATACGGGCGTGGGTTCTCAGCTCGTCCCATTTCACAAACTGTCTCAGTGGCTGACTTACTCTCTACTAGAACCACTCCAGACCTTAGGCATAGAGATTACCGGCCTCAATCAGCTGACCGGATTGCCCGAATATCGCAACGGTGGGCTATGCCTCGACCTAGGACTTTTGCAAACTAAGCATGAAGCTGTGAGGGGCGATCGCCACCTGCCAAGCTCAGAAATTGTCGTAGAATGGCGGGCCTTAACGGTGATTTTGCTCGATCAGATTGCTGATATGATTCGTCAAAAGCTCAACCTGGAGGCCGCCGATCTCCCACTGGTCAAGGTTTTGCAAGGTGGCACTTGGACCGCAGGTCGCAAAATCGCCGCCACGCTCAGACCTGGCGGCCCACCCCCCATTTCGCTCGAAAGTGACGGCACCGTTTTTTGAGAATTTGGTAATCTTGCGGTTCGGGCGATCAATCTCAGTAAACAGTAGAAGAGTCAATCGGCTCCTGCGACCATCTACTGACGAAGGCTGAATATGTCCGCCGAACCGACCCCCCCCTTTCAGCACGACAGGCAACTTACATCCACTGCTCCCTATGGACCTGGCGCTTCTGCCGCAGCAGGAGATGACCTCAATCTGGCCCAAATCTTGCAAGTTGGCCGCCGTCGCATCTGGATCATTCTGGGTGTAGCGATCACCGTCACCTCTAGTGCATGGGCATGGACGTTAACCCAAACCCCCATCTACCAGGGTGGTTTCCGGGTTTTGGTCGAATCTGCATCCACCACAGATCGCTCTCAGCAGCTACTCCAGGAAGCCCAGGGAAACGCTCGATCTAGCTTTGACTACGGCACCCAGATCGAAGTCCTGCGTAGCCCAACACTGCTGCGTCCCGTCGTCGAAGAATTGCGGCAGACCTTTCCAGAGGTTAGATATGAGTCGTTGGTGGGAAATCTGATGATCAGCCGTCTCCGAGATACCCAGGTGCTGGCAATCAGCTATCGCGATCCCAACTCCGAAAAAATCGCCGCCGTGCTTGATGCGGTATCCAATCAATATCTAGCCTATAGCCTAGAGCAGCGCCAAACCAGCCTCCAGCAGGGCATTCAGTTTGTAGAAAACCAACTCCCCGAGCTGAGAGGGCGGGTGGATACGTTACAGGTTGAACTAGAGCAGTTTCGGCAGCGCTATAGCTTGATCAATCCTGAAGCGCGGGGCAGCGACCTATCCAGTCTGATTAGCGGAGTCGAACAAGCCCAACAGGAAACCCAAACCCAGCTCACAGAAGCCCAGTCTTTGTACAACACGCTTCAGAATCAGCTCGGATTTGCCCCCGATCAGGCTCTGGCCGCGTCGGCTCTGAGTGAGTCTAGCCGTTATCAAAACCTGCTGAATCAAATCCGGCAGATTGAAGCCCAGATTGCCACTGAGTCAACGCGTTTCCAACCCGATACGCCCAATATCCAAGTATTACAAGACGAACGCAACAACCTTCTGCCCCTTCTGCAACAGGAAGCCGCGCAAATTTTGGGCAATCGCCTGCCCGGTAGCGCAAACGGCAACCTAACCGCGACTTCGCTGGATTTAAATCGTCAGCTGATCGGGGCGGCCAATCAGATTCAGGTTTTGCAGTCGCGCGCTGTGGCCCTGACTGAGGTCGAGCGTCAGCTCAAGCAAGAGTTTGCCTTGGTTCCGGCCCTGTCGCGGCAATATACCGACCTGCAGCGAGAATTGGGCATCGCCACAGAAAGCCTCAACCGCTTTTTGACCACTCAGGAAACCCTTCAAATTGAAGCGGCCCAAAAGTCGGCCCCGTGGGAGCTAATTTCTGAGCCGAGTGTCTCAGGTGCCCCCGTCTCTCCCAATGTTCCTCGCAATCTGCTGATGGGGGCGATCGCCGGATTGATCCTGGGGATGACTGCTGCGCTGCTAGCCGAAAAGCTCGATACCGTTTTCCATTCCCCCGATGAGCTTAAAGAGAGCACCAAACTGCCGCTCCTAGGTGTCATTCCGTTTGAAAAGCATCTGCAGGATCTCCATAGCACAGCGGGTAGGACGGGACGCTCTAAAGGCTATCAGAATGGGCAATCGGGCGATCGCGCTCCCCTCTTTGTGACTGCCATGAAGCCCCATGCTGGCTATGGAGCCAATCCCTTTTTAGAATCATTCCGCTCGCTCCATGCCAATATCCGCTTCTTAGGCTCCGATGGCCCGATCCGATCTCTGGTGATCAGTTCAGCCCTGCCATCAGAGGGAAAGTCTACGACCGCCACCCATCTAGCAAAAGCTGCCGCTGCCATGGGGCAACGGGTGTTGCTCGTCGATGCCGATCTCCGCTGCCCCCAAGTCCATTCCCGCCTTAATTTGCCCAACCTCCGAGGTCTAAGCAATGTCATCACGCATAGCTTAGACCCCACTCAAGCCATTCAATCGGTCCCCCAAGATGAAAACCTGTTCGTCCTGACCTCAGGCCCCATTCCCCCCGACCCGCTGAAGATCCTCTCTTCCCAGAGCATGCTCAGCTTGATGCAAGATTTCCAGCATCAGTTTGACCTGATCATCTATGACATGCCACCACTGCTAGGCTTTGCCGATAGCAGTCTGGTCGCGGCTCATACAGAGGGTCTTATCTTAGTCGTAGGCTTGGGCAGAACCGATCGCTCAGCTTTGACACAGGCTATAGACACGCTCAGAATCTCTCCAGTGTCAATTTTGGGCCTAGTTGCCAACGGTATTAAATCCTACACAATTGATACGTATGGCCACTATCGCTATCGCCGCTACTATGCTAGACAGGTTCCCTCTCCCGATCCAGAGCCTTCTGCCTCTAGACTGGATCTCTTTCAGGTTAAGAAGTCTAATGGGTTTAATCCCGCTTTAGCTCAAGCAGATCATCCCTTCCTAGACTCGGTTTCTCTCTCGTCTGAACTCACTCATTCTTCATCTTCCCGGTTTTCTCGTATGCGATTCTGGCAATTGTTGATTGGTGGTACTGCGTTAACCGCACTTCTGGTGTTCCTCAGTTGGAAAACTTATCTACGGCTATCTGGAAACCTTGAGGAAACGCAAGCTCAAACGTCTAATGCGCTGGCTAATTTTCCGCAAGAGCGTGATCCTTTCGTGGCAGCCATTCAAATTGCTCAGGAGTCTGTGACGGCTGGAAAAGCTGCCCAGACTTCCGAAGAATGGTTTACGCTGTCTACCCGCTGGCAGCAAGCCTCTGAGCTGATGACCGTTGTCCCAGCCGACGATGAACGCTACGAGATGGCGCAGGATCGCGTGCAGGTCTACCGTAGCAACAGTGAGTATGCTCGCCGAAAGGCAGAAGAAGCCATCGCGCAGCGGTCCTCAGCCAATTGAGATGTGTCTAGATGTGTCTAGATCTGTCTATCTGTCTAGATTAGATCTGTCTAAATTGGATCTGGCTAGAAAAGAGAGATAAAACGTGGGACAAACTGGCCCGACGTTTTTTATCTAGAAAAGCTGCCGATTTCATGGAAAGTTTCTCAAACTCTCTTAAATACCCGCTTGAATGTGAAACTTCAATGAATTGCCTACGAAAACGTTGAGAGATGGCGATCGCTAGCTTTCAATAGATGCAGCAGTTTGGCGCACTATATCCAAATACAAACACTTGCCAAATGCCTCATTGCTCAGTATAGGTATAATCTCTGGCTTCGGCCTATAGCTGTGCTGATTAGGATGAATATCTCAGGTTTCAGGGTGCAAGAACTCAATCCAGGTTATTGGGTTTCATGAACAAGTCAGGTCAAGATAGTTTGTCTTTAGGATGGCGATCGCTCCCCGGTGGGATTGCCGCCCTAGCGGTACTCGGTTTACTAAGATTGGGGGTCTGGCAGCCATTAGAGCAGCTGTCCTACAATGCGCTGTTTCAACTGCGGGGACCTCAGGTCTGGCACGAACGAGTGGCCATCATCGTGCTGGATGAAGCGAGTGTTGAACAGCTCGACTCATTTCCGCGATCGCCCCAGCAATATACAGAACTCCTTCAAGCTCTAACCCCACCCAATGCGCGGCCTGCCGTCATCGTACTAGATGAGCTGTTCTTAGAACGTGGCTCTGGCGACGACGCATTGGCCCAAGCGATACAGGCTCATGGCAGCGTAGTTTTGTCCCAAGCGTGGGATAGAACTGGCAATCCAGATCTGCTCCAGCCCAAGCTGCGCGACGTTGCTGCTGCCATTGGTCATGGAATTCCTTCTCCCGATAGCGACGGGATCACCCGCCGGATCGAGCCACAAGTTCAGAATATTTCAGCCTTAGGTATTGCTGCCGTTCAAATTGATAGCGAACAGCAAAATTTCGCTCAATTGCCAGATCTGAGCCGTCCTCTGCGAATTAACTGGCCTAGCCCTGTGCAGCAGGCTCCTGTATATTCCTTTGTGGATGTTTTGCAGGGAGAGGTACCAGCGACTCTATTCCAAGACAAAATCGTGGTGGTGGGTGCAACCGCAACCGTGATTGGTTCGTTGCAAACACCGTTTGACTACAGCCCACCCACCCATAGCCTATTTCTCCATGCTGCCGTCATTGAAAACTTGTTGGCGTCCAACTGGTTAAGAACGCCTCTAGAAGGATGGTGGCCGCTCCTATTACTGGTTGCAGGTCCTGGCCTCAGTGTGGTGCTGATCAACCGCTCTGCTGCGCTGCAGGTGATTTTGGTGCTATCGCTTTGTGGCGGATGGGGCGGTCTGAGTTTGCTGTTGTTGCAAGCCAACTACCAAATTCCCGTTGCCACTCCAATCGCGCTCATCGCTGCAACTGGCGGAACGCTGGCGCTGTATAGACAGTTTAAAACCAATATCTTGCTCCAAGAACAGCTCAAAATGAATGCGCTACTGCAGCAAAGTGAAGAGCGCTATGAGCTAGCTGTCCGAGGGGCCAATGAAGGTCTGTGGGACTGGGATTTGCAAACCAACCAGATCTATTTTTCTCCGCGTTGGAAGACCTTACTGGGCTATGAAGATGCGGAAATTAGTCAACAGCCAGAGGAATGGCTGGGCCGCGTCCATATTGATGATCAGGATGCGTTGAAGGCCGCCATTTTTAAACATCTCAAAGGTGAGACGGCCTATTTTGAGCATGAACATCGGATTCAGCATCACGATGGCACCTACCGTTGGATGCTTAGCCGAGGCATCGCAGTTCGCGACCCAGAGGGAAATGCTTACCGAATGGCAGGTTCCCAAGCCGAAATCACTGAGCGCAAACAAGCCGAACAGCAACTCCGCCACCATGCGTTTTACGACTCTCTGACTGACTTACCCAATCGCGCCCTGTTTTTGAGCCGACTACGGCAGGTGATGCATCGGACGTACCCAGATCGGAATAATCCAGGTCGGAGCAATCCAGATCAAACTAACTCAGAACACGTTACCCAGGAGCGAGCGACCTCAGAACCGCATCTGTTTGCAGTCTGTGCGTTGGATCTCGATCGCTTTAAGGTGATCAACAATAGTTTGGGACATGCTGCTGGAGATCAGCTACTGGTGGCGATCGCCCGTCGTCTAGCTTCCTGCCTCCACCATCACGATGTGGTGGCCCACTTTGGTGGCGGAGAGTTCGTCATTTTACTACGCAAAATCCGCGATGCGAATGATGCGATGCAACTGGCTGAGCGGATTCATAAAGCGCTGTCTCTCCCCTTCCATCTCGATGGCGGCACAACTGATGCTGGAGAAGAGCCAGATAGTCGGGAGTTTCATGAGGTGTTTACCACCGTCAGCTTAGGGATTGCCCTAAGCAATCAAGAATATGACCATCCAGAAGGGCTGCTTCGTGATGCAGACATTGCGATGCATAATGCCAAAGCACTGGGCACAGGACGTTCAGCTGTCTTTAATCCAACGATGCGGGGCTATTCAAAAGCGCTCCTGCAAATGGAGACTGACCTGCGCCGCGCCATCAAACGTCAAGAACTAGAGGTGTTTTATCAGCCCATTGTTTCTCTAGCCCGCAACAACCAAATTACGGGTTTTGAAGCACTGGTGCGCTGGCACCACCAAGAGCAAGGCATGGTGTCTCCAGTGCAGTTTATTCCGGTTGCAGAGGAAACAGGCTTGATCACGGCGTTGGGGTGGTGGGTCTTGCGGGAAGCTTGCCGCCAACTCCAAAGCTGGCAACGTCAATTCCCTAATTTGTTGCCCCTGACGATGAGTGTTAACCTCTCTGGCATTCAGTTTGCACAGCCCGGATTGATCCAGCAGATCCAATGGATTTTGCAAGAGACTGAGCTATCGGGCCAGAGCCTGAAGCTGGAGATTACCGAAAGCGTCATTATGATGAATGCCGAATCGGTCAATGCGCTTCTGCAACAATTGCGGTCTTTAGACATTCAGCTGTGCATCGATGACTTTGGAACGGGGTATTCTTCCCTGGGGCGACTTCACCATCTCCCCATCAATACGCTCAAGATTGATCGTTCTTTCATTAGCCCTCAAGACTATGAAGGTGAAAGCTGGGAGATTGTCCGGACCATTATCAATCTGGCGCACAACCTGGGTCTAGATGTGGTGGCTGAAGGCATTGAAACCGAGGAGCAACTTGCTCAATTGCGATCGCTCCAGTGTGAATACGGCCAAGGCTACTATTTCTCTCGGCCTGTCAACAGCCAGAGTATGGCAGCACTACTTGCAGAGCAGGCACAGGCGCTTAAGTTGGCTGAGGTGTCAGACGCAACGTCGCTCCAATAGGCTCTTACCCGGATGCCAATTTGTGAGCGCAGCGGGTTGTCTCTGGCAGACGGTATTTCGGCGTACAGCGCAGCACGTACTCGATCGCGGTGGGCAAATCAATCCGATGTCCGGGTGAGATATAAAGCGGTTTGGTGCCTACCCGCGTTCTCAACACAGCTCCAATTGTTTCATCGCGATGCTGTAGGGGTTGCCATGCTCCTTTCTGGTTGGGTACTTCGTCGTGCCAGCCGACCAGTCGAGATTTGCCGACCCCAATTGAGGGCAAGTCAGTCAGTAAACCGATGTGGGAGGCAATGCCCAACCGTCGGGGGTGGGCAATCCCCTGGCCGTCGCAAAGGAGGAGATCAGGCGTCAGCTGAAGTTGCTCTAGCGCATCAAGCACCGCTGGAATTTCGCGGAAAGATAGTAAGCCTGGAATATAGGGAAAGGTGGTTTGGCGACGGGCGATCGCCTGTTCCTGCACTTGCAGTTCTGGAAACCTGAGGACTGCTACCGCCGCACGGGTTGTGGCACCTGCATCTTCAAATCCAACATCAACGCCAGCGACCGTTTGGATCTCAGCAGGAAGCTGGTTTGTGGTGATGACTTTTCCCCGGATTGCCTCCTGAATGGCGATCGCCTCTGCCGCCGTTTCGGGCCAGTCGTGCTGCTGCTTAATCTTCATCGTGACTGCTTGATTGCGTCTTAGTTGCGTCGTTCTGCTAGCTTACGATCTGGAGCCGAGGTTTGAGGCCAGTCTGAGGAGGGAGGTGAGCTGTAGAGGATGAGACTGAAAGGATGAGACTGAAAGGATGAGACTATGGAGGGTAACTGGGCTGCCCCAGCCAACGCGAAAGCTTGTAGATTGCGGAAATGCTTAAATGAGCAAAAGTAGGAAAGTATACATTCCAGCACCCAGCACAAATGAAGAAAACCGACTTTCCCGCTCTTCTGGCAGTTCTTCTTTGATGACGTTGAGAATGATGCCACCTGCTAGAAATGCAAATAACACGGCTAGGGCAGCCGCATCAATTTCAGTGGCTTGTCCAATCGCCCATCCTACTAGTACCGTTCCTGCCAAGATCCATCGTCCGTGGCGGTCGTAGGGAGCTTTGTGGTGATCCCGCAATCCGTAATCGTTGACGATGAAATGTAGTGCCATTGCGACGAAAAATAATAACAGGCTCCTCAAGCTCGGTTCTTCACGATGAAGCAGCAAGTAACCAATCAGGGCGTTGTAGAGTGCGAAGGACAAAATGTGAATCCAGAACACGCGGGTACTGGTTGAGCTGATGGCTGTTGGAGTTGGGCTATTTTGACGAGAGGTTGCGGCAAACTTTTCTAATCCATAAAAAACCGTGAACCCAAACAGCGCAACAAGATAGACATGATGTTCTAAAACACCAATGGCAGAGTTGTTGATTCGGGCGATCGCCATTTGCTGACTGTTGAGTTCTGGAAAAATGTGGATAAAGACATAGGCAAGAGAGGCTCCCCCAGCAAAGGATAGCCAACGGCTACGAGGTGCCACGTTCAAAAACTCTATGTTTCTGGCCAACAGATGAATTGCAGCCAGACCCATGGCTAGCAGCAGTGTTAGGGGGGAAGGGGCAGGAGCAGAATTGAGCAGCGCAACAGCAGGAGTCAACATATTTTAGATTGCAGTCAGAACTCCGACTGGGAGGCTCGCGGGAGGCTAATCCTAAAACAAGTTTCCCCAGAGGTGCTTTCGGCTTGGATAGAGCCACCTAGATGTTCAATGAGTTTTTTGACGAGAGCCAGCCCGAGTCCGGTGCCACCTTGTTTCCAGGGATCTGAATTGGGAATGCGATAGAACTTGTCAAAAATGCGAGCTAACTCATTGCCCGAAATTTCAGTTCCCGTGTTTCTGATGCTCAAACAGATTGTATTCTGGTTGCCAGTATTTTGGTTAGTAGCATTTTGGTTGGCGATGTTTTGATTAGTAGCGTTTTGGTTGGTAACGTTTTGGCTGACTTCCGCAGTCAGTTGAATGCTGCCATCGGGAGGGGTGTATTTACAAGCGTTTGTCAAGAGTTCGGTGATCACGCGTTCTAGGCTAGAAGCATCTGAAAGAATATTGGGTACATTGTCTGCAATCTGCACCTCTAGCTGTTGTTTTCGGTTTGCAGCTCGCTCAAAAAATGGCTGAGTTAGATGCCTTAACCAAGATTGCAGCGGAATTTCTGCTAGGGCGAGTGATTGGCCTTGGGCTTCTAGCCGCTGTAAATCTAGCAGATCATTGATCAGTTCAATTTCTCGCTGACATTCCCGCTGCAAGATTTGCAGGTACTGGAAGACTCGACTCTCGATGGGAGGATCTAGAGTCGCCGAATTGTTGGCTTTCAGCGAAATATCCAACATTTGAATTGCCATTTTCATGTTGGAGACGGGCGATCGCAGCTCATGAGAGACTGTACTCAAGAAGTCGTCTTTGAGATGATTGAGCCGTTCTAGCTCCTCAACCTGTCTTCGAGCCGCCTGATGGAGTCGGGCTTGGCGAATGGCGATCGCACATTGGTTAGCCACCTGTTGCACTAGCCGTAATTCTTGCTCATTAAAAATTCTTTGATCTCCCCGAAACAGCCAAAGGTCGCCCAATACCCCCTGATCATCAAAGATCGGGCAGGCCAAAACGGCTGTCTCAGGGCGAGTACTTCGGAATGCAGTGTTAATAAACGGACAAAACTGGATGTGCTGGCCCTGTAGAAGTTGGGGATATAAGTCGGGAAAATTTTCCATTGAAACCTGCTTATTGTCAGTGGCAGGTAAGCTAGGAGAGTATTCGTAGCAAATGGTTGAAATCGATTGCGACAAGTCGTAGCGTCCGGTATCACAACAGTCTACGTCTAGACCAGCTCCTAGCTCGTTCACTGCAGTTTGCAGAATTTGGGCTTCATCTAAACTATCACGCACTTTGTCTGTGATACGCTTGAGCATCGCTTCAAATGTTAGCGCTTGCTTTAGCTGATGAGTTCGTTCTTGAACCTGACTTTCCAGCCCAGCGTTGAATTGCTGCACCTGCTGATATAGCTCAGATTGGTGGATGGCGATTCCAACCTGGGCAGCGAGCTGCTTGAGGAGATCTGTTTCCCACTGCTGCCAATGGCGAGGTTGCTCGCACTGGTTGGCAACCAGGAGCCCCCAGAGGGTTTCGCCTTGCAAGATCGGAACGAACAAACTAGAGCGAATCTGCAACTTTGCCAAGAAATCGATGTGGTGAGGCGATAAATCTGCGGTATAGATATCTGAAATAACGTGACTACAGCCTTCTTGAGAGCAGCATCTATAGGTTTCTGCAAAATAAACGTCTTGAATCGTGCGCCCTAAAACAGAATGTCTTTCGGTATCAACAGCTTCAACAACAATCGTTCCGCTCCAGTCAGGCTCAAAGCGGTAGATAAACGTGCGATCGGCTTGCAGAAAGGGTCGCACTTCAGCAACAGTTGTATTGAGAATTTCTCCCAGGTTGAGAGACTGCCGGATTCGTTGTGTAATGGTACTCACCAAGCGCTCTCGCTCAATTTGTTGGTGCAGCATCGTTTCTGCCCACACCCGCGCCGAGACATCTCGTTTGACGGCGATGTAGTGAGCGATCGCCCCTGATTCGCTATACACCGGAGAAACCGTTGCTTCCTGGTAAATCAAAGTACCATTGCGGTGGCGACTGCTCAACTCTCCGCTCCAAACTTGCCCCTGAGCAATTGTCTTTTGAATCTGTTCTGCTAGTCCCTCGTCGTGCCGCCGACTCGGCAAAAACGTCTTGAAGACCTGACCCATGACCTCGGTACGGCTATAGCCAGTCAGTTGCTCAAAGGCGGGATTGACATATTCAATTCTGGCATCGGCATTGGTAATCTCAATTGCATCACCCGCATGTTCAATGGCCATTGCTAATAGTGTGTTGAGCTGCTGAGTCTGCTGATGTTCCGCAATTTCTGCTTGCAGTCGGGCGATCGCCTCTTGAAGGGCTGCGGTGCGCTCTTGAACTTTGGCCTCAAGCTCTTCGTTGACCTGCCGAAGGGCGGCTTCAGCCTGCTTCAGATTTGTGATATCTCGACCTACTGCCTGCCGCTCAATCAAGTTGCCTTCCGAGTCAAAGATGGCGCGATTGGTCCATTGCTGCCAGCGGATCTCCCCGTTTGGCATGATGGCCCGATGTTCGCAAATCACTGTAGGACAATCTAGCCGCAGTGCAGCCAAGCTGGTTTCCAGGGCGTGCCGATCGGCTTCAAAGACCAAGGGGGTGAAGTGGTAACCTACTAGTTCTTGACGCGACTTCCCAAAGTAGCGACAGTAGGCTTCATTCACAAACGTTAGGGTCCAATCTGGCTGAGTGCGACAAATCAATTCTGTTTGGTCTTCGACAATTGCTCGATAGCAAGCCTCACTATTGCGTAGCGACTCTTCAATCCGCTTGCGATCGCTAATGTCTTTCATAAAGCAGTGATGGCCAATGAAGCGTTGCTGGTGATCATAAGCCGCAACCATGACCAACTGCTTATAGAAGATAGACCCGTCCCGACGAATTCCCCTCGCTTCGACCTCCACCTTGCCCTGCCGACACATCTCTTCATAGGCACGATTGAGATTTGCCTGATCGTCAGCATGCACTGTGGGTAGCCAATGCATACCAATCATCTCTTCCGGCCGATATCCCACCATTGCCGCATAGGCGCGATTGACGGCCACATAATGACCTTGAGGATTGAGGCGCGAAATTCCCTCAACCGCATTTTCTAGGGCTGTACTGAGTGCCCTTAATTCCTCTTCAACCTGCTGCTGTTCATTCATGGCTGTAGCGGGGGGTAATCTAGATCGGACGATAGTCTTGCCTTCGCCCTAGGGAACTAAATCTAGGCTACCCTTTCCACCCCGGAGTAACACCGATCTCGGAAAAGTGCAGGAGTGGCTAAGACTGATGAACGGGGAGTTCGACTACAAACTCAGTCCCTCCGTCAGCGGTGGGCTCATACCAAAGCTTCCCCTGATGCTTGTGAACCACAATTCGATAGCTAATCGATAGGCCTAGACCAGAGCCTGCACCGACAGGTTTAGTGGTAAAAAAGGGATCAAAAATCCGGGCTTGATGCTGGGGAGAAATACCAGAACCTGTGTCCCGAATGCGAACCTGTACGCGAGATTTGCGGTGGTTGGAGTCTGCTAAAAATACGGTGGCGATGGTAATTTTTCCGATTGGGGCAGATGCCGTAGGTGAGTCTGGCGATCGCCCGCTGGTATAGACTGCATCAATCGCATTATTGAGCAGATTGAGAAACACCTGATTGAGCTGTCCAGGGTAGGAGTCAATGGGTGGAAGCTCGTCATACTGGCGGCTCACCTGAATCTGGGGATGGAGGCGATGCTTGAGGAGCAGTAGGGTGCTCTCTAGTCCTTCGTGCAGGTTGACGACCTTTTTCTCAGATTCATCCAGTCGAGAGAAATTGCGAAGCGTGGTGATGATGGTTCGAATTCGTTCTGCCCCCGTCCGCATCGAATTCAAAATCTTTTGCAGATCAGACTGCACAAAATCTAGCTCAATCTGATTTTCGTACTCAGCAATCTCGGCTGGCACGTCAGGAAAATGATGACGATAGAGCTTGATCAGCTGCAAAAGATGTTGAGCGTGCTGAACCGCATAGGGAATATTGCCATAGATAAAGTTGATGGGGTTGTTGATTTCGTGGGCAATTCCGGCCACCATTTGACCCAGACTAGCCATCTTTTCGCTTTGAATCAGCTGCGTTTGGGTGGCATAGAGCCGCTTCAGCGTTCGGGCCAAACGTCCGGCCTGATCTTGAGCTTGAGTCGCTTGTTCTTGTGTCGCTGCATAAAACTGTCGATGGGGAATGGCGATCGCCAGCTGCTTGGCCATTTCCTCTATCGAAACCTGTTCTTCTACCGTCCAGGCACAGGGTTCCTGACAAATCGTGATCAGATATCCCAACAGCATGTCTTCATGCCAGATCGGAACAGCCAACCAAGCTCCGATCTCTTGCTGAAGAAAGGTGGCGCGTTCTGCTTCTGAAATCTCGTTGGATTGTGTATTGGCAACTATGATGGCTCTGGTTGTACCAGGAGGGGGCATCTGTTTAAGTTGGGTTTGCCCCAGGTCAATCTTAGAACCGATCTTAGAACCGATATCGATGACAGAAGGCAGGAAGGCAGGCAGTTGGGTGCGGCGAATGGGCTGAACTGCGTTTGGAGATAGATGGCAAACTTGGTTGGCCGCTCGATGGGTAACTCGGAGATTGAGGGCCATTGAATCGGAGGGAACAGCAAAGAGGGTGAAGTCGGCTCGAACCAAGGCTTGCAGCTCAATCAGCGTTGTATCAATGGTGGTATCTACATCGAGCGAGGTGCGTACCCGTTGAGCAATGCGATTGAGCGCTTGCTCTCTCAGCGCCTGCTGTTGGGCCTTTGCGTAAGAACGGGCATTGTGGAGGGCGATCGCCGCCTGCTCTGCCATCCACTTTGCAAGCTCTATTTCCTCCTCGCGCCACAGCCGACAGGATGTTTCTTGCCCAACATACGCCATTCCTAGCAGTTGGTCTTGATCCATGATGGGGACCAGCAGCAGCGAGTGCAGCTCGGTTGCCAGCAACAACAGCCGTTCTGTCTCAGAAAGCTCCAGGGTTTGAATATTTTGAGCAATCCAGGGATCGCGGCGATGATGCAGGTTTTCCTGTCCATGCTCTAGCCCAAGCTGTAGCGGTAGCCCAACCAGGCTTTCCTGCGACTGAATATGTTCTAGCCGAGTCCGACAAAAAGTAGCAACAATCGTTACTGTTTGAGCTTTTTTGCTGTAGAGCATCAAGCCTGCACAGTCGCCTTCCATCGCGCAACATAGCTCTCGCACCAAGGTTTGATGAACTTCTGGAGCATGCAAAGACGCATGAATCCGACAGGTCATCCGATGGAGCAAATGGGCTTGGTTGAGCAAAGGGGTATTTTTCATAGGGTCTAGATTCACTCCTGTTGGCCAGGGCGATCGCAGCTATCAAGATCACGGCCAAGATCACTGCAATATCAATGCCATATCAATGCAGTTTTGTCCGGTAGATTAGCTTCCGAGCAGAAACGCTGCTATGCCTTGAAGATAAACGGCTTTGGCTGCTATCTTCCAAGCTTGATGACTATCCAGAACCCGTTTCACAAATCTCTATTTCGTCTTTAAAGTTAATTATTTCTTAATATCAAAAGAGAAACGAAGCTCTGCTATTCAACCAAAAGCTTTCATCGAAACACCCTTGAAGGCAAAAATTTTTTGCCAATAGTATTTATTACTATCGAAATAATCATGACATATTGATGTAGCTAAGTATACAAGTATGAAGAATTAGATACATTTAGTTCGTGTGCGTTCTGCTACTAACGCATGTACTAACGCATGGAGTCTAACAGGTGGGGCGGGCCAACATCGGTTAGTTTGTAGCCATTGGGGTAGCTCCGCAGCTGGGTATCTGAAAAAAAATCAGAGTTGCGTCTCGACGGCAAAAATCGCAGCAGTTGCCCTCTCCCTTTGAGCAAGCGCTCAACCCGTCGGCGCATTTGGGGTGTCGGGTGGGAAAACCCAACGGCATCTAGCAAAGTTTCATCCAACAGAGCGTAGGTGCAAGGACGAAGAACTGGCCGCAGAACTGAAGGGAACCAACTGAGGAAAAGATTGAGCGTCGCTTCTCCTACGCTGCGGTTAGACTCGGCGTAGCAGAAATATTGTTGCTCATAGATAAGATTGTATTGCTCAAAGTCTTCATACGTGGGTGGGATAGCTTGGATGTGCATCTGCTGCCCAACCGCCTGCCAAAAGTAGAAGCAGGCTTGCTTCTCGATCGGGGTGAGCTTTCGCCAGCCAAAGCGATCGATCCAGCGAATCGGCTCAAAAATGAATGTAGACAGAACGTAGAGAAAATCTTCGTTGCGGATGTTGAAGTGGGCGTGGATACGGTTCATACGCTGGATAGCTGCCTGACCGCGATCGCTCTCATATCCCCACTTCAGGATCTCCGATGTGATTAGACCCGTGTCGTCGTAGCGCTTTTGAGTCCGGTGGTTAAATTCCCCCGTCTGGTGGAGCAGTTTTGAAATCGCGGGAACGCAAAACGTGCGAAACAGTGCCATTTCTAACGAGCGCGTTACATCCCAAGGAAACTCATAGCCCGCTATCCAGTGACAGATTTGGATATGATCTTGGACTGGATCAAGTTGTTGAATTTGCTGAAGATAGTGGTATCGATTCATATCAGTGAAGATGAGATGGCAGGTCTAGATCTTCAGGATATGTCAAGGGATGAGCAAACTTTGTTGTCTGGGTGGCGATCGCATTCACATTGATGTTTACCTAAGCCCAAACTGGATATCTGAACTTCATGACAAAGGGATGTCAAAGGGCTTTTTCTAGTTAGGGACAGCCGGATCCGCAAAAGTCTTGAATTTAGTTTGGTCAGAGCAAATCAAGCGGAGCTAGAAAGCCTATGGCAGAAGCGCAATCTGGCAATAGGTAGAACCTAGGCGGCTACCAACTTCTCTCTTAAGGAGTAAGACTAAGAACGCTTTATGGAGAAAGATTGAGTGAATCGACGATTGCAGGAGAATTTTCTATGAAACTAAAGTTCCTCGTATTACCCGTTTTTCTCGGCATGGCAATGATTTTGGGCGCTTGTGATACTCCCCAAGATACGACCACACCTCCCGCTACTGATCCTGGTGCTCCCACTCAAGACCCCGCGACCGATCCGACCACTGATCCGACTCCTGCGACTCCCTAGATCATTGTTTTAAGTCATTTAGTCATTTATGAATTGTTCACCTGAAGTTCGCTAGTTTGTTTTCATATGTGAGAAATTTGGGGAAGGGCGATCGCTCTTCCCTTTCAGTTTGAATGGTTTAGTTTGAATGGCTTGTTAGATAGCCTTCAAGCAACAAGTCTGGCCCTACCGATCGCCAAGTGACGCGCTCTAGGGGTAAGGCTTGGGTCATCTCGGTCAGGCCTAGATCTCCGACGGGTGAGGGGGCTGCGGCTCCACCAATAATTTTGGGCGCAATGAAAGCTAATACCTTTTGAACGGCTCCGGCTGCGATCGCCTCTGCGGCCAGTGCGCCGCCACATTCCCACAGCACAGATAGACAGCCGCGATCGTGCAAATGAGCCATCACGGTGGAGGGAGTCAGCATTGGGAGAGCGATTACTTCTACACCTTGCTGCTGGAGCCGGTTCTGAAAGTCGGGTTTGATGCCAACCTCAGTAAACACTAGCGTTGGCACATCTGCCGTATGCCAAAGCTTGGCGGTTTCAGGTAGCTCCAATCTGCGGCTCATCACCACCCGCAACGGATTGTGGTTTGCCGCCTGATGGGTCGTCAGCAGCGGATTATCTCGCTGGACGGTTTTACTGCCAACGATCACCGCATCACAACTGGCCCGAATCTGATGAACGAGCGATCGCGAGGTCGGACTGCTAATCCAAGCGCTATGTCCAGTGGTTGTGGCAATCTTGCCGTCTAGTGTCATGGCATATTTCAAAATTCCAAAGGGCCGCTGATGCAAAATTCGATGCGTAAACGCTTCATTTAGCATCTGGCAGTCGGCCTCCTCAACCCCCACGACCACTTCAATGCCAGCCTCCCGCAATCGTCGAATGCCTCCCCCTGCCACACGCGGATCAGGATCGACCATGCCCACCACCACCTTTGCCACCCCTGCCTCGATCACTGCTTCTGAGCAAGGAGGGGTTCGCCCGTAGTGGTTGCAGGGTTCTAGATTCACATAGAGGGTGGCTCCCTTGGCCTGCGCTCCGGCCGCGCGGAGGGCAAACACCTCGGCGTGAGGCCGACCCGCCCCCGGATGAAAGCCTTCTCCAACCACCTGGCCCTCCTGCACAATGACCGAGCCAACTAAGGGATTGGGGGCCGTTTGTCCCAACGCCTGACGCGCCAATTCTAGGCAGCGCTGCATCATCAAAGCATCAAAATCGGCACTCATGGGTCAATCTACAGCAGCAACGTTTTTTAGCTTACTGGGAGAGTCCAATTTTTAACCGATCGGGTGAACTACAGGGGTAGACACTCGTTCATAATGGAGGAGGTATCGATATGTAAACTTTCTTGTACATCATGAAGCCTTACAGCCTAGTGGAGGCCAGATCATGAACCCTGAAGTCTTTCCTGATCCAGAAAGTAAGGACGTGACTGGAATTCCCGGCACCGAATCTTCCCTTGATACAGGCCATGTTGAGATGCACCGTGTTAAGCCCCCTAGAGGCGGATGGTGGAACCAAAAAGGCCTCTGGATTGGATTGGGCGTTGGCCTAGTCGTGGGTTCTGGTTTGACTGGAATGCGACTGCTCGCCACCTCAACTCCTGCAACAGAGACAGAACCGTCAGAAGAGATTGCGGCCCAGAGCGTCACTGTTGCGACCGTGGAACCCGCCACCGTGACTCGGAGCCTGGATGCCACCGGAACGGTGATGGCTTTTGATTTGCTGCCAATTTTGCCCAAGTCGCCAGGGCTACAAATCCAGCAGGTGTTGGTTGATGAGGGCGATCGCGTCTCTGCGGGTCAGGTTTTGGTTGTTTTGGATGATTCTTTGGTGCGGGCGCAGATCAGCGAGGGGCAGGCACAGCTCGATTCGGCTCGGTCTCGCGTGCAGCAACAGCAGGCGGCTCTCGCCCAAACCCGTGCCAGTTTGGCAGAAGCCGAAAGCAATTTGCAGCGCTATCAGGGTCTCAGTGAGGATGGGGCTGTTAGCCGCCAAACCTTCGATACCTATGTCACGGCAGCCACCACCCAACGAGAAGCCGTTCGCGTGGCCGAATCAAATGTCAGCAGCGCCCAGGCTGAAGTTCGTAGCCAGCAGGCTCGGATTCAGCAGCTCGAAACGCAGCTTGAGCAAACGTTGGTGCGATCGCCCGCCGATGGTGTCATTGCCGAACGACTTGCTCGGGTGGGCAACGTTACTTCTAGTTCTGAGCAGTTGTTTACTCTGATTCGCGATCGCCTGCTAGAGCTTCAGGTGAGGGTGCCCGAAACTCAGTTGCCGCAAATTTCTCCGGGTGCCTCAGCCCAGATTAGCTCTGATGCCGATCCACGCATTCGCCTGCAGGGCCAGGTGCGAGAGATTGCGCCAACCGTCGATCCTCAAACTCGTCAGGCTACTGTCAGAATCGACCTACCCGACTCAGATCTGCTCCGTCCGGGGATGTTTCTCCGAGCTGCGCTAACCCTATCTAGTGCTCAGGGGTTGACTGTCCCGGCCCAGGCTGTACTCCCGCAAGTGGATGGCAGCGCCATTGTGTATCGCTTGGAGGCGGACGATCGCGTGGTGGCTCAAGCGGT
This sequence comes from Elainellales cyanobacterium, assembly GCA_041746655.1. GTDB lineage: Bacteria > Cyanobacteriota > Cyanobacteriia > Elainellales > Elainellaceae > JBGTGR01. The sequence goes on along the minus strand of JBGTGR010000065.1, from coordinate 95,160 downwards.
CGAAGTGGGAGAGCGGATGGGCAACGGCAATCTGGAGACGGCCCAAGTCGAAATCAAGCAAGGCTTAAATGCGGGCGATCGCGTGGTCGTGGCTGGAGCCAGCTATGTGAAGGATGGCGATCGCGTGTCGGTAGTGAGTGACGAACTATGAGTGCCGGACTGTAAGTAGCGGACTGTGAGTAGCGGACTTTGAGTGGCGAACTGTAAGTGACGGACTATGAATATTTCGGCTTGGTCAATTCTCAAACCCATTCCCACTATTGTTTTGTTTCTCGTCCTGACGCTAGCAGGGCTGTTTTCCTATCCGCAATTGGGAATTGACGATAACCCAAATATCGATATTCCAATTGTGTCAGTTACAGTGACGCAGTCTGGGGCAGGACCAACTGAGCTAGAGTCTCAAGTAACCAAGCCCGTTGAAGATGCGGTGGCTGGGTTGGGCAATATTGATGAGCTGACTTCCACCGTCAATGATGGGGTTTCTACCACCGTTATCAATTTTCTGTTGGGCACTGATAGCGATCGCGCCACCAATGATGTTCGCAATGCGATCGCCCAAATTCGGCAAGACCTCCCGCAGGACATCAACGAGCCGATTGTGCAGCGGCTAGAGTTTGCGGGTGGGCCGATTATGACCTATGCGGTCGTGTCGGATCAGCGATCGGTAGAAGACCTCAGCGACCTTGTCGATCGCACCATTAGCCGAGAACTGATGTCGGTCAAGGGTGTCGGTCAGGTGCAGCGATTGGGGGGGGCCGATCGAGAAGTGCGGGTCAATCTCAATCCGCAGCGATTGCAGGCATTGGGTATTACGGCTACGCAGGTCAACGACCAGGTGCGGGCGTCTAACATCAACCTACCGGGTGGACGATCAGAAATTGGCAATAGTGAGAGCAACATTCGGACGTTGGGGAGTGCGCCCAGTGTGGCGATGCTAGCCGAATATCGGATTGTCTTGCCGACGGGCGAATCGGTGCCGCTCTCTAGCCTGGGAACGGTTTCAGACGACTTTTCTGAGCCTCGCCAGACAGCTCGCTTTAACGGCGAACCAGTCGTGGCCTTTTCGGTGCTGCGAAGTACGGGGAGCAACTTGGTGACGGTCGAGGAGGGAGTGCGAGAGGCGATCGCCCGCCTGCAGCCCAACCTACCACCGGATGTAGATCTGGAGTTGATCTTTACACAAGCCGACTATATTGAGGAGTCCTACCAGGCCACCATTGATGCGCTGCTGTTGGGGGCCGCCTTAACGGTGGTGACGGTGTGGCTGTTTCTCCGCGATTGGCGACCGACGCTGATCACCGGGATGACGCTGCCGCTCTCGATTTTGCCCACTTTTGCGGTGATGCGGCTGTTTGGCTATACGCTCAATGGCATGACTCTGTTGGCGTTGGCCCTGGCGGTTGGCATTTTGGTCGATGATGCCATTGTGGAAATTGAGAACATCGAGCGTCATATCCAGATGGGCAAACGTCCGGTGCAGGCGGCGTTAGAAGCCTCAGCAGAAATTGGCCTCGCCGTTGTTGCCACCACAGCAACCATTGTGGCGGTGTTTATTCCGGTCGCCTTCATGGGAGGGATTCCGGGGCAGTTTTTCCAGCCGTTTGGGGTGGTTGTATCTGTCTCGGTGATGTTTTCCACGCTGGTGGCCCGGACGATGACCAACATGATGGGAGCCTATCTGCTGCGGCCCAAGCGGCTGGAAAGAAACCGAGATGCAGAAGGCTCGCTCTTACCTGAACCGCCTGCCACCTTGGGTTGGGGGTTAAGTTTTTACAAAGGGCTGCTGACTTGGGCGTTGCGACATCGAGTTGTGACACTCTTGCTGGCGATCGCCTTCTTTGTCGGTAGCTTGATGCTGGTTCCCTATATCCCGACTGGGCTTTTTGATGAAGGCGATACAGGGCTTTCGTCGATCAGCGTTGAGTTGCCTCCGGGGACTCCGCTAGCAGAATCCGATCGCGTCGCTCAACGAGTTGGCAATCTGCTGCTGCAAAATCCGGCGACTGAGTCAGTTTTGAGCCACATGGGCAGCGGAGAGGATGTCAATGAGGGAACGCTTTTCGTCAACCTCAAACCTGCTGCCGAACGAGACGTTTCTCAACGCGAGTTTGAAGCCCAACTGCGGGAAGATTTTCGTCAGATTCCAGGAGCCCGGATTAGCTTCCTTAGTCGGGGCGCAGGGGGGAGCGGCAAGGATCTAAACATCGTTTTGAAAAGTGAAAACCCCGTGGCTTTGATGGAGACATCAAATGCACTGGAGCAGCAGATGCGCTCCGTGTCGGGGTTGGTCGAAGTTAGCTCTAGCGCTAGCTTGGTGAAGCCGGAGATATTGATTCAGCCAGATCTGGCCCGGGCGGCTGACTTGGGAGTGACGGTGCAGGCGATCGCCCGAACTGCGTTTCTAGCCACCTTGGGCGACAACGAATCCAATCTAGCCAAGTTTGACCTGCCCGATCGCCAGATTCCTATCCGAGTGCAGCTCGATCCAGCCACTCGCAACGACATCAGCACGTTAGAAAACCTCCAGGTCCCCAGTCAAAATGGTGCGCTTGTTCCTCTGGCAGCAGTCGCCAATATTCGATTTGGCAGTGGTCCAGCCCAGATCGACCGTTTCGATCGCTCCCGGCAGGTTTCCATTGGCGCAAATCTTCAGGGTCTGTCGCTAGGTGGTGCGATCGAAGCCGTTAATGCCTTGCCGGCACTGCAATCTTTACCACCCGATGTCGAGCAGCAGCCTTCTGGAGACGCTGAGATTATGCAGGAAATCTTTGGTCGGTTTGGGCTAGCCCTGGCCACTGGAGTTCTGTCGATTTATGTGATTTTGGTGCTGCTCTACAGTGGTTTTCTCCATCCCCTCACGATTATGGTGGCGCTGCCGCTCTCGATCGGGGGAGCTTTGCTGGGCCTACTGGTGACTCAGAAGGAGTTAGGCTTGTTTGCCCTGATTGGCATCGTGTTGCTGATGGGCATCGTTACCAAGAACTCAATTCTGCTGGTAGACTATGCCCTCATGCACAAAGAAGCTGGGAAATCTCAGTTTCAGGCTGTGATCAATGCGGGTGTGTCTCGATTGCGGCCCATTCTCATGACCGCACTGGCGACGATCGCAGGCATGTTGCCCATCGCGATGGAGTTGGGAGCCGGATCGCAGGTGCGGAGTCCGATGGCGATCGCCGTAATTGGTGGATTTACCACATCTACTCTGCTCACCCTGGTAGTTGTTCCGGTCATCTTCACCTATGTCGATGGCTTCCAGAACTGGGCTCGGCAGCTAATGCGCGATCGCGCCAAGCGTAACGTCCGCAAAACCATCCGCAAACGTCGGTCGTCCCTCAGACTAGCGGCCCAACAAGACACCAAGTATTCGCGCCGTTAGAGGGGCCGCACGAAGCGACTGTTGGCTCGAACCAGGCAAATTGTATCGTTCGGGCCAATATTGACCTTGAGCCAGGGCAAGCCGCGATTGTCCATCATGGTGCTAAATCCAGCTGGCGTGATATTGGCGGCCAAGACAGTGTCGCGAGAAAATCGGTTTACGACTGTCCAGTTATAAACAGCCTGATCCGGCATTACGGCATCGGGCGCATACCATTCTGTTGGCATATTCTCTGACCAGCGGCAGTTGAGCCCGTTGGGATCGGGGTCTACCACAACCCAGGTCAGGTGACTGTTGCGGCGGGTATAGTCCCCGTTGGCGTCGGCCTGCGGTAAGGATGGGTCAGCACTCTGAGGTGGTCGAGACTGGGGCGGTCGAGGTGCTGGACTGGACGTTGGAGGTGCGGTAGGCGCTTCTGCTCTGGGAGAATCCTCTGATGGACGAGAAGGTCGTGTAGGCACTTCAGCTACAGGCACTTCAGCTACAGGCTCTGTCACAGGATCAGATGGAGTTGGGCTAGGGGACGCTTGATCGGGAAGCTCGCTAGAACAACCCAGCAGTACCAAACTCAACAGTGAGGAAATCAATAGTGGAGAAATCAACAGTGAAAATTTCATAGCGTAGCGTATGCTCCATCGTAGGGGCTAATCCTGTAGGGGTTTCTGCGAAGCCCCGTACCACAACACTTTCAGAATCGGTGATTTTCGCACTCAATCGCTGAAACCGCGTGGATTCGAGCTTGGAGTTTAAAACCCCTACAAGGTTAGCGTAGGGGTAGGGGGCTGTATCTAAAGCATAGGCTTGCTGTAGGGCGATCGCCCCCTGATCAGGACTAGAAGTTGAAGTGTCCACTCCTTCCCGAGTTTTTCCCTTTCTTTTTGTATCTCCAATTGGCTTGGCAAGAAGCCAATGATAAAAAATCAATGATAGAAAATCAATGATAGAAAATCAAGTTGACTTTTTCTGCTCTCGCTCTCCTGTCATCAAGACTTCAACCGCCGCTTTATCCATAGGTCGAGCAAACAAGTAGCCCTGTCCAGACTCACACTTTAAAGCGCGCAATTGTGCCAGTTGTTTTTTGTTTTCTACGCCTTCTGCCACAATGTCTAAGCCCAAATTCCAAGCAAGTTTTACGATGGTTTGAATAATTTCCATCTTTTCGATATCAGAATCAAGGCTGCTAATAAAAGAGCGATCGATTTTCAAAGTATCAATGGGCAGAGAGTGCAAGTAGGCGAGTGAAGAATATCCAGTCCCAAAGTCATCAATGGAAAGACGAATTCCCAATTCTTGAAGCTGCTTCATCATGGCTGAAGCCACTCCCGCACTTTCCATCATGACGCTTTCAGTAATTTCCAACTTTAAGCAATGGGGATCAAGCTGGGTTTGCTGCAAGACTTCCTGGATTTGACCAACCAAGTTGGGTTGCAAAAACTGCCTTCCTGACAAGTTGACGCTAATCGTCAGCGGCGGATGAGCTGGAAACAGATCGTGCCATTGGCGCATTTGAGCACAGGACTCTTTCAGCACCCAATGGCCAATCGGAATAATCAGCCCGGTGTCTTCTGCAATTGGAATAAACTCATCGGGAGGAATCAACCCAAGTTCTGGATGCTGCCAACGAATCAAAGCCTCAAACCCAGCAATCTTACAGTTCGACAGAGAAACAATAGGCTGATAATAAATCTGAAATTCTTGGCGCTCAATTGCTCGTCGCAGATCGCTTTCAATCTGGAGTAGCGTCACAGCCCGCAGGTGCATCGACCGATCAAAGACTTGCGATCGCCCTGTTCCAGCGGCCTTAGCCCGATACATGGCTGTATCCGCATCCCGTAGCAAATCTTCAGGGTTGTCGTAGCGGTTTGTGCTGAGTGTAATGCCGATACTGGCTCCCGTGAAGATCTCGTGTCCGTTGAGGTTAAAAGACTGGGCAAGGGAGGCATGAATGCGATCGCCGACCTCTAGCGCATCTTCGATCTCAAATAAATTTTCTAACAAAATAGCGAACTCATCCCCACCGAGCCGCGCCAGGGTATCTCCCGCTCGTAGACAAGCCTCCAATCGTCGGGCAATTGCAACCAAGAGCTGATCGCCCATCATATGCCCCAGGCTATCATTTACCATCTTGAACCGATCTAGATCTAAAAACAAGACCGCAAATTGGTAGTCTTCTCGATGTTTCGCGAGTTCGACCACATGTCCAAGTCGGTTCATAAACAAGGTTCGATTTGCTAAGCCAGTTAAGATGTCATGAAAAGCATCGTGTAGCAGCTGAGCTTCGGCTTGCTTGCGATCAGTGATATTGCGAACCACAGCTAACACTTCGTGGGTATTGCTGACTACAATTCGAGCTTCATGGTAAGAAGGCGTTTGGTTGGTGTTGAGCTGATATTCAAAGACTTGAATATCGTCATTGTCTAATGCTCGTTTGATGTAGTAGATCCATTGCTGTGCCAAGTCTAACGGCAATACTTCATAAATGCTTTTGCCAATTAAATCTGCGGGCAGTAAGGTTTCGTCTTCACCTTTGGCAGCGCGATAGTCTAAGTAGTTGCCGTTCCGACTAATCCGAAACATGGAGTCCGGGATGGCCTTTAGAAAAGCCTGATTTCGGGCTTCACTGACCTTGAGTGCGATTTCTGCCCGCTTCCGCACTGCAATATCCTGGGCGACACAGACAATTCCCTGCACTTCGCCGGCTGCGTTGTGGATAAATGAGCCTGAAAAGTCCACTGGGATGTAGCGGCCCTGCTTGGTGACGTAGGCCGTTTCAAAGTGGCCAACAAAATTTTTATGAATTAAATTAGTGAGTTCAAATCCAGTTTCTTCAGTGAAGATGATGTCAACGGGCTTGCGGAGAAGTTCTTGTTCCTCATATCCCAATAGATTGAGGGTTGCTCGGTTGACAGTCGTGATGATGCGATGGGGGCTAATGACAACTAGGGAGTCTGCCATTGAGTTGAGAATATCGCCAAGGCTTGTGCTTAAAAGGTGATCAAATGAAGTGGTCATCTTGTTTTATTCAGTCGCTGGTTATTTGACTGCAATAATTGATCAAAGTGGATACCTCAGCGGATATCTTGATGGCCGCCACGACTTTGAAACGCAATCGCTCAATCTATCCCTTAGCCTTAGCATTCCCAGGAAGATGGACTAATAACATGAAAGCCCAAATCTGCATGAAATGCTTGCGCCAAAACCCGTAAAAATTAGCGCATTTTGACCCTTGTTTCAACGCATTTAAGCAACTACTGCCCCACCGGACGCCGCCAGATCTTGATAGTTCGATCGCTGCTGCCACTAATCAAAAACTGACTGTCGGGACTGAAGGCGATCGCATTGATACCTTTGGTATGTTCGGCCAGAGTTTGAATCAGTTTGCCCGTCGTTAAGTCCCATAGCTTTAGGGTCATATCGCTGCTCCCACTAGCCAGCAGTTGCTCATCTGGACTGATCGCCACCACCTTGACCCAATCTAGATGCCCCGTTAGGGTGCGAAGTAGTTTTCCCGTGGGCAATTCCCACAACTTGATTTGATGATCGCTACTGCCGCTCACTAGCAGTTTGCTATCTGGACTGATCGCAATGGAGTTAATGTCTCGCGTATGGGCCGTGAGCTTTTGCAGCAAGTCTCCGGTGCCAAAGTTCCACAGTCGGATTTCGTTGTCGTGGCTACCGCTCGCCAAAATCTCACTGTCGGGACTGATCGCGACGGAGGTCACACCGCGTGGATGCCGAATCGTGCGAAACAGCTTGCCTGTTTGCAGATGCCAGATTTTGACGGTGTGGTCGTCACTGCCGCTCACCAAAACTTGACCGTCGGGGCTGAGCGCGATCGCCAGCGACATCATCGCCTGAACTGAGTCTGTCAGCGTATACAGCAGTGAGCCAATCCGCAGATCCCAAAGCTTGATGGTGTCATCGACGCTGCTACTAATCAGCGATTTGCCATCGAGATTAAACGCCAAGGATAGGACAGGTCCGGCATGGCCCGTAAATTCTGCCACGAGTGCGCCCGTTCCCAAATGCCAGAGCTTAATCGTCTTGTCAAAGCTCCCGCTAGCAATCAGCTTTCCGGTGGCGTTGATGGCGATCGCCGCAATTGAGTTGCTGTGTTCATAAAGGGTCCGAACACAGGTCCACTGCGCCTTAAGCTTTTGGGTGGGTTCGATCAACAGTGAAATTGGATTAAATTGCCTTGGCTTGGTTGCTGTTGGGGGTGGGGGTGGCACAGGCCTAGGGATAGCCAGAGCAGGCGCAGTCACAGCCTTTGGATCAAGCGCTGTGAGGGCGATCGCCGCCGAAGCATAGCGGCGGTTAATGGCAGGCTCTAGCATTCGATTCAAGATATGACTAAGGTGATCGCTGACCGGAATCTGTAGGTAGTCTGACCAGACCCAGCGACCTTCGGTAAAGGAGTACAGGTCAAACGGGGACATATCCGTGAGCAAATGAATACAGGTGACGCCCAAACTATAGAGATCGCTAGCAAATATTGCCTTGCCACCAATCTGTTCTGGAGCCGCATAGCCGGCGCTACCGATCACCGTCCCCGTCTGATGCAATGCCGCTCCGGTGGCAAACTTTGATGCACCAAAATCGACCAGCAGCACCTGCCCACTGGCTCGATGACGGATGATGTTTTCCGGCTTGATGTCTCGATGGATGACTTTATGTTCATGGATAAACTGCAACACAGGTAACAAGTCCTGTAGCAGACCTCGAATCTGATCTTCGCTAAACGAGCCACGCTCCGCCAGTTCTTGGGCTAGATTGGGGCCATCCACATAGGTTTGGATCAAATACTGATAGGGGGGTTGGGCAAAATGGGCCAACAACTGAGGAATTTGGGGGTGCTGGCCCAACTGATCGAGGCGAGCAGCTTCTTGCTGAAAAAGCTCTGTGGCCTTCTCAAGTTGCTGAAAGCCTAAGTTCTTGGGGAAAAATTGCTTAATCACACACCGAGGCTTTGACGGCAGGTACTCATCCACCGCCAAAAAGGTGCGACCAAAGCTCCCCTGCCCAATCGGCTGGAGGGGACGGTAGCGATCGCCCACGCTCAGTTTCAGCCCGCAGCTCTGACAAAACTGAGCTGCGGACGGATTTCTCGGTTGGCGACAAACAGGACCAAGACAATAGCTCATACTGGAAAAGGAGCAGCAGCATGAGTTAATGGTAAATCTTCTTACATCATTCCCCGATTTTCTGCAAACCCCTCATAGTGGATATCACTGGGAAGGGGGCGATCGCCGTTTCTTTGAAGGCTGGTATTACCGCGTCACGATTCCAGACTGTGGCCAAACCTTTGCCTTCATGTATTCCATCGAAGATCCCCAGGGGGGAAAGCCTCATAGCGGTGGTGGAGCGCAGATCTTAGGCCCCAACGATGAGTATCTCTGCCGCACCTTTCCCGATGTCGGCCAGTTTTGGGCGTGGCGGCATGCGCTGGGATTAGGACATTGGCGAGCCAACCGTAAGGCGGTGAAGGCAGGCGGCGAACAGCAGAGTCTGCTGCCCCAGTTTTTGGAGCCCCAATTTTTGGAGCCCCAATTTTTGGAACCTGAAGACTTTGAGCAACAGGTAGAAGAAGGCTATCAGGGTACTGCAACCTGGCATCAGGGCAAGCTGTTTGATCCAGGGACGGGGCAGTCTGCACAGTGGCAATATCAGATTGAGCCTGTCTATGGATGGGGCGATCGCCACCAGCCACAGCAATCGACCGCAGGCTGGCTTTCTCAGTTTCAAATTTTTGAGCCCGGTTGGCAGATCTTGATGGCGCACGGACTGGCAACTGGATGGATTGACTGGAATGGCGATCGCTACGAGTTTACGAATGTCCCTGCCTACAGCGAAAAAAACTGGGGCGGAGCCTTCCCACAAAAGTGGTTTTGGTTAAACTGCAATGTCTTTGACGGTGAACCCGATCTGGCCCTAACGGCAGGTGGCGGCAAACGAGGCGTGCTTTGGTGGATGGAGTCAGTTGCCATGATTGGTATTCATCATCGCGACAAATTTTATGAATTTGTACCCTGGAACTCGGAAGTGCATTGGGAAATTCATCCCTGGGGCACCTGGCGCATGTGGGCCAGAAACGCAACTTATGAAGTCGAAATTGTCGGCACCACAACCCACCCCGGCACCCCGCTGAGAGCACCCACCGCAGATGGATTGATCTTCGCCTGCCGAGACACCATGCAAGGCAACTTGACCTTAGAGTTGCGGGCCAGACAAGGCAACCAATCCAAAATTATTTTGCAAGCCCAAAGCCACCTCTGCGGCCTAGAAGTAGGCGGAGAACCCTGGGATAAGGTGTGGGTGTCCGTAGACAAAACGTAGGCTGGCTTGTTCATCTTCCTGGGGGTTGATGTACTTTGGGGTCTGCAGAAATTTGGCCAGTCAGCTAGTTGCCAGTCAGGAAATTTTCCTGGCGTTGCAGAATGAGGGTATGAATTAGACAGGAGCGGGCGTATCCCAAAATTTGACGTAATGGAGTAACAACCGGATTGAGTATCTCAGCATTTGCTCGGTCTTGGAATAGCACAAGGTCTTGCGATGTAGCCGGGCCAAATAATGCCGCAAGCGTGTGTGTTCTGACTCAACTCGTGTCATGTAGGTTTTGCTCACAATTTGATCGCCATCCGGGATAAAACCTGGATAAACACTCCAGCCATCGGTGACATAAAAGTAGCATTGCCATTGCGCCACAATTGCTCACAAAGGTGCAAAGGTTTCAGCACTGTGATCGCCTAGCACCCAACCCAAGTCGCCTGAGGTGAAATGGTCTACGGCCTTAGAAATTGGATTGAGTATGGGTTCAAGCAGATCAAGAACGAATTAGGTTGGGCTGATTTTCGCTTAACGGCTATCCGAGCATTGAACGTTGGTGGGAGATCGTCTTTATTGCTTACCTTCTAGTCGTCTCCATACTCAGCAGTTCCAGTCTGAAAGGGAGACATCGAACTCAAACCTCTGCCCCAAGAAACATCTGTTGCATCAGCATCCTCAATGGGAGCAGAGGACAACCTGGAAAAGTGCGCTGAACAACCTGCGGTTATTGCTTGCTGCAACCCTATCTCTGTTTGGGTACTTGGGAGGACTGGCTAGAAGCATTTTCAGTGCCAGGATTACGGCGAAGTTTATTCAAGCTCATGGATTTTGTGGACCAATGTTTTCCGGGAGTAGTCCAGAAATTAAACGCAACTTAAGCTTTTTCTCTTGTAAGAGTAACAGATGAGGGTTAATAACGCTTCTGTAATTATACGGCTATCTATGGATGCCTATAACAATTCACCTAAAACACACTGTATCTCCACTAAAGACTATTTTCTTGGGTTCCCATAATAATTTAAGCATCTACCATTGGGCTGGTTTTGGAGAAAGTAGGTTCAACACGCTGATATATTAGCAGCTGCTTCAACTAAATCCAGCAATTGCATAACTCTGGCCAAAAAGTACAGAGATCTTGTGTTTTGCAATCAACAGGACCTTACAGAAAACAGTGTCTAAGGTCCCGTTGCAGAACTGTGGTGAGATTCTGTGCTGCTTTGTACTACTTATTTTTTTACACCATTGCCTTTTCTGCAAGGACTGCTCAATGAACGTTGCACTTTTGCGTCAATCTACTCAATCTGTAAATTGTGTTCAGAATCAGATTGTTCATCCCACCACAATCATTGTTATTGATTCAAACGTCTCTCATACTGAGATGCTAAAGACGGGAGCTGTTGATTCAGCAATCGTACATGAATTGGATGGCGATCGTGATGGTGTTGTTCAAATCACTGAATTGCTCAAATCCTATTCTTGGATTGAGCAACAAGTCGTGCTCCACATTGTGTCTCATGGTGCACCAGAAACGTTGTATTTAGGCAACACAGAACTGAGCCTGAAAACTCTTCACCGTTATGCTCAGGCGTTGCAATCCTGGTTTCCTCAAGCTTCAGAGAGCAATCAGAATGCCCTTTATCTCTATGGATGCAATGTAGCCTTGGGAGATGCTGGAATCGAGTTTGTTGAAAAACTGCATCGGCTCACCCAAGGGGCGATCGCTGCCTCTAATACCTTGACGGGCAGTGCAGCGTTGGGCGGCGACTGGAACCTGGGAGTTCGAATTGGTGTAGATGAACCTGCACTCGCATTTGACCCTGAGACGATTGCAGCGTATCCGGCAACTTTGGTGAACTTCGATGTCACATCAGTATTCAACGCTGACGCCATCGTCAACCGCACAGGAGGGGTGACTGATACCACTCAAACCGGAATCGATGTCAATGGCAATGCCTTGATTACCCAATCTTTTGCGACCTTTACCGGAGGGGCGAGCGGCAACGGGCTTCCAGATAATGGTTTTTTTGCAGCTAACGCTTTCCGTCCAGACATTCAACTGGCCTACAGCAACACTGACAATGGCAACAATGCTCGACTGATTGCTACCTCTACAGGCTCATTTACATTTACTGTGCCCGCCAACCAGTACCCGGCCATTCACCTAGCCGTCACTTCTACAGAAGGTAGTAGCAGCATTCGGGTAATTATGAACTACAGCGATGGTTCACAGATTCCCACATCATCCCAAACGATTCCCGACTGGTTTGACGAGATCACAGAAACCTCATCGCTTTACTACCTGATCAATGGCATGGATCGTAGTGCGGCTAGCGGCACCAACTTCCAAGATGTCAACGATCCTGCGGTGTTTGGTGTACGCTTTGCGGCTGACCCAACCAAAACGCTGCAGAGTATTACTGTGGAGAAAACGGCCTCGTCGGGGCGTCTTGTCTTTTTGGGAGCAACCGGAGTTCAGCCACCCAACACAGCCCCTACCAACATTAGCCTGAACAACATTCTAGTTGCCGAAAACAGCGCCAACAATACGGTCGTTGGCACTCTTTCAACCACGGATCCTGACACAGGCAATACTCATACCTATACCCTTGTTAATAATGGTGGCGGGCGCTTCGCGATTTCTGGCAACCAAATTGTTGTTACCGACGGAAGCCTTCTTGATTTTGAATCGGCCACCAGTCACACCATTCGTGTTCGCACCATAGACCAAGGTGGGCTCTTCTTCGAAAAGGATCTGACAATTAATGTAGCAAATGTTAATGAAACACCTAGTGCGATCGCTCTTTCCAATGCAACGGTTACTGAAAATACAGCGAGTGCCGTTATTGGTGACTTGGCCGTTACCGATCCAGATGCAGGTGATACTCACAGCTTTACAGTGAGTGATAACCGCTTTGAAGTAGTTGATGGACAACTGAAGCTGAAAGAGAACATCAGCCTTGATTATGACAGCGAACAGAACATCATCATTGAAGTCACTGCAACGGACAATGGTACTCCTGCACTTAGTAAAACACAAAGTTTTACGCTGACTGTCAATAATACGAATGAAGCGCCTAGTGATATCAGTTTGTCAGATGTGGCTGTAGCAGAGAACAGTGCTGGTGCAGTCGTTGGCGTTCTAACAGTTGTTGACCCCGATGCTAACAGTAGCCACAGCTTTACAGTGAGCGATAACCGCTTTGAAGTAGTTGATGGACAACTGAAGCTGAAAGAGAACATCAGCCTTGATTATGAGACTGAGCAGAGTATTACCATTGAGGTCACTGCAACGGACAATGGTACTCCTGCACTTAGCAAGACGCAGCAATTCACAATTGTTATTAGCAACACAGTAGATGGAGTCATTCAAGGAAAAAGTGGTGACGACTTCTTAATGGGTACTGCAGGCAATGATACGTTGAATGGTGCTGCAGGCAATGATACGTTGAATGGTGCCGCTGGCAATGACAGCTTGGCAGGCGATAGTGGTAATGACACTCTCATAGGCAGTAGTGGTGATGACAGACTTGATGGCGGAGAAGGGGTTGACCGAGTCATCGAAGGTGCAAATACTAACTTCACCCTTACCAACACTCAATTGATTGGGAATGGCACCGATATTCTCATCAGTGTTGAGCAAGCTGCTCTTACGGGTGGAGATGGCAATAACGTGGTGGATGCCATTAACTTCACGCTTGGTACCGTCATTCTTAGCGGTGCAGCAGGGAACGATACCCTCACGGGGGGAACTCGGGATGATCGTTTAGAGGGCGGCAGTGGCAACGACGTCCTCAGAGGCAGCGGCGGTAATGACAGACTTGATGGTGGAGAAGGGGTTGACCGAGCCATTGCCGTTGTTAATAGCAATATCACCCTTACCAATACTCAATTGATTGGAAGTGGCACTGATACTCTCATCAGTGTTGAGCAAGCTGCTCTCACGGGTGGAGATGGCAACAACGTGCTGGATGCCCGTCACTTCACGCTTGGTACCGTCACTCTTAGCGGTGCAGCAGGGAACGATACCCTCATGGGGGGAACTCGGAATGACAGCTTAGCAGGCGGCAGTGGTAATGACACTCTCATAGGTGGCGACGGTAATGACAGACTTGATGGTGGAGAAGGGGTTGACCAAGTCATCGAAAGTGCAAATACTAACTTCACCCTTACCAATACTCAACTGATTGGGAATGGCACCGATACTCTCATCAGTGTTGAGGAGGTCGTTCTCACGGGTGGAGATGGCAATAACGTGGTGGATGCCCGTCACTTCACGCTTGGTACTGTCATTCTTAGCGGTGCAGCAGGGAACGATACCCTCACGGGGGGAACTCGGAATGATCATTTAGAGGGCGGCAGTGGCAACGATTTCCTCAGAGGCAACGGCGGTAATGACAGACTTGATGGTGGAGAAGGGGTTGACCGAGCCATTGTCGCTTTTAACAGCAATATCACCCTTACCAATACTCAATTGATTGGAAATGGCACCGATACTCTCATCAGTGTTGAGCAAGCTGCTCTCACGGGTGGAGATGGCAATAACGTGCTGGATGCCCGTCACTTCACGCTTGGTACCGTCATTCTTGATGGCGGGTTGGGAAATGACACTCTTGTCGGGGGTAGTGGCAACGACAGTCTTCGAGGCGGAACAGGCAGGAATTTGCTTGTAGGAGGGGCAGGCACTGACCGGATCGTTGCAGTTGCAGATACTAGATTCACTCTTACCAATACTTCGCTCAGTGTTGCCGGCTATGGCTTTGATCGCCTCAACAGTATTGAGGAAGCTGCTCTCACGGGTGGAAATGGTCGCAACGAGTTGGATGCCAGTGAATTTACCCTCGGTTCTGTCATTCTTGCTGGTGAAGTAGGAAATGACACGCTTCTAGGCGGCAGTGGCAATGACACGCTTCTAGGCGGCAGTGGCAACGATTCCCTTGATGGGGGGAGTGGCAATGACATGCTTCTGGGCGGCAGTGGCAATGACACGCTTCTAGGCGGCAGTGGCAACGATTCCCTTAATGGGGGAGACGGGATTGATCGAGTCAACGAAGGTACAAATACTAACTTCACCCTTACCAATACTCAATTGATTGGGAATGGCACCGATACCCTCAATAGTATTGAGCAAGTTGTCCTAACGGGTGGGGATGGCGATAATGTGCTCAATGCCCTTAACTTCACGCTTGGTGTCGTTCTTCTTAGCGGTGCAGCAGGGAACGATACCCTTACGGGAGGAACTCAGAATGATCGTTTAGAGGGCGGCAGTGGTAACGATTCCCTTGAGGGGGGTAGTGGTAATGATTTGCTTCTAGGCGGCAGTGGCAATAACTTCCTTACAGGTGGAGAAGGGGTTGACCGGATTCACAAAAGTGCAAATACTAACTTCACCCTTACCAATACTCAATTGATTGGAAGTGGCACCGATACCCTCAACAGTATTGAGCAAGTTGTCCTAGCAGGTGGAGATGGCAATAACGTGCTAGATGCCAGTAACTTCACGCTTGGTACCGTCATTCTTATCGGTGCGTTGGGGGATGATATCCTTACGGGGGGAACTCAGGATGATCGTTTAGAGGGCGGCAGTGGCAGCGATGAGCTTAGAGGCAACGGCGGTAATGACACTCTCATAGGCAGTAGTGGTAATGACAGACTTGATGGTGGAGAAGGGGTTGACCAAGTCATCGAAAGTGCAAATACTAACTTCACACTCAGCGATTCTCGGCTAATTGGAAATGGCACCGATACTCTCAATAGTATTGAGGAAGCTGCTCTCACGGGTGGAGATGGCAATAACGTGCTGGATGCCCGTAACTTCACGCTTGGTACCGTCACTCTTAGCGGTGCAGCAGGAGACGATACCCTCACGGGGGGAACTCGGGATGACCATTTGGAAGGCGGCAGTGGCAACGACGTCCTCAGAGGCAGCGGCGGTAATGACAGACTTGATGGTGGAGAAGGGGTTGACCGAGCCATTGTCGTTACTAATAGCAATATCACCCTTACCAATACTCAATTGATTGGAAGTGGCACTGATACTCTCATCAGTGTTGAGGAGGTTGCTCTCACGGGTGGAGATGGCAATAACGTGCTGGATGCCCGTAACTTCACGCTTGGTACCGTCACTCTTAATGGCGAGTTGGGAGATGACACTCTTGTAGGGGGTAGTGGTAATGACACTCTTGTAGGGGGTAGTGGTAATGATACACTTCTGGGCGGCAGTGGTAGAGATTCCCTTGCAGGTGGAGAGGGGAGTGACTGGTTCCTTTGCAGCCATAGTACTGGTTCTCCTTCGGGTAGAACTGATGATACTATCAGTGACTTTTTGGCTAATACAGATAAACTTGTCCTCAGCAAAACTACGTTCACTGCCTTGACGAGTGCTGTTGGAAACGGTTTTAGCGCTTCCAGTGAGTTTGCCAGTGTTACCGACAGTAGAGATGCTCATATCAGTAATGCTCTGATTGTGTATAACCGCAGCACCGGTACGCTGGTATATAACCAAAATGGTAGTGCAAGTGGATTTGGTACAGGTGGGTTTATTGCAACTTTGACAGGAAATCCGACTCTGACTGGTGCTGACTTTTTGATTCAGGCATAATGTTGAGAGTTTGGCGAAGCCCAAACCCCAGTGCTACGAGACCGAGCAAGTGAATTTGAGCCTCAGATCGTCAAGAAGGGATAAACCCGCTTTGACGGTTTTGATGACAAATTCTCTCGCTTTACGCCAGGGGCATGAGGACCCGTGATATTCAGGCTCAATTGCAGAACATATATGGACGAGGTATCCCCTGGCTTGATTTCTAACGTTACCGATGCTGTTGAGGAAGAATGCAAACTTTGATGCACCAAAATCGACCAGCAGCACATGCCCACTGGCTCGATGACGGATGATGTTTTTCGGCTTGATGTCTCGATAGATGACTATCGCTACGAGTTTACGAATGCCCCTGCCTATAGCGAAAAAAACTGGGGCGGAGCCTTCCCACAAAAGTGGTTTTGGTTGAACTGCAATGTCTTTGACGGTGAACCCGATCTGGCCCTGACGGCAGGTGGCGGCAAACGAGGCGTGCTTTGGTGGGTGGAGTCAGTCGCCATGATTGGCATTCATCATCGCGACAAATTTTATGAATTTGTACCCTGGAACTCGGAAGTGCATTGGGAAATTCATCCCTGGGGCACCTGGCGTATGTGGGCTAGAAACGCAGCCTATGAAGTCGAAATTGTCGGCACCACAACCCACCCCGGCACCCCGCTGAGGGCACCCACCGCAGATGGATTGATCTTCGCCTGCCGAGACACCATGCAAGGCCACTTGACCCTAGAGTTGCGGGCCAGACAAGGCAACCAATCCAAAATAATTTTGCAAGCCCAAAGCCACCTCTGCGGCCTAGAAGTAGGCGGAGAACCTTGGGATAAGGTTTGGGTGTCCGCAGACAAAACGTAGTGTCCTTTAGTCTGGCTTGGCCTCAATTTGACCGGACTGCACCGCATCTTTCAAGGCTTGATAGTCTTGCTCTGATTGGTGGGCATAGGATACAGCAAAGTCAGCGATCGCCCGATCAAAGACATCTCCCTTTCCCAAATAGCCGCTGATCATGGCTGGATCGCCAGAGCACGCATGGGCGCGAGCTAAAGCAGAACCGCAAATTTCGGCATAATCTTCCAAGCCTCGAATTGTCATGCCTTTGAGCTTGATCGAGCTTTTCATGTCGCGGAACTGCCGAAAGTATAAATCTTGGCCTTGAGAATTGCTCGTCCAGCCCAAGAAGATATCGCTAGCGGCTTGCATCAGACGTTGTCCGCTAACAATGCGCTGTCCCTCATGCTCATGGTTTTTTTGACTGACATAAGGTTCTAAGACAGAGGGTCTAGCTTCTTTGTATTGCAGCAACAAAGGGTCGTGCTCATCGGCCATCAATAGCGCAATTCCGCAGTGAGTCCCAACGCTGCCAACACCGACGACTTTGATTGCCACATCAACGAGATGGTAACGATCGAGCAAGAATTGGCGGTCGGCTTGGAGCGTATCGCGATACTCCTCAAAGACTACGCTCATCTCCTCAAAATATTCCGCTTGGTTGGGCGGATGATAGAGCTGGGGCGGCATCTCCTTGAACCGAGGTTGGCCATCCACGACTTCGGTCAATTCTAGAAAAGCTTGATCCAACGTGCGGGCATAGGCTTTTTGAGCCATTCTTTCCCAATGTTGGCGCGTTTCGTCATCCGGCGCATGTTCAACTAATAGTTTGGCATCGAGTCGGGAATACCATACATCCAGCGATCGCATTTCTGCATATTCTCGCATTGAGAGCCGATAGGCATAGGCGGCTGACAAAGCGGCTTCGTAGCTGTCTAAGTCAGACAAACCAATGTCTTTTCCCGCTACAACAACACTTGTAACAAGACGCTTGAGATCCCATTCCCACGAGGCCGCCAGGGTTTCATCAAAGTCGTTTAAATCAAACAGCAAATTTCTTTCCGGGCTGGCAAACCCCCCAAAGTTGAGCAAGTGACAGTCACCACAAGCCTGCACCTGAATTCCTGTGGTGGGTGTGGTTGCCAAGTCTGCCGCCATCAAGATAGCTGAGCCGCGCAAAAAGGCAAAAGGCGATTGCAGCATCCGACCATACCGAATGGGGATCAGGTCGGGAATGCGGCCCTGGCTAGATTGCTCAAGTAAGGCAACTGGGTCAGGTCGGTTTGTAGTCGGAACCCATTCTCGATGCGCCGAGCGTGGCACTGTCTGCCGCAGAATCTTTCCGGCTGCGAGGCGATCGCCCATAGTCCTAAACTGAGGGGTCTGGAAGTCAGTCATCTGTTCTTACTGCATTGCTAGCAGGCGATTAGAAAAGATTAGCAGTCCCAGGTACTCAGTGTGTGGGCGATCGCCAGTCGCCAAACTTTGACATCTTCAGACGAGGGAGCGTTGTTATGTATATCTAAATACAAATTTTTTTCAGCTCTTGTTAGAAGCTAAGCATACAAACTAGCGAAAACATAGCTAAGCCTTAAAATTCTATATTTTTGCCATCTTAGTTAGTCTTGATATTAGATACTACTATTCTCAAATTTTGCGGCACCAAACTGCAGAAAGATGATCAATTGCCCTTTTGCAATATATCCAGAATCGCTTGCATTCACTGCATCTCAGAATTGTCTAAAACTAGATTAATCCTCAAGGAATCTGAACCAAAAGTTGCTTTTTCAGCTTAAAAGCTTGACTTAAAATCAGAAAACATGAAAGTATGAACATGTTTTCAAAATCCTGCCAAGACTGGGTTGGATTTGGCTATGAGGCGTGTGAGTCATGGGTAAAAAATGGGGGCTGAGGCTACCGAGCAGGCTTTCAAAATGGTTGGGGCTGGGGTTAATTTGTTTTGGTCTTGTATTTGCGACAGGGGCGATCGCTCAACAAGCCGAACAAGCCGAACAAGCCGAACAGGCCGACGAAATGGATATGGTGGCAATGGATATGGTGGCAAGCTTGAGAACCGTTGGGTCGTCGTATCCCGGCACAGTTCATCTTCTACCAGCCACCTTGGAAACCACTCAATGGGGCTGGTTTGATAATGCAGAACCACCCGTAATGTATATTGCACCTGGTGACACAGTGGTCGTGGAAACCATGATGCATTCCCACAATCAAGTTGTACCGGGACGCACCATTGAAGAAATTAAAAAGCTAAGAACTGATCACCCAGGCCGTGGCCCCCATACTCTCACTGGGCCGATCTATGTTGAAGGAGCCGAACCAGGAGACACCTTGAAGGTCAACATCCTCAAGATTGTGCCTCGCTCTTATGCAACCAACTTCAATGTTCCAGGGATGTTTGGTCAGTTTCCCGATCAGTTTCCTGATGGACAGGTCAAGTATGTCTACCTCGACATGGATCGAAAAGTAGCTGAGTTTCTACCCGGTATTGAAATTCCGCTGACTCCCTTTCCTGGCACCATTGGTGTTGCTAGAGAGGAACCCGGACAATACAGCAGTGTGCCTCCCGATCGCTATGCTGGCAATCTCGACATTCGCGACATGGTTGAGGGAACGACGCTTTACGTCCCCGTATTTGTGGATGGGGCCTTGCTGTGGACGGGAGATTCTCACGCAGCTCAGGGTAATGGTGAGATCAACTTGACTGCATTGGAAAGTGCCTTCAAAGAAATTGTTTTGAACGTGGAATTGATCAAAGGTGAGACACTGGAGTGGCCTCAAATTGAGACGCCCACCGATTGGATCACGCTGGGTGTCGATCGCGATCTAAATGAAGCGCTGGAAATTGCCAAATCTGAAACCGTGCAGTTTCTCTCAGCGCAACGTCAAATCACTCCGGCTGAAGCCGCAGAGCTAATGCCAGTCGTGTCAGACTGTCGCGTTTCGCAAGTTGTAGATATCAATAAAGGAGTTCACTGTCTCAACCCTAAAGATGTGACTGCTGAAAAAATGGTGGCCTATCCGACGGAAGAGACGCCTGAATACTACGTTGCTTATACCCAGGGGAGTGACTTAAACCAAATTATGGATGCAGCCTCCCTGGAGATGATGGATCAACTGCAAGAACAAGCGGGCTTGACGCGCCTGGATGCCTACGGCTTAGCTAGTATTGCTATGGACTGTCGGCTCAATGAAATTGCAACTGAGTCCAAGAGTCTTCATTGCGTGATTCCCAAGAGCCTCTGGGTCGAGCAGCTCTAAAAAACGAGATATTCTGTCGAGTGGGTGAACGTGATTGTAGCCCACTCGATATTTGTGATATTGAACGAGTCTTCATGATTGTGTTACAACGTTTGCTTGCACGGCTACTCTGCCTGATATTAGGGGTGAGCCTGATGTGTGGCGGTGCGGCTCCAGCCTGGAGCGATGAGCTGGTTGAGGTGGTCACGACGACCTCAGATTTGAAAAGCTTGGTAGAAATGGTGGGGGGCGATCGCGTCCATGTCACTAGCATTGCTCCTCCAGCTCAAGATCCCCATACCTTCGAGCCTCGGCTGACCAATTTGCAGCAATTAAAGCAGGCTCAACTAGTTGTCAAAATTGGCCTCGATCACGATCTTTGGATCGATCAATTGCTGCGTGAAATTGATAACCCTAACCTACAGCGCAACCGTCCGGGCTATGTGGATGCATCGATCGGCATTCCGCTTTTGGAAGCTCGCGCCACCACATTAGCGCCCACTACAGGTCATACTCACGGGGCTGGAAATCCCCACTATTGGCTTGATCCACTCAACGCCGCCACCATTTCGGGAGCGATTATGGAGGGTCTAGATCGGATTGATCCAGACCATGCCACAGTCTACGAAACCAATCGAGCCAACTTTCTGGTGCAGCTACAAGAAAAACTCAAAGCGTGGGAAGAACAGCTTGCTCCCTTTCAAGGAAAGCCCATTCTTGCCTATCACAATAGCTGGCCCTATTTGGCAAGACGATTTCGACTCAACGTTGTAGATTATATTGAGCCTCGTCCGGGGGTTCCGGCCAGTCCGGCTCATTTGAGTCAGCTCATTCGCACGATTAAAACGCAACAGGTGCCGCTGATTATCAAAGAACCTTACGAGTCAGAGCGCATCCCGAATCTCTTGAGCAACAAGACGGGGGCAATAGTGGTAGAGCTAGTATCTTCGGTGGGTGCTGTGGCTACGGCTCAAGATTACTTCTCTCTGTTTGATTACAATATCAATGCTTTGGCTCAAGCTTTTCAAGCAAGTTCTTGAAGATGCAAAAAGCACAAAAGATTTAAAAGACCCCATACATCGGTGTCTCTATAAAATATGTTCCGCAGGAATTTGCTCTAATGGAAGATGCGCTGCAACTGCTAGCTGTTCCTTTTCTGGTTGCCCTGGTGCTGACTGGGATTCACACCTATCTGGGCATTCACGTCCTTAGCCGGAATGTGGTGTTTGTCGATCTGGCCTTAGCCCAAATTTCGGCTCTGGGGGCAACAGTAGCCTTTATGCTGGGGCACATGCCGCAGACCCCTGCCACCTATGCGTATTCATTGATTTTTACGATCGCTGGAGCAGCCATTCTCTCGTTGAGCCGTCAGTGGACTGGGCGAGTTTCTCAAGAAACTTTTATTGGTGTGGTTTATGTTGTTTCGGCAGCAGCGGCATTTCTACTCATCGATCGATCGCCCCAAGGTGCAGAGCACATCAAACAAATTTTGGTAGGTAGCCTGCTCACCACGACAGAAACCGATTTATTGAAAGTTGTCTGTCTGTATGGTGGGGTGGGAATCTTTCACTGGCTGTTGCGGCATCGTTTTGTCTTGATCTCGTTTCATCCTGAGCAAGCCCAATCGAAAGGCTGGCGGCTCTGGCTATGGGATTTTCTGTTTTATGTGTCTTTTGGGGTGGTAGTGACCAGCTCGGTGGCGATCGCAGGTGTTCTGCTGGTCTTTTCTTTTTTGATTATTCCAGCGGCGATCGGCACACTCTACAGCACGAAGATTTTGCCTAAGCTGCTGATTGGCTGGGCCACGGGCTTACTCGCTAGCGCCTTGGGTATGGGTGCCTCCTACAGATGGGATTTACCCACCGGGGCCACGATTGTGTGTGTATTTGGGGCAATCTTGGCGATCGCCACCCTCCTGCAACCGTTGATTCTCAGCCCGTCCGAAAAACGCCAGAAACTCATTGCTCAAGCCGGGTCAATTTTGAGCCTCAGCCTGCTTAGCCTGTTGCTGTTGTCGGGCGGTTGGCTTACCGTCAATCCCCATGCCGATCAGCCATTGCTAGATGCGATCGAGCGCTATTCACCCGAGGTGCGAAACTACTTTTTGACTGATAATGAACGCCAATTAGCGGTTGAGGCTGTTGTCGGTGAAGTCGAAATGAAATCGCAAATCCAGCGGCTCACCCAGATGGAGCGCGATAGCCGCTGGCAAGGTGAAGCTCTCACAGAAGATAAATTGCGCGAATTATCTTCTTATACGCTCTCCTACCAGGAGATGGAAAAGGGGGAAGCCTTTGTGCAACAGGCATTGAGAAACAAGGCTCGCGATCGCCAGCGCTGGGTCTTGGGTGTGCCTCTGATGGTGATGTCGCTGGGGGGGCTGCTCCTCCTGACCCAGGAAGCGGATCAAAAACTTGTTCAGGATAAGCTCGTTCAGGACAAGTTCGTTCAGGATAAGCTCGTTCAAAGAGAGTAAGGGGAACGATTGAGAATCCGTTCGCGTCGAGGGGCTTGCTTGTGTTGATTCTAATTAGCTGTGATGCGGTTGTCCCCCATACCTCTGCCAGGATTTTGTCCGAGGGAAGTTTTCGTCTGAAGGGGATTGTGTATCATGGTTGATAATGATTATCTTTATAATGAAGCAGGCAAGAGA
The DNA here is from genome assembly GCA_041746655.1 of Elainellales cyanobacterium. Lineage (GTDB taxonomy): Bacteria > Cyanobacteriota > Cyanobacteriia > Elainellales > Elainellaceae > JBGTGR01. Next base: position 72,132 of record JBGTGR010000065.1, on the reverse strand, counting down.
TTTAGGCTATGGACAACAACACCCTCGGCACTGTTCCAGTCACGGTCCTGACGGGATACTTGGGCGCAGGTAAAACCACATTGCTCAATCGGATTTTGACCCATGAGCACGGTAAGAAAGTTGCCGTGATTGTGAATGAGTTTGGAGAAGTCGGCATTGACAATCAGCTTGTCATTGATGCTGACGAAGAAATTTTTGAAATGAACAATGGTTGCATTTGTTGCACTGTACGCGGAGATTTGATCCGGATCATTGGTAACTTGATGCGGCGACGAGATAAGTTTGATCACTTGGTGATTGAAACAACCGGATTGGCCGATCCGGCTCCCGTCATTCAAACCTTCTTTGTCGATGAAGACATGCAGGGCCAAATCAGCCTGGATGCCGTCGTTACGGTAGTTGATGCCAAACATATTCACCAGCATTGGGATGCCGATGAAGCGCAGGAGCAGATTGCCTTTGCCGATGTGATTTTGCTCAATAAGACAGATCTAGTCAGCGAAGCCGACCTGGAAGACTTGGAGTCACGGATTCATTCAATGAATGCGTTGGCGAAGATTTATCGCACTCGTGATGCCGCAATCGAGATGGACTCGATCTTGGGGGTCCAGGCCTTTGACCTAAATCGCGCCTTGGAAATTGATCCTGACTTTTTGGGAGAAGATGCCCACCAACATGACGAAACCGTTGGCTCGATTGCCCTGGTAGAAGCAGGTGCTATCAATGGAGAAAAGCTCAACTCCTGGTTGGGCCAACTGTTGCAAACCCAAGGCCCCGATATCTTTCGGATGAAAGGCATTCTCAATATTGCCGGAGAAGACCAGCGGTTTGTGTTCCAGGGTGTTCACATGTTGTTTGATGGTCGGGCCGATCGCCCCTGGAAACCCAACGAAACCCGCAAAAATGAGCTGGTCTTTATCGGTCGCAATTTGGATGAAGCAAAACTACGAGAGGACTTCCGAGCGTGCCTAGTGTAACTCAGCAACACCTGAGCCTACAGTTGCAGGGATCAGTCAATGACTATGTGACGGCGATCGCCTGGGCTCCTCAAGAGCGACAGGTGGCCGTCAGCTCTGCGGTAGGTGAAGTCCAACTCCTGGATCTCCCTACCCAGCAAACTCGGCTTTTGCAAACGGGTGAGGGACAATCTGTTGATTGTCTCGCATTTTCCCATGATGGCCAGTTTTTGGCGGCGGGTGGTCAAGATGGGCGGGTTCAAGTTTGGCGAATGGAGCCTGAGCAACCCCAACTGCTAGCCACACTAGAAAACGCTCGCACCTGGGTTGATCGGCTCAGCTGGAACCCGAAGCGCCCGGAGTTGGCGTTTAGTCTAGGCCGCCATGCCCAAGTGTGGAACGCAGCAACCCAAGCCGTAGAGGCAACGCTGGCCTTTGAGGCTTCTTCTGTCTTAGATCTGGCTTGGCGTCCCCAAGGGGATCATCTGGCTGTCAGTGGTCATCAAGGGGTCAAAATCTGGAATCGACAAGATTGGGATGCTGACCCAGAAACGCGCCTGATCTCAGCAGCGAGTATGGCGATCGCCTGGTCACCGGATGGCGACTATCTAGCCTCTGGCAATCTCGACCGCACCCTAATTGTTTGGTCTTGGGACAATCCCTATCCTTGGCAAATGCAAGGGTTTCCAGGCAAGGTGCGGCAATTGGCTTGGTCAGATCTAACGGTGGGGGATGCGCCTCTATTGGCTTCAGCCAGTATGGAGGGGATTGTAACCTGGACTAAGCTCAGCCACGATTCGGAGGGGTGGGAAGCCCAGGTTCTGGATTTGCATCGAGAGCGAGTCAATGCGATCGCCTTTCAACCTGGCACCTCCCTGCTTGCCTCTGCCTCAGAAGATGGACAGGTTTGTCTATGGCAAAATGCAAAGCAAGTGATGCAAATTCTCGAAGGCGCACCCGCAGGCTTTTCGACTGTAGAGTGGCACCCGAAGGGCAATCTGCTGGCCGCAGGCGGACAAAATGGCGAGTGGCTCATCTGGGCAAAGAGCCGTCGGGGCCAGGGATTTAAATAGAATACGGGTTTCAAAAGTGATTTAGAAGTAGGGGTCAGTCTAGTTTTCTTGGGCTGACCCAATTTAGTGCCTGAGCATCTAGATCGATAAAAGTATCTCTTTGGGTAGGTGCGCTCTGCAAGTCCTTTTCTATCTAGTATTGCTAGAGTTGTCCTTAACTTCATTGTCATCTTTACAGAGAATTTACAAATTTTTTACAAAGAGATTGGAGTGAGAGGAGAACCTTTCTTTTCAAGTGGCATGAACCTGCTGTGCTTACTAGCGTTCAGCCTCCAAAAGCTGTGAATTGTACCGTGCAAGCACTTAGCCAAAATATATTGCTTTCATGAAGTTAAAGAGAGGGATTGGCAATTTTATAAAATTTGTGCAAACTTATTCAAAAGTGTGAAGTTTCTCCTGGATTAGCGCCTGATCTTGGATGTTCCCAGTAGCGATCGCTGCTGTTGGTTAACGGTTATAGCCATAATTTGTCTTCCCGGATGACTCAGTAATTGTGTCCAAAAATTGTGTCCAAAACGTTAAAACTATTGCGTTAGACACTGGAGATTGACCCACCGAGCAGAGCCCATCGAGCAGAGCCCATCGAGCAGAGTTAGAGCAAATCTGTTCAAACGAGCTGTTTTGAAAAGAAGTGCCAAACCCTGGAGGATTTTTGTGCAAACGAAAGTATTGACAGATCCCGTTCTGCATGAAGTCATGCGGACAGATTTACAGCAGTCTTTGACCCGTAGCCATGTTGATCCGGGACGCTTGAGCATCTTCCAAAGAATTTTGCTCACCACCAATGGTACGCTGACTGAGATTTTGGAGGCTTATCTGTTTGAGCAGATCCAGATGGTTAAGCTTTCCGAATCCTTAATTGCGGCTCCCAAAGACATCAAAGCGCTGGACTTGATCCAGGGCAACCAGGTGATCGACCGTCGGATTTTGTTGCGTGGCAAGATCAGTCGCAAGAACTTCGTATATGCCGAATCTCTACTTGTTCCCGATCGCCTTGATCCCCAGTTTAAACAAGAACTCTTGACCTCCAAAACGCCCCTAGGACGGCTTTGGCTGGAGTACAAGCTGGAAACCTTTAAGGAAATTATTGACTCTGCGAAAGAGCCAGCCCGTGGTCTGGGCGTCCATTTTCAAATTGCGCCTGAAGATCAGCTGCTTTCACGCACCTATCGGGTGTTTTCAAAGGGCATACCCATCATGACCATCACTGAAAAATTCCCAGAAAGCTATTTTCTTCAGGATTTTTAGATTTAAAGCACTGTACTTAAAGCACTGTACCTACCCACTCTACGAGCTTCCTTCCATGCTAGTTCAACGATTGGCCCGGATTGCGTCTGAGTATCCGCTACAAACGGCACTTGTTTACAATCAAACCCGACTGACTTACCCGCAACTGTATGAGCAGGTGAGTCAACTAAGCCGAGGGTTGAAATCGCTCGGGCTCGGGCCGTCAGACTGCGTTGCGATCATCTTACCCAACTGTCCGGAGTTTGTGGTTAGCTTTTATGCGATCGCCCACATTCAAGCCATCCTGCTGCCCTTGAATCCACTTTTCAATGCGGCAGAAATCCAATATTACCTCCAAGACAGCCAGGTAAAGGCAATCATTACCCATAGCCAATGGGCCGCAAGCTGTGAGGCTATTCTGCAAAAACTAGACCAGGATATTACGCTGATTGGCATTGATCAGGCTCCGGCCAACGGCATTGCCTGGAACGACTTGCTACAAACCGCTGCCGAGCCAAACGAACTTCAAGCCGTCGAAACCTCTGCCACAGGCCTAGCTCACGAACCAATTTCTCTCCTGCCTGATTCATTTGACTCAGCGCCAAAAATTGATCTCCTCTATCAATATTCCTCTGGCTCAACAGGTCGGCCCAAGCGCGTCAGCCGAACGCAAGCAAACCTCTGGCACGAGGTTGAAAACTTTACTGCCACGACCAAAGTCACCCCATCCGATCGGATTCTTTGTCTGGTGCCACTATTTCATGCCCACGGCTTGGGCAATTGTTTGCTTGCTGCCACCTACACCGGAGCAACCTTAGTATTGCTAGAACCGGTTCTACGCAAAGGCAAACCCGTGGAAGTGCCGTTCGTATTCCGGCGAGCCAGGGTGTTAGAACTCATTGAGCAAGAAGGAATCACAATTTTGCCCGGTGTTCCTTACATCTTCGGGACGTTGGCAGAAACACCACCGGAAACTCCAGCAAATCTGTCAACGCTGAGGCTGTGCTTTTCAGCAGGAAACTTTTTGTCTAGAGAGACTTTCGATCGGTTTCAGCAGCGATTTGGGATTTTGGTACGACAACTGTATGGCTGTACAGAGGCGGGTTCGGTTGCGATCAACTTAGAGGCAGGAGAGGCGATCGCCCCCAACTCAGTAGGTCTGCCACTTCAGAATATTGAAGTTAAAATTGTCAGCGAGCAAGGCCAAGACCTACCGCCTGATGCGATTGGGGAGGTTGTGATTTATAGCCCGTCTCTGACTTGCGGGTATCACAATCAGCCGGAACTAAACCGAGATGCATTTCGCAATGGCGCTTTCTTGACGGGAGATCTAGGCAAAAAAGATAGCCAGGGCCGCCTTTACATTACAGGCCGCAAGAAAATCTTTATTGATACAGGTGGGCGTAAGGTTGATCCGCTAGAAATTGAGGATATTCTCATCGACCACCCCAAAATTAAAGAAGCTGTAGTAGTAGGCACCAAAGGATCCCATGAAGGGGAACTCATCAAAGCTGTGGTGGTGTCCCATGACCATTGCGAGGAACAAGAAATCTTATCCTACTGTCGCGGGCGTCTAGCAGACTTTAAAGTGCCTCGAATTATTGACTTTAGAGATGAGATTCCTAAGAGTCCATTGGGTAAGGTGCTGAGGAAAAATTTGGTTTAGCGGGCGATCGACTGTCCTGATGTACCTGCATTGATGTTTTGTTGTAATTGATATTTTGTTGGCCAAAATGCTGAAAAATCTGACTGAAATTCACCAGAAAAGTCGTGCCATTGTCTTAGAGCTTCTTCCAGATGTCTCTGAACAAGAGCTATCTGAAGATGACGATCTCTTTAATTTAGGCCTAGATTCAATCAACGCCATGACGTTGGTATTCAACTTGCAGCAAGCCTTTGGCATTCAGTTTGATACAAACGACATTAGTTTTGAAAACTTTTGCACGATTAGCGACATCGCCGAATTAGTCCAGCGCAAGCAAGAGCATTAACAATGTTTCAATAAACCAAGTTAAGAAATCAAGACAAGAAACTAAATCAGGCTGTCTCAATCAGGGTTGAGAAGTTGGGCTAAGAAGAATTGCTAATCTGGAAGTGAGATAGAAGCATGACGAGCTTAAAGAGCACAGCATCTGCAACATCCAATGGTGTCGAAACGCAAAGTATTGAAGCACAAAGCGTCGAAATGCAGAGTGTTGAAACGCGGAGTGTCGAAACGCAAAGTGAGAAACAGTCTCCCCAAAAACTTGCCCAAGCTACAGCCCAAGCAACTCCTGATCTCTGGCAGGCCATTCGCACCGTAATGGAGCTGCAAAACCAGGCTCCTCCTTTGCAGGCTGTGCCTCGAACCTCTACATTGCCTTTATCTTGGGCACAAGAACAGCTTTGGTGGCTGGCTCAGCTCAAGCCTGACAGTGCAGCTCACAACATTCCGTTTGCATTTCGCATCACGGGATCGCTTCATCTGCAGGCTCTAACGCAGAGTTTTGATGAGATTTTGCGGCGACATGAAGCTTTGCGAACAACTGTTGTAATGGTTGATGAGCATCCAACACAGGCGATCGCCCCTCCAACACCTCTTTTTATACCAGTCATTGACTTGCGATCGCTTGCAGCACCAGAGCGAGAAGCCCAAGCCCTCCAGCTACTCCGTCCTGAAGCGAGTACCTGCTTTGATCTGACTCAAGACGCACTCTTGAGAGCTCGGCTGCTGCGGCTGGCCGATCAAGAGTTTTGGTTACTGATCACAGTTCACCACATTGGTTTTGATGGCTGGTCAGAGGGTCGTTTGTTTCAGGAGCTTTCGCAGCTCTACCAGACCTTTGCCGCTAGTCAGCCCATCGATTTACCTGCCTTGCCCTTGCAATATGCCGACTTTGCAGCGTGGCAGCGTCAATGGCTACAGGGCGACGTTTTGGCACCCCAGTTGGCATTTTGGCAAGAGCAACTTCATGGCTTGACGGCTCAACAATTGCCGTTTGATTTTCCTCGTACTGCCAAGACCGGAGCGACGGGCGATCGCCATACCTTTACTGTTCCAGCCTCTCTCACCCAATCCCTCAAGCAGCTGAGCCGCCGCAACAAGAACACCTTGTTTACAACGTTACTCACCGCACTCAAGATTGGGCTACACAGCTACAGCGGCCAAACTGACTTGTTTGTCTGCACCCCGACGGCCAACCGTACCCGCGCCGAAACACAATCTCTCATTGGCTATTTCGTGAATCTGCTAGTTCTGCGGAGCCATCTGGCGGCTGAGCTGTCGCTACAAGAGCTGTTGCGTCAGGAACACTTAGCTGTTTCGACCGCCTATGCGTACCAGCATCTACCCCTCCAGCAGTTGGTGGATGCGCTAGAAATCACTGTGCCCCTCTCGCAAGTGATGTTTGTGTTGCAAAACGTGCCCCAGCAAACACTGGAACTTTCGGACTGCACGGTGACTGCTATTGACACCGACAACGGCACTGCTGATTTTGATCTAGCCCTCTCCATCACCGAAACGGCTGGAGAACTAAAGGGTATTTTCAAGTACAACACCCATCTCTTTCGAGCCGAAACCGTTGCCCAAATAGCTCAGCGCTTTCAACAATTGCTAGAGGCGATGGTAGCCAATCCGGAGCGATCGCTGGCAGCCTTATTAGCCGACCTGGATTTGCAACCGCAATTGTCAACAGAGGGCGATCGCCTTTCCTCAATCTCTAGTAGCCCTAGAGCCGCCTACATGCCGCCCAAAGATGAGCTAGAGCAGCAACTTATCCAAATCTGGGAAGGCTTTTTTGATGTTCAGCCCATTGGCACACAAGACAGCTTTTTTGACCTGGGAGGACATTCTCTGTTGGCCGTGCGGTTGTTTGCGGCCATTGAAGAAGCGCTTGGTGTTAAATTGCCACTGTCTATTCTCTATCAGGCTACGACGGTGGAGCAGATTGCTCATTTGCTCCGACAAGAAGATTGGACGATCCCCTGGTCGTCGTTGGTGGCAATTCAGCCCAAGGGTTCTAAACCGCCACTCTTTTGTGCTCACGGAGCCGGAAGCAATGTGCTTCACTATCGTTTGCTATCTCAGTATTTAGGAGCCGAACAGCCTTTTTATGGGCTACAGCCACGCGGCCTGGATGGGGATCAGATTCCGTGCGATCGCATTGAAGAAATGGCAGCAAATTACATTCAAGAAATTCGCACCGTTCAGCCAGAAGGGCCGTATCGTTTGGGTGGTTCTTCAATGGGAGGCATGATTGCCCTAGAGATGGCCCACCAGTTGATTGACGCAGGCCAAACCGTCGAAATAGTTTTGATGCTTGACACCTACGGTCCCAACTACCGCAGGCCTCTCTCGTTCTCCGAAAGCATCCTGCACCATACTCAAAACTTTCTCCGTCTTAGCCCCAAGGCCAAACTGACCTATCTCCAAGCCAGAGGTCAGAGTATTCGCCGCAAGCTCACTCCCCTAACTCACAAGCTCAGTTCCAAACTCAGTCGCAAACCCAGTCGCAAACCAGATCGTCCGTCAACTCAAACAAAAGCACCTGTTCCTCAAGCCGCTCCAACACCAGATGATCTCCCAGTCGTCGATCTTCCAGTCGTCAGCAAAGATGATTTGGTCAAACGGGCCAACACGAAAGCCGCAAAAAGCTATCAGCCCAAGTCTTACTCAGGCCAGACAGTCTTATTTAAAGCGAGTGAGCGGCCAGTCGGATGGGCCATTGATTCAGCTTTGGGCTGGGGTGATCTGATCAGCTCACTGAACGTTTTGCCTGTCCCTGGTGCCCACGACACCATGTTTAGAGAGCCCAATGTTCCCGTGCTATCAGAAAAATTGCGTCAATGTCTACAGGCTCTTGATCAAGAATAATATCAGTCAAATATCAGTCACAGAAATTAACGAATTTGCAGAAGAATTTTGAGGGGCATCTCTGGGAGGTGCCCTTTCATGGTGTAGGCAAAATATAGGTTAAGACTTCCAAAGTTCAAAAAACACCTATTTGTCCGATGATGATCACTAGTCCTGATACAAAAATGTCCAGCCATGCGGATTTTGTTTGTTTGCTCCGGAAACACCTGTCGCAGCCCCCTTGCTGCCGCCCTCTTCCAAGAAAAAGTCAAAGGCAGCGACATCGAAGTGAAATCCGTTGGAGCCACTGCCGCCACGGGTGATCCCCTTTCCTCCCCTGTCCAAGCCCTTCTGCAAGAGCGCGGCATCAACTACCCGCACCAATCCCAAAAAATCAACCCTGAACATATAGAATGGGCCGACCTCGTGCTCACGATGGCCCGCTCTCAAAAATATATTCTGATCAGCGTTTTTCCGGCGATCGCCCCCAAAATCGCTGCCCTCAAAGAATTTGTCGAAGCTGACGGCAACCCCGACATCGACGATCCCTACGGCCAAAACCTCGACCACTATCGACAACTTGCCACCGATCTAGATCCCCTGCTCGATCGCCTACACGCCAAACTCAGTCATGCTGAAATCTGACCGCCGAGAGTTAACCCCCACTTCACCAACCTTGACTTCACCAACCTTCACTCCCTCACAAAAAACAGCTCCTCACTCTCCACCTGCCTTGCGAAATTCATCCAACGCTTTGTCGCTAAAGGCACTCAACCGGAAGGCACTTACCCCATCTGGGTCAGTTATGTTGAGCATGGTAACATAACGACATGATTGTACTCGAGTTCAAAGCTTACGGAAAAGTTGGTCAATTCAGCGCAATTGATGAAGCGTTGAGGACAGTCCAGTTCATTCGCAACAAAGCCTTGCGGTTTTGGATGGATGGGTTGGGTAAAACTCAATACGACCTCAACAAATACTGCGCTGTGCTTGCTAAAGAGTTTCCCTTCGCCAATGAACTCAACTCTATGGCGCGTCAAGCTGCGGCAGAGCGTGCTTGGAGCGCAATTAGTCGTTTCTATGACAACTGCAAAAAGCAGATCCCTGGCAGGAAAGAATTTCCACGGTTTCAGAAAGACAATCGCTCGGTTGAGTACAAGTCAACAGGGTGGAAGTTAGCCGAAGACCGGAAATCCATTACATTTACCGACAAGAAGAATATCGGCAAACTAAAGCTGAAAGGCTCCCGCGATCTGTACTTCTACCAACTCGACCAAATCAAACGGGTTCGATTGGTCAGACGTGCTGATGGGTACTATGTCCAGTTCTGTGTGTCGGTAGAGCGATCTGAGTCGGTAGAGCCGTCAGGAAATGCCATTGGGCTAGATGTGGGACTAAAAGAGTTCTACACCGACTCCGACGGTGTGATGGTCGAAAATCCACGTTTTCTTCGCAAGAGTGAACGTAGGCTGAAACAGTCCCAACGGTGCGTGTCAAAACGTGTCAAAGGCTCAAAAAACAGAGGCAAAGCTAGACGGGTTTTAGGCAAGCGTCATCTCAAAATAAGTCGGCAACGTAAAGACCATGCTGTGAAATTGGCACGGTGCGTAATCACATCTAACGATGTTGTGGCCTACGAAGATTTGAGAATTAGAAATATGGTGCGAAATCATTGTCTAGCCAAGTCTATCAACGATGCGTCTTGGTATCAGTTCCGGGTGTGGTTGGAATATTTCGGCAAGGTGTTTGGCAAAATCACCGTTGCCGTCGAACCGCATGGAACAAGCCAAGAATGCTCTCAATGCGGCACGGTGGTCAAAAAAACGTTGTCTACTCGTACTCATGTTTGTCAGTGCGGATGCGTGTTAGACCGTGACTACAACGCAGCGAGAAATATCCTGAGTCGGGGATTGAGTACGGTAGGGCATACCGGAACTTTCGGCCTTGAGTCGAGCAACGCTTGTGGAGAGATGACCTCTACTTTGGTTGGAGTAATCCAGTCTGAGCAAGTTGCCTCATAGAAACAAGAATCCCACGCGCTTTAGCCGTGGGAGTGTCAATCGGTAAGGTTGGCTTATACATATTTTGATGACGCCATCGGGTTCAGCCAGTCTGACTGTAGCTTGAGCCTGAATTTGATGCTAACCCCAATCGCTAATCCCAATGTAGAGCTGTAAACCGTGATGCCCAACTTCAAGAAAATTACGCATGTTATCTACGATCTAGATGGGCTGCTACTCGATACTGAATCTATTCATGCCCAAGTCAATCAGATGATGGCAAAGCGCTATGGGAAGTGTTTTGATACATCGATTCAGCTTAAAATTATGGGCCGCAATTCGCTTGATTCAGCTCGGATCTTAATTGAATTGCTAGAGTTGCCGCTGACGCCTCAAGCCTATCTAGCAGAACGCAACCCGATTATTTATGAGTTGTTTCCTGCAGCGCAACCGCTGCCCGGTGCCATGCAGCTCACTCAGCATTTGTATCAGCACGGAACGCCACAGGCGATCGCCACCAGCACCTCTCAAATTCCTTTCAGCCGTAAAACAACTCACCATCAAGACTGGCTCAAGCTGTTTGACTGTATTGTCTTGGGCGATGATCCGGCCATTCAAGCCGGTAAACCTGCCCCCGATAGTTTCTTGATCACCGCAGAACGCTTGGGTGCAGATCCAGCTCACTGTCTGGTCTTTGAAGATTCTCTAGCGGGCGTTGCCGCCGCAAAACGAGCCGGAATGTCGGTCGTTGCTGTTCCACCGCCAGAAATGGTGCGATCGCTCTATCAAGAAGCCGACCAAATCCTCAATTCTCTCCTCGACTTCAAACCCCACCTATGGCAACTGCCAACCCTAAGCGCTGGCGTGCAGGGATAGGTGATGGCTTGATGCGCTGGTTGATTCTCTGGGAAGTTTCGCTATTTTAAGGGGAGGGGTTGAATTTGTCTGGATGAGGCAAAATTTTAGCGAAGCGGGTTTTGGGTAAGAAGGTTATGACAGAGCAGCGTAATGATTCGCGGCCAGCAAACGAATCCAAAGAGATCAGGGAATCTAACGAGATTAAGGAATCTAGAGAGAGCAAGGAATCTAAGTCAGGGAAAGCATCTTGGGGCGATCGCCTTTCAGATGCCTGGAATCAGACCACGACTCGTCTCACCAAGCTATTGCCCATCGATCAGGCCGCTCAGACCGTCGTGCAGTGGTTTAGCGTCAGCGAAGACGAAGTTGCCGAGATTTTAGAGACCGTTCGGGCGGAGTTGCCCACCACCGAAGCCTTGCTGATTGGCAAACCCCAAGCTGGCAAAAGCTCCATCGTGCGCGGGCTAACAGGTGTTTCGGCTGAGATCGTCGGCCAAGGATTTCGGCCCCATACCCAACATACCCAGCGCTATGCTTACCCTTCCGATGACCTGCCGCTGCTGATCTTCACCGACACAGTAGGTTTGGGAGATGTCAACCAAGACACCCAGGCCATCATTCGAGAGCTAGTAGGCGACCTCCAGGTGAAATCGAGTCGGGCCAGAATTTTGATCCTGACCGTCAAGATTAACGACTTTGCGGTCGATACACTGCGGCAGATTGCCCAAAACCTCCGACAGCAATATCCAGAGATTCCTTGTCTGTTGGCCGTCACCAACCTGCACGAGATTTATCCACCCGCAACAGCCGACCATCCCGACTATCCCCCCGATCTAGAGGCTGTCAATCGGGCGTTTGAGGCGCTGAAGCAATCGTTTGGCAAACTGTGCGATCGCGCTGTCCTGATCGACTTCACCCTCGAAGAAGACGATTATCATCCTGTGTTTTATGGCTTAGAAGCCCTAGTCGAAAACTTATCAGACCTGCTTCCCGAAGCTGAAGCCCGCGCTATTCACCAACTCTTGAGCGAACAGGAAGAAACCTCTAATCGATTGGGCAATCTTTATCGGGATGTCGGCAGACGCTACATCTCCGCGTTTGCAGTGATTGCGGCCACCCTGGCAGCCGTGCCCCTCCCCTTCGCGACGATGCCCATGCTAACCGCTCTACAGGTGTCCCTGGTCGGCCTGCTTGGCAAACTCTATGGCCAGACGCTGTCACCCTCCCAAGCGGGTGGGGTGGTGAGTGCGATCGCCGGAGGTTTTCTAGCTCAGGCGATCGGACGAGAGTTAATCAAGTTTTTACCAGGCTTTGGAAGCGTGATTGCAGCCTCCTGGGCAGCGGCCTACACTTGGGCATTGGGCGAAGGAGCCTGTGTCTACTTTGGTGACTTGATGGGTGGCAAGACACCCGATCCTGACAAGATTCAAGCGGTGATGAAAGAAGCCTTTAAATCCGCACAGGAGCGGTTTAAAGGCCAAAAATAACTTGATCCCGCCGTCTGCTTGACTCCGCATCTAAAGGAGTGCCTTAAGGGATGACTTTGGGGGCGATCGCCTCGTGCCGTGCCATCAAAATCACCGCCGATCGCCCTTCTGCTTTGTAGTCATCTCCATCGACAGAGGGAGCCGTTTCAGGCTCACAGAAGTCATCAGGAGACGGTAGGGCCGTATCAACAATGCGGTGCCAGCGCTCGCCCCAACTCAAGAGTGGCAACTCAAAGGTGAGGGGTTTCCAATAGGAATTGAAAATCACATGCAAGTGTTCTTCTTTGGCGGGATGGCGAACGCTGAACGCAAGGCTGCGGGAAGATTCGGACCAGTCGGGCTTTCCAAGTTTGACGCCATGCCAAACGAGATGAGGCTCATGACTACCGTAAGACACAGGGATGAGCGCATCTTGCCGAAAGAGTTCTAGATCTTGAACAAAATGGATCAGTCCGCTGACAAATCGCAATAGCCCAGCTTCGGTTTCGACATTATCCCAGTTAAACCAGCTCAGTTCGTTGTTTTGGCAGTAGGCGTTGTTGTTGCCAAGCTGCGATCGCCGCACTTCGTCTCCCATTAGCAACATGGGAGTACCTTGAGCCCCCAGCAAAATCGTATAGAGATTCTTGATCTGTCGCAGTCGCAAGGCTTCAATGGCGGGATCATCTGTGGGGCCTTCTACGCCGCAATTCCAGCTGTGGTTATCGTTTGCGCCATCTCGGCTATCTTCTTGATTGGCTTCATTGTGTTTTTCATTATAGGAAACCAGATCATTGAGCGTAAACCCATCGTGGCAAGTGACAAAGTTAATACTGCGGCTCGGCTCATAGTCCAGTCTAGGATAGAGGTCGGGGCTCCCTAGCAGACGAGCGGCCAGTGTTCCTACCATGCCTGTATCGCCTTTGATAAAGCGTCGCACATCATCCCGGAAGGGACCATTCCACTCAGCAAAGCGATCGGCACTTTCAATAAACCAGCCCCCTACTTGATAAAGCCCTGCCGCATCCCAAGATTCTGCAATTACTTTGGCCCCTACCAATACTGGGTCAGTTTCAATTGCCCACAGTACAGGAGGATGTAGACTCGGCAGCCCCAATTGGTCGCGAGACAGCACTGAAGCCAAATCAAAACGGAAGCCATCCACATGCATCTCAGACACCCAATAGTGTAGGCTGTCTACAATCATGCGACTGGTCATCGGGTGGTTGGCTTTGAGCGTATTGCCGCAACCGCTGTAGTTGCTATATTCTGCCAGGTTGGGTTCCAAGAAATAATAGGCCTGATTGGCTAATCCTTTAAAGGCCAAGGTAGGGCCATCGTCGCTGCCTTCAGCCGTATGGTTAAAGACGACATCCAGAATCACTTCAATGCCTTCTCGATGCAGCGCCTTTACCATGTCGCGAAACTCGTTCACTGCCCCCATTGGGTCAGCCTGAGAACTATACTGGCTGTGCGGCGCAAAAAATCCAATCGTGCCATATCCCCAATAGTTGATCAGTCCGGGTCGGACATCGTAGGGATCAAACTGATGGACGGGTAAGAGTTCTACCGCCGTGACGCCTAGCTTTTTCAAGTAAGGAATCTTTTCAATCAGACCCGCATAGGTGCCGCGTTTTTCAGGGGCCACCTTTGAGTTGGGGTGGTGTGTAAAGGCATCTACGTGCAGCTCGTAAATCACCGTCTCCGAGATGGGAGTTTCCAAGGGTTGATCGTCTTCCCAATCGTAGTGACTGGAGTCGATGACAACGGCTCGCAACGCCTGAGCACAGTTATCTTTGCCAAAGTAGCTGGCGATTTCGCGATCGTAGTTGTCCCAGTTGGCGATCGCCTTAGCATACGGGTCGAGCAATACCTTGCTGGCATCAAACCGCAGCCCTTTTTCTGGCTCAAATTTTCCGTAGGCTCGATAGCCATAGATCTGGCCAGCACCAATGCCAGGAACAAAAACATGCCAGTAATAAAATGTTCTATTTTTCTTCGAATCAAGCTGAATGACTCGGCTCGGTCGAGGCGAATCCGCCTGATCAAACAGCAGTAATTCTAGGGCCGTGGAGCTAGAAAAAATCGAAAAGTTGACTCCTCCTTCAGAAACAGTGGCACCAAGGGGAAAGGGCTGACCGGGTAAAACCTGACAAGGCATGGGTTAAAACAGAAATGCACTAGGATCTAAGTCCTAAGCTCAAACAGCCCCGTTGTCAATCGGCTTGTTAATCTTTGAACAGAAAAAATCAGCTCCCAGCCGACCCCATGCAGAATTTGCAACCCTTATGCATCGATGCACAGCCCCCATACAAAAGGGCACCCACAGGGGATGCCCACACAAAATCAAACCAATCGCTTCAAAGTAATCACTTCAAAGTAATCGCTTCAAAGTAATCACTTCAAAACAGTCGCTGCAGAAGGGTTGCACCTCCTGACAAGACTTGCCCTAGGCCAATAAAGGCCAGCACCAGCACGATAAACTCGACCCAGTCGGATCTCAGCCATAATTTAGACTCTGATGGTCGTTTTGGTCGCATGGGGCTTACCACTTTTTGTAGGGCAGGAATTTGCCGTTCATGACGATTTTGACGCGATCGCCCTTCGGGTCTTCTTCTCTCTCCACATCCAACGTGAAGTCAATTGCACTCATGATGCCATCCCCAAACTTTTCGTGAATGACATCTTTCAGGGGCATTCCATAAACCTGCATGACTTCATAGAGACGATAGATTAACGGATCGGTCGGAACCAGAGGTCCCAACCCTTTGAGGGGACATTCCGTGAGTTCTGCTGCCACATCAGGTCCCAGGCCTAGAGCTGTGACGATCTTCTCGGCTTCTTCGGGTGAGGCACTAGCCTGACGGTAAATCACCGCTGCGATCCAGACTTCGTCTCGGCCAACTGTTTTTTCCAGTTCGGCAAAGCTAATGCTTTGAGCGTCCTTGGCGGTAAGGAGCTTCTTGGTGATTTCAGGAATTTCTAGCATCGGCATGATTGATTTCCTCCAAACAAATGATTAATAGGGACCCTTATCCAGCCTTGGCAGTAGGCCGAATCCGAGCCTCTTCCACCGCACGGGTTTCTTTCGAAAGATGCAGCTCCATCTCCGCCTTGATTTTGTGATAGGCCGGATGTTCATCTAGCGTTTCGCGATGGCGAGGCCGGGAGAAGGGCACATCCAAAATTTGGGCAATCCGGGCGGCAGGGCCACGGGTCATCATCACAATCTTGTCTGACAGCAATAAGGCTTCTTCAATGCTGTGGGTAATTAAGATTACCGTCTTACGCTGTTGTTCCCAAATCCGCAAAACTTCATCTTGCAGAAAACCACGAGTGAGGGCATCCAGCGCTCCAAATGGCTCATCCATCAGCAAGATCTGGGGATTGATTGCCAGGGCGCGAGCAATACCGACTCGTTGTTTCATCCCGCCCGATAGCTCATGGGGATGTTTGCGTTCGGCTCCAGTCAGACCCACCAGATCAATATATTCCTGGGCGATCGCCCGTTGCCGTGAAGATGGAATCTTGGGATTAACCGTTTCAATGGCAAAGCGCAAATTTTCGGCTACTGTCATCCAGGGCATCAACCCATAGTTTTGGAAGATAACCCCACGATCGGGGCCTGGCCCTTTAATAGGTAGGCCATTGATAGCAACCAAACCTGTTGACGGCTCAGACAAGCCAGCAATGATGTTGAGTAACGTTGACTTACCGCAACCGGACGGCCCAATGATCGAGACAAAGGTATTGGGCTCAATTTCCAGGTTGATGTCATCCAGTGCAACAAAGTCGGCAGAGGCTCGGCGCTGAATACGGCTCATCCAGTCTTGCTTGCCTGCATAGACCTTAGACACATTTTGAATAGAAAGGTGAGCGCTGGAAGTCATGGTCGCGGTGTTGGCGGCAGTGTGTAAAGAGGTCATCATACGCGTCGTCCAAAGGCAACCCAATTTTGCAATAGTCCAAACAGGCGATCGAGCAACAACCCGACGAAGCCAATTACTAAAATGGCAGTAATGATGCTAGTAATCTGGAGGTTATTCCACTCATTCCAGACAAAGTAGCCTAGCCCGGTGCCTCCTACCAAGATTTCTGCGGCCACAATTACCAGCCATGCAATGCTAATGCTGATCCTCAGCCCTGACACGATGTGGGGAGCCGCCGCCGGAAGGATGACCTTAAACAACGTCCGCCAGCGAGAAGCGCCCAGTGTGCGGGCCACATCTAAATAGGCAGGGTCAACATGGCTGATGCCAAATTTGGTATTGATCAGCGTTGGCCAAATGCTAGTAATAGCAATGACAAAGAGAGCCGTATTTTCTGAGCTTTTGAGCAGCCCCAACCCCAAGGGGAGCCAAGCCAAGGGAGAAACTGGCTTGAGAATTTGGATGAAGGGATCGACCGCTTTGGAAGCCACCTCCGACAGACCAATCAAAATACCCAGGGGAATGGCGATCGCCGACCCAATCACAAACCCCGTCACCACCCGCCGCAGGCTCACCAGCAAGTGCCAGCCAATGCCTTTGTCGTTGGGGCCGTAGTCAAAGAAAGGATCGGAGATCCAGCCCCAGAAAGCTTGAATGGTGTCAACGGCAGAAGGCATGAGCTGAGAAAAGATCCCCAGCCGAAAGCCTAGTTCCCAAAAGCCTAGAATTAAGAACAGCAGCAACAAGAACAAAAGAAACGCCTTTTGGTTCTGGTTGAGAGATTTAATCTTCACACTAGGCTGAATTTGCTGGGTAACGCTATTTTGCATAACACCCGTCCTACACTTGGTACTTTTCAATCTGTTCTTTGACATATGTCTCAGGATCAGCCGGGTCAAAGGCGTCAAATTTTAGCTGCTCAACCCGGACTTCTTCTGACGGAGCGTCTTGACCCACGGTTTGGGCCACTTCCCGCGCCAGATCGGTCAGGAAAATCTCATTGGCAATCTCGTCGTAGGCGGCCTGAGTTTCGGGCAAGAAATCCCATCGCACCATCTGAGACGAGATCCACTTGGCAAAGCTCTTCCAGGGATAGGGATCAAATCCAATCCGATCGGGAGCCTCAACGGTATTGCCCAGACCATCTTCAAAGGTACCTGTTAGTACGGCTTGAACTACTTCTAGGGGTTGGTTGAGATATTGCCGTTCGATCAGCGCCGCTGAAACAGCTTCCCGGTTGGCCGGGTCGTTGGCATAGCCACAGGCATCGACGATCGCCTTATTAACCGCCTGGAAGGTATTGGGATTGGTGTCAATCCATGATTGGCTAGCTGCAAACGCGCAGCAGGGATGACCGGGCCACAGTTCCTTGCTCAGCATATGGATAAAGCCAGCTCCCTCGAAAACAGCCCGTTGGTTAAACGGATCGGGCATTAGCATGGCATCCAGCTCACCCGTGATCATTCGCGCCACGCTATCTGGTGGGGGAACGGCACTGATCTGCACATCTCTGTCGGGGTCAAGGCCACCTGTCGCCAAGTAGTAGCGAATGAGCAGGTTGTGCATCGAGTATGGGAAGGGAACCCCAATTTGAAAGCCTCTAAAGTCTTCTGGTCCGCTTACTCTGCCTTGATGCTTTGTAGCAACGGTAATAGCCTGACCGTTAATGTTTTCAATACTAGCCAGCTTGATGGGAAATGCCGCAGAGCCCAAGCCTAAGGTAATGGCGATCGGCATGGGGGAC
Source organism: Elainellales cyanobacterium (assembly GCA_041746655.1). Classification (GTDB taxonomy): domain Bacteria; phylum Cyanobacteriota; class Cyanobacteriia; order Elainellales; family Elainellaceae; genus JBGTGR01. The sequence continues at coordinate 54,048 of JBGTGR010000065.1, read as the reverse complement.
AGCATGTGATAGGCATCGAGTTCTCCGGCGATCGCCGAATCCCTTACCGCTGCCCAGTTTGGCATCTTCACCACCGATACGTTTAGCCCATATTTCTCATAGAACCCCATCGGCTCCGACATCACAATTGGAGTGGCACAAGTAATAGGAATAAAGCCAATCCGCAAATCGGTTTTCTCCAGGTCGGATCCAACGCCATCGGCTGGGGCATCTTGAGTGGTTTGGCTTGCATTTTGAGTACAGCTTCCCATCGCGATCAAGGCTCCGGCCACCGCCACCTTCTTGAGAAAATCACGACGGCTAAAGTCGCCCCTGTGCATCGTGTTGCTAAAAAACTCAGTAGAATGAGGCCCAAATGCGGCTGCAAAAGCTTGATCGAGCCCTCCTGCTTCTTTGATCAGTTCGCGACACAAACGCTCACGAGCTGGATCTCCGCCGCCAATCTGACGCAGCAACAGCGCTTCTTTCATTTCGACCTGAGCCAACGTATCTGCAAGCTCCAACACTTGAGGCTTGTAGACTCCCATTTTGATCAGATCAGAAATCAAATCTGTGGGGCTTTGGGGCATACTCTCAAAGAAGCGCCAATGGTCTTGAGGTAAATGATCTCCGCCGCAAGAACAAAAAGCAGCTTTCGATCGGCCTAGTAAGGACGCATTTGGAAAAACAGCCATAGGAAGAAACTCACATCACAACACGAGGAACCAAGTTTGGGCTAAAGCGTGACAGCTAAATCGTGACTATATAGGTATTTGATGGAGACTTGATGGGCGCTTACTCGTAAGATTACCAAGCCTCACAGCCTATGACATCAGATCATCTTTCGAAAAAGTAGGACTTTCTTTAGATGTGGCTTCAAGTTGGGTGTTGCTGCGTCTAAATATTGAGCCAGCACAAGAGGCTCCTACCCTGTTAGACCGCTTCAGCTTCAGCAGAATTGCGCCATACTTGAGGGGATGCACCATGCATTTGCCGAAACTGCCGGATAAAGTAGCTGACATCTGCGTAGCCAACTGCTTCAGCAATCTCACTCACTGCCCCAGCCGTATTTACCAAGCGCGATCGCGCCTCGACCATTCGGCGTTCAATGATCCAACGCTTGACGGTGCGGCCCGTTTGGCTTTGGACCAAGTTGGTGAGGTAGGCTGGAGAATAACCGGCTGCCTGCGCGACATCGCTCAGGCTAATGGGGCTATGATAGTGCGCTTCAATAAATTGAAAAACCTGCGTTAGCTTTGGGCAGTCGGGAAAGATCGAAGTCGTTTCTATCGAGACCGTTGAATTTTCTGTGGAACTTTCTGTAGGCTGGTTTTTTTCGGCATACCAACGCTTGAGCACATCCTGTCGTTCTAGCCGTGTGGTTACCGCTGCTAAAAATTGTTCGACTCGACAGGGCTTAGTTAAGTAGTCATCCGCCCCTAGCTCCATCCCCTGTCGCAAATCTGCCATCGTCACCTTTGCGGTCAAGAAAATAAACGGAATTGCTGCTGTTTCGGGTTCTTGTCGTAGTGCTGACAGGACGCTATAGCCGTCTAAATCTGGCATCATGATGTCGCAGACAATTAAGTCTGGCAGGTGGGTCTTTGCCATCTGGATGCCAACCGTACCACTTTCTGTCCCAAGCGCACCAAAACCTTCAAAGGTCAAACACCGCAGAAAGAGGTCACGGGTCTGGGCCTCATCCTCAATGACCAAAACTTTCTTCACCATAACCCCTTAGATTTACAATCTCAGCTCAAAAACTTACGCCCAAATCTACTAGGCATACTGTCTTGTTTCTTTAGTAATGCTTAAAAGAATATTGTGTGGTGTAACACAATACAGTATTTGTTAAGTAGAGCTAAATCAACTTCGCCAAAACCAAGTGGGGATGGGCGATCGCCCCCTCTTGTCTCAATGCCTCAAGATTTGTCTAGATTGACCCCAAACCTGACTGCACTATGCGGCAACATGATTGGTTATCTTCCCAGCCTTCCACCCTGCCATCGGTTTCAGATACACTATCTTCAAGCTGCCCCACTTTTAACCCAGTTTTGATTTCAGTCAGCGCAATTCTCAAGGAACTGGTTTTAGAAACCAAGTCAGTGTCTGCACAAGCCAGCTATCGAGACGTGGCTAGCTTTTTTAGGCAGCACCCGCTGGCAATCGGGGTGTTGGTTGTCAGTGCGGGTAGTCTGGCGCGCAATTCGGTTGGCTTGATTTCTCGGCGGCGTTTTCTGCGATGGCGATCGCAGCGTCGGGTCTGGAAACAAGCGTTGGATCAGCCGATCGCCTCTGTTCAAGACTGGTGGCAGGAAGCGTTAGAATATCTTGCGATTGAGGATCAAATGCCGCTAGAAGATGCCATCTCACTGGTATTGGGGCGCAGTGGGTTGCAGGCTGAAGAACCTTTGGTTGTATCAAGTGCTACGGACAGGGGCCTAATCGATCTGAGTCAGTTTTTGGCTGCTTATGCTCGTTTGGCCCGATCAGAACAAAGTGCGATCGCCAACCGAGACTTAGAAAAGCTGCGTCGTCAGCATCAGCTCATCTTGAATGCAATTGGAGAAGGGGTTTATGGCGTTGATTTGCAAGGAAACGCCACCTTTGTCAATCCGGCTGCAGCCAAAATGATTGGCTGGGAGATTGCTGACCTGATTGGCAAATCAATGCATGATGTGTTGCATCATTCTCATCCAGACGGGGTTCATTATCCCAAAGAGCAATGCCCTATCTATGCAGCCTTTCAAGACGGCATCGTGCATCGTGTTACCGATGAAGTCTTTTGGCGACAGGATGGCACTTGCTTTCCGGTCGAATATATCAGCACGCCCATGCGTGATGAGCAAGGATGTTTGGTGGGTGCGGTAGTCACCTTTCGCGACATTACCCAGCGAAAATGGGCAGAGGCAATTTTGCATCGAGCCAACGAAGAACTAGATCTAAAGGTGCGCGAACGTACAGCAGAACTTCGTCAGGTCAATGAACAGCTTAAAGAACTTAGCGAGTTGCGATCGCGGGTTGTTTCAATGGTATGCCACGAATTTCGCAACCCATTAAACAATATCCTGCTCTCGGTTTCTTCATTGGAACGCTACGAAACCCACTTGACCTCCGCCCAAAAAGAAAACTATCTAACTGGGATTCAAGCCGACGTAGAGCGAATGACCCAAATGATTGATGACATTCTCGTGATTGGCAAGGTTGATGCTAGACGGATTGAAGTTCAGCCAAGCCTACTAGAGTTGGTGGAGTTTTGCCAGACGTTGGTTGCTGAAGTTCAGGTAGGCAGTGGCAGCAATCGGATTGAGTTTAGATGTCGAGCCAAAGCCTTGCAGGCAGAGGTTGACGAGAAGCTATTACGCTCGATCTTGACCAATATTCTGATCAACTCTCTACACTATTCTCCAGCTTCGAGTCAGGTTCACTTCAAGTTGTCTCGTCAGAAACAACAGCTTGTCTTTCAGATTCAAGATCAGGGTATTGGCATTCCCCCCGAAGATCAGCCCTATTTGTTTGAGCCATTTCATCGTGGCAAGAACGTCAGCAACATTCCTGGCACAGGGCTAGGCCTCAATATTGTGAAGCGGTTTGTTGATTTGCAGCAGGGGCATATTACCGTCAATAGCAAGCTCGGTGCAGGAACCACCTTTGTCGTCACCCTCCCACTGCAGATCCCGTAAAAGCCGAGTGTTAAGTTTTTTCTCTCGTGGTCTTTGATACCAGAAATTAGATTTGGACAGGATGTAGAAAAAAAAATCCCCTTGCGGGATTCTACTCCAGCCCCATGACTAATCCAGGAGAAAGATCGATGTTGCTCAAGCAAGGTTCTGTTGGCCCCGAAGTGGTTGAACTGCAAAGACGGTTGAAGGAGCTCAACTTGTATACCGGCAACTTGGATGGTGATTTTGGTCCAGGAACGAGAATAGCAGTCGTTGCCTTTCAACAAAAAGTAGGCTTGATACCGGATGGATTGGCAGGCCCTCAAACCTTGGCAGCGCTCACCACGACGGCTGTTGCTAACTTTTCAAACCCTGCTAGCTTGTTTACGGTTGATGTTGTAGCCAAGATATTTTTTGATGCGCCCCGTCGTAATGTGGAACAGCATTTATCAGTTGTCCTAGAGGCGTTACAGCTTTTGCAGTTGGGCGATCGCCCGATGGTTTTGATGGCGCTGGCCACTATTCGGGCAGAAACAGCCGGATTTGAGCCCCTGAGCGAATTCCGTTCTCGGTTTAACACTTCTCCCAATGGCACCCCATTTGATCTGTATGACTTCCGCACTGATATTGGCAACAATGGGAAGGGCCACGGGGCACTTTACCGAGGTCGGGGTTTTGTGCAGCTGACGGGTCTGGCTAACTACCGGAAGTTTGGTCCAATTGTGAAGGAAGATTTGGTGAATCATCCGGACCGCGCCAACGATCCAGATGTTGCCGCTAAGTTGCTAGCCTACTTTCTAAAGGACAAAGAGTATTTGGTGCGTCAGGATTTGGCCCGCTCGGATCTAAGAGCAGCGAGACGGCGCGTCAATGGTGGCTCTCATGGACTAGCCCAGTTTGAGCAGGCTTACAAAACGGGATGGATTCTGACTGCGTAACTACTGACTTCCTGGCCCTTCCCACCTCCCCCTTGAGACCAACCGTATCCGAGGCATGAGAAACTAGAATTTAGTAGGTTGCAACGTCGCGATCGGCTCAAGCTATGATTGGAGCGGCATGTTGGGATGGGGGAGGCTCGGGGCGTGGATAGTCCTGTGGTGAATGGGCAGGGGAAGGAACCGCAGGAACGTTCGCTGTCTGCGGGAGAGTTCTCGTGGCCATTTTGGCCTGCGGTGCCGCTGTATCCCTATGGACGGCGACAGACCCTCCGGCGAGAGGTGGTCAAAGATACGATTTGGACATTTGACCAAATCCAGGGAATTTTTTATGTCACGGTGCCCATTCGGATGACAGTGGTGCGCCTAGAAGCTGGAGGGTTATTTGTCTATGCCCCCGTTGCACCGACGCCAGAATGTATTCGGATGGTAAAAGAACTGGTTGCCGCACATGGGGATGTGAAGTACATCCTCCTGCCGACGGTGTCTGCGGTGGAGCATAAGGTGTTTGTAGGGCCGTTTGCGCGGTGCTTTCCTACGGCTCAGGTATTTATTGCGCCGGATCAATGGAGTTTTCCACTCAATCTACCGCTGAGCTGGTTAGGGTTTCCGTCGGGACGAACGCATTTACTAGGGCGAGACAGTAGCACCGCCCCCTTTGCCAACGAGCTAGACTATGCTGTGCTGGGACCCATTGGGTTAGGGCTGGGTCTGTTTGAAGAGGTGGCAGTTTTTCACAGGCGATCGCGCACGCTCCTGTTGACTGACTCAATCATGTCTGTGCCAGAAGAACCGCCTGAGATTGTCCAGCTTGATCCCTATCCTTTGCTGTTTCATGCGCGAGACGATGCCTCAGAGGCAATAGTAGACAGCCCAGAAAATCGCCGTAAGGGTTGGCAACGGATCTCACTCTTTTCGTTTTACTTTCAGCCCAAATCTCTAGAGACAATGGGTCTGGCAGAATCTCTGCAAACTGCTGCCAAAGCGCCAAATCGCTCTCGAAAAGCCTACTTTGGGCTATACCCATTTCGATGGAAGTCAAGCTGGCAGCAATCGTTTGCAGCGTTGCGAGGCAACGGTCGGTTGTTTGTTGCGCCCATCTTGCAAACCCTAATTTTAAATCGGGCTCCTCAAGAAACATTGGCCTGGGCTGAGCGGGTGGCAAGTTGGAACTTTGAACGCATTATTCCCTGTCATCTCGATGCACCCCTGTCAGCCCAGCCTGAGCAGTTTCGGCAAGCCTTTACTTTCTTGAAACAGAATGCAGCCACAGGAACAGACTCCATTGAGAGTGAAAGCTATCCGTTGCCTTCAGAAGACTTTGAACTCCTCAAAACTTTAAACAAGATCTTGTACACCCGCCGCATCGTACCTCCGCCTCAAGAAAGACTATAGATTCAAATGTCTCATGTTTGACTGACTGGTAAGTGGCGGGTTCAGCAAAGATGGGTGAGAGTTCGAATTATGGGACTCCGTCCTTTCCCTCTCTTTGGGCTTGTTGGAGTTGCGGACTTTTAAGGAATCACGGGGGGATTTGCGGCGAGCGAGCAAGAGATGGGCGGAGGGAATGTAGTAGAGAGCCAAAATGGTTGCACCTCCCAGTCCGCCTGCGATCGCGATCGCCAACGGTGGCCAAAATCCAGTTTCGTCGAGCAGCAATGGGATAAAACCTACAATTGTAGTGAGGGTGGTCGCAATGACATGACGGGTGGCTTTCAAGACAACAGCTTGAGTGGCGCGGGCGTTTCCCTGTCGGGCCAGTGGGTCATCTCGCAGCGCTGCCAACACCACAATTGAGTCGTTGATCGCCAAACCAACTAGACCCAATGTTCCCAGAATCGCTGTAAAACCAAACAGGGAATTGAACATCCACAGGGCCAGAGCTGCCAATCCAATCGAACAAATTGCCACCGAAGCAATTAGACCCGCTAGCCCAAAGGAATTAAACGACAAGACTAAGGTGGCGACCATCAATAGCATGAGAACGCCCACTGTTGAGAGCAGGTTGGCGATCGCATTTCCTCTTGCATCCGCTTCTCCCCCATATTCCAACCGATAGCCAGATGGCAGGGTAAAATTGTTCTGCTCTAGCCTTGCTTGAAAGCGGGTCAGCACCGTATTGGGCAACGCTCCAGCCGTCAGATAGCCGTGCACCGTGTTGATGCGCTGACCATTGCGACGAGAGATTGTAGACAAATCGGAAACTAGATTAACATTGGCGATCGCATCCAACGGTACAGTATTGGAGTCAGGATTAGCCCCTCCAACCTGTAGATCAAGCGAGGCAATATTAGCCAGATCGCTGCGCTGTTGATCGCCCCAGCGCACCCGCACCGGGATATCTTCTGTACCTTCCAGAATGGAACCCCCTACGACTCCTTCTAGAGCCGTATCAAGTTGACGGGCGATCGCACTATTGTCGAGTCCGGCCCGTCGAGCCTGCACTTCATCTACGTTCAACGCCAGTTTGGGTAAGGCTTCGGTCAAGGTAGCCTGGATGTGAATCACATCTTCTACCTGAGCCAGTTCGCCCCGCAGATGATCGCCCAAGCGCCGCAATTGCTCCATCTCTGACCCATAAATCCGCAACTCGATCGGAGCATCAAAGGGCGGTCCCTGCTCCAATTGCTTCACTAAAATTTGAGCTTGAGGAAACGCTGCATCTAGTTCTTGTTGTAAGGCTTGAATGGTGTCTCGCAAATGATCAGTTGAGTTGAGTTGCACAATGGCCTGAGCGTAGTTGGCCGCATTTTCTTGTCGTCCTAATACGTTGTAGAAGAAAGGAGGTGCACTCTTGCCCAAGAACCAATGGACCTCATCTACATCGGGATGTTGACGAATCAGATCACGGGCTTGCAACACTTGAGTCTGCGTTTGGGCGATCGCCGTTTGCGTCGGCAGATTCAATTCGATCTGAAATTGATCCCGATTGGTGGGCGGAAAAAACTGCTGTTCTAGCGACCCAAACTGAATAAAGCCCATGATCGGCAGCACTAGCGATAGACCAATTCCCAGCCACGGACGCCGAAACACCTGACGCAAGCTCCAGTTATAGGCTTCGGTGAGCTGAACGTTAGCAAATCCATGATGCCACCAACGCTGACGCAATCGAAACGGTTCCCAATGGGCCAAGCGCCCTATCAATGCCGGAATCACCGTCAGCGACAGGAACAGCGAACTGAATAATGCCAAAATTACCGTCAGGCCAATGGTGCCGATAAATTCACCCACCCCTCCAGGGGAAGATGCAATGGGAACGAAGGCCAAAACTGTTGTCAATGTCGAGGCCAGTAGGGGAACCACCAAATGATGAACCGAAGTGCTGACAGCGTCGGCAGATCGCATCCCAGTTCGCAAGCGGGTTTGCACTTCATCTACCACCACAATGGCATTATCAATCAGCAGTCCCAACGCAATAATGATGCCTGTCACCGACATTTGATGCAGCGGAATTCCCAAAATTCTCATGCTGCCAAACACCATCAGGCTGGCCAACGGCAACGCCGAACCAACAATCAGCGCTGACTTCCAGCCTAGCAACAGCAAGGAAACTCCAATCACCAGCGCCGACCCCATCACCAAATTGACGATGACACCATTGAGCCTTTGCTGGACATAGCGACTTTGATCAAGCACAACATGCAGCCCAATTCCATCCGAAAGATTGGCTTGAAACTGATCCAAAACTCGGTGCGCTTGCTCAGCCCACAAGTCAACTCGTTCTTGCGACTCAACAGTGGCCGACAACACAATAGCAGGATATCCATTGGCGATCGCCAAATTAGAAGCAGGTGCTTGAATTCCCTTCGTCACCTCCGCAATGTCGCCCAACTGCGCAACCTGTCCCCCAGATCCGATCTGGATGGGAACTTGCCGAATCCGCTCCAGAGAATCTAGCGCACTATCAACTTCCAGCAAAAACTCACTGTTGGCGCTCCGCAACTGACCTGCCGCCACTTTGGCATCACTCGCCTGTATTTGTTGAGCCAAATCTTGAGCTGTCAGCCCCAGACGAGCCAAGGCCGCAGGTGCAATTGTGACCTGAATTTCCTCAGTTGGATCGCCAAACAGCTCCAGTTTGTCAGTCCCAGGAAGCGATCGCATCTCTGTCTCCAAGCCCTTCGCAACCCGTCGCAAAATTGCGTAATTGGGCGGCGTATCCAGCTCCCAAGTCAGCCCTACAATCAAGGCACTGGCCGAAGTAGTGCCATCCCGAAACTCAGGCTCCGACGCACCTGGAGGCAGCTCTGGAACCACATCACTCATTTTATTGCGAACCTTCGCCCAGACCGGATCAACATTTTGAATTGACTCTTTAAGCTCCACCGTCACCGAAGAAAAGCCTGCTCTAGAGGTCGAGCGAATAGATTCAATTTCTTCTAGCTCAAACAGCTTTTGCTCCACCTTCTCAGTGACTAAGGACTCAACTCGCTCTGGCGTTGCGCCTGGGAAGAAAGTGGCAACGCTAGAAAAGCGCTGCGTAATCTCTGGATCTTCCATACGCGGCAGGGTCAAGAATGCAGACAATCCCCAGACCACGATCAGCGTCAGCGTCAGAATCAAAAGTTGGCGATTGCGGTAGAAAAGATTCAGCATGATGGATACCTATCCGGAATCAGTCGGACGTTCATGTCTCTACAGGAAAAATGGGAATCGTTATGGGGAAACCGTCACCTGCTGGCCTGACACAAGGCGGTGGGTGCCGCTGGCGATCGCCCGTTCCCCCGGTTGCAAGAGACCCCGAACCAACACCCGTTGGTCTTGCCCTGTCGATTCACCCTCGGTATGTAGCACCTCTACATCTCGTCGGGCGGCTTCATAGATGCCATCCACTCCGGCTTCATCCGTCTTTTCATTGAGCACATAAACTGACCACAGCCCTCTTTCTCCCGGAACTAAAGCCGTTGAAGGCAGCCAGAATCCTTCTGTAGGCAGAGTTTCAACAACTTGAAGTTGAGCAGTCTGCCCAATTGCTAAATCTGCTGCTGCGCTCAATTGCAACACAACAGTTACAGTCCGGCTCACACTATCCAATTCTGGAAGTAATGCAGTGACTTCAGCCGAATAGGATTGGTCTGACACCAAAACAGTCTGTTGACTGCCAGGAGCTAATCTATTTGAGATCGCCGTCGGTACGCCAATTCGGGCTTCTAGCGTTCCACCTTCCACCAGCCGCAAAACGGTTTGCCCCCCACCCACGACAACGCCTTCATCAATCAAGCGCTGACTCACCCTGCCGCCAAACGGTGCTCGGAGTACACTTTTCTCTAGCTCAATATCAATAGATTGAATGCTGGCATCCAATTGACGGACACGGGCCGATTGAGACGAAATCTGTTCTTGACGGGTGCCTGCCAAGAGCTCATCTAGCTGGCTCTGAGCTTGATTTAGCCGACTTTCAAGCGAACCAACATTAAAGGCTTGCTGATCTAACTCTTCACGGGCGATCGCCCCTTCTCGATATAACCCTTCCCGACGAGTACGCTGTAAGCGAGCCAGTTCTACCTGCTGCTCCAAATCTGCGACTGCGGCACGGGCAGCAGCAATATTTTCAGCGCGAGGTCCTGCCTGAAGCTCTTGAAGCTGCGCCACGGACTGATCGCGCTGCGCTACCAACTCCTGTCGTTGAGCTTGCAAACTGCGGGTATCTAAACGGGCAAGGGGCTGATTTGCCGCGACTGTGTCGCCTTCCTGCACCAAAAGTTCGATTACAGTACCGGGTTGTTCAAATCCCAGATCGCTGCTACGACGGGCCGCAATTTCTCCTGTGTAGATCCGCCTCTCCTCATAGCTACTGACAGGCTCCAAACGAATTGTCTCCACCGGAAGCACCTGAACTGACTGTATCGGTTCGGTGGTATGGCCAAAGAATTGGGTACGGGCGATCGCCACTCCCGGCAACACCAGCAGTAGCGCCATCCCGATCCAACTCCAGCGATTGGATCGCCATGAGGAAAGGCGATTAGCAGTCGGCTGTTCAGATTGAGGCACTGTATCAACAGGCTGTGGACTGTGAGCAAACCGTTCAGGCGAAACCGGATCAGAGTTCATAGCCCCAATATCCATCGAGTTGGTATACAACAAGACTGTATTCAACTTGTTGTATATAACTCCATAGCCTATACTCAACTTATTGGATATGTCAATTCATTCTGAGAAAAGTCCTGTAATCCTATGGCCCTCGCTCATACTATCTTAGTCGTCTTAGCATCTGAACCCCGAAGTGGGTATGACATGAGCAAATGCTTTGATGAATCCGTAGGTTGCTTCTGGAAAGCCAGTCAGCAGCAGGTTTACCGAGAGCTTGCCAAGATGGAGCAGCAGGGCTGGGTTTACTTTGAGACCATTCCCCAGACCGGGAAGCCTGACAAAAAGGTTTATCACCTCACTGAGCAGGGGCAAAAAGAGCTAATTAAGTGGTTTTCAGAACCAACCGAGCCTACGCCAATTCGAGAAGATTTACTGGTCAAAGTTTTGGCAGGCCCCTATATTTCCCGCGACCTCTTGCTCAAAGAAATTCACCACCGTCGCCAAAGACACCTCGACCAGTTCACCCACTACCAGGAAATGGAAGAACACTATCGCGCCCTTCCTGAGCCCTCCCTGTCAGAACAATTTCGCTACCTCACCCTCCGACGGGGCATCCGCTACGAATCTGCCTGGATTGATTGGTGCGATGAAGTCTTAGATTTCTTGAAACACTTGCAGTGAGATGCGATCAGGTAGGTCTTGCTGAAAGCTTGCCCCGAAAGCATCTCCAGTTTCTCAGCGCAGTTTGCCCGAACGTAAAATGCTGACAATTAGCCATAGACCGAGGAAACTAGCGGTGGCAAATAGGGCATTGCTGAGCCAGTAGAGCTGAGTAGTTTGTTCACCAGCGGAGATAATTGCGGCTCCCATAATTAATGCTCCAACCAGAATGCTAAATGAAAGACGATTGGCCGCATTATCCAGCGTCAGACGCACCCCATCGAGATCGCGTAGGGTGATGTTCCATTTCAGCGTTTCTGTTGTCACCCGATCGAGCAATAGCTCCATTTGACGGGGCGACTGTAGCGACAGACTCTTAACATCAAGAGCCGTTCGCAAGAGCGTCTGTAGGGGCTGATCCCCAAACAATTGACGACGGAACAGGTCGGTCATCAGTGGTTTAATTTGATCTATCAGATTGATTTCTGGATCAAATGCCCGAGCGACTCCTTCCAGATTGGCTAGTGATTTGGCATAGAGGCCCAGATTGCTAGGCAGCTTAACTTTGTTGTTGCGGGCAACTTGGAGTACTTCATAGAAAATCTGGCTGAAATTAACCTCTGCAATGCTGCGGTTGTAGTACTTGCGCAGTAGGCGATCGTAGTCGTTTTCGAGGCGAGAGAGATTGATCGCCCGATTGCTCTCGGCCAATTGCAGCGTCAGTTGGCTACAGCGTTGAGCGTCCAAATCAACGATCGCCAGCAACATTTCTGTCAAGACTCGCTGAGTGTTGGGGTCTAGCCGCCCAATCATACCGCAGTCTAGCAGCCCAACTCGACCTTCTCCCATATAAAACAGGTTGCCGGGGTGGGGATCGGCATGAAAGAACCCATCAATATAAATCTGTTGAAAAAAGGCTCGAAACAGCAGGGTCGTAATTTGCCGACGTTCAATACTGGAATTGCCATTGAGCTGCGGGTTTGCCAAGGGAGCGGAAAGAATCGGCACTCCCTCCAGCCATTCCATCACCAATAGCTTTTTTGTCGTATAGTCCCAATAAATTTCAGGAATAATCAGCTGGGTCGGATCAAACCACAACCCGTTGGCCATATTGCGCCGCAGCTGATCGGTGTAGCTTGCTTCTTGTAAGAAATCTAGTTCGTCCCGGAGCGCGTTGGTAAACTCTTCGGCAAGGGCTTTGATGTCGTAGTCTTTGCCTACGTCGGTACGAGACGCCAGATCAGCCAAGCTTTTGATCAGCGCAATATCTTGGTCAATGATGATGTCAATGCCCGGTCGCTGCACTTTGAGGGCCACTTCACGGCCATCCGCTAGTGTGGCTCGGTGCGTTTGAGCAATTGAGCCAGCGGCAACAGGTTGATGGGCGATCGCCGTAAAAACCGTTTCCAGAGGCTGCTTTAGCTGTTGACGAAGCAAGATTTCAATTTCGCTCCAGGCCACCGGAGGTACTTCATCCTGCAGCGTAGACAGCACATTGATATATTCGGCGGGCAAAATGTCGGGGCGCGTACTCATCAGCTGCCCAAACTTGACATACACTGGCCCCAAATCCACCAAAATGTTGCGTAAAACAGCAGGCGGTGGAATATCGGCTTGATCTGTCCTGCCGCCTGTTAGTAGCCGTCGCATGTAGTCCCAACCGTTGCGGAGGACTACTTCAACAATTTCTCGCTGACGGGAAGTCGTTTGAGTTAAGCCCGAAAACACAGTGCCTCCTGGAGGGATGTAGTCACAATCAAGCCAATCGTCGATAAGTCCAGTATCTGAGTTAATTCTAGGAGTTAGCCCCAATGGTCATTTTGGCCCCAAGAGACAAACCGTGAGAGTTAACCCTGATATTAACTATTATGACTGGCCCCATGACGTTGTAACGGCTAATAGGCTGGACCGCCAACCCTCCAGAGGCAGAAACCCTGAAGAAACTCTGAAGAAACTCGGACTACAGCAAATCGGAGAACTTGGGGTCTGATTTGAGTACTTCTAAAACCTTTTTGATTTCCTGCGTGCGGTTTTTGTCTGCAATCAACGTCACCTTCCCATCGCGCACCACGACCACGTCTTCTAGGCCAATCGTCACAATCAGTTCTTGCTCGTCTTCCGAGTACAGAATGCTGTCCTTGGTGTCTCGACCCACGTGTTGAACCATTTCGACATTGGTTTGGCCGTTTTTATGCAGCCGTTCCAGGGCATTCCAGTCCCCCAAGTCATCCCAACTAAAGGTGACAGGCAACACGCAAGTGCGTTGCGTCTTTTCCATCAGCGCATAATCGATACTCTTCTTGGGCAGGGTGGGATACACCGCTGGACCTTGCTCTACCAACGGCTGAATGATTTCTGGGGCATACTGATGCAGTTCTGCCAGGGCAACCCCGGCCTGGAAAATAAACATGCCGCTATTCCAGCTAAAGCGACCGCTTTGCAAAAACAGCTCTGCTGTCTGCAGATCGGGCTTTTCGGTAAAGCGGCTGACTTTGTAAGCAGGCTGATCGCCAATGATCCCGATCTCCTCTCCCTGCTCGATGTAGCCGTAGCCTGTGGAAGGGTAGGCTGGGGCGATCCCGAGGGTGGCGATCGCCTGTTGTTTCACCGCAAGCTCTGCAGCAACCTCTAGCGTCAGTTGGAGGGCAACTGGATCTCCAATCCACTGATCGGCAGGGAAGAATCCCACCACCTGATCTTCGCCATAGCGTCGAGCGATCTCCAGCGTTGCCCAAGCCACAGCTGGCCCTGTGTCGCGGCCTTCGGGTTCTACCAGCAAATTCTCAAGGGGCAAGTTAGGGAGCTGTTGCTGGACACCTTCGGCCAAGTGTGCCGCTGTGATTACCCATAATCCATCCCAGCCATTTGCCAGATCGAGAAGTCGTTCTGCGGTGGCCTGAAGCAAGCTCTTGCCGCTGCCGTCCAAACTCAAAAACTGTTTGGGGCGGTGCTTGCGACTCAGCGGCCAAAACCGTTCTCCCTTACCGCCAGCCAAAATTACAGGTATCATTCCATCTCTAGTTGCTAAGTTTGGCCTCATCCTACAAACTTTCGACTGCCCCTGTCCGTGCTTCTGCCCGACTTCATGGCATTTTCATCAATTCACACGAGGAGCTAAATACAGCGACCTTGGGAAGGAACTTTTGCGACCTACAAATCATCTTGTTTTCCGCAGATCTGCTGTAAACGTTGCAAATCCTACTGCGGAGTCTTGTCAATCTGATTAGGATAACAGAAGGTGGGGCTATAATCGCATGAACCCCATACTCAAGATTACTTAATCTAATTTTGTAAAGGGACTCCCTAAGGCTAAAGTTGAGGTGTGAAACGGAGTGGGACGGTTAGAACATGAGTCTGAATTGCAACACCCGCCGGATCAGAATGCTGAAGAACAGTCAATTTTAGTGACTAAGTCTCAGATTCCATCCCCTGACCCCAAAAATTCGGCCCCGAAACGAAAATCTAGTGTTGCCCGGTGGTTGTTTTGGGGATTTACGTTTACGTTAACGGCTACTGTTTCTGCCACATTAGGAGCAGTCATCGCCTTGGTGACGCCGTTGTCGGGCATGTTGGCTTCCCCTCAGGATGGTCAGCAGATTGTATTGCGCGACCTGTTACAGAAAGGCTTGCGCTATCAGGTGACTCGTCCTGTCAATGTCTTGGTCATGGGTATTGATGAGGTTCTTGATTTGCCAGCGAGAGCCCCCTCATCTGCAGTTTTGTCGGGTCGTAGCGACACCATGCTGCTGGTACGGATCGATCCAGAGAGTGAAGCCGTTAATGTGCTCTCAATTCCGAGGGATACTCAAATCGAGATTCCAGGGATGGGGGTGACGAAGGTCAACCACGCTAATGTGTTGGGTGGGCCAGGGCTGGCGGCGAGAGTGGTGAGTCGCAATCTCAACAATGTCCCCGTCGATCGTTATATTCGCTTCAATACAAAAGCCTTTCGGGAACTAGTCGATCTGCTAGGTGGAGTCGAAGTCTTTGTACCCAAAGATATGCAGTATGTGGATCAGACGCAGGGCCTAGAAATCGATTTGGCTCAAGGGTGGCAAACGTTGAATGGTGATCAAGCGGAGCAGTTTGCTCGATTTCGCAACGATGCCTATGGAGATATTGGCCGGGTTCAACGCCAGCAGCAGATCATTCGGGCGTTGCGCGATCGCCTTACGAGTCCTGCGGTATTGCCCCGTCTGCCCCAGGCTATTCAGCTCATTCAAAAATACATCGACACAAACCTAACCCTAGAGGAAATGCTGGCCCTGGTTGGCTTTGGCCTCGAACTCGATCAAGAAGACTTCCGCATGGTGCTACTGCCGGGCCGCTTTAGCGAGGCAGAGGAATTTGTGGCCAGCTACTGGATTGTGGACTATCCCAGTTCTGACCGGGTCATGCAGGAATATTTCAAGGTGGGCTCAGTGGCGATGGTGAAGCAGGAGCGATCGCTCAATCGACTCCGAATCGCCATTCAAAATGCTTCGAGCGAGCCCCATCTAGGCTATGAGGTTGAGACCTATCTACGCGATCAGGGTTTCGACGATGTCTATGTCGTTCAAGACTGGCCTGACTCCCAGCGCCGAACTGAAATCATTGCCCAGCGGGGCGATTTGCGGGGTGCCAACTTGATGGAGTCGGTGTTGGGGTTGGGGCAGGTTGTGTCTGCTTCGACTGGAGATTTAGACTCAGATCTCACCATTCGCGTGGGAGACGACTGGACCCAACGGCCCGGAATTTGACCGGGTGGCGCTGTCGAACGTTGCCTATCCCCCGAGGATTGCCCCTAAAATTTAAAAAGAGTTAACAACAGAGATGGCTGCTTTCATGGAGCCTGTTTTTACTTTTGGATTCTTAATGGTGCTGAAAAAATTTTTGCGGCGATTCTTGGGTCTGGCTTTGGTTTTGGGTCTGGCGCTTCTGTGGGTAGTCTTGAGTGCAACTCCAGCCGTGGCGGCGACAGATACCGTCAACTACAACAACGCCAATCTAGAAGATCAAGACTTCAACCATGTGGATTGGAGTGGCAAAGCGTTTGTTTCTGCTGAGATGCGGGGCATCAACCTAGAGGGGGCCAATCTAACCAACGCGATTTTGACCAAAGGTGTTTTGCTCAACGCCAACCTCAAAGCTGCAAACTTGACGGGAGCCTTGGCCGATCGAGTTTTTTGGCTGGGGGCCGACCTGAGTGATGCGATTCTACAAGACGCGATCATGACCCGCACTAGCTTTGAGGATGTCACCGTTACTGGAGCCGATTTTACTGATGCCATCCTCGATCGCTACGAGCAGGCCCAACTCTGCAAACGAGCCGAAGGCGTTAACCCCACTACGGGCGTAGCAACGCGAGACAGCCTGGGTTGCAGGTAAGATTTATCTTGGAATTTATCCGGTTGCGAGGGATTCTAAGGCAGGTCGAAACAAATTAGCAGCGGCTTCCCAGGCCAGAAAATCTTGCAGGATGGCGGCATAGCCTGCGCTGTTGGGATGGAGTCCATCGTCACAGAGTCGCGATCGCCATACGGTTTCTTCTTCCGCCAGCCAGTTTTCCAGCAGATCTAGATACGGAATCTGACGATCGGTGCAGGCCAGCCGAATTGCTTCTTTGTAACGGTGCTGATCGGCATGGCTGTAGTACAAGCAACCTGCAAACGGCATTTTGCTCTCATCGACAGGTGTCATACCCACAAATAACACTGGGCAAAGCTGTCTCGCATGATCGAGCAAGTTAGCAATTTCAGTTTGAAAGGCTTCAAAGTCGAGCATGAACCGTCCCTGATGTCGCCCTGCCCGACAGGAATCATTGACCCCAACCGAAAGAATAATTAGGTCAGGAACTCGGTGTCGGAGTTCACCACGATTGCGGTACTCAGAGTCTAGCCGCTGGGCCACCTGACGCACCCCGTCGCCTCGAATGCCCAGATTGTAGAGAATGTGGCCAGAACTCTCAGGCCGCATCCAGCTTCTTCGTAAGCGTTCTACCCAACCACCCTCCTCTGGGTCACCAAAGCCATAAATTAGGCTATCTCCGAGGGCCACAATTCGGAGGGGATGGACTGGGGGGGATAGGGGCGATCGCAAGTCGGAATGATGAGCTAATGTCTGCATTGAGCGACTAGAGCTTAACAGTTTGCTGAGATGGATGAAGTTAAGATGTTTCCAATGGACTTTAGCACTCTGCCGATGAATTTATCAATTCTTTGCTGATCTACATAAAAATAAATCAATCGGTTCTATCCTTTCTATTCCTTGCCGCCCCTTTCCTTAAATACGCCATTCTCCGTCTTTCGCCCATTCCCGCTGCTAAACTAGACAAGACTCCTGTTCCAGACAGAAATCCACTGATACGAGAAACAAAAATCTATGCTGAAGCGACCTGGTATTGATTCGACCCAATTTATGCGTCGTGCTGAAGATCTCGTCCACGCGGCTTCCAATCGGTATCGGATCACAGTACAAGTTGCCAATCGGGCTCAGCGTCGTCGCTTTGAGGAGTTTGACAACATGGACGATCCGAAGATGAAGCCTGTGATTCGGGCCATCATTGAGATGTCGGATGAGCTGACTCAGCCTGAAATCATCGGAGAATAGGGTAACGCAAATGCTGCGAAAACCCATGCAAAAGTTTGGGGCGATCGCCCTAACAACGGCAAGCTTGCTGCTCCTGCTGACGATGTTGCCTAGTTTTAGGCTGCCAGATTCGCAACCCACATTATCTGCACTCACATTGTCTACAATTGGGCTGCAAGCTGCCGAAGCACAGTCTATCCCCCGTTCTCCCCGTCCAGCAGATGTCTGGCGGCAGGTCTATGAAATCTTGCCAGATTTTCCATTGGAGAACGATTACATCAGTACTGCCACAGGAGAGGTCGCCGCAGATAACACCCTGGCCAGCCGACTGATTCGCTATCACATCTACGTCAAAAGCCGTCCGCCCAACTATCGCCTGGACTGGAAACTAACTTTGGCAGACTATCTAGATGCTCACCAGTGGGTTTCAGAGACGCTCTATCCCAGCGCAGACACCCTGCGAACTAATCCCAGAGATGGCGATCTGGAGGCCATTCGCAGCTTAAATCGGGCCGAGCGAGATGCCCTCATTCAAGCTCTGGTCACGGTGTTTGCCCAAAGTCAGGCAGACGACTCTAGGTCAGCGCCCGGAGCGACGACACCCAGACAGACATCTCCTACGGGGCAAGGGGCTTTTGTGACACCTCTACCTCAGCCTGGAGATGCTCAGCTGTTGATGCCGTAGCGGCCAATGACTCGTCAGATTAAGAGTGGTCCAGGTTGGCGGCTGGGCTGGGACCCGGAGGCTGCGGAGTTCTGCGGGTTGGTAGGGACTGAAAATTGGGCGATCGAGCTGACAGAGGCTGAGCTAGAAGATTTTTGTCGGTTAGCTAATCAGTTGGCTGAGACGATGGCCTCTATGGCTGCAGAGCTAATGGACCAGGAAAAAATTAGCTGTGAGGCCGAAAGCAGTTTGCTCTGGCTAGAGGTCGAGGGCTATCCCCAAGCTTACAGTCTGCGTCTGATTTTGCTGACTGGACGCCGCGCCGAAGCAGAATGGCCGCCCGCTGCGGTGCCTGATTTGGTCCGGGCTACCCAAATGCTAAAAGTGTTCTAGCGAAAGTCTTTTTCTCGTTCGGGGATGCCTCGTTAACATTTCATATGCTATAGTTGTTAAGCACATCGGGGCGTAGCGCAGCTTGGTAGCGCACTACTTTGGGGTAGTAGGGGTCGTGGGTTCGAATCCCGCCGCTCCGATTGTAAGAAGCCAGTCAATTGACTGGCTTTTATCGTTTTAAACTTTTGCTGTTCTAAATCTGCGGCGAGCGCATTCAAACAATTTGAGCTTATCTTTGGCGGGTCATTGCAACCACCGCATCAACCGTTAGCGCGGGTAGATCTCCCAACCCTAACAACGCATCCTGTCCCGCATAAATGATTGGCAGATCTTCTCTCTGCCAGACCCATACCTGTTGACGCCCAATATCAATCAACCAGGCGAGTTGAGTACCGTTGCTCAAACAGTGAAGGATTTTGTGTTGCAGATCTAGTGTGCTTTGGTCGGGGGAGCGAATTTCAATCAGCCAATCAGGTGCTCCATCTAGTGGCCCATCTTGATCTGAAAGGCGATCGCGAGCAACGACAGAAATATCTGGCACAGGCGAGTAGGGCGGAACGAGATACCGAAGCTCTTGGATGGCTTCAAATGAACTGGTATGGCGATTGATATAGTTGACTAGATTGCGCTGTAGCCGTGAGTGAAAGAGAGTTGGCATGGGCTTTTGAGTAGCACGCCCATTGATAAATTCCCAGGCTGGAGAAGATTCAATGTTGGGCTCAGCGAGAAACGCAGTTAGTGAGATGGCGGAAAGAGATTGCATGGTTTTTTAATATAAAACTTTGCTGCGATCGCCTACCCTCAAGCCTGATGTGAACCGCTTCTTAGATACTAGAGCATGTTGACCGGATTGAGCGCTGGGATTTGTCCTGAGAGGAGCGATCGCACAGGTTCCAACATATCCGGCGGCAGGGGAGGCGCAAACAGCAGGACATACGCGATAAACCCAATCCATACTAGCCACAGCCCAAGTTTTCGTTGCATTTCAATCCGCCTCATCCAATCACGCCTCTATTGTTGAAGTTTGGCTCTACTTCAAACACTTTCCCAAGACTGAGTTTTGCTCAGGAAATTGAGGGTATGTTTTGTGGGTGCCTTGTTAGGATTGGGTGCTCAAAATTGCCAGCGATCGCCTGATCCAGTCTGAATTGAAGACCTTTGCATAGATCCGGTTTTGGACAGCGAGATGGCCTTGCTGTGTGACTACGAGGCCGGAGAGAATTAGTTCGTCTACGTCGGGGCCTTCTGCAGTAAGGATTTCTTCCTGGTTGAGGATTTGCTGATAGAGCTGGATGAGCTGGAGCGGGGGGCGATGCTCACTTTTGAGGAGGCGATCGCGAATCGTTTTCAAATGCTCTGGTTCGTCTTGAGCTTCCCAATTGTCAATAATGCTGGTTTGAACTAGCATCTCAATCCATTCCGCTTCTTGATTAGTGGGAATGGGAGCAGCGACATTGCGGATCAGCCGAAACAGCTTTTGAGTCAGGAAGGGCTGGCCGTTTGTCCAGGCTAAAACTTCCTTCAAGACAGTTTGGGGACTGCTGATTTGCTCTGAGAGGCCATAGAGCAGCGGTTGAGCTTCATGTTCTTTGAAGCCCTCTAACTGAACAGCCTGTCCAATATTGAAGGGCGTTCGCTTCTGATCGGTAATCAGATCTGAGGGAGTCGCTACCCCAAACAGGGCAAAGGAGAGGCGTCGATAGGCTGGATTGAGGCTGCGTTGGTTATAGCAGGAGCGAATTAAAGCAAAAAAGTCGTTAATCGGGAAGCTTAGACCTAAGACGCTGTCAATTTCATCCAGAAAAATTACTAGATTTTGGGAAGCAGGAAGATCTTCATCACCCACCTGCCCCAGCAAGATTTCTTCAATAAATTGGCTCAAGCGTTGAACAGGGGAAAGATCAAGGCGATCGCCCCACCAAGTCTTGAGATTGACTTTACCAAACAGGTTAAAGCCCTGCCACAGCTCCACAGCTAGCCCCTTATACCACTGCTCAGGCGTAACTAGTTCGCTGCCAATTCGGGTCATGTCAATCACAGCACAGCTATAATTTTCATGCTGAAAGTGCTGCAGCATTCTCACCATCAGGCTTGACTTGCCCATCTGGCGGGCATTGAGAATATAGCAAAACTCGCCTTGCTTCAACGACTTATAGAGATAGCGATCGGCGGAGCGCACCACATAAGTTGGTGCACCCATCGGCAGACTACCCCCCACCTGATAGTCAAAAGAAGTTGGATCATCGGCACCCCTAAGCAAATCATTCTCAAATCTCAGCTCTGCCTGAGTCGCTTTCAGCACATCCAAGGTTTGGGAGAGCTCATGGGTACGCTCTTCAACCTTTTGCTCCAACGTGGCGTAAAGGCGCGAGTTTTCAATAGAGATGGCAGCCTGACTCGACAAAATTTGTAAGACTTCAACGCGATCGGGGGTAAAGGCCCCTGTCGTCAGGTTGTTCTCCAGATACAAAATGCCAGTTAGCTGCCCCTGATGGAGGAGAGGCGCGCAGAGAATCGATTGCGGCTGAGTCGTAACGATATAAGGATCGCGAGTAAACGGCCCTTCCTGAGTAGCATCATTGAGAACAATATTTTCTTGCGTGCGAGCCACATAGTTGAGGATTGCAACCGATAGCAAAGGGGTTGGGCGGCTGGGCGCTAAAACATCAATGGGGAGAGATTGCAGGATCGTCACGTTGTCTGAATCAACAGCTCCTTCGGCTTCAATTACCCATCCTGCCTCGCCGCCCAAAATTAAAAAACCTTTTTGAGCCCCTGCATTTTCAATCACCGTTTTCATCAAGTTCTTCAGCAGCTTCTCCAACACAATCTCGCTAGAAATCGTTTGTGCTGCTTTCAAAACGCTATTGAGATCCAACACACCAGATGAACTTTCCTCTGAACTAGTGGTTGAAGGTGTAAGTTTTGAAATCGTCGCTGCTTTAGAATCTTGAACTAAGAGCTGAGGATAACGCTTCTCTAAATCTCTAACTTTGGCCTGGGCTCCTAACCGCTGATAGGCATAGTGGGCGTCATAGAGGTAGTGACGGGCCACATGGCTTTTGCTTTGAGATAAGTAAAATTGGCCTGCTAGTTCGTGGGCTAGGGCTTCTTCATTCAAGTATTGATTTTCCTGAGCAAGAATAATAGCGCGATCGTATTCTTCTCTCGCTTCGCTATCTTGGCCTAATACACGGGCTTTTTCGGCCTCTACAAGATGAAATTTGTGCTGAAAATTAGTTGGGGCATGACTGGCAAACAGTTGCATCCTTGCTTGGTTGGCTGCAACTTTCTCCAGGATTTGCTGCTGTTCAACCTCTGGGGCTTCTGGATAGAGTGTCAATCGAATCAAGGAGTCATAAAAGTAAAATACGCCAACCGTAAAAGTGGCAAGATTGCCATGTAGATTTTGTTCGGCAATCTGGGAGTATTCCAACGCTTGCTGAGGTCGCTGAAACAGATAAGCCAGAAAAGACTTATTGATATTTAGATCACAGATTGCATATAAGTCGTGCTTTTCTTGAATAACAGATAGCATTTCCAACTCATTGTAGGCTGCTCCGACCATGACACAAGGATCATCAGAGTGGCCCAACAAGTTCAAAACCATTTGCCAAGCATGGTGAAGATATGAGCGGACTTGCTCTTGACCCATTTGGGCCATTGCTTGACTGTAGACTTCTATTTCTTGGACTGTGCGCTTTAGCTCTGAGCCTGACCAAAAGTTGTAGAGGCAGTAAGTGTAAGCCCCAAATGCTGCAAACTGAAAGGCACCCGTTTCGCGTCCTACTTGAAAAGCCTCTAGGCAAGGCGCGAAGGTGTCTCGGACATGTTTTTTCCAACCGACGGTAAAAGCATGAGCCTCGAACAGGACGCAGGCTTGGACTTCTTTGGCGTTCAGCTTTTCAACTAGTCCTAGAGCCAACTGACCAAACTGATATCCGGCCTCCATTTCCAGCGTCATTCCGCAAAGAACCATTGCATAGGCAACATAGGCATGAGCTGAAACCACATCGTTGCCATATCTAACGGAGAGGTCAACCATTTTGGTGACAATCAAGCAGTAGAGTTGGGGCGAGGCTTCATAAACCGGGACAGACAACCTGCTAAGCAGCCGCAGTGCCGCTAGTTTTTCTGGGTCGGACATCACAGGTAGGTTGGCCAATTCTGTGTAATCTTGATTTTCCCAGGCTGATTTGGTTTGGGCTAGCGCCTCTGCAATGTCTTCTTGCCCTGGATGATCTGGAAAGGTGATCCCCATTTTGGTCAGGACTTCTCGGCCTAGGGCGATCGCCCTCAGCAACTTCCCCTGACTCATATAAGAAGGGATGCGAATCTCATAGATTCTCACCGTATCCAAAATACTTTTCACCCGCTGGAGCACGAGCTCTGCCAACTGCTCTGCATCCTCAAAGTGATGAGAAAGATAGCCTGTCTCAACGGCTTCCTGATGCAGCTCCAAAGTCAGCTCATAACTGTCTTGCCAACTGTCTTCCTCTAGCAAATCCAGGCCGATTTGAAAGTAATGATAGGCTGACTGAAAGGCAGCGGAGGCCTTCGCCTTCTTTCCAGCCTGTAGATTGAGCTGAGCCAATTCCTGGCGTTCTTTTAGTTGAGAAAGGAGTTCCCTGGCAACATTGAGCTGATTGACAATATCAAAGATTTTTCGCGATCGCTCTTGAGACGAAATACTCACCAAGAAATGACGACCAATTTCCCGATGGAGCACAGCTTGTTGGGTTTTTGAGGTCAACGAGTAAGCCGCTTGCTGAATCCGGTCATGGGCAAATTTGTAGTCAACTTTGACTGCTTCTGCCAATCCCTGCACCTTTAACTCAACCAGCTTGTACTCACCGCTCAGGGGAAAGATGAGTCCTGCGGCGATCGCTGGCCACAGTGCCAGTGCTGTTTCATGGGGAGATTTATGACCCACAGCAATCAGTGTTTGCAAATCAAACCGACTGCCAATACAAGCCGCTTGCTTCAAGACTTCCTGAGTAGCAACCTCCAAGCGACCGATCTTGGCCGCCATGAATTCGACTACGTTCTCAGTGATGCTTTGTTTTTGGATCTGATCTAAATCCCAATTCCAACAGCCCTGCGTATAATCAAACGATAGAAGCTGCTCACTATAGAGAGACTTTAAAAATTGATTGATAAAGAAAGGATTTCCGTGGGTTTTGGCGAAAACCAATTCAGCCAGTGGCCCAGTTTCCTCCACAGTTCGCCGTAGCGTATCAGCCAATAGTTGCTGAACATCCCACAAAACCAAGGGTTTGAGGTGAATCTCGTCGATCTTGCCGCCCGCCGTTCTCACCTTATCTAACATCAACGCGAGAGGATGCGCTTGATTGACTTCATTGTCTCGGTAAGCCCCAATCAGATAGAGATATTGACGATCTAAGTTGCTCATCATCATCTCGATCAACCGAATCGAGGCGGCATCCGCCCATTGCAAGTCATCCAAAAACAGTACTAGAGGGTGTTCTGGCTGAGCAAAGACACTGACGAAACTTTGAAAAACTTGATTGAAGCGGAGTTGGGCCTCAGTGGGATCCAGTGCAGCAACAATCGGCTGTTCGCCCATGATCAGCTCAACTTCTGGAATGGCTTCAATGATGACTTGAGCATTGTTGCCTAAAGCCGCCAGCAGTTTCTCACGCCAGATAGCAATTTGAATCTCACTATCAATCAAGAGCTGCTGCACCAGCGACCGGAAGGCTTGCACCAACGAGTCATAGGGAATATCCCGCTGGTATTGATCGAACTTGCCAGAAATGAAATAGCCTCCCTGCTGGGCAATCGGTTTGTAGACTTCTCTGACCAAAGAAGATTTACCAATCCCCGAATATCCCCCCACAAGAACTCTGGTACCTTGCCCCTGACGGGTTGCTTCAAAGCCATTGAGGAGCTGCCCAATTTCAGCTTCTCGTCCATACAGCTTTTGAGAAACCTGAAAGTGATCAGTTATATCCTGCTGGCCCAGCGAAAACACTGTCACGACACCTAAGCCTTCCTGCCACCGTCGATAACATTCTTCCAGATCTGCTTGAATTCCGTAGGCCGACTGATAGCGGTCTTCCGCATTCTTCGCCATCAGTTTCATGACGATGTCAGACAGCGGTTCAGGAATCTCTGGATTGAGCTGGTGTAGGGGGGTAGGTTGCTTGGCAATATGAGCGTGAATTAGCTCAACCGCATCGGTCGCGACAAACGGCAATTGCCCTGTCAAGAGTTCGTAAAATGCCACACCTAGGGAATAAAAATCGGTGCGGTAATCGATCCCCCGATTCATCCGACCTGTTTGTTCTGGGGAAATGTAGGCGAGAGTGCCTTCTAGGCGATTGGGGCTGCTAGAGGTCGGGTTCTCTAGCGAGAGTTGGGTTGAAATTCCAAAATCAATGAGTTTGATTTTACCAGTGGCCAAGTTCCAGACGATATTGGATGGATTGATGTCTTTGTGAATGACTTGCTGTCGATGCACCTGAGCCAAAATGTCAATGATTTCAATTGCTAGCGGCCAGAAATCTAACAATTGCAAAGGATTGTTTTTCACCGTTTGGGCGAGAGATTCACCCCCAAAATCTTCAAGGACAATAACCCAGCGATTTTGATCATTCTCTAGGCTGTAGACATCGACCACACCTGCGAGATCGAGCATTTTTGTAGTTTCGTATTCTCGCTTAAACCAGGCAATTTTCTCAGGCGAGGGATAAGCCTGTTTCAGCATTTTTAGAATGACGGCATGGTTGTCCTTTTGCCGGAATCCTCGAAACACGATCGAGTTTACGCTTTCGTAAATTTGCGCTGTAATCTGATAATCCAGCAATGCCGACATGGGTTATCCCTCTACAAACAGTGGCCTGGTTTTCGATACCCGTATTATCGTTGCTTAAAGCTCTAATCGGTTATGCATCCTATATCGAGACTTAAATTTGTCTACGCCGTAGCTATAGGCCATAGAAGCAGGCCGGATTGTCCCATAGAATTTTTTGTAAGGTCGGCTTTGACAGCGTTGTCTCTAGTGCAATGGTATCAGCGACAACGGTGGGCCTGTGGTCGATGTGGGGGTAGTCAGAACCAAAAATGAGGCGATCGCCCCCGATCCAGTCCACCATCTGAGCCAAATAGGGCTCGTCAGGTTCAATCGAGATAAAACACTGGCGCTGGAAATATTCAGAGGGTTTGAGTTTAACGCGATCGCCAATTTCCCATTGCAGATCTTCATACTCCCGATCTAGTCGCCAGAGCCAATAGGGCAACCAGCCACAGCCAGACTCCAAAAAACCAATCCTCAAGGTAGGATGACGCTCCAAAACCCCGCCTTCAATCAGCGCCAACAAAGCCATCATCTGTTCCATCGGATGAGAGCAAGCATGGAGGGCAAAACGGCTCTCAAAGCGATCGGCTCCGGTTGTCGGCAAGCGACTGTGTGAGGCTTCATGGAGACCCACTGCAATGTTTAAGCGCTCACACTCCGTCCAAAAAGGCTCATAAGCAGGGTCACTTAGGAGGCGTCCTTTAATCGGATTGGGGCGCAAGTAAACTGCTTTCCAGCCAAAGGTGGCAATTTGCTGGAGCTGAGCCACCATCTGCTCTGGGGCATGGAGATTGATTGCGCCTACACCTCTTAGCCTTTGCGGGTTGAAGCTGCAATAGTCGAACAGCCAGCGATTGTAGGCATCGGTGAATGCGCCTGCCAAGAGAGGAGCCATACTATCGATCGCCCACAGCCACAACCCATAGGTCGGATAGAGAAAAGCAACATCAACCCCTGTTTGCTGCATGACCTGGATGTAAGACTCTGGATCAAAGCGATCGCGCACAAAGCCTTGATAGTGCTGTTGCATCAGCTGTTCGTGTTCGCTGCGCAGCCTTTGTCCGGTAGTAGTAGAAATTTTAGAGTAAACCGGCTCACCTGCCAGCATCATTTCTGGCGTCGGCGCAAACTGCCTAAACCGAGGTTCAAGATACTCTGCCCACATCTGCATCGGTTCAAGGACATGGGAATCAGCATCAATAATAGGGTATCCGTTGAGCATTACAGTTTGTTGAAACGTTACATCCACATGGGAAAAGGATTGAGCTGTTCTTCTGTCAGCGGCTCTGTCAGCCAGCCCATCTGAATCGGCACTTCGTAAAGTCGTCCTGGCCCCAACCGTCTCCAAAAATGCCGCAGTCCCGGCACGATCACTTTAACGACTTTTAGACCAATATCAGGACGGGTTTGATCCAGCACCAACAGTTCTAGGCCATGAGTTTCTGCAATGTGCTGACAGCATTTAACATCTTCAAGCAAGTCATCTTGAGCAACGACAGGGTAATCTCTGTGCTGCTTAAGCGGTTGAGTTAGATCAGGCGCTAGATAAGGTTGATTCTTACTTGTTGCGGTTCTCCACCATTCAATTGCTAGAGGCTCGTAAGACAGATATTGTGTTGTTCCATCTGCATTAGCAGAGAGCACCGCAGGGAGAATTTGATTGGCTTCTGTTAAGGCTCTGCCCAGGGCGATTGCCGGATCAAAATGGGCACCATACCCCAGTACAATATCTTCTACCTGAGAATCAGTTCGTCTAGAGATAGCAGCAAAGGCAGGAATATTGAGATCGCTGGTAATATCCAGAACCCAAAGCTCTCGATGCAGACTTTGATAATGAGTCTTCAAAGCCTGAACATAAGGATCATCAAAGCTGTCTAAATCTACAGCGGGTCGTTGAATCTGGTTATACCACCACAACGCTACACAATCACGCTCAACTAGTTCCATAAACCCTTGCAGGATTGCTTCTTCCAGATAGTTGCCAGCCGCACAGCCGTTTGCATCAGCCCAACAATCGGGTAAGGCCGTGACTTGAGGATAGCCGTGATAGCAGTACGCCGTGGGTAGATACTTCCAGTCTTGGTAGGTTAAAGACCAGACAGGTGTCCAGTCTCGGTCGAGATCCATCTGGAAGGGTTCTGGAATTCGTTGAAAAAAGCTGGGGCAATGCTGGTTCAAGGAATGGCGGTTGTGGTACTGACTTGAGCTAAAGTTCATGCAGGTGTTGGGATGAATGGCGCGATCGCCCAACTTCTGCAAACTGTTTTTGATCCGAATTTCGTCTCCTTGAAACACACCCGAATAGCGCTCAATGGCTTCACAGAAAGCACTGGTCCGCGCCTGAGCATCTGTTTTGCCTTTGCCCGCACTCCTGCCACTAATGTTTTGGCGCAGGGCTTCCAGGTTGTCAAACGTTGCCATAAAGTGATGTCGGGCCACATAGCTATGAAACAGCGGCCCCAAGCCCGACGATACCTTCTCAATTGAGCGCACAACTCCTGTAATGGGATCAATCTGGTGCTGATGCTTTCTCAAAGTTTCGTCTGGTGTCACACATCGATGTCCACCATCTGCCACAAAGGTTTTCTGCCGTCGGCCCAAAACAATAGGCTGTAGATCAGGGAGATCAGACGGTAGGTCTAGATGGGTTCCGTTTACACCATTCCTATAGCTAGAACTACTACAGCTAGCGCATTGAGGCCGCTGAATGAAGGCATGGCGATCCAGGCTAAGCTGGAGAGCATCATAAGTCAGCAAGTTGTTTTCTAACAATTCATGACGACCTGTGACGACCCATCTAAAGATTTCAGTTGCAGCTAAGTTGAGAACTGTTTGAGTTGTAGAACTGAGTGAGGGGGGAGAGAGGGGCGATCGCGTTAAGTCCTCTTTCTTGTGCCTCTGAATAAATTGCTCAATGGGTCGGTTGCCCCGCAGACGATGAGCCAGACAGCTCCAACAGCCCGTCTTTCCTGGCCAAAAGATCGGACCAATCCAGCCGATTGTTCCAGTTGGCTTAACCAACATCCAGGGACAACTAACTTGAAGCGCCTTTTGATTTTGAATCTCTAGCTCTGGCTGCAGATAATCATCTGCCAAAACAACTTCAAGATCACCGACATCAGCAACATGAATTTGCAACGATTCCAGGATAGAAACAAGGGCTGAGACAGACGCAGAACCCAGAGATTTGACAGCAACTCGGGTGGTTTTCAACCGTTGTGCCACCAGGTTAGCATCTACATTGAGCGCATCACAAAACTCCACAAGTGAAGCTGGCAAAGGTTCATCTCCTGCCGTGATGTAACCCTGCTCCGCCATCTGATTCAACACATAAAATACTTGAGCCCCAGTCTGAATTGCATCTTGAAAAGAGGCTGACTTTGGCAAAAGCTGCGGCAGGACTGCTGCGACAATCTCCTCACTCGTGAGAGAGCCATCTATTAGCGGGATCAGCAACCGATGCCAGTGATTCCGAAGTTCCAGCGAAACTCGTTCAGAGATCAGGAAAGTACTTTCCGCCCCTAGAGTTTCGACACGAAAACCTCGCTTCAACCTAGGTTGATTGAGCATGTTTATGAAGCAAAATTTACTTTTTAAGTGTTTGGACGTGGTTGACTGACAAATCTTTTTTGTAGGTTGGGTTGGAAACGTGAAGCCCAACATCAGTCTGCATCTTGTCGAGTTGTGCTGTCGCTACCCCAACCTACTGGATTGACTACATTGTGGCGAGGGGAATATAAATATTAGTCGGGCAGGGCAATGTCTGATCGTGGTCTTGTTTTAACCAGTCATCGCAGGTTGAAATCCACTTATTAATTTCATCTTTATCTAAAGCAGACTGTGGCCAAGGTGCATAGGGTAATTTCCATAAAAATGTCAGCCCTTGATGAAGATTTTCTTGAACCTCAAGGGAGCCATTAAAAGACGAAGTGTCTAGCACGAAATCGACAAATTTTTCTGGAAACTCAATTTGACAATCTGTCAATGCTTCCTTGACAGACTTTGTTAGCATCGCTTCCTTAAACTTTAAACCACGCTCCTCACCCAACCAAACTTCACAGAGAAGCTTTGATAAATCTACAATTCTTGACTTGAGTGCTGAATCAAACCCATCATGAAAAGTTTCTAACGTCTGGTGCTGGAAGGCTGGAGGCTCACAGGTTTCAAAATCCGACTGTTCTGGATTCATTGATTAATTCCTCAGGGTAACACGATCGATCTAAGGGACCTTAGAATCTAAGGGTCTCACTCTAGCTATGAAACAGGTTGAACTTACTTTTAGTGTAGATAGTATTGTTTTTTCGAGCATAATCCTAATATGGAAAGGTTTTTTTCAGTTTTCACAAGTGTCTGAAAGTCTAATCCCGGCTTAACTGACAAGTCTTTTTGGCGGTTGGGGGGCCTAATCCTCAAGTTTGCTTTTGAGCAAAACACTGACGATATAGCTCGCAACCTGCTGCAACTTGGCTACCTACTTGCTTGGCTAAGCCCATACTGCTCAGCTTGTAAGTCAAAATGGGGTCTAATTGGACTGGGCCGTCAGACCCCATGACGATCTCCAGTGCTTGGGCGAGCTCAGGCTGTTCTTGCAAGATTGCCCAATGGCGCTGCAAGTGGTGGGCATAAATTCCGGTGGTAGTGGGAGCTGTTTCTAGAAATCGCTCAAACGTCATTTCGCCACGACTGAGATGATAGATAGCCAGATGTACCAATGCTGGATGTCCATCCAATAAGGCCATCAGTTGAGTCGCTTCTTGGCCATTCGTCCAGTTCAACCCATAGCGTTGGGCTAGCTGTTGGATCTGTTCGAGACGAAAGCCCTTTAGCTCCACTGGAAGTCCGACATTAAAGGGAGACTGCTTGAGCTGCAGCGGCACATAAATTTCGGTTGAGTGGACTATCATCAGCCGTAGCTTTTTCCAGATGGGTTGTCGCTTGCCTTCCTCATACCATGACCGAAACAGCGGCAACACATCCTTTGCCACATGGGGATGCTCAAAAATGCAGTTGACTTCATCCAATGCCAAAACCAGGGGCGCACTCAACTGCTCCAACAAGTAGCCTCTGAAATAAAGCGTGCAGCTAATTTTGCTGCCGATATCTTCATCCCAGTAGTCGTCTAGACGGGGCTCAAGTTGGATCTGACGGGTCACGTTGGCACAGAGCCAACGCAAGAACCGATCTAGATCATTCAAGATAGCTTCGTCAACTTGCTCCAGGTTGAGGCTGGCGGTTCGATAGCCTTGACGATTGGCATACTCTAGCGCTCTCAAGGTGAGGGAAGTTTTGCCCATCTCGCGCGGCGCTTTGATGCGGACGAGGGCACCAGGTTTGCTAAGCTCCTCAAAAACTTGCTCCTCAACTGCATCACGCTCCAAGTAGAAAGGAGAGTCGAGTGGCACTGCACCGTTGGGATAGGGGGGCGATCGCGCCGGATCGGTCATCTGAGCCAAAAGCGGACGATAGGGCAGAATTTGGTAGAGGTGTACGGGTTCTGGAATCCCTTTGAGCTTGCGGGGTCCTAGATCAGTCACATCCACCTGGAGATATCGCTGCACCTGATCGTAGACTGTTTGTGAAAAACAAATTCCTCCGGGGCCAGCTTGTTCTTGCAGACGGGCCGTTAGGTTTACGCCTTTCCCCATCACATCACTGCCTTTGAAGAACACATCTCCCAGGTGAATGCCAATCCGGTGGTATAACACGTCTGCCTCGGAGAGCGTTGTCGCGGCGATCGCCAAGTGCTTTTGAAACTCAATTGCACAAGAAACCGCCTTTTCAGCCGTGTTAAAGGTAATTAACAGGCCATCCCCCAGTGACTTGAGCACCTGCCCGCCAAACTGCTGACAATATTGACGGAGATACTCTAAATCCTGCTGCACCAGGTTTAACGTCTGTTGCTCATCGACAGCCATCTTGGCCGTAGAGGCAACGATATCAGTAAACATCAGAGCGGTTGAAACGGGGATCATCTTGACGTTGGACTGTCGCAGCGCCAACTCTCGACCCACCCATTCCAAATTGAAGATGGCAGCGTAGATGGGGTTGTTGACCACTAGGCGACTTTGCCGCTGGACTACCAAACCCGAAAGCCGTAGCTCAAGATACTCTTGATGGTTTTGAGGGGCGATCGCCCCCCGCTGCAAGATCTGTTGATAGAGCGTTAGCAGTCGTTCACTGGAGCGAGCATTGCGAAGAATGCGATCGCGGATAGTCTTCAAATGCTCCGGCTCGTCGTGAGCTTCCCAATTTTGAATAATCTGGGTTTGCACCACCCGATCGACCCATGCAACCTCATCTCCCGCTGCAATTGGGAAGCCAGTCTGATGGTTTAAGTCATGCAGCAACAACCAGCACAGCTTTTGGGTTAAAAAAGGTTGCCCTTCCGTCCAATACAACATTCGCATGAGAGCGGCATCCAGATCACAGACCTTACCCTTCAGCCCCTTGAGCAGCGGTGCGCTTTCACTCAGCTGAAATCCCTTCAGTTCGATCGCTCGCCCAATGTTGAAAGGCGTCGAATAATGACGATCTCGAATCAGGTCGGAAGGCGTCGCCACCCCCAGCAGCGAAAACGTCAGGCGGCGATAGGCTGGTTTGGGAGAACGGCTTTCATAGCAGTGGCGAATCAGGGCAAAAAACTCATCGGTCGAGAAGCTAAGGCCCAAGACGCTGTCGATCTCATCGATAAAAACAACAATTTTTTCTGAAATCTGGGTGAGAAGAACGGTTTCAATAAACTCGTTGAGGCGCTGCACCGGGGAAAGATCGTCGCGATCGCGCAACCAGTCCCGCCGATTGATCTGCAAATCAAACCCACTCACCAACTCCTGAATCATGCCTCCATACCACTGGGAGGCCGTAATTTGTTGACTACCAATCCCACTCAGCTCAATCTCTGTACAGGCAATTCCCTCTGCCTGCAGCCGAGCCATCGTCTGAATCCGCAAACTCGACTTCCCTATCTGGCGGGCATTCAAGACATAGCAATATGTCCCAGCTGACAGCGCCTCATATAGTTCTGAGTCTGCCTCTCGGACAACATAGGTGGGGGATTCTGCAGGAAGACTTCCTCCGACCTGATATTGATAGCTCGTCTCAGATTCAGCACTCATTGATTCCCTTTGCCCCCAGTGATTCGGAGAACGGCTATGTCTGTTTTCTGGGTTTTCTAGGTCTTCTAGACAGAGAATTTCCACGCCTTTGGGCTGGACAGGATGTGAAGGGGTGAAATGAAAATAGTCCCTACATCTCCCACTCAATTTTTGCATTGTTTCTCAGGAAAACCTGAATTTTCCTGAATTCTCTGTCCCTAGTCAGGTCCTAATTCAGGTGTGAAGAACCCCATTTCACCTCAACTCTTGAGCCCAAACACTAGCCATACTGAGAATCAGATAAGCGCTCTGACACACCGTAAGACTGCTGAAGCTGCCATTTGACTCTTTATGAATTGATGACAAGACAACAGCAGTCTATTTCTTTCAACGATCGCCCACCATGGAAACTCAGCAGCGAGCCATTACAGAATATCGTCGTATCCTCGATCATCAACCTCATCTGATTGAAGTTCGACTACAACTAGGTAAAATGCTACAGCAAGTTAGTAGAGAGGCTGAAGCCATTCAGATTTATGAGCAGGCATTGATGTGGGTGAGCGATCGCGCTACTCAGCATTATGTAGAAGGCTTAATCAACCTCTGTCGCCGCTCAACTCGACGGGCTATCCAAAGCTTTGAAGCGGCGATCGCCCTAGAGCCCAACAACGTTGAATATGGGATATCGCTGGGGCAAGCCTATCTCAACTTAGAGTCTCCCGTCACCGCAGCTCAGGCGCTCGATCAGGTTTTGCGGCGCGCCCCTCACGACATCACAGTATTGACCCTCAGCTATGACGCCTGTTTGGCAATGGGGCAGTTTCAGGAAGCACAGCAACACATTGATCTAGCCCTAGCCCTAGCTCCCAATGACTTTAGGGTGCTCAAGCGGCTCGCCTCCGACCGATGCAGGCGAAGTCTGGTTGTGGGTGAAGCTGGAAAGGAAACGCTGCAGCTGATTCAACGGGCACAGCAGTTTGCAACTGATGAAACCGAGGCCCATCAGCTGTTAGCCAACTATCATCTCAGCCGAGGCGAGTGGGCCAAGGGACTCAGCATTTTAGAGGCGCTGACCCAGCAGATTCCAAGCCGCTTTGAGAGCTGGTACTTTTTCGCAAAAGGCTTGTTTCGCGCTGGAGACTACCAGACTGCTGCACGAGCGATCTTGAAGGCCTATCGTCTCTATCCAGGCAACTACGATGTTTACCATGCGCTCTGTGAAATCCTCCCAGCCGCTGGCAAGAGCAACGAGCTGCATCCCCTACTCGAAGAAATGCTGCGCTTTTTCCCGGAGTGCTGGAGCGTCTGGACTACGGTAGGACGAGTGATGGTTGAACATCTTGAGAACTCTACCCTCGGATGTGCGATCGCTGAGAAGGCAACCCAGACTCAACCACAGCTCGCTGAAGCCTGGTTTCTGCGCGGCCAGGTGCTGCTATTGGCCGGACAGCATCTAGAGGCGATCGCCGCTCTAGAAGAAGGTTGGCATCACTTAACCAAAGGCAGCAAAACATCCCAGGCTCTCCCAGCAACACTTTGGCTAGGGACAAGCTACCAAGCGTTAGGTGAGGCTCTGCGTGGCCAACTCTGGCTCGAAGAAGCCTATAGACGAGCGGAAGCCCTGGTCAAGTTTAGCCCTGCTATTGCTCACTACTGGCAAGGAAAGGCATTGGATGCAATGGGCGATCGCGACAGGGCCAGTCAGATTTACCACTGCGCCCTCAGCTACCATTTGCCCTATCCTGCCCACGCAGAAGTGCTCTCAACTCAATTTAGCGAGCATCAAATTTAGCGAGCATCAAATTTAGCAATCGCCAGTTATCCCTGCGTTTTGAGGCGATCGCTAAAGTAGCTGCGATACAGCCGACAGCGAGGCTCAACTTCATTACCAGAGAGCTTGACCAGCCCCATACTCTGCAACTGATACGCCGATATAATCTCCAGACGCACAGGCCCAGTCGCCGTCACCACCGTCTCAAAAGCCTTCATCAGACTGGGTTCCTGCTGCAAACTCAGCCAATATTCCCGCAAATGGTTGCGGTAGATCCCTGCTTCGGTAGGAGCCTCTGCCAAAAGCTGACTCAGAGATACCTGGGGGTAGCTTTTGAGGTGAGACATGGCCTGATTGAGTAAATAGGGATGTCCACCCACCCAAGCCATCAGCGCTTCTGTGAGCATTTCTACCTCAGCCAACTCATGCTGTTGGGCCAAGTCTCGAATCTGCTCTGGTGTAAATTCGGGCAGCTCAATCGGCAATCCCACATTAAAAGGAGATTGATTAATATTTAGGCGGATATAAACATCCGTGGCATGAACAATCACAAGGCGCAGTTTCTTCCAAACCTGGCGACTGCGGGCCTTTTCATACCAGGAGCGCAAGAGTCCAAAGAAGTCTTCGTAGACTTCAGGATGGGGAAACAGCAAATCCACATCATCTAAACACAACACTAACGGTCTGTTTGTTTGCGGCAGCAAATATTCTTCAAAGTAAGTTGTACAGCTGACCTTGGAGCCGATTCCCTCCTCATCCCAATAGTCATTGAGTCGATTGGGGAGGGCTAGCTCTCGACTAATGTTGAGACAAAACCAACGCAGAAATCGATTGAGCTGGGTAAAGTGTGTCTGGCGATCGGCCAATTCTAAACTTAAGTAAACAGTACGGTAATTTTGGGCCATGAGCTGAGCCCGGACCCGCATCACCAAAGTGGTTTTTCCCATCAGCTTTGGAGCTTTGACTCGAATTAATGCACCGGGCTGCAACAGCGCTTCATAGCAGAGAGAATCTACGGGATGGCGCTCCACATACAGCTCAGGTGCAGGTAAATTTCGCTTATCTAACTTGGTAGAACCTGCGATCGCAGCGGCTGATCCTCCCTGTAGTGGAGCTGCCCCAAGTCTTTCAGTTGCCCCAACCATAGGAGGTTCAAGCGGCTCAGTTTCGGGTTGAGCCGCAGACTGCCTTTGCCAACCTCGTTTTAGCGCTTCCTTGAAGTTGCTTTTCTTGACCCGTTCCCCCAAAGCATCAGTTAACAGTTTCCACAGCTTAGGAGCCACATCTTGGCTAATGTAGCTGGTCGCATATTGATGCTTCGCCGCAATTTGATCATATTCTTCCCGGTTCCAGGCTCCCTTCAGAATCAGAATTTCAATATCTGTCAAATGTCGATTGGCTTGAGTCAGTGTTAACTGGTTCGCGAGTTTAATCGCTTCATCCAAATCAAAACCCATAATTTCTGAAACTTAGCGGACGCCTCTGGTTCCATAATCCCAAACTCACCGATGTTTTTGAACAATTAATATTTAGTAATATTTAGTAATATTTATGGCTCTCTTGCTTTTGTTGCTATTTTTGCTGTTGATAAATGGCTTTGAAGTGATTTTGCTGCACTTTATGATCGACGATGGGGGTGGGATAGCCGCAGCGATCGCGCTCATCGTCAGGGATCTTGCCCGTTACCAACATCTCGGTATCTAGGCTTCTCAACTCTGGGAGCCACTGCCGAATGTATTCACCCTCCGGATCATATTTTTGGGCCTGACTGGCGGGGTTAAAGATGCGGAGGGGTTTGGGGTCCATGCCGCTAGAGGCGCTCCACTGCCAACCGCCGTTGTTGGCTGAGAGGTCGCCATCATAGAGCTTTTGCATGAAGTATTTCTCGCCCCATTGCCAGTTAATGATTAAATCTTTGGTCAAAAAACTGGCCACAATCATGCGGCAGCGGTTGTGCATCCACCCGAGTTCGTTCAATTGACGCATAGCGGCATCGATGATGGGGTATCCGGTTTGGCCGTCACACCAGGCCTGAAAATGGTCTTCGCGATCGCTCCAAGGAAAATCTTTGAAGGCGGCACGGCGCGGCCCCTCCGCCAACTCTGGAAAAAAGTACATGGCGTGCTGGTAAAACTCTCGCCATGCGAGTTCTTGCTGCCAGGTTTGCACATTGTGAGTCATTTCGTCGCTACGACTCTGCTGCATCACAGCATCAGCAGCGGCCCAAACAGTGCGAATCCCAATCGTGCCAAATTTTAGGGCGGCGCTAAGGTGCGAGGTGCCTTCCACGGCGGGAAAGTTGCGCTGCTCTGCGTAGGCGGCGATCGCCATTGTCCCTTCACAAAAGTCTTCTAACCGTGCCTGTGCGGCCTGCTCTCCGGGCAACAGCAACAGCTCATTATCCCAGACAAAGCCCAAATCTTGAGCGGTTGGAAGGGCGATCGCCCCCTGTTGCTCAGCGATGTTCTTCTCGGCAGTGGTGAGTCCTTCCGCCTGTTCTAAGCGAGGCAGAGGTGATGCTTTGGGGCGACCATTCCAGTTGCGCCAGAAAGGCGTATAGACAGAGTAGGGTTGTCCACCCCCCGTCAGGATTTCTCCCGGTTCATGCAGGAGCTGATCCCAGTGATTTTGGGCTTTGACACCTGCTTGCTGCAGGGCTTCTAAGAGGGCGCGATCGCGCTGTCGGGCATAGGGCTCGACATCCCAATTCCAAAAAATGGCCTTAGCATTCAGCGCAGTAGCTAGAGGTGGTAAAGCCTGAACCGGATCAGCTTTTAGAATCAGTAACTGACTACCCGCCTGGGCATACCCCTCCCGAAGCTCCTGTAGGCTGCCAATCAGATACTTAACTCTGGCTGGAGCAACATCGCCTCGCTCTAAGATGTGGGGATCTAGGCAAAAGACACCTACAACTTTGGGACTTTGCTGCCGCGCTGCGGCTAGCCCAACATTGTCAGAGATGCGGAGATCGCGACGGTGCCAAAACAGAATGAGGTCAGACATGATTCTGGGAAACAAAGCGTCTCGATTGTAGCGTTGAACGTCTGCCTCTGCTTCGCGATGGGATTCGCGATGAGAAATGAACCAAATCTTTATCTACTCTCAACAATAAAAAGTCTATATCTTTTTGCTGAGATGAAGCTTCCTTTAAGATCCTCCTTTCTGTTCATAAATTCTCTGACTATTTTGCTTAACTTTAGAAGCAGTCTAAGAAACTATTAGGAAAAAATTGAAAAGATGTTCGACTTAAAAAGCTACTCTTACCCACTCAATGGAATTCATCCTTACCCTACAGATTTAGAAGAGACTGTAGCTGATCCCCACAACAAATCTGTTCTCCAGCAGGGAGCCCTAGTCCAGATTACGCGCGGTCCCCTGAAGGGACTCACTGGAAAACTCTCCGGCTGTACGAAGGATGGAATCTATTTTATTCAGGGAGATGATGACAACTGGGAAGTAAACCGCAATCTTCTCTATCACGGCCCATTTTTGCGGGATGAATTTGAACTCTTTAACTACTGCAGAGTTTCTGATTTTTTGTCAGTAGAATAAACTCAATTTGATCAAACTAATTAACAAAAATTCACCCAAGTTGCTCGCCTGCTTGGGTGAATTTTGCGTATTTGTGCGGTCTGAATATTACTAATCAGGGAACCGATCAGCCAAATAGATAGCTGGAGCAACATGGTGGCGATCGCTCAAAAAATAGCCTCAAGCCCGGTTGGGCAAAATCCAACAGAGTAACGGGCTCAGGGCGACACAGGCGATAGAAATGACCAGCACAAACCACAGACCTGCAGCCAGATCTGCCGTTTCAGTTAAGTTAGCAAGTAAGGGCAACATTTGTAGTTTTTGTTACAGATTATATTTCTATTTTATCTATTCTCAAAGGCGATCGCCCACCTGCCGATTACCCGTCTGAGCGGATTACCCACCTAGATCCGGGGGACTTCCCTCCACTGACATGACTTGAGATTTAAAGCACATTGGCTCTACCAACGCCCAAAAATGTTTCCTGAGCAAATGATGTGGGCACACTGAAAATAACCTCGGAGACGAGGGGCAATCAGAGGGCCGACAGCAATGTCGGCTTTTCTTTTTGAGAAGAATAGCTAGATGACATCCCCCTAGAAGCTGATCCATCGTTGGAGAGAGCTTGACCAGGGCGAATCTCTACCTCCTGCAAGGGTGAGAGACTCGTAAATCTCAATAGTGTGAAAGCAAGACCGTTAAGAAAAGCAAGACCATTAAGAAAAGCTTTTTGGAAGCGCTTGTAGACACACCAGGAGACAATCATTATGAGTCACCAAACTCCACAAAACAGTCAGCTCAAAAAAGGACTATTGGGTGCAATTTGTGGCAGCTTACTGCTAGGGTTGCCAGCGGCGGTATCTCCTGCATCGGCTCAAGTAGGACCCACGCAGCAGCAAAGCCCTACTCAGCAACAGCAAGTCCCACTCCAGCAAACGCCTCAACCTATGATGCAAACGGGCGCAGCTCTTAATCCTTGCCCTCGAATTTACTACGAAGCACCT
The DNA here is from genome assembly GCA_041746655.1 of Elainellales cyanobacterium. GTDB lineage: Bacteria > Cyanobacteriota > Cyanobacteriia > Elainellales > Elainellaceae > JBGTGR01. Next base: position 14,938 of record JBGTGR010000065.1, on the reverse strand, counting down.
TTTAATATGAACATGCTCTCTCCTGAGGGCTGTCCAGCCAACGAAATTACCCGCATGGTGGGGCAAGGTCTTATTCCCGGTCAGCGCCAACCCGGAGCACCGATGACGCCTTCCGCTCAACAGCCTGGAGCGCCGATGATGCCCTCTGCTCAGCAGCCTGGAGCACCGATGATGCCTTCTGCTCAGCAACCGATGGCGGACGGAACTGAGGTATTGGCGAGGGTTACTCCCATGGCAGGGATGGTAAACGTTGAACTCCGCAACAATACTAACGCTGAGATTACATACGAGATTCCTGGAGAAACTGAACAGCGGGTTTTGGCAGGTGGAGAGGCAACCCTATTGCAGGATCTACCTTTGCCTGCGACCATTACCGCAATTCGGCAAGATGGTGGACTGATTGAAATGCAGCCTATTGTTGCACAACCCGGAGTCCTAGAAATTTCTCTCAATGAAGAAGCTGGATTGACTGGTTCACAAGGTGTTCTGCGAATTCAAGATGACGGCCAGATCATGGTTTACTAAGTCTGGTCTACTGATAAACTGGTCTACCAACTAAAAGCGTGCTTGCAGATACAAGAAAGGTCGGTGCTGATTTAGTCAACGCCGACCTTTTTGTAAATGGATTTAGTCCCTCAGTCTCTAATCAGTTCTACTTCCGGAGGGGGTTCTTCAGGGCCAAAGCCAGGTCGATCCCACTGATCGAGGATGTCCTTGAGAAGGACTTCTTCCAGCCACGTCTTTGCAACGACGGTCAGCGGTAGCGCAATCAGTAGCCCTAGCAAACCAAACAGTCCAGCAAAAAAGAGTTGGGCCGTGAGTGTAATGGCAGGCAGCAATTCTACCTGACGAGCCATGACTGTCGGTGTAATCCAAAAGCTTTCGAGCTGCTGAATAATGATGTAGATAATCAGGACCGCAACAGCTTTCCAGGGAGCATCTAGGAAGGCGATCGCCATGGGTGGAATTGCACTCAGAGTAGGGCCAATATTGGGGATAAAGTTGAGGATGCCAGTCACCGTCGCGTGGGCCAACACCAACGGCACTTGTAAAATCCAAAGACTTAGTCCGCTCAAGAAACCTACAAAAACCATTTCGATCAAAGCACCCGTGACCCAGTGCTCCAGGGAAACTTGACAGCGGGCCAGGATTTCATCCGCGCGGCGGCGATAGAAAGATGGAAACAGCCGGATAAAAATGTGGCGGTAGGGCCTGGGGTTGAATAGCATCATCATGGCCAATACCAAAACGATCAATACCTCAACTACCACATTGACGTAAGTCGAAAAGAATTGAAAAGAGCGCTGCAAGATTTGCTGAACAAAAGGTTGTAGCCGCTGGATTAAGACATTAATATCAGGCAGATTTGGCCCAAAAGGCTCTAAAACTTCTGTTTCTAACCAATTGATGCCAACCTGAAACTGGCTAAATGCAACCGGTAATAAGTTGATCAATTGTTGGAATTCGGTGATAAAGGGCGGTACTACTAAAACAACAGCCAGAATCAATACCCCTAGTAGAACCCCCAAGCTCAACAGAACCGCAAAAGGTCGCTTGAACTGCTTGGAACTATCCTTTCTGGCTGGAAGTTTCTGAAACCATTCCACCAAGCGATTGATGGCGATCGCCAACACAACTGCTGTAAACACCAACAAAAGCAGCTGATGAATTCTCCAGAGAATATAGAGGGCACCCAGCAACACGACCAAACCAAACCATTTCCCTAGATTCACAAATCCTCTCCCTCCAGCTATTTGCAGCGATCTCAAAAGCCCCAGGTCTCAAAGCCACTGAGGCTGGATAACTATTCCTCTTCGTACTTTTATCTAATGGCACAGAAAGTACGACACTACCCATACTTAGGGAGTTTTGCATTTATGGCTTCTGCCGTGCGGGTGAAACACGGCTACTCAGAGAAAAATCAAGCCTTGAAGCTATCATCCGGGTTGCCTAATAAAACTCTTAAAACCTAGAACTCTCGTTATTTAGGTTTCGACTGCACTCAACCTGTGATCCAACCCCTATCGTGGGTTGAGCGTAGCCGAAACCCACCCCTGAGAAGATTTGTCGATCTTTGTCAATCCATCAGGCCATCATCTACCCTGGGCCAATCTCTGTCTCTAGAAGGAGTAGAAACTCGGTAGATTCCTTCTAGAGCCTCATTTTTCCTGGCAAGAACTTGAATAGATTTGATTTTAAGAAATCTACTTCTGTTGAGATTTTTATTCTTTAAATGTCCTGACACAAACAGTAGGTTTATTAATGTCTGTGACTCAAGCCCGTGGCGATCGCCAACCTTATTGGATCGCGGCTTACTTACTGCTAGTCAGTACTCTCTTTCGCTTTCCCTATTTTTTTGCTGACACGATTGATTGGGACGAAAGCACCTTTATCCTCATGGGGCAATCGCTCCTGGATGGCCACCTTCCTTACACCAACCTCTGGGATTTAAAGCCTCCGCTCGCGTTTTTATTTTATGCCTTCAGCATTGCTGTCCTCGGCAAAAGTATTATCTCCGTTAGAATTGCTGGCCTTTTAAGCGTTGTCTTGGTTGCTTTCTTGATCTACTGGGCGGGGAAGCACCTCTGGAATCCGCTCACCGGAATTGTGGCGGCAACCCTGTCTGTCGTGCTGTCGAGCTTGCTACCCTCGGGTCAAGCTGTCATGACCGAGCATGTCGCCCTAGTGCCCCTGGTGGGAGCCTTTAGCCTGCTGGTGACGCAAAAGATCACCCCACGCAACTTATTTTTTGCTGGCATCTTGATGGCGATCGCCAGTCTAGTCCGCCTCAATCTGGCCTATGTCGCCGTTATGGTAGGTTGCTTCGCAATCTTGGTCAGGCCACTCCAACTAGCCCTGGTCTTGCAGCGCGGGATCGCCTACACGGCAGGAAACCTGCTCATAATCGGAATCACTTTCTTACCCTATGCGCTAACGGGTCAGCCTCAAGTCTGGTGGTCATCCGTTGTGTTAGCCCCCCTGAACTATGCTCACTCGCAGCATACGATCTGGAGCGCCTTTCAAGAACAAGTCAGTACGATTTGGGCCTCAATTGCAGCCCTAAACGCTCCCTCTCCCTTAAATGCCTTAATCTGGATTGGTGGGTTGATGGGGGTGGCGATCGTCGGAGCCCAGTGGCGCAACCTCCCCGGCATCAGACAGCGCGGCTTCATTTTACTGATAGTGTTTTTGATTGGAATTGAGTTCTCAATTCTCCGGGGAGGAGCCGCTCACGGACACTACCTGATTCAACTTGCTCCCTTCATGGCGCTGGCAACCGCTGCCTGTCTAAATCCGCTCCTCCATAGCAAGCTGCGGGGTCTAACTGCTGTCTTAGTTGTGCTAGTGTTGGCTACCTCTGTGAGATCAGTGGCCAGTGAATATAGCAAAGTCACCTCCCGAGCACTGGCAGGTGAAGCCCTAGCCAATGGCCCTGCCTACGAAGTAGCCGAATATTTGGTTGAAGAAAATTCTGCCAACGCATCTGTTTACCTGATGACAGACCATATCGCGTACTGGTTGATTGACGCAGAACCTCTCAGCAAAGCCAGCACCCATCCCTCCAATATCACCAAAGAATACCTCTTAGAGGTGATCTCTGGCCCCAGTGCGTCCGCCGAAGCCGAAATGGCTCGCATCTTGGCCCAAAATCCTAAATTTATCGTCAAAGCGGAAGAGGTCAGCTATCTAGTCAACCAAAACACCGCCAAAGCCATGCTACAAAGCACCTTACAAACTGAGTATGAGCTAGTTGAGGAAATTGAATCCAGACGCATCTACCGCCGCAGATCTTCTTAGCTCGCCCGCGTCAAACTTCGTTCCTGACTCAATAGCACGACGCTCATCGTCACCACGCCCACGCCTAATAGCTGCAGTTCGCTTAATGTTTCCTGAATTGCCAACCAAGCCAAAATGACGGTCAAAGCCGGATTGGTCGCCCCAATCATAGAGGCCGCTGTTGCCCCAACCAGACGAATGCCGTAGTTGTTCATCAGATGTCCGGCAAAAGTTACGATCGCCGACAGCAACCCTCCAATCCAAAGAGCAGTCCAAGCGAGCTGCGCGTCTTGCAAATTCCAAATCAATAGGCTCACAGTGGAAAGCCCTAGGGTCGTCGCAAAGCTAATCCAGGTAAAAGGAACCGGATGTATCCCCCCCTCAAAGCTCTTTTGGGCGACTACGGTGTAAAGCGCATAGGCCAGACCTGAAGCGACACCAGCAATGACTCCCGTGGTTTGAAAGCTGCTGGCGGCGGCCCCACTGTAGGGCATCGTCAGGGCACTACCCAGCAAAATCAACCCCATCACCATCCAGCGAAACAGGGTTGGGCGGCTACCAAAAAACTGCCAAGAAAACAGCGCTGTAAAGACCGGATAGGTAAAGAACAGGGTGAGGGCAATCCCAGCGGGGATCAACCCGATGGAAATGTATAGCAGCGCCAAGTAGAGAAACATCAAGATTCCGGCTCCCAGCGATTGCCACAGGACTCGCCGCTGTTCGGGGTGGTGAAGCTGCCGAATATCTTTCCAGGTGGAAGAATAGAGTCTAGAAGCTAGGATCGCCATCAGCGGTACAACCAGCAGCGTTCGCATAAACATCAGTAGGAACGAATTTTGGAGCGTGGGAGCCACAAAGCCTCCGGTCTGCCCTAAGCCCAGAACCGTATATTCGTTGAAGAGAATCCGAACGAGGACATTTTGAAAGCAAAAAAAGAAAGCTGATAGTAAAACGATCAGGAAACCCAGCACTGTTCAGCATCACAATAAAGTGCAGTTTGATTGTACTCGCGGACGCTTTCGAGGGTGGGTCTGCCTGAGACGCGGAGATATGAACTAAGAAGCTAAGATTGAAGACTAGATGCGAAGCGTGTGGCTTGATTGGGTGCGATCGCCCCTGTCTCTCTTCAGAATCAATTTATACACAGATAATGTGTGGGAGGCATCGAAATGAATACGGGCGAGCAAAAAATATATCGCGATAACCTGGTCGATCGGCTGTGTATATGGCTGTTTAATCGCAAGATGGCTAAGGCGGTAGGCAAATCGCCCTCGCTGCAGGGATATGACGGCTTGGTTGAATTGTCGAACCAGATCATGCAAGGCCGCAATGCCCAAGAGCAGCAGCAAATGGTTGACACACTGCTTCATTCGATAGTTCCAACTCAGGTGCTGTGGCTGGTTCGAACGCTGTTTTCACCGACCCAGTTGGTCTGTGAGCTAAATGCTCGGTTTGCCACCCTGTTGTTTGAGTGGCTAGTAGGCCCCTGCGAAGTGATCGCGGCAGACGTAAAAGCAAGCAATGGCCAACTCAGAACTCAAAATAGCGGCGTGCAGATCCAAAAGTGTCGCTACTTGGAAAGCAGCCGCTGTGTGGGCATGTGCGTCAACATGTGCAAACTTCCCACCCAAAACTTTTTTACTCAGGAATTGGGTATTCCCCTCACCATGACCCCAGACTTTGAAGACTTTAGCTGCAAGATGGTTTTCGGTCAGGTGCCGCCGCCTCTAGAAACTGAAGCCATCTACGACCAACCTTGCCTCACAACCCATTGTGAAATGGCAAACCCAAAAGCGAAGGCTTGTCCTAAAATGCGAAATTCGTAAAACATGAAATTCGTGAAACATTCGGTGTGAACGTCTCATGTTCTAGACTTCAGGCCAGTCGTCTTGCCTTGAGCGTGAACACCTCCAAACTATCCTCTCGGCCTCGAATCTTATGGAGGCCAAGAGATTTCAGGTTGCTGGAGTCTTCCAATCTGCTAAAGGTAGTTTCGCTCAGCAATAGCGAATAGCCTTCTTGCTTGGTTAGGGCCTCCAAGCGAGAGGCAACGTTGACCGTATCGCCAATTACAGTGAACTCGAGATGTGATCCTTCTCCCAAACATCCAGCTACAATTGGCCCCGAATGGAGCCCGATGCCAATGGGTAAAGGACTGAAGCTATCGATGTCCCGCAACATTACAATCGCGGCTTGGAGGGCTTTTTCAGAATGATTCTCTAAGGTCGTAGGAGGGCCAAAAACAGCTAACATCCCATCGCCCATAAACTTATCTACCCAGCCACCATGTGCTTCAACGACGGTAGAGAGAAATCCTTGCAGATGGTTGAGAAACTCCAATACTTCGACGGGCGCTAAGTTTTCTGAAAAGTGAGTAAAGCTCCGCAGATCCGTCACCATAATTGTGACATCGTAGAGCCTGGGTGTTTGCAACAGATCGAGTGGGGTTTCAAATGCGGCTGCGACGACAGACTTGGGCAAGAACCGCTCCATCAATACCCGCCCCACTTCATTTTGGAGTTGGCGGCGGACAATATCACTGATCCATAGCCCCAGGAAGCCAGTTCCAAATATGGTAAAAGCAGCAAACAATCCTATCGCAATATTTAGCCTAAACAAGTGGGCGGCATAGGCAAAATTGATTAGGGCAAGAGCGGTGGTGATGACAGCAGAGCGCCGCTCTAATCGTATTCCACCTGAGACAGCTAATAAGCAACAAAAGGCAGCGATATTAGCAATGATGGAAGGCTGAACATCCCCCAGAGCCTGCCAAATATTGGTAACAAAACTGCTGAGCAACAGACCATCAAACAAGGGAATCAATATCTGTAGCCAGGTAACCCACTGACGCACTGATTGCTTTCGGAGTAGCAACAATAATCCTATCGACAGAACTGTTGCGCTTAGGCTCAGGAGGGCGATAGTAGGTGATATTGAATCTTGCCCCAGTAGAGCTTTAGGAAAGAAAAAAACCAGGATATCTAACGTGGTTGCAACGATTAGAACGATAGCTCTAACGTAGGCGAGCCTAAGCTCATTGCGAAGGGATTCGCGAGCTACCACATCGTGCAGTACTGTCGCGATCGCATCTGAAAATCCCTGCTTTCGTGCAAATAAAGGTACAGAGAATTTTCGTTGAACCATCACCCAACCATCATAGTAAGTAGGTGGACATAAATAAATGATGCTGTAGGGTGCTGTTAGGCGTAGCTGTAACGCACCATTTCCCTTTGATGCGTTACGCTGGCGCTAACACATCCTACAAATAATTAAGCTCATCTTAAATATTACACAGCTTAAACTATAAAACTTTCGAATGATCCAGTAAGGGATCATGCCCGCCATTGAGAAAGATGTCTTTCAAAAGTTAGTGAGCTTTAGCACTGGACTCAGACCAAGTGGCTCGGTCTAGGCGATAAACCGAGCAATCGTCGTCACCGAAGCGGCGGTGTTCCAAAAATTTGAAACCCAGTCGTTGGTAAAAGCGGTGGGCGCGGGTGTTGCTGGATAGCGGATCAATTAGCACAGCAGTGACGGCTGGATCGGCAAAGCAGCGGGCCAAGGCCAACTTCATCATGGTTGTACCGTAGCCTTTGCCCAACTCCGTGGCTTCGCCAATCCAGATGTCGATCGCACGCAGGTCAGCGGAAACATCGCCCCAGTAGTGAGTTTCCTCTTGGGCGGGATCGATGATTTGAATAAATCCGATGGGGCGACCCTGCGACTCAGCAATCAACTGCTCCCGCCAGTCGGGGGTACGGGCTAACTCCGTCTCCCAGGCCCAATCATCAGTGGGGTCGCAGGCGATGACATGGGCTTGCTCATCCCAATGACGCAGCAAGGCGACATCGGCGAGGGTTGCGGCACGTAGGGTAATGGGGGCTGGCTTAAGCATGGTTTTACTCGGCGGCAAACTCTTGCCCTCAGGGCATCAAGTAGTCAGGGATGATCTGGCCATCTTCTAGGTAGATAACCCGATCGGCGATGTCGATGAGGCGCGGATCATGGGTGACCATGAGGACGGTACAGCCTGCATTACGGGCGAGTTGTCGCAGAAGCTCGATGACGGTGTGGCCGCTGTGGGAGTCGAGGGCAGCGGTCGGTTCGTCGGCCATGATCACTTTGGGGCTTCCGGCTAGAGCGCGGGCGATCGCCACCCGTTGCTTTTGACCTCCAGACAAATCGCGGGGAAGGCTGCGAACCTTATCGCCTAGACCCACCTGTTCTAGCAAATTTTGAGCCTCTTGGTGGGCTGCTTTGCCACGAATCCCTTTCAAAGTTAGCGCCATTTGCACATTTTCAATAGCAGTCAAGGCAGGAAATAAATTAAATCCCTGAAAAATAAAACCGATATTTTCTAAGCGAAAGCGCGATAGTTTTGCGCGAGACAGCCGAGTGATGTCTTGATCTAGCAGCGACACGTTTCCTGCCGTAGGAGTCAATAGGCCAGCTAAAATTGAAAGCAACGTGGTTTTACCGGAGCCAGACGGTCCCATCAAGAGTTGAACCTCTCCTTGACGAACGTCGAGATTGATGTTCTGAAGAACCCGAACTTGGCCTGCTCGCGACTGGAATACCATCTCTAGGTTCTGGACAGCGATCGCCTTGGGCGTTCCAAAATCGGATGAGCTGACGCTAACAGGTGCAGCATGATATTGAGATTGGGGTAGAAAACGCTTGACACCCGGAATAACGGCAGACTTGAACATAAAACTTCCCATTGCAGGCTGGCCCTTATCCTAACCGGGTCATCCTAAAGGAGGATGTAGGCATATGCCACCGAACCACATTGTCCTGTGGTCGAGATTTTGGGATCGAGATTCTGTGGGTGAGATCCTGGGGGCGAGAGAAAACTGCAGAAGAAGATCTCGTAGGAACCGCTTAAGCTTTGGCGATCGCTGGGATCACCCTTTCTCCAAACACGTCGATAAACCGCTCTTGCTGCCGATTGACGTTGTGCAGTAGCAGTTGGCTAAAACCTAGATCGATATCTCTTTGGAGCCAGTCCAAGTGTTGCTGAGGGTCGGCAGAAATCCGAATGAAGGGTTCGATTTCGTCGGGTTTAATAAATTGGCTGGCCGCGTCAAACTGGGCCGGAGTCTTCAGATCGGATAAAAGGATGCTCGGGAAAATGTTGTATCGCCACTGATCATGAGCGCCTTGTCGAGCCGTTTCCTCATCCTGAGCAAAGGACAACTGCACCTTGAGATACATAGGTTTGCCTTCACCTCCTCCCCGTTGGAATGCCTCCACGACCTGCTTCAGCTTTTCGTAGGGATGGGAGACTGTAATCAGGCCGTCGGCCCAACTGCCTACCCATTCAGCGGTTTTGGCGGTAATGGCTGCTCCAATAATTTGAGGGGGACGGGTTGGGCGGGTATAGAGCTTGGCTTCTTCAACACAAACTAGACCACGATGCGTAACAGTCTCTCCTGCCCACAGCGATCGCATCACATCTACACATTCTTTGAGACGGGCATTGCGTTGATCCTTGGCTATCCAGCGATCGCCTGTAATAGCTTCATTGAGAGCCTGACCGCTCCCTAGCGCCACCCAAAAGCGATCGGGAAACATTTCTGCCAAAGTCGCTGCAGCTTGAGCAATAATCGCCGGATGATAACGCTGACCAGGGGCGCAGACCACTCCAAACGGTAGGGATGTCGCTTGCATCGCGGCCCCCAACCAAGACCAAGCAAACCCGCTCTGCCCTTGCTGCTCGCTCCAGGGATGAAAGTGATCAGATGAGAGTGCAGCATTGAAACCAGCCACCTCTGCTTTTTGAACGTAGGCCAGCAAATCGCTAGGGGTAAACTGCTCATGGGACGCGTGATATCCAATTTTGACCACGGGTTGACACCTTATTATTAACGCCTTTTTGTTAATATCTGATTTATGAAGGTTACGAAGTTTATGAAGAAAACGTTTCGGTTACAGCATCCTGAGGATCAGGAGTTAGCACTTGGGGCACTTCAACAGCCACAGCATTGTCACTGTCAAACACAGTGGGCACATCTGGAAAACCGTCTAGAAGGCTCTTCACAAAGCTGACCACAGGCACTGCAATCAATAGACCCAGCACTCCTCCCAATTTGGCTCCAACCAACAGAGAGGTAATTACACCCACAGGTCTCAATCCAGTAAAGCTGCCCAATAATCGAGGCGCGATGATGTGGTCTACGAACTGATCTACCAGCAGCGCCACCCCAATCACCTTCATCCCCAACCAAAAGTTTTGCGATGCAATCAGCAAACCAATTAAGCCAAAGCTCAACAAATCTCCAAATGGGATCAGAGCCATTATCCCAATGCCCATACCTAACAATAAAGCGTAGGGGACTTTTAAAGCCAGTAAGGTGATTGTGACGGCAGTGCCCATGAAGGCGGCGATCGTGGCTTGACCAATGAAGTAGTTTTGGAAATTTTGCTGAAGGGACTGCTGCACCTTGAATCCCAATCCTGAAGGCAGCCTGTGAAAGAGTCCGTCCGTCAACCGCTCACCATCAATGAGGAGGTAGAAGGTCAATACAAAGGTGAGGATGCCTTCCGACAATCCGCCCAATGTGCCCAGTGTGAGACTAAAGACTTCATCGGCGATCGCCCGCAACTCTGTTGGCAAGCTGTTTGCGACTTGGGCCACGGCTTCACCAATACTAAATGGCAAGTTTTGAGCGGAGGCCCAAGCTTCCAAAAACTGTAGCTTTGCCCCCAGAGTGTCAAACCATTTGGGGATCAGAACAGCCACCTCTCCTATGTCTTCGATCAACATAGGACCCACAATGCCAACAAGTGCTCCCAGCAAGAGTAGCGCCAAAACTAAAACTAGCAAAACTGCATAGCCGCGCTGAATGCGACGAGCCTGCAAGAAACGAACAGGATAATTTAAAATAAAGGCCAAAAGACCCGCCACAATAAAAACATTAACCAACGGCTGAAGACGCTGCAGCAGGCTCAGTACCAACCAGCCATTCAAACCAACAATTGGAAAAAGCAGGCCAATCAATAGCCATCGGTACAGCCTTTGAATTGAAGTCGCTGTAGGATCGTCGCTCGGATTAGTAACCAAAATCGCAGTTTAAATAGAACATCACTTTTTGACCTTATCTAAATCCTCTTAGCCTGACCTCTGCCTAGCGATATCTACCAGTCTGATTGGCTGACAAAACTCAATTGCCCTCACCCCAACCCCTCTCCCAGAACAGTCGAGGGGCTTTCGATTTAGGGTTTTAGGGATGAGAAAAGAAGATTTGTCAGTCAACCAGCTATTCAGTGGTGGAAAATCAATTAAGAACCAATTAAATCAGTTGACCTCTCTCAATGTTCCAATCCTTAATATCTCCACTGCCAATCCCGAATCTCGGGCATATCTTCCCCATACTGGGTGATGTATTGCTTGTGTTCAATCAGCTTATCGCGCACAAACTGCTTCGTATAGGCCGCTTTGTAGCCTAAGTCTGGTACGCGATCAATCACATCATTGACGAGGTGAAACCGATCCAGATCATTGAGCACCGTCATATCAAAGGGTGTGGTAATCGTACCCTCTTCTTTGTAGCCACGCACATGCATGTTTTTGTGATTGGTACGGCGGTAGGTGAGACGATGAATTAACCAGGGATAGCCATGAAATGCAAAAATAATGGGCTTGTCGGTGGTAAAGATCGAATCAAAGTCTTTGTCTGGCAAACCGTGTGGATGCTCAGTTTGGGGTTGAAGCGCCATCAAATCTACCACATTGACCACCCGCACCTTGAGGTCGGGGCAGTGCTGACGCAATAGGTCAACCGCCGCTAGCGTTTCCAAAGTAGGAACATCTCCAGCGCAGGCCATCACGACATCGGGTTCACCGCCTTGGTCGTTGCTAGCCCAATCCCAAATACCTAACCCCGTCGTGCAATGCTTGATCGCCGCATCCATATCAAGATACTGCAGCGCAGGCTGCTTTCCGGCAATGATCACATTGATGTAGTGACGGCTACGAAGACAGTGGTTTGTCACCGATAGCAAGGTATTGGCATCGGGCGGTAAGTAGACTCGCACAACGGAAGGCTTCTTGTTTAGGACCAAATCAATGAAGCCAGGATCTTGGTGGGTGAAGCCATTGTGGTCTTGTCGCCAAACATGGGAGGTGAGTAGGTAGTTGAGGGAAGCCAATGGTCTGCGCCACTCAATGTCCCGCGTCATGTCAAGCCACTTGGCATGTTGGTTAAACATGGAATCCACAATGTGGATAAAGGCCTCATAGCATGAGAAAAAGCCATGTCGTCCAGTTAGCAAGTAGCCTTCTAGCCAACCTTGGCAGGTGGTCTCACTCAAGATTTCCATCACCCGCCCGTCCGGATCAAGGTGTTCATCTTCAGGTAAAATTTCTGCAGCCCAGACCCGATCGCTTGCTTCCAAGACAGGGTCTAAGCGATTGGAAACCGTTTCATCTGGGCCAACCACCCGAAAGTTGCGGCTCTTTTGATTGGACCGCATTACATCTCGCAAGAAACGCCCCATCTCGCGGGTAGCTTCGGCCAGGACGGTCCCAGGCTTAGGGATCTCAACGGCATAGTTTCGAAAATCTGGCATTTTCAAATCTTTGAGGAGCAACCCGCCATTGGTATGGGGATTGGAACCCATGCGGCGATCGCCCTTAGGAGCCAGTTCTTGAAGCTCGGGAATTAACTTGCCCGATTCATCAAACAGCTCTTCCGGCCTATAGCTCTTCAACCAATCTTCTAGCAATTGCAAGTGTCCAGGATTGTCCAGATTAGAAATGGGGACTTGGTGCGATCGCCAGAAGCCTTCTACTTTCTTGCCATCGATCTGCTTGGGGCCTGTCCAGCCTTTGGGCGATCGCAAGACAATCATCGGAAATTCGGGGAGCGGTTTGAATCCGTGAGTTCGCGCCTCTTCTTGAATATCTTTAATTTCCCGAATAACCGTGTCTAGTGTCGCTGACATCAACTGGTGCATTGTTTCAGGATCGTCCCCTTCTACAAAGTAAGGCTTATAGCCATACCCCCGAAACAAGCTTTCCACCTGGTGCCGAGGCATCCGAGCGAGTAGGGTTGGATTCGCGATCTTATAGCCATTCAGGTGCAAAATCGGCAGCACTGCCCCATCATGGACGGGGTTAAGAAACTTATTCGAATGCCAACTTGTTGCCAATGGCCCTGTCTCCGCCTCGCCATCTCCAATCACACAGGCCACAATCAGATCTGGATTATCAAAGGCTGCTCCATAGGCATGGGCGAGGGAATAGCCCAATTCACCCCCCTCATGAATAGAACCTGGAGTTTCGGGCGTACAGTGGCTACCAATCCCACCTGGAAAAGAAAACTGTCGAAACAGGGCTCCAATCCCTTCCTCATCCTGAGAAATATTAGAATAAATTTCGCTGTAGGTGCCTTCCAGATAGGTGTTAGCCAGCAGCGCTGGCCCCCCATGTCCCGGTCCGGCAATGTAGATCATGTCAAGGTCTTGTGCCTTGATTACTCGGTTTAAGTGAGCATATATAAAATTGAGGCCGGGTGTCGTTCCCCAGTGGCCTAGCAGCCTAGGTTTTACATGTTCTGGTTGGAGGGGGTGGCGCAGGAGCGGATTATCTAGCAGATAGATTTGTCCGACCGAAAGATAGTTTGCAGCCCGCCAGTAAGCGTCTAGCTTTTGCAAATCCTCTGGCGAGAGTTGTTTGGGAATTCGAGTCGCTTCTACCATGACAAATCAATTGTAGGGTGTGCAAGCTGGCATTAAAAAATCTAAGATTCTGAAGGCTGCGAGTGCCCACACCCTAGCGTTTATACCTTGGTGGTTTCTCTATCTAAAGCAAGGGATTTAGGTTAAATTGCAAAGCAATTGATCGAATTGAATCTCTTAACATTTCATTGAAGTTAATATTAGTTTTATACTCTGATTGAATTTAATATTTTCCTCTATACAAATACATGAAAAGTCTCTATAACTACAAGAATTCTTAACCATAAACTCCGCTAAAGATAGACCCCATAGTCTTGCTGATGAGGGAGAAAGGAGGGGGAGATTAAATTCTATTGTTAACTAAAGCTTGTCTACCGTTTAAGAGAATTTATTTTCTATGTCTCAAACTCAAGAACTCCAGCCCCCCCAATCTCAGTCTCCTCCTGGCCAAGAAGCCGATATGACTCCCAAGCCAGAGTCCCAAAGACCTGAGTATCGGGCCTGTGGCAAGTTGGAAGGCAAAGTCGCCCTGATTACAGGTGGAGATAGTGGGATTGGCCGCTCTGTGGCTGTACACTACGCCAAAGAAGGGGCTGATGTAGCAATTGTTTACCTCAACGAACATCAGGATGCTGAGGAAACCAAGAAATTGGTAGAGAAAGAGGGCAGACGGTGTGTCCTGTTTCCAGGTGATGTGGGGAGTGAGCAGTTTTGTCAGCAGGTAGTCCAGCAAACAGTGAGCGAGCTGGGACATCTTGATATCTTAGTCAACAATGCTGCAGAACAGCACCCCCAACAAAGCATTACTGACATTTCGGCAGAGCAGCTAGAGCGGACCTTCCGTACCAATATCTTTGGTATGTTTTTCATGACCAAAGCTGCCACACCGCATCTCAAAGAGGGCGATACCATCATCAACACTACTTCGGTGACGGCTTACAAGGGAAATCCTCAATTGCTAGATTATTCCTCAACCAAGGGAGCGATCGTTGCCTTCACGCGGGCGCTTTCTCAGTCTATGGTCAAGCAAGGAATCCGGGTGAATGGCGTTGCCCCCGGCCCGATTTGGACTCCGCTGATCCCCTCTACTTTCCCTGAGGAGCAGGTAAAGAGCTTTGGAACACAGGTGCCGATGCAGCGAGCAGGCCAGCCTGACGAGGTTGCTCCCAGCTATGTTTTCTTGGCTTCTGCTGATGCATCCTACATTTCGGGACAGATTTTGCACCCCAATGGTGGCGAAGTCGTGAATGCTTAACGCTTTGATTTCTCACACTTGTAATACTTTCAGCAACTCAAAATATAATCTTTCAGGGAGATAACAACATGCAAACTTCTGCTAGTAAGTAGCTAGGTGCAATTAAATATAAAACGCTCCAGGTCATATTCACCAACTTCGCTGCGAGCTTTCATCCCATCCATGACAGCAAGGGCTAAATCGTACTCGTTATCAAACAGCTGCCCTGCAATTTCATGACTTTTA
>JBGTGR010000064.1:0-14313 GCA_041746655.1 Elainellales cyanobacterium | reverse complement strand
ACATAAATAAATGATGCTGTAGGGTGCTGTTAGGCGTAGCCGTAACGCACCATTTCCCTTTGATGCGTTACGCTGGCGCTTTTCTGGTATGCCGGAACGGCTTTACACATCCTACAAATAATTAAGCTCATCTACTTAGCTGATCGAATCACTCATCTGCCCAATGGCCTGAAGCCACTCACACTGCTTTTTTGATTTGTGTTTGTTTGGCGTTTATTTGGCGGTTATTTTGTGCGATCGCGGTTGTTCCCCCACTTTTCCTCCATCAAGTCTTTTGGGGCCACAAAAAGTTACAATCCGTTGCAATTCGAGGTGAGTATTTTTCTCTATGTAGACAGCCATTTGTCCGTGATGGGGATCACGATTTGAGGTGAACAATATCACCCAAACATCGGATCTCTATCAGTTGGGGCATGCCATTCATCGTTGATAGTGAGGATAGCAGTTCGCGGCTCAGAATGCTTTATCTACCTATGATTACTAGACTGGTGCAGTCCGCGTTTAGTACTGGGTGCCTCAGCGTTGAGTCTGAAGGTCTCATCCGTCAGCTTTTATCCATGCAAGGCTATAGCTATAAGCCTTCCGACCTGGCGGCTCTAGAGCGGCTCCATGAAGCTGTGAACGCAGGTCGGATCCAGCGCGAAGCTGGAGAAGCTGTCAGATGGCTACCCTCCAACCAATCCTGAAGGTTTGGCGTTCCTGATTTCGTCGGCAGTATCCTGTTAGGTTGAGAGCTTCGCGCCCTCAACCTAAAACTGTTGATACAGACTTTATGGCCACAGACCCTCATTCCCAGCCTTCTCCCCCTCCATCTGCGGCAGATCAGCCCTCTTCTCAGACAGTTTCTCAGACAGTCGGGACGCCCAACGGGATGGGAGCCGATTCAGAAAGGTTTGCAGTGCCAGCTCAGGAGGCTCAGTCTCTCGCACCCACTGCTGCAACCGCAACACCCCCTAACATTGCGCCTTTAACCTCTCCGCCAGCCTCTCCGCCAGCCTCTGTCCGAACGCGGGTAAGCGCTTTTCAGCCTCCGCCTACGGTGATCCTGTTGCTGGCGATCGCCATTATGGTCGTCGGCCTGATTTTCAATAGCTTTTGGTTGGGGTTTGCAGGCTCGTTGGTGGCCTTGCTCGTCTCCCTGCGTCTCCTGCTGCCGACGCTGCAAAATGTGTTGATGGATCTGTCTGAACAACAGAAAAGTTTTGCGGTTGCCATTCTAGGCCTCGTTGTTGCGGGGGGAGGACTGTTCCAGATTACAGGCGTCAATCAGGCCATTGTGCGGGGGTGGGCTCAACTCAACTGGGATGCCGTTGGCGCATTGGGTGAGGTGTTTGGCGCACTCGGTCAAATCTTAATTGCGGTGTTGGCGGTCTATATTGCCTGGAGGCAGTATGTGATTTCTAAGGATCTGACCATTCAGCAAAATCTGATTACTCAGCAGCAGACCGTCGATTCTTACTTTCAGGGCATCTCTGATTTGGTGCTCGATGCTGAAGGGCTACTCGAAGACTGGCCCCAAGAGCGGGCGATCGCCGAAGGCCGCACTGCCGCCATCCTCAGCAGCGTCGATGCGGGTGGGAAAGCCAAAGTGGTACGGTTTTTGTCGCGATCGCGGCTACTGACTCCATTGCGGCGCGATCGCCTGCTCGGACGAGCCATGTTAGACGGCCTGGGCGGCTATCAGGAAGACCGAGACTACGGCGTTCGCGTGATTGACCTTGGCGTCATGCTGGCGGCAGCAGACCTATCGCAAACGGACCTACGTTGGACCGACCTGAGTGATATCAACCTGATTCGAGCCAACCTCAGCGGTTGCGACCTCGTCAAAACTAATTTTGCCCGCACCATTCTTTTCGATGCCGATCTGTCTGGAACTGACCTGATGGGCACCCGTCTGTTTTATGGAATCGTTGCCACCGCAACGCCTCGCACCCGCACTGATACGCCCGACTACATGACAGGCGCTTTCACGGGGGCAGTCGTCGAAAATGCCAATCTCACCAACGCACAGCGTCTGACTGACGAACAGCGCTATTATTTTTGTGCCTGGGGTGGTGACAAAACGCGAGCGACCGTTCCGGGTGGCTGTGAAGGGATCCCCAATCTGGTTGATCACTAATTCGGGACTGGCAGGTTGTTCAATGCTTTGCCAGAGACCTCATTGAGAAGAGCCCATGCCCCAACTTATCGATACCGTAGATCTCTCCGTGGTGGTTCCGTTTCACAATGAAGAACCCAATGTTGATCATTTATTTGAGCGTCTGGAAACGGTTTTGCAGCGCCTCCAGTGCAGCTATGAGATTGTCTGTGTAGACGATGGCAGCAGAGATAAAACCCTGGAAAACCTGATCGCCAATCACCAGCGCAACTCTGCCATTAAAGTGATCAACCTATCGCGCAACTTTGGCAAAGAAGTCGCGCTCACCGCCGGAATCGACCACGCCATTGGCAAGGCTATCATTCCCCTAGATGCCGACTTGCAGGACCCACCAGAGCTGATTGGCGATTTGGTGGCCAAGTGGCGGGAGGGCTACGATGTCGTCTATGCAGTGCGGCAGTCTCGCCAGGGTGAAAGCTGGCTCAAAAAATTTACAGCAAACGGTTTCTATCGTGTGATCGGTAAACTGAGTCAGGTGCCGATTCCCCAAAACACAGGCGACTTTCGCTTAATCGATCGCTGCGTTGTCGATGCGTTGAAACAGTTGCCCGAACGGACCCGCTTTATGAAGGGGTTGTTTGCCTGGGTGGGCTTTAGGCAAACCTACATCGTCTACGATCGCGCCAGTCGCTATCAAGGCACCACCAAGTGGAACTATTGGCGGCTATGGAATTTTGCGGTGGATGGGATTACCTCCTTTAGCTTTCTACCTCTCAAGGTTTGGAGCTATGTAGGCCTTGGCTTTTCGCTTCTAGCCTTTGTCTATGCCACCTTTCTGGTGATTCGCACTTTGATCTGGGGCATTGACGTGCCGGGATATGCTTCTCTGATGGTGGCGGTGCTGTTTTTGGGCGGCATTCAGCTTGTGACGCTAGGCATCATTGGTGAATATTTGGGGCGAGTGTATGAGGAAGTGAAAGGCCGCCCGCTCTATCTGGTGAGAAATCGCTACGGCTTTTATGATGCCTCTGCCCGAAATGGAGGTGCGGCTTCTCCTGCGGATGGCTCTCCCGCTAGGAATGGTTAAGTGTCCTCATCAATTTTGGGCTGGAGAACTGCCACATGTTAACGCCGAAACAGAGCGTGTTATTGCTGACTGTGATTTGTCTATTGGCAACTGGCCTGACGTTTTATCTGCTGGGCGGGGTTGACCCGGAGCAGATTCAGCTCTGGCTAGAGCAGGCAGGCTTTTGGGCACCGTTGATCTATATCGTTATCTATGTGATCGCGACGATTTTGGTTTTGCCGTCAACCGCATTGAATTTGACAGGGGGCGCGATCTTTGGGCCGTGGCTGGGGACGCTTTGGACTAGTGTGGGGGCGATCGCCGCTGCCATCGTTGCCTTTGTGTTTACGCGCACGGTCGGACGGGAGGCGATCGCCCAACGCTTGGCCGGACGCTGGCGAGCCATGGATGCTGAAATCCATCAGGGGGGGCTGTTTTATATGTTTGCCATTCGTCTGCTGCCGATTATTCCCTATGGGTTAGTCAACTTCATGGCAGGACTGACTTCCATTAGCTTTAAGGACTACCTACTGGGAACGACGCTCGGCACAGTGCCAGGAGTCCTCCCTTTCGTGTTGATTGGCAGCTCTGGGCTCACGGCCCTGCAAACGGGAGA
Source organism: Elainellales cyanobacterium (assembly GCA_041746655.1). Lineage (GTDB taxonomy): Bacteria > Cyanobacteriota > Cyanobacteriia > Elainellales > Elainellaceae > JBGTGR01. Next base: position 10,533 of record JBGTGR010000064.1, on the reverse strand, counting down.
TCTGTTGCCACTGTTGGCAGCCTTCACGCTCACTGGCCTTTTGATCGCTGGGGCAACCTGGTATCGCCGCCGTCGCCGCGATCCGCGTCAGGACTTATAATCTGGAGTTGGAGTGCTGGAGTTGGAGTGCTGGAGTTGGAGTTTTAGGAAAGGGCTCAAAGGGCGATCGCCTGCCCTAGCTCTGCCGAGCGACGAGCTGCATCTGCCACTTTGAGAGCATAGAGGCTGGCTGCAACTTCTATATAAAGCGGCTTCCCTTCAGTGAGGTGATCCAGCACGGCTTGCGTATCTTTGGCAAAGAGCCCGCGCCGACTGCCTGTTTCTAGCGGACGAGTGCCATTGGGCTGGACAAGCGTGCCCTGATCGCCCTCAAACAGCAACGCGCCCCTATCGCCCTGAACCTCCAGTAGCCGTTCTGCTTTCCATAGCGCTTCCCCTTTGCCATAGACAAGTTCAGCCAGCAGACCACTGGAGAACCGGAGATGGGCGCTGCAAATGCAGGTGGTATAAAAGTCTGGCAAATCCAACCTTGGCAAAAATCGCGCCTGACAACTGACAGATTCAACCGGCCCAAATAGGTCAAGCAGGCGATTGAGCCTCGACAGCGCCCCGATTAGCGGGAAGCCAAACAGGTCAAACTGATAGGTCCACTTGTGGGGAGCAGGCTGCTGCGGATTGACGCTAGAGTAACGCACCGAGAAAGGAGTCCCAATCTCAGGCAAAGCCTCAGCTAACGCAACATGAATGCCGCTGAGCAGTTCGATATGCTCAACATGCAACAGCCTTGACTGCGCTTGGGCTAGGTTGACCAGTTCTTCCGCTTCAGCGACATCGAGGGAGAGGGGATACTCTACAACGACATGTTTGCCAGCCTGCAAGGCTGCCCGCACCACGGTGCCGTGATCGCGATTCACATTGGCAACGATCACCAGGTCGAGGTCGGTCCGCTGTACCAGGTCTATCCAGGACGGCATCGGATCAGCCGCATAGGTTTGGCCAAATTCTGCGGTTTTGTCGGGACTATGTCCCGCTACAGCGATCAACTGCGATCGCGGATCAGCCTGCAGCGTTTCGGCTCTTAGCTTGGCGGCATAACCTGTACCCACTAAGCCAACTCGGAGGGGAAGCATAGGACAGCCAGAACGATAGGATCACAGGTCATTATCCCAGGCAGATGTCCTTTCCTCGAACTACATTTTCCTGAGCTTCGATATCTCAACCCGCTCTAACCCAAACTTGCAATCATAGCTCTATTGCTCCCTTCAAAATGCATGATTGTTTCCTATTAGATCGATAATTACTGCTAATTTATCGGAGATAGAATGGTCAGTAAATTATATCAATGGGGCGGTCAATCGCTGAGTATGCATTAGTTGGAGCGCAACTAAGCGAGATCCGTTGGTAGGTATCTAAGTGGGGAAATTTTAAGCCGATCTAGGAGCAGATATAAGTAATTCAGGTTCAAAGTCATGATTTTCATTACGAATCCCATTCGACTTATTCACCGATCGGGTGTTACAAGTTTTAATTTTTCCCGTAGTATCAGAGTAAAGAGCTACTGGAGAAGCAAGTCTTCACTCTAGGTTCAGTCGTAAGATTTGCGATCCATCGGCTCTTTCTGCCGTTCAAACATTGAGAGGACTGCTGCATGGCAACTTTTAAGGTTACGCTAGTCAACGAAACTGAAGGCCTGAACACTACGATTGAAGTTCCTGATGACGAGTACATTTTGGATGCGGCTGAAGAGCAAGGCATCGATCTTCCCTACTCCTGTCGTGCAGGCGCTTGCTCTACTTGTGCAGGCAAAATGAAGGAAGGTACAGTTGACCAGTCTGACCAGTCTTTCTTGGATGATGACCAGATCGAAGCTGGATATGTTCTGACCTGCGTTGCTTATCCTACTTCTGACTGCACCATCCTGACCCACCAGGAAGAAGAATTATATTAAGCCTCGAATAATGTAGCGCTTGGTAGATGGGCCGGAGCATGACTGTGCTCCGGCCTCGTTTTTGGGAGATTACTCGGCTTGTGGCTGGGTCGCAACCTGTTGGGAGGGTTCACGCCAGAATGTGATGGTGTTATTGAGGGTTTGGACTTGCGCCCCAGGGAAGTAGAAGCTGAGGATGCGATCGCCCGTCCAGCCCATCCGTCCCAGTCGATAGGCTCCGGTCTGGCTCATGCCTACCCCGTGTCCTAATCCACCTCCGACAAAGGCATAACCTTTCAGCACCCGATTGTCTGGTGTAGGTGTTGGTGTGGATGCTTGCCCACTGGCAGGATTTGGGGACGCAGGTGCCGAAGCTGGATCATAGATAGGCTCTAGATAGAACAGGATGCTGTTGGGTGTATAGAGCGCGCGCAGAATTTCGTCTTTTTCTAGCTCGACTACACCCAGATTGGTTTGGATGGCGAGTTTTTGCACCCGTCCGCCCGTAGATCGCTTAACCACTTGCATTTGCTGGATGCTGCCAAAGTCTGCCAAAGGATGTTGAGTCGCTTGCAAATACCGCTTTAAGTCGCTGGCAATTTCTGGTAGCGTCCCTTGCCTCCGCCAGCGAAACATATCCCAACCGGCTTCGTTAAATCCCTGCTGCTGACTGAGGTTGATAAAGTTGCGGAAGTTGGTTTCGTCGGCCAGACTGTTGCTCGACAAATCCCAGATATTTTGCACCGAATCAACGACGGGTCGCAGATAAGGCCGATCTTCCCCATTCCAGACATCTGTAAATGCAGCGGTGACACCCCCTGTCGTGGAGGAATAGAGTGCATCTACTAGTTCGTTTTGGTAGGTCAATACCTGGTTGCGAGTGGCCTGGATCGCCTGATCCGTCTGGGGAGTTGCGCCTGAGACCCCCCAATAGACCTGGCATTGGGTGTCGGCACAGAGCTGATAGTCGTCGATGGCAAAACGACGCAGGTTTCGCAGCGCATAGGTACGGGCTAGGATGGCTTGGGCCTCAATCGTGGGCGGTGGCGCACCCACCCCAATTTCGTGGGGAACGACGCCCCGCAGGTAGCTCTCAATTGGCACCCGATTGACTAAGGTATAGGTGCCATAGGCGTTGGGTTGGATTCGCAGACTGCCTGCATAAAGCCGTTGAACGGACTCGGGGTTTGTGACCTGAATGCGACCGTTGGCGCTGGTAATTTCGACGCGATCGCGCGCATAGCGATAACCATCCGCGATAAAGGCCGCTCTGGGGCGCTGTGGCTGAACCTGGGTATCTAGAAAGGCCGCTCTGGCTCCGTGGGAGCGCAGGTTTTGCACTAGCAGTCGTCGCAACAGAGGGCTGTGGTAGGTATCGCGCTTGGCCCAGACCTGCCACTGCCGAGGCTGAGCCAGCTCAACTTCGATGCCACGGGCGCGCCACTGATTGGCACTGTCTTCCGCACTTTCAAAGCTTCGATGGGTACTCAGCACCACCCGTTCTGTGACTTGAGGTTCGGGTAAGGTTTCCATCCCGATCTCAAATCTGACGGGGCCAGCCGTTGTGATGGTCTGTTCTTGACCGCCTGTCTGAAATCGGAGCGTGAGGCGATCGCCCCCCAGTGCCTGGATCGTCATCTTATCGGCTGCCTCTGAGCCAAACCGCTGCACGACCCCAACATCAATGATGGGTTCTGGACTGGGCTGGGGAGAGGTCTGGGCCATCCCGACTTGTGGACTAAGACCACCCAAACACAACGCCAGCAATGCCGTCCGAATGAAGCGGTGTGGGCGGGGGCGAGGAATAGAGGGGATGAGCTGAACCGCATTAGAGCGATGAGGCTGTAATTGCACAATGCTGCTCCTGAAACGAATACCCATTAGATGCTGGAGTTAATGAGGTCAACCAGTTGGCCAAGCCAGATTGGAAATGAGCTGGGTGGCGATCGCCCCTGTCTTGGTATCGCCCCTATTTTAGTATCGGCACCGTCTTGATATCGGCACCATCTTAAGTATCGGCACCGTCTTAGGGTTGCCACTCTCTAGTAAGACCCCTGTCATCGATCGAATGTTGCAATCTAACTCTGGCTTTCGAGAGATTTTTTTAACGTTAGTCTGCCCTCTCCTATTGTTAACGCCATCAAACCCGAAAGAGAACCTACTCCAGATTTTTTTTGGAAATTAGGTTGCAAGTCGTAGTCATAACGAGTATGATTTAGAAAGATGGATGAACGGAGGCAACATGTCACGGGTTCAGGAGATCCCCATTCAAGCAATTCATCGCCCGCTGTACCGACAAAACGATGCGGCTAAGGTAGAAGCTTTGATGCAGTCTATTGCCGAGATTGGCCTACAGGAACCTATTGATGTCCTGGAGGTTGAAGGCAAATATTATGGGTTTTCGGGCTGTCATCGCTTTGAAGCCTGTAGCCGCCTAGGACATGAAACGATTCGCTGCAACGTTCGGCGTGCCCCTCAGTCGGTTTTAAAGATGCACTTGGCCTAGGCTCTTCTGTTCTGTATCCAGGGGGGATAGCAGAAACCTGTTTTCTGCTTCACAATCTAGACGAGCCATCTGAATAAATTTTTGCTCAAAAGATTTCACTTTGAATTTTGGAGAAAACTATGCAAGTTCAATCTCAACCCATTGATATTGGGATTAACGAAGGCGATCGCAAGGATATTGTCGATGGGCTGTCTCGTATGCTGGCAGACACCTATACGCTCTATCTCAAGACCCACAACTTTCATTGGAACGTGACAGGCCCAATGTTCCAAACGCTGCACACCATGTTTGAGCAGCAATATACAGAACTCGCCATCGCTGTAGATGATATTGCTGAGCGGATTCGCTCCCTAGGGTTTCCCGCTCCCGGTACCTACAGTGACTTCAGCAACCTCACATCTATCCAGGAAACGACAGGCATTCCTGACGCTAACGACATGATTCGTCTACTGGTCGAAGGTAATGAGTCGGTGGTCAGAACGGCTCGGGCTGCTTTCCCAGCCGCTGAGCGGGCAGGGGATGAGTCTAGTGCTGACTTGCTCACCGATCGGATGCGGGTTCACGAAAAAACGGCTTGGATGCTGAGAAGCCTCCTCCAGTAAGGCCAATCCTGCTTCTGGGTTTTGCTGCTTCTGGGTATTGTGTTCTAGACGCTGCTCTGGGTAAGATCCACCCAATTTAGTTCGGCAGATTGGCATGAATGAGGCCTCTGATATTGATTACACTCATCGGCTGCGATCGCTAATGCAGTCGGTGGGTGTTTCTAGTTTTAAAGCGCTGAGCCAAGCGGCGGGTTTGTCGGAGTGGCAGATTCGGCAGCTCCGGCAAGGAAAGGCGGCCCACATGCGAGTGGAGGCGATCGCCCAACTGAGTCGCGTGCTGCAGGTGTCGCTTAGTGAGCTGATTGACTTGTTTTCAGAGCTGACATTTCCCGCAGCTCAGCCAGAGGGGAACGTAGATGTAGGTTCAGATACGGGATCAGATCCAGGCTCGGATACGGAATCAGATCCAGGTTCAGATGCAGATCAGGTGAACTTACTGCGGCAAGAATATCAACGATTGCAAGATCAGCTCGACCAGCAGCACCAGCTCTTGCAGCAGGAGTTTCAGCGCAATACACTGCATCGGCTGGAGACATTGCTCACCTTCTGGCCAACCGTCGCCTACAAAGTTCGGGAAGAGCCTGACCTGGTGCAAAAGAACCCGCAGGCAATCATTACAACCCTCCTGAGGTTGCTGCTTGCCGTAGAGCAACTGCTCAAAGATTGGGGAATTGAGGCGATCGCCGTTGTAGGTGAAGAAGTGTTATTTGATCCGCAACAGCATCAAATGACGCAGGGGCAAGCAAATCCAGGTGACTTGGTGCGAGTTGTTAACCTGGGCTATCGCCAGGGAGACAAATTACTCTATCGCGCTAAAGTTAGCCTGGTTTGATCTAAAACTGCGTATTTTAAAATTTAGACTTTTACACTATCTTCTAAACTTAAGCAAGTCTTTCATTGGCTTTGTAAAGTTGTATAAACCCAACGCTCCGGTTTAGATCAGATTGGGTTGGGGATCAACTTCAGTAGATGCTTGTCTGATCTGGTTCTCTTGACAAGAATCATAACGGTAAGCAGTAGATGAATATGAAGGGCGATCGCCTCAAATCTGTCTTCATAAAGCTTTTGGTCTTGAATTCGCACTAGCATTAAGTTAAATCAACGTTTGACTAAGGTCGGATTTTCATCTGCCCTTTGACAGAAGATTTATGAAAGGATTACTCATTTCCCCTATAAAGAAAGGGGTAGATCTATGCAAAAAATAGAAAAGATGCCAAAATCCACATAAATTAAAGGTTTTGCGGATCCATAATCCGCGAGTTGACCTTAGAATAGAGCATTGAAAGTTCGAGCCTGTGGGAGTTTCAGGCATTTGGATAATTTCCTGCTCGAAAATGATGAGCTGGATCCTCAAAAATGAGATTCAGCGTCCCTTAATCTAATCACAAACTTAAAAGGAGACTGACATGAACAAAGGTGATTTAGTGGATAAGGTTGCTGAAAAGGCAAACGTTACGAAGAAGCAAGCTGATGCGGTATTGACTGCTGCATTGGAAGCCATCATGGAAGCTGTGTCTTCCGACGACAAGGTGACGCTAGTTGGATTTGGCTCCTTTGAACCCCGTGAGCGCAAAGCTCGCGAAGGTCGCAATCCCAAAACAGGTGAAGCGATGGCTATTCCTGCGACCAAGGTGCCCGCTTTTTCTGCGGGTAAGCTGTTCAAGGAAAAGGTTGCACCGGGTAAGTAAATCTCCACACCTTCATTCCAATTTTGATTCGACCCCATCATGGGGGGAACTTAGCCTGGGCGGCTCAGCTGGCTGGCTGTCCCCCCTCTCTGCTTACTGATTTTTCGGCCAGCATTAATCCTCTGGGTCCTCCCGACTCAGCGATCGCCGCCATTCAGGCCAGTATTCCCGACCTGAGAGCCTACCCTGATCCCAACTATGGGGCGCTGCGTCAGGCTCTCAGCCAGTTTCATCAGCTTTTGCCTGAATGGATCTTGCCCGGTAACGGCTCGGCTGAGCTGCTTACTTGGGCGAGCCGTGAACTAGCGGAGCTGACCACGACCTCTCTCATCACCCCTGCCTTTGGTGACTATGGGCGATCGCTCAAAGCCTTTGATGCCCATATTGCTGCCTTTCCTTTAGATCTCACCTGCAATCCGAGTCGAGATGGGCAGTCTGCGCTAGACGCGATCGCCACCTCCTGCCCCCCTGGTGATCCCTCTGGCCATTCAGCTCAGGGTTTGCTGATCAATAATCCTCACAACCCGACTGGAATCTTATTTTCACGCTCAAGCCTAATTCCCTGTCTCAAACAGTTTGATCTGGTTGTGGTAGATGAGGCCTTCATGGATTTTTTGCCACCTGACCAGCAGCAAAGCTTGATCGATCTGGTGCCTCAATATCCCAACTTGGTGATTTTGCGATCGCTGACCAAGTTTTATAGCCTGCCGGGACTGCGAATTGGCTATGCGATCGCCCACCCCGATCGCCTCCAGCGCTGGCAAACCTGGCGAGATCCCTGGTCTGTCAATACTCTGGCCGCTGCCGCCACCGTTGCCGCCCTCCAAGATACCAGCTTTCAGCAACAAACCTGGAACTGGTTGGCTTCAGCGCGATCGCCCCTCTGGGAGGGCTTAAAAGCTTTACCAGGGTTACGTCCCTATCCCGGCAGCGTCAATTTTTTACTTGTGGAGTCCACGTCTTCTGTGACCCAGCTCCAGCAACGCTTGCTCCAGCAGCATCGCATCCTGATTCGCGACTGTCTCAGTTTTCCTGAATTGGGCGATCGCTATTTCCGCATTGCCATTCGCACCGAATCCGAAAATCAACGCCTCCTAGACAGCCTGACTCAGCTTCTGCCGCTAGAGTAAGAGTGGCCCTGAAGCTTCGAATCTTTAACTTCAAAACTTCAAATTCAAAACTTCAAATTTTAATTGCACCCCATGCCTGTTGACTACGATCTTGTCATTCTCGGAGGGAGCGATGCGGCACGATATGCAGCGGCGATCGCCAGTCACCTTAAAGCCAGAGTGGCTTTGGTGGAGCCAGAACCAGAATCTAGAACAGGTCTTTCCTCACCCTACCCCTACGGACTGCTGCACCTAGGGCAAATGGCCCAGCAGGGGTCACAGTTTCAACAGAGAGACATTGGGGCCGCCGATCAGAGTGCTTCTCCTCGGTCAGGCTCAACTCCCTCAACAGCACTGGCTGACGCTTTTCGCTGGACTCGGGCGGTGGCTGACCTGCAAACAGAAAGCAGGGGGCGATCGCTCTCTACCTTGGCGGCAGCGGGTGTTGATGTGATTCAGGCAGAGGCAGCTTTTCAGAGTGAACCGTTTTGTCTGCAAGCGGAAGAACGACAATTGCGATCGCGAGCCTATTTGATTGCAACAGGCTCCTACTCCCGTCTGCCTGCGATCGGAGGCTTAGAAACCGTTCCAGTTTTGACCGTAGATGCGCTCGCGGACCCTAAAGCGTTGCCTCCCTGCCCTGCTCATATTGTGATTTTGGGTGGAGAGCCTGCAGGCGTTGAAATTGCTCAACTGCTGAATCGATTGGGGTATCAGGTAACGCTGGTGGTGGCTGCCTCCCAGATTCTGCCGCAGGAAGATACAGAAGCCGCTTTTTTGGTGCAGGCTTATCTGGAAGCTGAAGGCGTCTTGGTGTTGACCGAAACTGCCGTGACACAAGTCAAACAGCTGGATGCCAAAACCTGGGTGCAGGCTGGCTATCAAGCGCTCGAAGCCGATGCTCTATTAGTGGTTGGAGCGCCACAACCCGCTACCAAAAAACTCAACCTGACCGCTGTGGGCCTGAATCCAACCCAACTTGGCCTGCAGGTCAATCGCAAACTCCAAACCCGCAATCCTCGAATTTATGCCTGTGGTGCTGTCTTGGGCGGCTATCCTTTGCCCCACATCGCCCAATATGAAGCCAATTTGGCCGTTCACAATGCGCTCTTGTTGCCCACCCGAACAGTAGACTATCGGGCGATTCCCTACACGGTTCAGACCGATCCGCTCCTAGCACGAGTTGGATTGACCGAAAGGCAAGCGCAACGCTTCTACGGCAATCAGATCATTGTGATGCAGCATCCCTTTAAGGCGATCGCCCCGGCCCATCCTCAAGACCTCACCCCCGGATTTGTCAAGCTAGTCACCCTCCGCAACGGCAAGATCCTCGGTGCTCACTGTGTTGGTGCAGAGACCAGTGAGCTGATTGGTAGTTTGGCGATCGCCATTCACCAACAATTGAAAGTAGGGGCGATCGCTCACCTCCCCACCCTCACCGCTACCCACGCAGATGTCTTGCAGCAACTGGCCTGGAATTGGGAACGAAGGGGCGATCGCGCCACCTCCCGCCAAGGTTTTCTAGAAAGCTGGTTTAACTTTCGCCGCTCCTGGAATCAGTGAGAGGGCAGATTACTAGGGTACGCGCCTATCTTTTCTAAACACGATATTTGCTGACTCACGGGTGTAGTCATAATAATGAGAAGAGTAGCAAGGAACCTAATCATGAGCGTTGTTGTCCCTGACGAAATCTTAACCGCAACTCGCATGACTGAGGCTGAAATGCGCCAGGAAATTGCTGTTATGCTCTTTCAACGGGAAAAGCTTACCCTTGCCCAAGCCAGTCGTTTTGCAGGAATGCACCGTGTTGCCTTTCAACATCTACTCGCCAGTCGCCACATCCCCGTACATTACGGAGTAGAAGATTTTGAGCAAGACATTCAAAACCTGCGGGAAATGGGTAGATTGTGATTCTCGTCAGTGACACATCACCCATCAATAACCTCGCTGCAATCAATCATCTCCATCTCCTTCATCAACTGTATGGAACGGTTCTTATTCCCGAAACCGTTTATCAGGAACTAACTGACCCCAATTTCCCTGTTGCAGGTGCGACCGAAGTACAAACCTTTGACTGGATTCAAACTTGTGCTGTTAGCGATTGTGCTACCGCACAGGCTAACGCCAACGCACCCTTGTTGAAGCACTGAACAACGAATTGGATATTGGAGAAGCAGAGGCGATCGCCCTGGCAGTTGAAATTCAAGCCGATCAAGTTTTGATTGATGAACGCTGAGGTCGGCTAGTCGCAAGTAGACTGAATCTCCGTTACATCGGTATTCTGGGAATCTTAGTCGAAGCGAAAAATAAAGGCTTAATCGATGAGGTCAAACCTTTATTAGATGCGCTAATCAATGATGCTGGATTTTGGGTTGCAGACTCTTTGTACAACAGCGTTTTACAACTTGTTAATGAGATCGACTTACCTTGATCTTCTGGGTAATTGAATAAGTGTTGTGGGTGCCCCATAGACAAGATAGAGCCAGCTAACGTTCCCAACCAGCGGCGGCAGATAACCTTTAAATAAGCACCAGCGGTTTTCGTCCGTCCGCTGCGTTGGGGTTGTGTACGCCCAGCATGGGCGTGAACTAATGGGGTGAAAGTCCCCTGTGGGAGAACCAGCCATCCAAATGCTCGCAAGTCGTAGGAGCCGAGAGATGGACAACCACTAGCTTAAGGCAAGGGCGTTTCCGCGAGGAAG
>JBGTGR010000063.1:0-20699 GCA_041746655.1 Elainellales cyanobacterium | reverse complement strand
AGCCGTTCCTTGCACTTCTTGCTAGGTGCATGGCCAGTGGTTGGCATCTGGTTCACCGCGCTGGGCATCAGCACGATGGCGTTCAACCTGAACGGGTTCAACTTCAACCAGAGTGTGATTGACTCCCAGGGACATGTGATTGGCACTTGGGCAGACGTTCTGAACCGGGCGAACCTGGGGATGGAAGTGATGCACGAGCGCAATGCTCACAACTTCCCGCTCGACTTGGCTGCGGCTGAGAGTGCTCCTGTTGCACTGCAGGCTCCTGCCATCAACGGCTAAGATTAGTGGCTAAAATCAGTGGCCAATCAAAGCTACAAAGCTGAAAGACAGCGAATCTGATCTAGCTGAATCTAAAAGCGTCCTCTCCGGAGGGCGCTTTTTTCGTGCTGGAATCGGCTCAAATTAGGGGGAGATTAAGGTACGGTGGAGAATGTGATGCTCTGTGAGAATCGACAGGTGACCTAATATGCAATCTGTTAGGGAGACTGACGGGCGATCGCAGCTGATCCATCCAGCGTTTTCAAGTTCTCGATAGGCCCATGACACTCACGCAGGTTTGGGGATCGTTGGTCATCTTTGTGGTGTGTCCGATTTTGGGTGGGCTGCCGCTCATCAATTGGATATTCCGGGCGGCTACCGGACGGCAACTGCGTCAAATGGGTACCGGCAATGTCAGTGTCTCTGCAGCTTTCTACCACAGTGGACGGTGGATTGGCATTTTGGCTGTGTTGTCAGAAGCGCTCAAAGGCATTGTTGCTGTTCTGATTGCGCGCTACTTCTTTCCTACCGATCCGGCCTGGGAAGTAATCGCCTTAATTTCGCTGGTGATGGGGCGTTATTGGGGGAGCCGAGGGGCTGGAACAACTAATGTTGTTTGGGGTTACGTTGTGCATGACCCCATTGCGGCGGGCTTGGTGTTGCTGGTCAGCAGCATCAGCTTTACGATTGTGCGCGAGCGGCGGCAGGGTAAGCTGATGGTGTTGGTGTTGCTGCCGATTATGGCGGCACTTCGACATCCCAATGATGGCCCTCGCGTAATTGCAACGGTGCTTTTGAGCATCCTGATGGCCTGGATTTATCAGAAGATTCCAGACGATTTAGATTTGCCAACCCGTTCTGCTCAAGGTAGCTCGCAAACCATGTTTCGTTTCTTTCGAGGCGATCGCGCCCTCCTGTCCCTCGATCAGCAACTCGATGCCGCTCGGGTCGGAAATAAAGCGGCAAATCTTGCTCAGCTAAAACGCTGGGGCTACCCCGTTCCGATGGGGTGGGTGTTGCCGCCTGGAGATGACCCAACGCCGCTGATCGAGTTTTTGCAACCGACTGCTGAAGCTCCTGTGATCGTTCGTTCATCCGCAATTGGGGAAGATACCGATACGGCCTCTGCGGCTGGGCAATATGAGTCGATTGGTCAGGTGACGAGTCAAGCGGCTCTAGGGCAAGCGATCGCCCGGTGTCAGATGTCTTACAACCTACCTGCCGCTGTGCAGTATCGGCGCGATCGCAGCGTCAAGGATGCCGCAATGGCAGTACTGGTGCAGACTCAGGTACGAGGGGCTTTTTCGGGAGTGGCCTTTAGCCGCGATCCGCTGACTCGTCAGGGCGATGCAGTTTTAATTGAAGCGCTACCCGGAACGGTATCAAAAATTGTCTCTGGGCAAGTGACGCCTGAAGAGTACCGGGTCTGGGTGAGAGAAGGCACAGTGGTTGCTCCTGCCGAGCGAGAAAATCAGGAAGATCACCATGAAGATGGCTCGCCTGACTGGATCCTACCAAACGATATTGAGCTGGCAATCGAAGGTGCGGGAGATGTTCCGCCCCGCTTAATTCAGCAGGTGGCCTATTTGGTACGTCATATTGAGGCTCGATATCATGGCGTCCCCCAAGACATTGAGTGGAGTTACGACGGTCAACAACTTTGGGTCTTACAAACCCGCCCGATCACGACGCTGTTGCCGATTTGGACCCGTAAGATTGCTGCTGAAGTGATTCCAGGGTTCATTCCGCCGCTGACTTGGTCGATCAACCGTCCGCTTACCTGTGGCGTCTGGGGAGACATTTTTACAATTGTGTTGGGCGATCGCGCGCGCGGTTTAGATTTTACTGAAACCGCGACACTCCATCATTCTTCCGCCTACTTCAATGCCTCGCTGCTGGGGCAAACTTTTCTCCGCATGGGGCTGCCAGCCGAGAGCCTAGAGTTTCTTACAAGAGGCGCAAAGTTTAGTAAGCCACCCATCGCCTCCACACTAAAAAATGTCCCAGGATTACTACGATTGCTGGGCCGTGAACTGCGTTTAGAAAAAGATTTTCAAGTAGATGAGGCCTATTTTCAATCCACATTGACCGAATTTAGGCAGCAACCTGCTCAGACTCTCTCAGTCGAAGCCCTGATCACCCGGATTCATCAAACCCTAGAGGCGTTGAGGCGAGCTACTTACTACAGTATTTTGGCCCCACTCAGCCTATCTCTGCGACAAGCGCTGCTCAAAGTGGATGACCAGACCCTAGACCCTAGCCAAACGCCCGAGGTTGCTTCGCTGCGATCGCTCCAAACCCTAGCCGTTGATTCTCGTTCCCTGCTCGACCTGACGCAGCTCAGCCCAAATACCTCAACCGTCTTTGCCGCACTGGCAGAGAATGCAGACGGACAAACGGTATTGGTCCAGATCGATCGCTTCCTAGACCGCTTTGGCTATCTGAGCGATGTGGCCACTGATATCGCAGTCCCAACTTGGCGCGAAGATCCTCACCCCGTGCGAGAACTCTTTACGCAATACCTGTTTAATCCGCCACCCGCTGGGCAAACAACCCCTGATAAAAAGGGTTGGAAAGCGCAGCAGGTGCAACGACGCCTCAACCTTAAAGGGCGAGTGACAGAAGCCTACAGCCAACTCCTAGCTCATCTGCGCTGGAGCTTTGTGGCCCTGGAGGAACGCTGGATTGAGTCGGGCGTGTTGGCCGCGTCTGGAGATATCTTTTACTTGCGGTTCGCAGAAGTGGAGCAACTGGCCTCTGGCTCCAATCCTGATCTAGTCGATCGCGTTGCAGATTTGGTTGCCGCTCGGCGATCGCAACTCGATCAAGACCGCGAGCAGCAAGCGGTGGCGATGCTCGTTTACGGAAACGATCCGCCCAAGCTACGGGAACTCGGCTTTTCTGCAGCGCCTCAGCAGATCGTTAGTCAACTGAAGGGAATTGGAGCCAGTCCAGGCCAAGTGGAAGGGCGAGTTTTGGTTTTACGCAACCTACAGAATATTCCGACGGTGGATCAGGACACGATTTTGGTCGTGCCCTACACTGACTCTGGATGGTCGCCCCTGCTGGCCAGAGCGGGAGGGTTGATTGCCGAAGTGGGAGGCCGCTTATCCCACGGTGCAATTGTGGCTCGGGAATATGGCATCCCTGCGGTGATGAATATTCACGATGCTACTCACAAGCTTTACGACGGTCAGCGAGTGCGGCTCGACGGTCAGCAGGGAACGGTAGAGGTTTTATAGAGATGCTTTTTCTTTTATAGAAACTCTTTTATAGAGATTCTATAGAGGCTTTAGAAGCTTTTAGGGCGCTAAAAGAGGCTGAGCTGTGCCGGAGATGTCTCTTGGATCTGATTCCAAGGGAGGGGAGGCACTGGAGTCTCTTGCTGTTCGAGTAGCTGCTGAAAATGACGGGCGGTTTGGGGCGATCGCGCCTCAATCGGACAATGGACAAAAAAGTAAATTCGGGTGCCTTGTCGAAGCCCCTGCTCAACCTGCTGCGCCCAAGCTTCCAGGTAAGGCTGATTTAAGCTCAGGTCAGGATGGCTGATGTAGCGAATTAGGCTAAATTCGGCAGTGACACTCAGTTCTAGCGGTAGCTGCGGCTTCTTCCGCTCAGAAAGAAGCTGTGGATTGTCAGGACATTCGTAGATGGGGCGAGTATCTAGCAGCACCCGACCCACTCCCAAATCTTGCAGGAGGGCATTGAGACGTTGAGCCTGATTGGGTACAAACCAGCCGGGATGACGAACCTCCAGTGTTAAAGGTGTTGATGATCGAGGCCATGCCTGCAAAAAAGCCTTGAGATCCTGGATCAACTCCGGCCCATAACTGGGAGGCAACTGAGCAAATAGGGGTCCCAAGCGATCGCCCAACCCGCGCATTCGATCTAGGAAGGCGATCGCCCCCGGAATATGAGGCTCCAACAACCCCTGATGGGTTAGCTCGCGTGGCAACTTTAGGCAAAACTCAAAGCCAGAAGGCGTCTCGGTGGCCCAGCGCTGCACCGTCTCTGGGTCCGGCGTGGAATAGAAGGTTGTGTTCCCTTCAACAGTCGTAAAGCGGCGGCTGTAGAGTTGCAAAAAATCTGCTGCCCGACTTCCAGTGGGAAATAAATCTCCCACCCAAGCTTTATAGGCCCAAACTGCACAGCCCATTCGAAATGTCATAGCGCGTGATAGTTCTATAATGCCAACGGGGCCAACACCAAAGCAGGTTAGCACGCTCGATCTAAGATTGTGACTTCTGGCTGCTCTGTAAAAAATCTATCCTTGGGTCAACTCCATCGGGTTTGGTAATCCTTGCCTAGTTTAGCGATCGCCCTCTCAAAATTTCGCAAATGAATCTTTGAATTGAGCGGAACCTGTAACGGAACGAACAATTCTAAAGATCTAGTTCTCTTCTTGCTTGAGATACCTCAGATATGCAAAAGCCTTTACTCACGCTGCTCGCTACAACAGGATTGCTGTTAGCTCCAGTAGCGCTGCCTCAGACTGCTTGGGCACAACGTGTTGTTAATGTCAGCCCAGGGCTCGACAGCCAAAACGTGTTGCCTGAAACCTCGATTTCGGGTCAGTTTGACCCCGGAACTGGACCCGCCGTAGACCCCACCTCCGTTAGAGTCCTAGTCAATGGACGGGATGTGACCAACCGCAGCACAGTCACTCGCAGTTTCTTCACCTATCGTCCCGATCAACCTTTTCCACCCGGCCCAGTCCAAGTTCAGGTGGAATACCGCAATGTGAACGGCGAACAGCGCACCGCTAGCTGGGCTTTCAATGTTCAACAGCCCCAGGCCGCCATCCAGGTCAATTCTGTCACCCACAACGCGACCAGCAACGCGCTCGCTCCTGGCGCAACCTTCTTTGCCACTGTAAACGGTACTCCCGGAGCACAGGCCTCTGTACTCCTGATTCAAAACGGACGCACTGTGCGTGAACTTCCGACTCAGGAAGTTTCACCCGGTGTTTACGTCGCAACCTTGACGGTTCAAGCTAGCGATCGGATCGATGAAGGCATTGTGATCGGACGTTTGCAGCGCCAGAATCAAACCACCTATGGCGTCGCGCCCCAACGGGTTGTATTTAGCGCGACTACGGGCGGTCCTGGCACAACTCCTGATACAACTTCCCCCACAACTCCAACTACCCCGACCACTCCAACTACCCCGACCACGCCGACTACCAATGAGCTACGGCCTCGGTTTACCAGCCACCAAACGGGAGGCCAAGTGCAGGGCAGGGGCTTTAGACTGGTGGGCCAGACTAGACCCAATGCCAATGTCCGCGTCACTGTAACCTCTAGGGTATCGGTGTTGGGCGTGGTCAACTTGGGCTCTGAAACGTTGGTCGATCGGGACGTGACCGCCAACAATGACGGACGCTTTGAAATCGAAGTCCCTGCGCCTCGAATTCCGATACCAGGGACTCGTTACACCGTCCGGGCAACCGCTCGCAGCGGAACGGAAACTGCTCCCGCTACAGAGATCACACTGACGCAAAACTAGGAGACTGGCAGATAAATCTGCAGGGTGGGTAAGGCTCACCCTGCTCAACTATCCTGGCTGACTCAAGTTAGCGATTCCACTGAGCGATCGCCGCTTGAGCGGCCTGATAGGCTGAAGTGCCTTGGGGAACTAGTTGGGCTGTTTGACGTGCTAGATCTAGACGACCTTCGCGAGCCCGAGCGTTGGCTAGACCCAAGATGGATTGACTCCAGCGGGCGATCGCCTCCTGAGCCTCCGCATAGAGATCGGCTTGGTCGGGGCGAATCAGTCGAGCCGCCGCGATCGCAGAAGCAAAGTTGCGAGCTGCAACTATGGTAGAGCCTTGGTTTCGCTGTTCAGAGCGGCCTGTTGCAATGTCTAAAATCACCCTTCCCCATCGCTCGATATCTTGCTGCGCTTGTGGATAGAGGGGTTGTCCTGGCTGAATTTGGCTAGCAACCGTGATTGCCCGACTAAAGTCTGACGCCTGAATCACTGGCGTAGAAGCCCGAGGCTGATTAATCGAAGCTCTGGCTGCATTCAAGATGGCCCGATTGGCTTCCTGTAGTGGTCGAAGTTCGCGCTCAGTGTCAGCTCGCAGTCTGGCGTAGGCTTCGTTTTGCTGATCGGCAGGCACCTGAGCCAGTTGGCGAAGCGTGTCCTCATACCGCTGCTCCTGAAAAGCTTGTTGAGCGGCTGCCAGTGCAGTGCCTGCGGCGGGGGCGATCGCCTCAGTTGGGACAGACTGCCCCCCTCCGGGCAAAACTCCAGCTTCAGGATCGGTTGTTAAGCCTTGAGCCGGATCTTCAGATGCGGCAGTACCAGGTGTATCACCTCCAGGTGCATCACCTCCAGGTATATTATCTCCAGGGGAATCGTCTTCAGGTGTATTATCTCCAGGTGTGACAGTTCCAGGTGTGATAGGTGCGACAGTTGCACCCGGATCGGCGGGTTGATTGGTGAGAACCTCCCGATTTCGCAGCAAAACGCCCAGCAACAGGGCCAGCACAATTGCACCCCCCACCAAAATCAACTTTCGCCAAAACAACGGATCAGAGGTGTCTGGCGCAGATCCAGGGGGTCCTAAAACAGACTCAGGTGGAGCGTTCTGGCCATTTGGAGAAGCGGGGCTACGAAGTAGATTAGTTGTGCCTGCCGGTAAGATTACGGGAGGATGGGGCGCAGCGGGGAGGGTGGAGTCCGGGCGCTCAATCGTTGGAGTCGCACCGTTACTCGAGGGAGGTTGTTCTAAATCTGGAGCAGCGATATCTGGAGCAGCGATCGCCCCCACAGGTACAGGCGCGTCACTGGGAATCAACAGCTGATAACGGTGCTGGGCTGGGATGACCGCTAGCGGCTGCTGTTTGGGTCGCCAGTGATGTTCACTCAGTTCGGGGAGGCGATCGCCCACATACTGAGCCAGCGATTCTAGAGTAATGCGCCCCTGCGAGCGGAGTCCTTCGATTATTGCCGTTGTAAACAGCCCCTGCCGTAGGGCGATCGTCTCATGGGAAAACTGGTCGGGCTGGCAAGACAAAATTGTTGGAATGCCCACCGCATAGGCTAGAGAGGCAGTTTGCTCACCCACGCGCTCTCCGGCAATCGTGCTTTGACTGCGGTTCATATCAAGCACAAGCACAATGCGATCAGTCGGAGCCGCTTGCAGGGTGGCAAAGACCGATTCCATCAAAATGCCGGTCTCGGGGATGCGATCTGGGTCGCCCTCTGTTGGCATCAGATAGTCACGTCCCTCCAACCGAACGCCGTAGCCGCTGAAGAAAACCCAAAGCAGATCATCCGCTTGCAGGTGCTGCTGGCAAACTTCAGTCAGGCAGCGTTGAATATTATCTCGACTAGGATAAGTTGCGCCTTGCCCGATAGTTGGAGAGGTATCGGTTAGCAGTAAACACTGCGCGGCTGGACATCCGGCGTCATTCACCAGAAAATCTCGCAGTGCCTGTGCATCGCGTTGGGCATACATGAGAGGCTGAAACTTCTCATATTGATCAATGCCAATTGCGATCGCCCAGCAATTTACCATTACAGTTGCCCCGGAAGCGGTAGATTAGGGTGCTCAGCCTCAGTATAGACGAGCTTTAACCAACCCACAGGAGATTGTTGAAACTGAGCATTTCACCTAGATTTTAGGGAACAATATCAACACTCTGTCGTGTTTTACCTCAAGCTTGATATCTGCAAGCTCGATATCTGCTTGATATCTGTAAAATGCTCTACCTGTTTAGTTGGGGAAGGTCACTCGCTATACATTCTCGCTATACATTAGAGGGAGCTTATTAGGAGCCAGCCGTATGCTGAAGTCTATTGTTACTCCACAGAACATTCCACACAACACTCTACAGAACCCTCAACAAAATCAATCTGCAAAGTCTTTACGGGTAAGTTTCGGGAAGGCGATCGCCCCCTTTAGTCTGATGGCCGTCTTGGGCACAACAGTCGGCATTTTTGCAATTCAGACTAGCCTTGCTCCTCAGATGGCCCAGGCTTACACTGTCCGGATGAGTGTTTCGCTGGATCGAGAGTTGGATGAGAGCTACGAAATTCTGCTGCGTCGGGCCGAATCCGCTGCCCGTGCGGCTGCCCAACGCAGCTTTGATAGTGATTTGCTTGTTTCCGAGGTGCTGGTCACTATCGTGGGCGAAAACCGAGGTTTAGCGGTTCCCATCCTTTCTTTAGAAGTGAGTCGCGTGCAGTGGAGTCGCCGACCCGACCCCACCCTCTGGACGAGATACTACCGTACAGCTCCAGTTTTACTGGGCATTGGGGCAGATCTGGGAAATTAGGGCGATCGCTTGAATCAATCGCTTGAATTTATTTACTACGCCTCTGCAAATACAGTAGTATGGGAAGGTTGTCAAATTTTGAGTATTCGCGGTCATGGCTGTTCCTAAGAAGAAAACCTCAAAGTCGAAGCGAGATATGCGCAAGGCTACCTGGAAGCGCAAAGCCACACTGGAAGCTCAGAAGGCGCTTTCCCTGGGTAAGTCTATCCTGACAGGTCGTTCCACCAGCTTTGTCTATCCTCAAGAAGAAGCTGAAGACGAGGACGAAGCCTAAGCAACCTTGTATGGGAGGTAGAATTCATGCCTCACCCAGGTCTTCCAGTTCCCATCAACTTCGACAAAGCAGGGTTACGGCCCTGTTTTTTATTGCTTAAACACAACAATTGTAAAGACGCAATTCGCAGAGACGTAATTAATCGCGTCTCTACGAAGGTTGCGGCAACGGCAAGATTGCCAGATTAAGCGTAGGCCTCCATTGGCAGACAGGAGCAGACGAGATTGCGATCGCCATAAGCATTGTCAATTCGCTCAATGGCAGGCCAGAATTTGTTTTCGCGGGTCCACGCCGTTGGGTAGGCCGCTTGCTCCCGCGCGTAAGGATGATTCCAGTCGCTGCTAATCAGGTGAGCGGCGGTATGGGGCGCGTTTTTGAGGAGATTATTTTGGGCATCAACCTTACCCTCCTCAATGTCGCGGATTTCTTGCCGAATGGCCAACATCGCCTCACAAAAGCGGTCTAGCTCTTGTTGGGACTCGCTTTCGGTGGGTTCTACCATAATCGTTCCAGCCACAGGCCAGGAGACGGTGGGAGGGTGGAATCCATAGTCGATCAGCCGTTTGGCGATATCGTCTACCTCAATGCCAGCCGATTTTTTAAACTGACGCAGATCCAAAATGCATTCGTGGGCCACCAAACCATTTTTGCCCTTGTAAAGGACGGGATAGGCGTCCTGTAAGCGCTTGGCGATGTAGTTGGCACTGAGGATGGCAACTTGAGTGGCTTTCGTCAAGCCTGCACTGCCCATCATGGCGATGTACATCCAGGAAATGGGCAGGATGCTACCGCTGCCCCACGGTGCCGCCGAAACAGCGCCAATTCTCTGGGACTGCGAACCGTTTGCGCCATCGCCATTCAGATTGCCATTTAGACCGCCATTTAGATCGACCACCGCATGTCCTGGCAAGAACGGCACCAGATGCGGCATGACTCCAATTGGCCCCATCCCCGGCCCACCGCCGCCGTGGGGAATGCAGAAGGTTTTGTGTAGGTTGAGGTGGCAGACATCGGCCCCAAAGTCCGCCGGACGGCAAAGGCCAACCTGGGCATTCATGTTGGCTCCGTCCATGTAAACCTGACCGCCAAATTCGTGGACGATCGCACAAATTTCCTCAATCCCTTCTTCAAATACCCCATGTGTAGAAGGGTAAGTCACCATCAGAGCCGCCAAATTTTTCTGGTGCTTCTCTGCTTTGGTGCGCAGATCTGCCACATCAATATTGCCGTCACTGTCGCACTTCACAGCCACTACCTTCATTCCAGCCATGACGGCACTGGCAGGGTTGGTGCCGTGGGCAGACTCTGGAATTAGGCAAACTGTCCGGTGGCTCTCCTGCCGCTGCTCATGATATTGACGAATCACCAGCAGTCCTGCGTATTCTCCTTGGGAGCCTGCATTGGGCTGGAGCGAAACTCCGGCAAATCCGGTGATTTCGGCCAGCATTTGCTCGAGCTGCTGGAACAAAACTTGATAGCCCTGTGCCTGTTCGAGCGGTGCAAACGGATGGATTTGGGCAAACTCTGGCCACGTGATCGGCAGCATTTCCGCCGTGGCGTTCAGCTTCATGGTGCAGGAGCCGAGGGGAATCATGGCCGTTGTCAGCGATAAGTCCTTGGCTTGCAGTCGATGCATGTAGCGCAACAGCTCTGTCTCAGAGTGGTAGCGACTGAAGACTGGATGAGTGAGGTAGGGCGTGGTGCGAGTCAGTGCCGCTGGGAAGGTTAGACCCACGTCCGGCTCTAGCGTCTCTGGCGTAAAGTGGATCGTCTGCTCACCTGCAAACACCTGAAACAGATGCAGTAAATCGGCATGAGAAACTGTCTCATCTAAAGAAATGCCAATGGTGCGATCGCCAAGAGGACGTAGATTGATGCGATGGGCGATCGCCCGCTCCAAAATCTCAGCGACCTGCCCTGCTTCCACCTCAACTCGCAGCGTGTCAAAACAAGGGTCGCTGCCGAGTTGGTAGCCCATCTGTTGCAGCCCCGTAGCCAGCACTGCCGTCATTCGGTGAACTCGCTCTGCAATTTGCTTTAGCCCTGCTGGCCCGTGATAAACGGCATACATACTCGCGATCACCGCCAGCAAGACCTGAGCGGTGCAGATGTTGCTCGTTGCCTTGTCCCGGCGAATATGTTGCTCACGAGTTTGTAGCGCCAGCCGTAGGGCCGGATTGCCTGCCGCATCCTTGGAAACTCCTACCAATCGACCTGGAATCTGGCGCTTGTAGGCATCCTTCGTGGCGAAATAAGCCGCATGAGGTCCCCCATATCCCAACGGCACGCCAAACCGCTGCGTACTGCCCACCGCAATATCGGCCCCAAACTCTCCCGGTGGCTTCAACAACGTCAGGCTGAGCAGATCTGCCGCCACAGTGACCAACGCTCCAGCCGCATGGGCGCGATCGCAAAATTCCTGATAGTTGTAAATTGCACCATCACTGGCCGGATATTGCAGCAGCACACCAAACACAGGTCGATCAAACTCAAAGCGGCGATGGTCTCCCACCACAATCTCAATGCCCAATGGATTGGCACGAGTTCGTAGCAGATCAATCGTCTGAGGATGGCAGGCTTCCGATACCCAAAAAAGATTGGAGTCTCCCTTATAAAGCCCATAGCTCATGCTCATCGCTTCCGCTGCCGCCGTACCTTCATCTAACAGCGACGCATTGGCAATTTCCAGCCCCGTTAGGTCGATTACCATCGTCTGAAAATTGAGCAGCGCCTCCAGTCGTCCCTGGGAAATCTCGGGTTGATAGGGCGTGTATTGGGTGTACCAGCCCGGATTTTCTAAAATATTTCGCTGAATCACAAGTGGCGTGATGCAACCGGAGTAGCCCATGCCGATGAAGGAGCGAAACACCTGATTTTGAAAGGCGATCGCCCTCAACTCCTGCAACGCCTCCTGTTCGCCCCGGGCAGGCCGAAGCTGTAGGGGGTGTTGCAGCCGGATCGCAGGGGGAATCGTTTTTTCGATCAGCGCATCCAGGCTGGAGTAGCCCAAAAACTCCAACATTTGCTGGATTTCACTTGAGCGGGGGCCAATATGCCGCATCTGAAAATCTTGCGGATGCTCCAGTGGGTTGGGCGCTGGGGACGAAGATGCATTCCCGTTGATTGGCGGTGCAGTCCCTGCTCCTAAATCGGGTTCAACAGAATAGTCATCCACGACATCTTGCTGAAATTGAGATTGTTGATAGGCAGAAAGCTCTGATGACATAAGTCTTACTGGGGAAAGGGACTGCACCGCCAAGAGCCGACCGGAGTACCCCCACGCAAAGGATAGACATTGCCCACGCTACCCAGGTTTGAGCAGTGAGATTTGAGCAAATAGAGTTGAAGGTTTCCGTCGATGCTATGGCGGAACTTCTTATCATTTTGCAACAATCTGCAGAAATGGGGCGCGACTTTCAGGCCGAATCAGACGGGCGATCGCTACTCCCCTTCCACCTGGGCGCGATAGTCACTCGCCGAAAGAGCATCTTTCAGTTCGTCTGGATCATTGACTCGCACCTTGAGCAACCAGCCCTCGCCGTAGGGATCATCCGCTAGCTGTTCTGGTGCATCCATCACCGCATCATTGCGTTCAATCACGGTACCCGTCACCGGCGCACTCAGATCTTCCACCGCCTTCACCGACTCAACCGTCCCAAACGTTTCTCCCTTCTCCAGCGCGTCGCCAATCTCTGGCAGTTCCAAAAACACAATATCGCCCAACTGATCGACCGCAAAAGCCGTAATCCCAATTGTGGCAATTTCTCCATCTAGCCGCGTGTACTCGTGAGAATCCAAGTACTTCAAGTCATCGGGATATTCAAACGCCATACCAATTCCTCACTCGATTCGGATATAGATTAGGTCATTTATTAGCGTATCCAACCCCATTCAATTGCGATAGATGGGTGAGATACGTGAAAACACGGCTTGATCAGACGTGCTCGATCTGGACCCACCCTGCCCAAGCCAACTCTAACCGGACATGGCATAATGATTCGGCTGTTACGCTGCGATCGCCCCGAATGGTTCAAGCGCCTCAATTTTCCTCCGATCTGCAACCCACTCCCTTAGAAAATGGGCCAGAGCTAAGCTTTCAACTTCCCGACCCCGAAGACGACCAAATTTCCGACCACGAATTTCAGCATCAGCTCGACGCGGCTTGGCAGGTGTGCGATCGCTTTGATCTGCAAACCGACATCTGGCGGGGCCGAATCTTGCGAACCGTGCGCGATCGCGAAAAACATGGCGGCGACGGACGCGGCACCGGATTCCTCAACTGGCTCAAAGATCGTGAAATCAGCAAAAGTCAAGCCTATGGACTCATTGAGCTTGCCAACAGCGCCGACACCCTGCTCGAAGGCGGATTTCTAGAGCCCGACGACGTCAACCACTTCAGCAAACGTGCCTTCGTCGAAACGGCCCAATCTTCCCCTGAAGTCCAGCAGATGGTCAGCGACGCTGCCCGCAAAGGCGACAAAATCACCCGGCGCGAAGTTCGGCAGCTTTCCGACGAATGGACCGCCATGACCTCCGACCTGATTCCCGTCGAGATCAAAGAAAAAGCCGCCAATAGCACCATTCCCACCCGCTACCTTGCGCCCCTCGTGCGCGAAATGGAAAAACTGCCCGAATCTCACCAGATCAGCCTACGCGCCGAAGTCGCCGAAACCCCTGACGTAGAAACCCTCAAACAAGTCACCGCCGAAGCTCGCTATCTGGCCAAATACCTCACCGCCGCCACCCAAGTCCAAGCCCTTCAACCCGACTCCCTCGACCTCGAACTCGCCCTCGAAGAAGCCCTCCGCGTCGGCTGCCTCAATGCCACCGCCGACCTCGTCAACCAGGCCGCTCAACTCGAACAAACCATCGCCAAACTCTACACCACTTGGAAACGCCTCAGCAGCCTCGCCGAGCGCGTCTACCTCGATAGCGGAGCCAGCACTCCCAACTTGCGATCGCTCCTAGATGCCCTCAACAACCTCTCCAGCGAAACCCTAGAAATCAACCTGGGCGACCCCACAGGCGGAGGATTCTCAAAAACCATCCGATTGAGAGTCTTACCAACTGAAGACGTGAGGAGCGAGGACTAAACGAACTCCGTACCAAAGCGCTAAGCACCAAAGCGCTAAGCTAACCATCTGTCGTAGAAATCCTGCTGCCATGCCCACTGCAAACCATTCCCAAACCGCTGCCTTTCTCTGGTCGATCGCCGACCTGCTGCGGGGCGATTTCAAGCAGTCGCAGTATGGCCGCATCATTCTGCCCTTTACCCTGTTGCGACGGCTGGAGTGTGTGCTAGAGGCCACGAAGCAGACGGTGCTAGATGCGGCTAAGGAGCACCAGACCAAGCCCGACCTGGTGCGCGAAAAGCTGCTGTTGCGGGCGGCTAATCAGCAGTTTTACAACGCCTCGCCTCTGTCGCTAGGTCAGCTGTCGGATACCCAGACGGCGGACGACCTGATGAGCTATGTGCAGTCGTTTAGCACCGATGCGCGGGAGATCTTCGAGCACTTCCACTTTGAGGATTTTGTGCAGCAGTTGGCGGCCAGCGATCTGCTCTACCAGGTGGTGCAGCGCTTTGCAGCGGTCGATCTCAGCCCCAGCTCCATCGACAACTTTGGCATGGGCATCATCTTTGAGGAGCTGATCCGCAAATTTGCCGAGAGTTCGAACGAAACGGCGGGAGAACACTTCACCCCCCGCGACATTGTGCATCTGACCACGTCCCTGGTGATTACGGGGCAAGACGACAAGCTTAAGCCCAATAGTATTGTCACCATCTACGACCCCACCGCTGGGACGGGTGGCTTTTTGTCGGAGGGGGATGAGTATATTCAGACCATTAGTGAGCAGGTGACGGTGTCGCTGCATGGGCAAGAACTCAACCCCGAGAGCTATGCCATCTGCAAGGCGGACATGCTGATTAAGGGACAGACGGTCAGCAACATCAAGCTGGGCAACACCCTGTCAGATGACCAGCTCGCCACCAGCCACTTCGACTTTATGCTCAGCAATCCGCCTTTTGGGGTGGAGTGGAAGAAGGTGCAAAAGCAGGTTGTCGATGAGCACCAAGAACGAGGTTTCGACGGTCGCTTTGGCCCTGGGCTGCCTCGGGTGTCGGATGGGTCGCTGCTGTTTTTGCTGCACCTAGTGAGTAAAATGCGCGATCCTCGTGAGGGCGGTTCTCGCATTGGCATTATTCTCAACGGCTCGCCGCTGTTTACGGGTGGGGCAGGCAGCGGTGAGTCAGAGATTCGTCGCTATCTGCTACAAAACGACCTGGTGGAGGCGATCGCCGCGCTACCCACCGATATGTTTTACAACACGGGCATTGCCACCTATGTGTGGATTTTGTCGAACCACAAGCCGGAGAAGCGTCGGGGCAAGGTGCAGCTAATCGACGGCAGCGGGCAGTTTAGCAAAATGCGGAAGTCGCTGGGTAGCAAGCGGCAATACCTCAACGAGGAGCAGATCTCAGCACTGGTGCGCCTCTATGGCCGATTCGAAGAAACGCCGCCCCATGAGCCAGTCCAGAGCAAAATTTTTCCCATTGAGGCTTTTGGCTATCGCCGCATTACTATTGAGCGACCGCTGCGGCTGGCATTTCAGGTGACGGCGGAACGCATTAAGGCTGCACTGGCAGAAAAAGCGGTGCAAAAGCTGGATGGGGCGGTGCAAAGTCGCCTGATTACGGCGCTGCAAACTCTGGAAGAGGAGCCGCTCTGTCTCAGCCGTGCTCCGTTTAGCAAGCTGCTAAAGCAGGCCCTGGCGGTGCATGGGGTTGATGCGAGTGCGGCTTTGCTGAAGGCGTTGTTGAATGTGTTGGGAGAGCGTCACCCAGAGGCGGAGATTTGCCGAGTCAAGGATAAGCCCAAGGGCCAGCCAGAGCCAGATACGGGCCTGCGAGACTATGAGAATGTGCCCCTGGGAGAATCCATCTATGACTACTTTGAGCGGGAGGTGAAACCCCATGTGCCCGATGCCTGGATTGATGAAGACAAGCGGGATGCCATCGATGGGGAGGTGGGCATTGTGGGGTTCGAGATTCCGTTTAATCGGCATTTTTATGTGTTTCAGCCGCCGCGACCCTTGGAAGAAATCGATCAAGATCTAAAGGCCTGTACCGATCGCATTAAGCAGATGATCGAGGAGTTATCGGCATGAGGAGGAATTGGGTTGGAGATACCATAGAACCAGTACACAGCAGGTTTTGCCGATGACGACGTTGCTAGAAATTGCCGCTGCCATTCAAGAACTGCCCCAAGCAGAGGCACGAGAACTCTCAACCTGGTTGCAGAGTTATCTGGATGAACGGTGGGATCGGCAGCTGGAGGATGATGTAGAAGCAGGTAAGTTAGATCACCTGATTGCTAGGGCTGAGGCTGACATTGCGAGAAGTTCTCAAGCACTGGATGACAGGGTAGCCCTGCCAGAAGAAATGAGGCTTTATGGCAGATGATCGAGAGGCTGTCGGCATGACAGAACCGACTAGCGCTGCGATAGAAACCAGCTTTGCTGAAGTGGTGGAGATGATCCAATCTGCTAAGCAAAGGGCGATGCAGGCGGTGAATACGCAACTGGTAGAGCTGTATTGGCAGGTGGGGGCTTACATTAGCCACAAGCTGGCGCAAGCGGAATGGGGCGATGGGGTGGTGCAGCAGTTGGCAGATTATTTAGCCCAGACTCAGCCGGGGCTGCGTGGGTTTACTCGCCGTAATCTCTTTCGGATGCGAAAGTTCTATGAAACGTATCGGGATGATGAAAAAGTGTCAGCACTGCTGACACAATTGCCCTGGACTCATAACTTAATTATTCTCAGTCAGAGTAAACGTCCGGAGGAGCGGGAGTTTTACCTGCGGCTAGCGATTCAGGAAAAGTGGTCTAGCCGGGAGCTAGAACGGCAGTTTAAAGCGGCTCTGTTTGAGCGGACTGTCTTACACCCCGTAAAAGTGTCACCAGTGGTATCACAATCTCATCCCACGGCTATGGATATTTTTCGAGATGCCTATGTGGTGGAATTTTTGGATCTGCCAGAGCGACATACAGAGGCAGACTTACACCGTGCTTTGCTGCAACAGCTTCAGAACTTTTTGATTGAGCTGGGGCGAGATTTTTGTTTTGTGGGCTCAGAATATCCGGTGCAGGTGGGTGGGCGAGATTTTGCGTTGGATCTATTGTTTTTCCACCGAGGGTTGAATTGTCTGGTGGCGGTGGAGCTAAAGGTGGGACGGTTTGAGCCGGAGTATTTGGGCAAGCTAAATTTTTATCTAGAGGCGTTGGATCGCGATGCGCGCAAGCCCCACGAAAACCCGGCGATCGGGGTTTTGCTGTGTGCGAGTAAGGATGATGAGGTGGTGGAGTATGCTCTAAATCGTTCTTTGTCACCTGCGCTGATTGCGGAGTATCAAACACAGTTGCCGGATAAGGCGCTGTTGCAAGCAAAGTTGCATGAGTTTTATACGCTGAATGTGGCGACGGGAGAAGACCAATGAGCTTTCCGAAGTATGAGGCGTATAAGGATTCTGGGGTGGAATGGTTGGGGGAAGTGCCCAAGAATTGGATCGTGAAGAAACTGGGTTTTGTTGGAGAGGCCATTATTGGTTTAACCTACTCTCCCGATGATGTAGTAGATGAAGGATTGCTTGTTCTACGTTCATCCAATGTTCAAAATGGAATGATATCTCTTCACGACAATGTTTTTGTGGACAAGGCAGTTCCTCAAAAGTTGATAGTGAAAGAAGGAGATATCCTGATTTGCTCAAGAAATGGGAGTCGCGATCTAATTGGTAAAAATGCGTTGATAGATAAGGACTCAGAAGGCATGACATTTGGAGCCTTTATGACTATCTATCGTTCTCAAATAAATCAATTCCTCTTTTGGGTTTTTAATTCATATATTTTTTCTGCTCAATCTGGATCTTTTATGACGTCAACAGTAAACCAGTTGACCACAGGAACTTTAAACTCATTTCTGGTACCTGTGCCATCGTTGCGAGAACAAACCCAAATTGCTCGTTTTCTAGACCATGAAACGGCGCGTATTGACGCATTGATCGCAGAGCAGCAGCGGCTGATCGAACTGCTGAAAGAAAAGCGGCAGGCGGTGATTTCCCATGCCGTCACCAAGGGCCTCGACCCCACTGCCCCCA
The DNA here is from genome assembly GCA_041746655.1 of Elainellales cyanobacterium. Taxonomy (GTDB): domain Bacteria; phylum Cyanobacteriota; class Cyanobacteriia; order Elainellales; family Elainellaceae; genus JBGTGR01. The sequence continues at coordinate 2,727 of JBGTGR010000063.1, read as the reverse complement.
TGAAAGACTCCGGCGTCGAGTGGCTAGGCGAAGTCCCCGCCCATTGGGAGATGAGCCGCATTGGATGGCAGTGTCTTGTAGGAAATGGATGTACGCCTTCTCGCGATAAGCTTGACTATTGGGAGAATGGAGATTACCCATGGCTTAATAGTTCAAAAGTTAATTTAGAAAGAGTGCTTGAAGCGGATCAATTTGTCACTCAAAAAGCCTTGAAGGAATGTCCACTGCCAATTGTTAATCCAGGAACCGTATTGATTGCAATTACTGGTGAAGGTAAGACTCGCGGCATGACAACTATTACGGAAATTGAAGCAACCATTAATCAACATCTTGCGTTTATTGAACACAGAGGCAAAAATCTTTCTCATGAGTTTTTGCATGATTGGTTATCCGCTAATTATGCAAGAATTCGTCATGAATCAGAAGGTTGGGGCAGCACAAAGGCTGCTATTACATGTAGCGACATACGCTCTTTTCCTCTGCCATTGCCCCCTATTGACGAACAAGAGAGTATTCGCCGCTTCATTCAAGAGAAATTATCACTTCTGAATAATCTCATATCTCAATCCAAAGAAAATATGCGTCTTCTCCAAGAACGCCGCTCTGCCCTGATCTCCGCTGCTGTGACGGGAAAGATAGATGTACGGGGCTGGCAACCCCCCGCCAGCGCGGCCCCTGCCCCCACCCTAGAGCCCGCCCATGGCTGACAGTAATTGCCTCATCACCCAATTTCTCAAATTAGAAGTTTGACTACCATTAGAGAGAGGCGGCAAGGATGACCAATGATAAAACCGATAGTATCGTGATGGGTATGGATGAAATCGCAAAGCCATCAACCACCAATCGTTTCCCTGACTGTGTGGTTATGAAGCTACACCTCAAAGCGCCTGTACCTGCGCTCAAACCATCTCTTGCTAACTTCGTTATCCCTAAGGCGGCAGCTATCCAAGATCTTGACCTTAGCCTTACCATTAGCTTTAGCAGTGAGCAAGAGATCGAAATTCCTGCCGGAAAATTATTGGGGCTGCCAGATGGGCGAGCGACTTTTGGCATTCGTCGTGGCCAATTGCGATTTGATCTAGTTAACTGCAAGTTTCCCTTAGAAAAGACTGCTCTGTTGAAACCTTTCAAAGTCTCAATGGAAGTAGAGCAACAGCAAACTCGAGCTAGCGAAGTACAGGCTGGAATAACATCGAGCGATCAAAGCATTAGCGCAAAGCAAACTGAGGAACGAGCAGAGAAAGTCACGGTCGATGTCTTCCAGGTTAAAAAGATTGGCGCGGAGGAAACGCCAGCATGGGTGTTTGATGCCTATGATGAACGTAACGTTCTAGATGGGCTTTTGAAGGAGACGCTCTTAGGAGTTCTCAACATTGATCGTCTGCCTTGCACCCTCACTGCCACATTTACCACCCGAGGGGAAGATATTCGCATTACCTGGGGCGAATTGGGTCTGACAAAGAATATTCATCGGAATAAACTGGCAGTGATTGAGCGAGCAATCACGTTGCGCTATCTCAAGCCTCTATTAGAAGCAGAACCTCTTTGTCAAGGGAGCTGGCATCATGGCTAAACCCGACTCGTTCAAGGAACTAGAGCAACAGATTGAATCAGTGCTTGCAAGTGAAAGTTCTGACTTCTTTGATTTGGCAGCGATGTTAGACTTCGACCCAAAACAAGATTTCGCAGGTGCCGATCTTTCGGGAACAGATCTATCTGGAAAAGACTTTTCCGATTCAAACTTTACAGGAACAAATTTGAGAGGATCAGACTTTTCCTATGCCCAATTAAACAGAGCTAACTTTGCAAATGCTAATCTCAGTTCACCACTATTGATGGCAGTTGCCGAAACAGTGGCAGAAAGTGAATCTATCAATTTTTCTACCTTTCGCGTCCCTAGATTCGGCCTTATCCAATCCCTTCTTCTCTCTCTTGAGCGTGCCCGTGTCATCACTCGTTCTCTTGAGCAAGAGCGTGAAATCAACCGTGCTCTTGAGCGCGCCCGAGACATGGCTTTAAGCATCAGTATCGCTCGCGAACTCAACCATGTTATCGATATCGAAATCACTCGCAGCATTGCCCGCGACATCGGCAGAGTTCTCACCATTGTCCGCGACATCAACCTTGTCATGTATAGCACCCACAACATTGAGCGCGACATTGATGCAACCTATTGCCAGTATTTAGGGACAACTTTTAAAGGAACAGATTTAGGTAGTGCTCATTGGGATGAGGCAAATTTAGTTGGCACCTTGATGATTGACTGTCGAGGTTTAACTGATGAAAATGTGAATGAATTAAAGAGTAGAGGTGTGATTTTTGTCAATACAACCAAGAGGAGCGATGATTGGAGCAATGATGTTCGCTACAATTTTTCTGGCGGTTGGCGTGGTAGTTAACCGCCCTTACTTCCATCACTTTCTGGGAACAACAAAGCTAAAAAATGTAGATAGAAAATACTCGCCCTCGTGAAGACTGTTATGGCCGACAGTAAAGAACTCGCCTTCCAACAAGATATCATCAACGCCCTAGCGGCCCAGGGCTGGCTGGTGGGCACCGCCGCAGGCTACAACCCCACCACCGCCCTCTACACCGAAGACCTGCTGGCCTACGTTCAAACCGCCTGGCCCGATCGCTGGCAAAAACTCTGCAAAAGCCACCCCAGCGACCCCGCCAGCGTGCTGATTCAAAAAACCGTTCGCGCCCTAGAGCACAGCGGCACCCTTG